>NZ_JAJNJA010000007.1:0-183298 GCF_022386995.1 Mammaliicoccus sp. N-M50 | reverse complement strand
AAGAGGTCACACCTGTTCCCATGCCGAACACAGAAGTTAAGCTCTTTAGCGCCGATGGTAGTTGGGCTTACGTTCCGCGAGAGTAGGACGTTGCCGGGCAAATGTTTATAAATGGATGCGATGAGCCGCACTCGAGACCTGTTAGGTCTCTTTTTTTATGTTTAAATTTAGTTGAAATAAAGTAGAAGATAAAGGGCATGTATACAGTATATAATAACTAAGCATATAGAATACGATTTATAACTAAAAAAACATCTCATTTCTTTCTGTAATAAACAGAGAAATGAGATGTTTTTATTTGGTTACGTACTTATATTAGTAATGAATAAAGCATTTTATTCTTATTAATATAGATGTATTTAGGATCAAATTCGCTAACGTTCTTATAAAGTTGGTCTAAATCATTATGATCTTTAAGTTGAATGCCTATAATAACAGAACCTGTATTTTGGCTCGATTTTTTTAAGTATTCAAATTTTGTAATATCATCATTTGGTCCAAGTACTTCGTTAACAAACTCTCTTAATGCACCTGGTCTTTGTGGGAAGTTAACAATAAAGTAATGTTTCATATCTTCAAATAAAAGTGAGCGTTCCTCAATTTCTTTCATTCGGTTAATATCATTGTTACCACCACTGACAATACAAATAACATTTTTACCTTTAATATCATTTTTATAATGATTAAGTGCAGTGACGCTTAATGCGCCAGCTGGTTCTGCAATAATAGCTTGTTTAGAGTACATATCTAGGATTGTACTGCATACTTCACCTTCATCTACAGCCACAAAGTCATCAACAACATTTTTTGAAATTTCGAATGTTAATTGTCCAACTTTTCCTACTGAAGCGCCATCTACAAATTTATCGATATCCGTTAATGTAACAATTTTATTAGCTTTAACAGATTGCGCCATACTACTTGCTCCAAGTGGTTCTACACCAATGACTTGAGTAGTAGGCATTGTATCTTTAAGATAAGTGCCTACTCCTGAAATTAAGCCACCGCCACCGATTGCAGCGAAGCAATAATCAAATTTGATGTTTTCTTCTTCTGCATAATCTACTATTTCTTTAGCAATCGTACCTTGACCAGCAATTGTATTAATATTATCGAATGGATCAATAAAGCTTAATCCAAATTGTTCAGTATAATCTAACGCATGTTTTAAGCAATCATCAAAAGTATCGCCAATTAATTCTATTTGTACAAATTCACCACCGAAAAATTTAACTTGATTAATTTTTTGAGCTGGTGTTGTTACTGGCATAAATATAACAGCTTTGATTTCGAGTTGTTTAGCCGTGAATGCGATACCTTGTGCATGATTACCTGCGCTCGCACAACTAACGCCATTTGCTCGTTCTTCGTCTGTTAACTGATTAATTGCATAGTACGCACCTCTTAATTTAAAGGAACGTACCCATTGCAAATCTTCTCTTTTTAAATATACATTACAGTCAAACTTCTGTGATAAATACATATCTTTTTCTAATGGTGTTTGTTTAACTGTATCTTTTAATTTTAAAAATGCTTCTTCTATATCTTCAGCACTTAAACGTGTTTTTAAGGTCATTCTACCACTCCCAATTAGTTGTGCATTTTTTCATATTGGTTGATCTGTTCTTCATAAGTTAATGTAATAGCAATATCATCTAAACCGTTAACCAATTTATTCTTCCATGTCGCATCTATATCAAAATGATATTTTGCTTCAGGTGTGATAATTTGTTGGTTAGGTAAATCAATCGTTATTTCACTATGTTGTGCTATTGCTTCTCTGTCTTCTTTATTTTCAATTACAATCGGTAACATACCATTTTTAGTACAGTTCATATAAAATATATCACTAAAACTACCTGCTATAATGATTAAGAATCCAAAGTCTTTTAATGCCCAAGCTGCGTGTTCTCTTGATGAGCCACAACCAAAATTATCACCTGAAATAAGTATGCTTGCACCTTTGTATTCTGGTTTATTTAAGTTGAAATCTGGATTATCAGAACCATCTTCTAAATAACGCCATTCGTCGAATAAGAAGGGGCCAAAACCAGTTTTAGAAATTCTTTTCAAAAAAGCTTTTGGAATGATTTGATCCGTATCAATATTATCATTGAGTAGGGGAACTGTTTTACCATTAAAAATATTAATTGGTTCCATTTAAATGACCACCTTTCTAGTATCTACAAATCTTCCGTTAATAGCTGCTGCTGCTGCCATTGCAGGAGATACGAGATGCGTTCTTGCGCCTTTACCTTGACGACCTTCAAAGTTACGATTACTTGTTGAAGCACAGTGAACACCGTTAGGAACTTGGTCAGGGTTCATTCCTAGACACATTGAACATCCAGGTTCACGCCAATCAAATCCTGCTTCTTTGAAAATTTTATCTAGACCAAGTGCTTCTGCTTGAAGTTTAACACTTCTAGAGCCAGGAACGACTATTGCTGTAATATCTTGATGGACTTTATGACCATCTACAATTTTACTTGCTTCAATAAGATCTGAAAGTCTTGCATTTGTACAAGAACCAAGGAAAACATAACCTAGAGGAATATCTCTAGCAGTTTGACCTGGTTGAAGGCCCATGTAATTATAGGCTCTTTCATCATTTAAATCTTTAATTTCTGGGAATGGTGTATTAAAACTAACACCCATTTCAGGACTTGTACCCCAAGTGACTTGTGGTTCAAGATCACTTACGTCTACAGTAATTACTTTATCGTAAGTAGCATCTTCATCTGAATACAAAGTTTTCCAATCTTCAATAGCTGCTTCAAAGTTCTCTGGTTGATATTTACGTCCTCTTACATATTCAAAAGTTGTTTCATCTGGCTTCATCATGCCATATTTAGCACCAGCTTCGATAGCCATATTACAAATTGTCATTCGCTCATCCATTGTCATATTAGAAATAGCTTCACCAGCGAATTCTAAAGCGTAACCAGTACCAAAATCAACTCCGTATTGATTGATTAAGTATAGGATAATATCTTTAGCATAAACACCAGTTGGCAATGTACCATCAACTTGAATTTTCAAGTTCTTTGGTTTAGTTTGCCATAGTGTTTGAGTTGCAAAAACATGTTCTACTTCACTTGTACCTATACCAAAAGCAATAGCTCCAAATGCACCATGCGTTGCAGTATGTGAATCACCACATACGATAGTTTTACCTGGTTGTGTTAAACCTGTTTCTGGGCCAACCATATGCACGATACCTTGTTCATCTGAACCCATATCAAATAACTTTACACCAAATGCTTCACAGTTTTTTTGCAAAGCACTAATTTGTTTATTAGCAATTTCATCTCTAATATTGAATATATCAACTGTAGGTACATTATGATCCAATGTTCCAAACGTTCGATCGGGACGTCTTACTTTCCTATTTTGTAATCTTAAGCCTTCGAATGCTTGAGGAGATGTAACTTCATGAATAAGGTGTAAGTCGATGTATAATAATTGGGGTTCACCTTCTTTACCAGCTATTATATGTCGATTCCATACTTTATCAAATAATGTTTGAGACATGTCGTTTTCCTCCTTCTAAATATTATTTTTGATTGCTTCGAAGACTTCAGATGTACTGTTATTTCCACCTAAATCTTTAGTTGCAATACCTTTCTTGATTGTGCTAAATACGATATCTTCTAAATACTGAGCGCATTCAGGTTGATGTAAACTTTCTCTAATACACATTGCTAATGATAGTAACATTCCACTTGGGTTTGCTTTATTTTGACCAGCTATATCAGGTGCAGAACCATGTATTGGTTCATATAAACTTGGTCCATTCTCACCAAAACTTGCAGAAGGTGAAAGGCCAAGTGATCCTGGGATAACTGAAGCTTCATCACTTAGAATATCCCCAAATAAATTTTCAGTTACAATAACATCAAACTGTTTAGGATTTGTAATTAAATGCATGCTACATGCGTCTACTAAAAGATGATTTAGTGTGACATCTGGATATTCTTTAGAAACTTGTTCTAATGTTTGTCTCCAAAGTTTTGAAGAGCTTAGTACATTTTCTTTATCTACTGATGTAACGATTTTATTTCGTTTAGTAGCTAATTGAAATGCAACGTGTGCGATTCTTGTAATTTCTTCTTTAGTATATGCAAGTGTGTCAATTGCTTTTTCATCATCAAAATATTTTGGTTCTCCAAAATACAAACCACCCGTTAATTCACGTACAATGATAAAATCAGTACCTTTTACGAGTTCTTCTTTTAATGGTGATAAATGTGCAGTTGATTCAGTAACAATAGTTGGTCTAATGTTAGCAAATAAATTTAATGCTTTTCTAATACCTAATAGGCCGTGTTCTGGTCTATTTTTTGGATCAGTCCATTTAGGACCACCAACGGCTCCTAATAATATTGCATCACTGTTTTGACAAGCAGTTAAAGTTTCTGGAGGTAAAGGCTCGCCATGTTTATCGATGGCGATACCTCCAAAATCTTTAGTATCTATTTCATAATCAAAATTAAATTTCTTTGATAATAATTCTAGTATTTCAATACTACCTTCTAAAATTTCTGGACCGATTCCATCACCGGGTAGGGCAGTGATTTTGTATGTCATGACTTTACGCCTTCTTTCAATTTGTTCTCACTGTGTTTAGCATGTGCTTCAACATATGCCTTACAAGAAGCATATAGAATATCGTAGTCAATACCGATACCTGTATATACTTCATCTTCGAATTCTACTTGAACGTGTACTTCAGCTTGAGCATCCGTACCTTCTGTAATAGATTCAATTCGATATTGTTGTAATTCAGGTGTGTAATCAAAAATTCTATCAATTGCATTATAAATTGATGTAATTGAACCTGAACCAATAGATGAGTCTTTATAAGTATTTCCTTCTTTATCTTCAATAACGACAACAGCGCTTTGTAAGCCATTTGATACAAATTGAAGTTGAAGTGCATTTACTTTATAGTATGCATTTTCTTCATGTTCACTACCTTGAAGGATAGCGTGTATATCTCGATCAGTTACTTGTTTTTTCTTATCTGCGACTGATTTAAATTGTTTAAATACTTCCACTTGTTCATCTGGTGAGAGATTGTATCCAAGTTCAATTAACTTTTCACTAAACGCATGTTTACCAGATAGTTTACCAAGTGGTAAAGAGTTTTTAACAACACCGACAAGTTGAGGTGTCATAATTTCATAAGTTTCAGGATTTTTCAAAATACCGTCTTGATGAATACCAGATTCATGACTGAAGGCATTTTGACCAACGATTGCTTTGTTTCTTGGGACTCGAAGACCTGAATATCTACTTACCATGTCGCTTGTGTTTTTAGTTTCAGCTAGATTGATATTAGTAGATAGGTTGTAATGATCTTGTCTAACGTGTAGTGCAAGTGCAATTTCTTCAAGAGCAGTATTACCAGCACGTTCACCGATACCATTAATTGCACCTTCAACTCTTCGTGCACCATTTTCAAAAGCAGATAGGGCATTTGCTACAGCAAGACCTAAATCATCATGACAATGAGAACTATATATCACTTCATGATCACTTTTAATTGTTTCAATAAGTGTCTTAAAGATTTGACCATATTCTGTAGGATAAGAATAACCAACCGTATCTGGAATATTGATAATATCTGCACCAGCATCAACTGCTGTTTGCACTGCTTTAATTAAAAATGGTAAAGATGTTCTTGTAGCATCTTCAGGTGAAAATTGAACTTTTTCAAATAATGTTTTTGCATAAGTTACATTTTCAGTAATAGATGCTAATACTTGTTCTTCAGTCATTTTCAATTTATATTCCAAGTGGATAGGGCTAGTTGCTAAGAAAACATGAATTTGTCTATGTTGTGCTTCTTTTGTTGATTCATGTACAGCATCGATATCTGACTTTTTACATCTAGCTAATCCGCAAACTGCAGTTGTTGTTAATGCTTTAGCAATACTTTCTACTGATTTAAAACTACCTTCACTAGAAGCGGGGAAGCCAGCTTCTATTACATCGACTCCCCATTTTTCTAGTTGTTTAGCAATTTTGAGGCGTTCATCAAATGAAAAACTGACGCCTGGTGTTTGTTCTCCATCTCTTAGTGTTGTATCGAATATTTGAATATGGTCTGACATAATAATCCTCTCCTTAAATTCTAGTACTTTTATTTAGTTTGAATACTTTTAGCTTTAACGAATGGCATCATGTCACGTAATTCTCTACCAACTGATTCGATTTGATGTCCTTGTTGTTCTTTACGCATTCTTAGGAATTCTTCAAAGCCATTTTCGTTATCTTTAATGAAGCGATCACTGAAAGCGCCTGTTTGAATATCTTTAAGTACTTCTTTCATATTTTCTTTAACATCAGGTGTGATAACACGTTCACCAGATACATAATCTCCAAATTCTGCAGTGTTTGAAATAGAATAACGCATGTTTTCCATTCCGCCTTCATACATTAAATCAACGATTAATTTCATTTCATGTAATACTTCGAAGTAAGCAATTTCTGGTTGATAACCAGCTTCAACTAATGTTTCGAAACCAGATTGGATAAGTTTCGTTACACCACCACAAAGTACTGCTTGTTCACCGAATAAATCAGTTTCAGTTTCTTCTTCAAAGCTTGTACCGATAACACCAGCTCTAGTAGCACCGATACCTTTTGCATAGCTTAATGCTAATTGGGTTGCTTTGCCTGTAGCATCTTGATATACAGCGTATAGTGCAGGTACAGCACTTCCTTCAGTAAATGTACGTCTAACTAGGTGACCTGGTCCTTTTGGTGCAACTAAGAATACATCTACGTTTGCTGGTGGTTGAATAACTTTAAAGTGAATATTAAATCCATGAGCAAATACTAAAGCATTTCCTTCATCTAAGTTAGGTTCAATTTCTTCTTTATAAACTTGTCCTTGAATTTCATCTGGTAATAGAATCATTACAACGTCAGATTGTTTAACAGCTTCATCTACTGGATATACTTCAAAACCATCTTCTTTAGCTTGATCAAATGATTTACCTGGACGAATACCAATAACAACATCATATCCGTTGTCTTTTAAGTTCTGAGCATGTGCATGTCCTTGTGAACCATATCCAACTACTGCGATTTTCTTACCTTGTAATGCGTCCTCTGTTACCGTGTTGTCATAAAATACTTTAGTCATAATAAATGCCTCCATTAATTTGTTTTATTTTGTATTATAGTAATCCTGCAGAACCTGTTCGTGACACTTGTGTCACAGGATATATTTTTAAATCATCCAATAGATTTTCTATTGTTTGATGGGTTCCAATTGCTTGAATATAAATATAATCTTCTAAATCTTTTAAAATGGTTAATTGACCTTCATAAGGCTTAATGATTTTTTCGAACGTTTGATAATCGTCAGGATGTCCTAACTTGATTAAAATAAGTTCTCTATTAAATAGGTTGTTATCTGTAATATCTAGGGCAGATATTACATTTACTTGCTTTTCTAACTGCTTAATAATTGTTTCTGTACTACTTTCATCTGAAACATCCACAATAAATGTAATATTTGTAATGCCCTCTGTTTCAGTAGGCGTTGCAGAAAGAGAAACAATGTTGTATTGTCTCCTTACAAAAATACTTGTAAGTCGGTTGAGTGTACCCGCTCTATCGAGTACTTGAGTCTTAATTGTTCTTTTCATTATTCAACGCCCTCCATTTTGTAGTTTGGTTGTCCACTTGGAACCATTGGAAGTACTGGTTCAGAAGGGGAAATTCTAATTTCGATTAAGGCTGGGCCTTTATGAGCGAATGCTTCATCAAGCGTAGATTCTAATTTATCATTTGAATCGATCATGAAACCTTTAACGCCATAGCTTTCAGAAAGCTTCATAAAGTCAGGCTGCCCAGCAAATACTGAATGAGAAAAACGTTGGCTATAAAATTTATCTTGCCATTGTTTAACCATACCTAAAGCACCATTGTTGATTAATACGATTTTGATGTCATTATCAAATTCATTTAAAATGGCCATTTCTTGGTTAGTCATTTGGAATCCACCGTCACCAACAAAGGCAACAACTGTCTTGTCAGGATGTGCAAACTTGGCACCCATAGCAGCTGGGATACCAAAGCCCATTGTTCCTAAACCACCGCTTGTAATAATTTGACCATGTGTTTTAAATGGATAATATTGTGCAACCCACATTTGATGTTGACCTACGTCAGTTGCAACAAGGGCATCTCCGTTTGTAATCTTTCCGATATACTCAATTGCTTGTTGTGGCTTAATAAAGTCATCAGTTGGTTTGTCATATCTAAATGGATATGTTGCTTTATTAGATAAACAATGTTCATACCATTCATGATGGATAAGCTCATGAGCATCATATTCTAATAGTGCTTCTAATGTTTGTTTTGCATCGGCAATAATACCTAAATCTGTAGGAATGATTTTGTTAATTTCACATGGATCGATATCTACATGAATAACTTTAGCGTCTTTTGCGAATTCATCTGGGTTACTTGCTAGACGATCATCAAATCGGCTACCAAAGTTAATTAACAAATCACATTCTGTTAATGCCATGTTACTTGCATATGATCCATGCATACCGCCCATACCTAAGAATAATGGGTCAGAGTAGGGGATAGAACCTAATCCTAGCAAAGTGTTTACAACAGGAATTTTGTATTTATTAGCAAATGCTGTAAGTTCCTTTGAAGCTTCAGCATGGTTAACACCAGCACCAGCAAGTATAATTGGCTTCTTTGCTAAACGAATCATTTGGATAACTTGTTCAATCTCTTTATCTTCTGGCGTTAAGTTAATATGATATCCAGGTAAATTAAGCTCTCTTGGAGAAACTTCAACTGTTTCTAAAACACCGATATCTTTAGGAAAATCGATTACAACTGGACCTTTACGACCAGTTGAAGCAATATGAAATGCTTCATCAATAATCTTTGGAATATCTTTTACATCTGTAATTTGATAATTATGCTTTGTAATAGGTGTTGTCATAGAGAGTAAATCCGCTTCTTGGAAAGCATCTTTACCAATACCTGGTCTGTGAACTTGTCCTGTAAGTACAACTAGTGGAATTGAGTCACTCATAGCATCAGCTATTCCAGTAATTGTATTAGTTGCGCCAGGTCCGCTAGTAACGACTACAACACCAGGTTTACCTGTAACTCTTGCATATCCTTCAGCTGCGTGAACTGCACCTTGCTCGTGTCTCGTAAGAATATGAGGCACTTTACCTTCATAAAAGGCATCATATAAAGGTAAGACAGCACCGCCAGGATATCCAAAGATGTAATCGACTTCTTGATCAATAAATGATTGGACAAGTAATTCTGCCCCTGTGTAAGTTATTGTCTTTTCTTTAGTTGCTTCATCTGGTTCTTTGTATGATTTAGTAGTTAGTGCCATGCAAATCACTCCTTAAATTAGTTCGTCCGGTACTTTCAAGATGCCTCCTGTATTTGCACTTGTTACAAGGGCAGTGTATCTTGCAAGATAACCAGTCTTAACTTTAGCTTTAAATGGTTCAATGTTTTGTTTTCTAGCATGTAATTCTGCTTCAGAAACATTTACATCTAATGTACGATTCGTTAAATCGATGATGATTTCATCACCGTCTTGGATGAGTCCGATAGGTCCACCCGCGGCAGCTTCTGGTGAAATATGTCCGACAGCGATACCTCTTGTTGCACCTGAGAATCGACCATCTGTAATTAATGCAACATCTTTACCTAAACCTCTACCGACGATAGATGAAGTAGGTGCTAACATTTCCGGCATTCCAGGTCCACCTTTAGGGCCCTCATAACGAATGACAACAACGTGACCTTCTCTAACAGTGTGGTTATCAATTGCTTCAACCGCTTCATCATGTGAACTAAAGCAAATCGCTTTACCAACAAATTTCTTGATTGATGGATCAACACCACCAACTTTAATAGCAGCACCATCTGGCGCGATATTTCCAAATAACATTGATAAGCCACCAGTTTCAGAGAATGGATTATCTCTTGTATGGATAACTTCTGTATTTTTAATTTCACGATGTTCGTTATTTTCTCTTAATGTTTTGCCTGTGACTGTAATACGGTCAGGATGTAAAACATTATCGAGTTTGAGTAATTCACCGATGATAGCTGGTACACCGCCTGCTTCATGTACATCATGCATTGAGTATGAAGAACTTGGTGCAATTTTAGATAGGTAAGGTGTACGTTTAGCTATTTCATTTACTCTATTTAAGTCATAATCGATACCAGCTTCATTTGCTAAAGCTAAAGTATGAAGGACTGTATTTGTAGAACCACCCATTGCCATATCTAAAGCAAATGCGTCATCAATTGCATCTTTAGTAATGATGTCTTTAGGTTTAATGTCTTTTTTAACTAAGTCCATTAGTTTAAAGGCTGCTTCTCTAATTAATTCTCTTCTTTCTTCTCCTACAGCAATAGCTGTTCCGTTATAAGGTAATGCTAATCCTAATACTTCCATTAAGCAGTTCATTGAATTTGCTGTAAACATGCCTGCACATGAACCACAAGTAGGGCATGCGTTCTTTTCCATATCTAAGAATTCTTCTTTCGTCATTGAACCACCTTTGAATGATCCAACTGCTTCAAACATCGAAGATAAAGTTAATGCTTTACCAGTTGCAGATAGACCAGCTTTCATTGGTCCACCTGAACAGAAGATTGCAGGTACGTTTGTTCTAACAGATGCTAATAACATTCCTGGTGTAATCTTGTCACAGTTTGGCATGTAGAATACGCCGTCAAACCAGTGTGCGTTAATAACAGTTTCAGCTGCGTCAGCAATAACTTCTCTACTTGGTAATGAGTAGCGCATCCCGATGTGACCCATTGCTATACCATCGTCAACACCGATTGTATTGAATTCAAATGGAATACCACCTGCTTCTCTAATCGCTTCTTTTGCGATATCTGCCAATTCCCTTAAATGAACATGTCCTGGGACAATATCAATGTAAGAATTGCAAATCGCAATAAATGGTTTATTCATATCCGTTGGGCTCTTGATTTGTCCTGTTGCATGTAATAGGCTTCTTGCAGGTGCTTGGTGATCACCTTTTTTGATCATGTCACTTCTCATAATTACACTCCTCTAGAAAAATAAAAAAGCAACGTCCCAATAAATATGGGACGTTGCTTCGAGTCCCATTCAAGTAGAAATAGGACTTAAACCATACAGTAAATTGAAGCTTACTGTTGTTCGAGTCCTTCTGAGCGTAATAAAATCACTAATATGCTGTATTCGATTGTCGGTTTATTTGCCGTCATTGTGAAATTCATTACAACTCGTCCTTTCTTCTCAAATGTGAACCATATTTTTAGTTAAGATTTTTGAATAGTTAAAAAATTTATGTACTAAATTTAACGCATATCAGAATACATGTCAACAGAATATTTAGATTTTTCTAAAAATTTAGATAATGAAAGCGCTTTACTGATAAATGAACCATTCATTACCCAATTAAATAAATATTTGTTATAATAGTTCAGTTAGTTTAAGTAAAGAAAAGGTAGGTGCCAAATTAGTGATTATTCAAGTTGACTCATTAGAAAAAACGCAGCAAATTGCTGAAAAATTAGCTCAAGTTGTAACTGAAAATGATATTATTTTGTTGAATGGAGATTTAGGAGCGGGTAAAACCACTTTTAGCCAATATTTCGGAAAGGCTTTAGGCGTTAAAAGAAACATTAATTCACCTACCTTTAATATAATAAAATCCTACAAAGGGAGATTGCCTTTTCATCATATGGATTGTTATAGATTAGAAGATAGTGACGAAGATTTAGGGTTTGATGAATACTTTAATGATAATGGTGTTACGATTATTGAATGGAGTGAATTCATTCAAGAATATTTACCTAAAGAGCGTTTAGAAATCAACATTAAGTATATTGACGCCGATAAAAGGGTGTTTGAAATTATTTCTAAAGGTGAACATTATAAACAGATAAAGGAAGTGCTAAATGATGACAACATTACTAATTGATACTTCTGATCAACCTTTAGCAGTAGCACTTGTTAAAGAGGGAAATGTATTAATCAATTATCAGTCCAATATAAAGAAGAATCATTCATTACAATTAATGCCCGTTATTGAATCATTAATGGATGAAGCGCAATTAACACCTCAAACATTGTCAGATATAGTCGTTGCTAATGGACCTGGTTCGTATACGGGGTTAAGAATTGGTATTACAACAGCAAAGACGATGGCATATACTTTGGATATTCCTTTATATGAAGTTTCATCTTTAAAGGCATTAGCAGCAACATATAACAACGAAAATGATCTTATTGTACCATTATTTGATGCTAGAAGAGACCATGTATTTGCTGGTGTTTATCAATATAAAGATGATAAATTAGAAACAATCAAAGAAGATAGTTATATTTCTATTGAAGCATTGAATCAATTTTTAAAATCACAAAATCATCCGTATATATTTATTGGTCACGATGTATTAAAGTTACAAGATAAGTTAGAAGGTAGAAGTCTTTCAAAATTACCTGATGCTTCAATAATGTATAAAATTAAGGAACAACCGGTGTTAAATGTTCATGAACTAAAACCAAGATATCTAAAATTATCAGAGGCGGAACAAAATTGGAAAAACAATCAAACGAAGCATTAGAAATTAGAAAAATGTCAATTGAAGATGTCCCTCAAGTATACGAAATAGAAAATCATAGTTTTACACAAAGTTCATGGTCTATTGACGCATTCTATCATGAGTTAGAGAAAAATGAATTTGCGCATTATTTTGTTGTATCTATAGGTGAAGAAATCATTGCATATTGTGGATTGTGGTTAGTTATTGATCAAGCACAAATTACGACAATATCTGTTGCCGAGCAATATAGAGGTAATGGAATAGGACAAATGTTATTAGAATATGCGATGACTTTTGCAAGTGCAACTTGTACAACGATGAGCTTAGAAGTAAGAGTGGATAATGAAGCGGCGAGACATGTTTATGAGAAAGCTGGCTTTACGTATGGTGGCGTTAGGAAAAATTATTATGGCGATGGAGAGGATGCTAAAGTGATGTGGGTGAGTCTAAAAAATGTCTGAATCAATTATATTAAGTATAGAAACAAGCTGTGATGAAACAGCAGCAAGTGTCATAAAAAACGGCAATGAAATTATCAGTAATGAAGTTGTTACACAAATGATGACACATAAAAAATTTGGCGGTGTAGTACCAGAAGTAGCGAGTCGTCAACATGTTGAAGTGATGACAACAGTGATTGATGAAGCTTTAAAAAATGCAAATATGCAAATGGATGACATTGATGCAATAGCCGTAACAGAAGGTCCAGGATTAATTGGTGCTTTACTTGTCGGTGTTGCAAGTGCTAAAGCTTTAGCATTTAGTCATCAAAAGCCACTTATTCCAGTTCATCATATTGCAGGGCATATTTATGCTAATCATCTCGTTAAACCATTAGAATTTCCTTTAATTGCATTAATCGTTTCTGGTGGACATACAGAACTGATTTACATGAAAGATCATTTAGATTTTGAAGTTATAGGTGAAACGCGTGATGATGCAGTCGGTGAGGCATATGACAAAGTTGCTAGAACAATAGGTTTACCATATCCAGGAGGTCCTGAAGTTGATAGACTTGCTCAAATCGGTCAAGATACTTTGAATTTTCCTAGAGTTTGGTTAGAAAAAGACAGCTATGATTTCAGTTTCAGTGGTTTGAAAAGCGCAGTTATTAATACATTGCATAATAAAAAGCAAAAAAATGAAGAAATCATAAAAGAAGATGTTGCGACTAGTTTCCAAAATAGTGTTGTTGAAGTACTTGTCGGCAAAACAATGGCTGCAGTTAAAGACTATGATGTTCAACATTTAATTGTGGCTGGTGGAGTAGCTGCGAATAAAGGGTTACGTCATGCACTAGAACAAGAATCAAATAAATTAGGAATAGATCTTAGTATTCCACCATTAAATTTATGTACAGATAATGCTGCTATGATAGGGTCAGTAGCTCATTTCTTATATGAAAATAACCGCTTTTCAAATATGAAATTAAACGGTAAAAGCTCTCTAGATATTGAAGCATTTTAATATACAATAATTTGTAATATTGCACTATAGACGTTATACTCAATATGATATAAAAAGATTGAGGAGGCGTTGTAAAGTGGAAGTTAATACTTATTTTAATTTTAAAAATAGTATTGAAGCATTAAAGTTCTACGAAGAAAAATTAGGTGCAACGGATATTATGAGAGTTCCGGGTAACCATGAGATGTTTAAAGATGCACCTGATGAATTTAAATTGCCCGAATCTTTTACAATGAACGCGAGCTTTAACTTATTAGGGAAGACATTTTTATGTAGTGACACTTGGCAAAATAAAGATATCAATAACGAAGGCGCTCAAGCATGTTTTCAGTTTAATTATAACGATGAGCAGGATAGAGAAGCTGTCATCGAATTGTTTAAGAAAGCTGAAGAAGCGGGTTGTAAAATTGATATGCCTTTAAACGAGGTAGAGTGGTCACCACTCTTTGGTTCATTCCAAGATCCATTTGGTGTAACTTGGATGGTAAATGCATATACAGAATAATATAAGAGGACGTTCAAAATTTTGAACGTCCTTTTTTATTTGCGTGCGTATTTGCCTTCACTATTCGTATAGTCAGTATAATCTTTTATACGTTGATCATATTCTTCTTTAGTTATAATTTTATGTTTCAATAGTTCCTTAGCTTTCGTTGTATAATTTTCAATGTTAGATTGTTTCATAAATCATCATCCCTTCTGTAGCATACACAAGACCAATTAATCAATGAAATTTAACTCTAAGCACATCATTAACTTCAAAATAAAAGTAGAATTTATAACTAAAGTCTATAAACAAGAAAATTGGTTACATAAATTATAAGTCTTAATTGATATTAAATCTAGCCTAATTGATAAATATATTAATATTTTAGTCATTTCAACATTTAGAATTTAAAATATTTACAAAAAATACATGAAGGTCACGTATTCATCATAAAGTCAATACAGAACATTTGTACTTGTGCACAAAGTCAAGCATGTTCGCCCAAACCCCTTGTTGTCAAAGGGATTGAGCGTTAAATGGAATGACTTCCGACACTTCTTCCGACAGTATTTTTGAAAAAGCATCTGAAACGTCACGTTTGGCACTATCAATGATATGGCCATAAGTGGACTCAATCATCTTAGGTGTATTGCCTAAACGTTCAGCAACATAGAATATAGACTGATTACCTTTTAATAATAATGTAGCATGAGAATGCCTAAAAGCATGTGCATGGATTTTTATATTTAAATCCTCAGACATCTGATTGAATGCTTGATAAATGATTGTTCTAGAAATAGGCTTTAATCTATAATTACCAACAAAAATTGTTGAATGGATATCGATAGGTGCATTACGATAAAAAGATTTATTCTCGATGTATTTTTGATATTCTTTCAACATTTTTATCAATTCAGGATCTACGTGAATTGTTCTTTTTGAACGTTTCGTTTTTGTTTTAGTAAAATTGTCATGGTCATTTCTAGATTCTCTAATACTGATTGTATTATTTTTGATATCAATATCAGTCCATCTCAAAGCTTGTAATTCACCGATTCTCATACCTGTATAAGTGAGTGTATATATAATAGTCTTATAGACAGGTTCCATTTTATCTGCGTAATTTAATATACTTTTTAAGGTGTTCTGATCATAAAATATTGGTTGAGCATCTTCTTCTTTGAAATGCATTTTTCCAGATATTTTATTGCGTTTTAATTTTTCGTTATCCACCATGAAGTCCAGAATCGCTATAAAGGTACAATAGATATTATATGTTGTTCTATAATTAACTTTCTCTTGAAGTGGATTGATTAGACTAGTTTGAACTTCATAGGGTGTTAATCTTGATAAATAGGTTTTACCTATTAAGGGGATGATATGATTATTAATATAGTTTTTGTTGTTTCTTAATGTTGAATTTGCCCAACTAGGACTTTTAAATTCAAAATACATTTCAGCAGCATGCTTAACTGTCATTTTGTCAGCTTCTATAACTGAATAATCTTGTTCTTCTATATCTGTTTTTAACAACAGAACTTCTCTATATGCGGCTTTTTCAGTTAGAAATCCGCTTTTTTGTTTTTCTTTTCGTTTGCCATCTAAGTAATATTTGAGTCTATAACAATAAAGTTTTTCACCATTTGTGGTCTTATAACTATATACATTTTCATATTTTTTCGACTTAATATATTTCATTGATATTACCTCCGTTTAAGTTTGGAGACTTGGGGAGGTTGTTAAGTCTTAGGTTATCACCACCTTTCGAGATCTAGCATAGTTAGACGTTTTTATTTTCGTCTTTCATCATTTTGTCATAATCAGATGCAACCATCTCTAACCATTTATTTGTTTCTTTTTTATTTTTATGGCCAGGATTTATTATCTTTAGTTGATGACCATCATTAGTCAAAATGTAAATGTGTGTAACTGTGTAGTTTAATACTTTCATAGATAACCTCCTTACAAGAAAACCTCACGAGGTGTGAGGTGTGTTAGTTATTTCGCTAATTCTTCTTGCATCTCATCTTCAGTCATTAAACCTGCATCAACCCATGATTGATACCTCTCTGCTAGTTGGTCTTTTTCAGTTTCTCCATTCTGAATTCCTTTAGAACTTTCATATGCAGCTTGAGCTGAACCTTCTGATACTGTTCCTTGAGGTATTACACCATTAGCAACTGCACTATTATATGCTTGAATTTTCTGTTCTTCACTAAAATTTCCATTTAATACGGTTTGTAACTGACTTTCGTTAGAAATGTTAGAAGTATTTACTTGTAGTTGTTGTTCCTGAGTTGTTTGTTCTGTTGAGTTAGCTTCTTCGGTAGACTGTTGTTCATTTGTTGTTACTTCCTCAGTTAGTTGTTCTTTAGTTTTAGATTCAGTCTTTTTAGCAGACTCTTTTTCTTTTTTATTCTTATCTTTGTCCGATTCTTTCTTCTTTGGCTCATCTTTCTTAACTTCTTTTTTTGATTCTTTACTGTCATCCTTTGATACATTCTCTTCATTTTGACCACATGCTCCTAATACTAAGAGTGATGAAAGTAATAAAACAAATAATTTTTTCATTTTGTTATAGCCCCTTTGTTTTCTTAATTTTTATAAATAATCTTTAAGCATTTCTTCTCGCTTAATTTTATATTCATCTTCAGTTAGTATTTCTAAATCGTATAACTCTTTTAATTTTTTTAGTTCTTCATAAGGCATGTTTTTTCGCTGTTCTTGTATGTATTCCTCACGTTCTATTATTGTTTGAATTTCATTTTCCTTATTTTCCATTAGTTCTTGCAACTTTGAAAGGAACTGTTTTCTATCTTTATCAAAATTAAAATCCATTTCAACAGTTAAATTATCTATAGGAATATTAAAAATAACTTTGCGTCCAAAAAGAGTATTTTTAGTTTCAAAGTCAAAAATACCAGCATAATTAATGGTGCGGCTTATCTTTTTATTTAAAATCAATATATAGTCTTTAGTTAAAAATATCCCACATTCTCCAAAATAATCTTTATTGAAACTTATAAGTGAAGATGTATTGAAAAACAATGTTTCATGAGAATAGTCTGACTCATGAAATAGATTCTCAAATTTTTTCATTCTACATTACCCCTTTATTCAAATTGTATATGTTTAAACACCTGCAATGGTTCAAATTTAATAACATAGCCATTATGGTAGGTGGATAGACCAAACTTCATTTTGTAATGATCTAGGACATCTATAATATATCCTTCGCTTACATCAAAATAATTACTCATTTCAAATATATTGTATACACCGTCTTTATGTGCAGAAATCAAACCATCTAATGATACGATCAATTCATAACCATATCTTCTAGCTTTTAACTCATACTTTCTATTCATCAATATTTTTTGGTCAGTAATATCCCCGTATGTTAAATTATGATGTCCTATTTCTTCTGCTAAAGTTTCGTGTTTTTTTATTAAATTCATTTTTTCTTTTATATAAATTGTACCGTCATAATACAAACCACTTTGAAAAGAAGGTAAGTGAGTTGTTTCTATTACTTCGATATCTTGTTGCATTAATAACTTTTCATACCCCATTTAATCACCCTTTGCGTCTGTTCTTCACAAATTCAATGAATTGTTCTACTTCTTTCATTTCCTCTTCAGTTAAATCTGATTTATCAAAGTGAGCAGCGACAGTAGGTTGTTGATAGGTACTTTCTTCTACTAAATCAGCTTTAGTAACACCGAAGTAATTAGCAAGTAATTCAATTTTATCTATACGTGGATATGTTTTAGCGTTTATCCAGTCTGATACAGTAGTATATTTAAGTTTTAAGTCATTTGATAATCTAGTTCTATCAACATTTTTTTCTTTCATGTATTTAGAAATATTTTTAGCCATCACTTCTTTATTACCTAGCATATTAATCAAATCCTTTCATATAATGTCTATAAATTTATTATACGTTTTATCCGTAATATATACAAGTATTAAAAATTAAGTATGGTAAAACCGTTGACATTACGTTTTAACCGTAGTATAGTTGTGGCAGTTAGAAAAGAAAGCGGGGTGAAAACATGCAAGATATCCAACTAAGACGAGAACCCTACACTTTAAAAATGTTAAGGGCTAAGTATGACTTGACCCAAGCACAAGCAGGAGAGAGAGTAGGTGTTTCAGCTGATGTTTGGCACAATTGGGAAAAAGCAAAGACGTTTCCAAACGTTCCTCAAATTGAGAAAATCGAGGAAGTATTTAATGTCACTTATAATGAGATTATTTTTTTACCAAAACATAACGGTTAAACCGTAATTAAGGAGGGGATTGAATGCAAGATTTAAAAACAAAATCCAATATTGGTGAAATGTTTAATATCCAAGAAAAAGAAAATGGAGAAATCGCAATAAGCGCAAGAGAGTTATACAAAGCGTTAGGTGTCAAAAAACGTTTTAGCGCATGGGCAGATATTAATTTAAAACATTTTAAAGAAAACCGAGATTATACAAGTGTACTTACAAGTACGGTTGTTAATAATGGTGCTGTTAGGCAACTAGAAGATTACGCTTTAACGCTTGATGTAGCTAAGCATATAGCGATGATGTCAGGTACAGAAAGAGGTTTTGATTTTAGAGAATATTTCATTCAAATTGAAAAAGCGTGGAACAGTCCAGAAATGATTATGCAACGAGCATTAAAGATAGCGAATAGTACAATCTTTCAATTAGAAACACAGATTAAAAAAGATAAGCCAAAAGTATTATTTGCTGATGCAGTAGCAACAACAAAGACATCAATTCTAGTTGGAGAATTAGCAAAGATAATTAAACAAAATGGTGTAGAAATTGGACAACGCAGGTTATTTGAATGGTTACGCCAAAATGGATTCTTAATAAAACGTAAAGGCGTTGACTATAACATGCCAACACAGTACTCAATGGAACGAGAATTATTCGAAATCAAAGAGACATCAATCACACATTCAGATGGTCATGTATCTATTAGTAAAACACCAAAAGTGACTGGTAAAGGGCAACAGTATTTTATTAATAAGTTCTTAGGTGAAAACAAATTGAAGTATAAGGTGTGAAATAAATTATCAATGAAAAAACTCAAATAATCATGAGATAAGTAAAAGGATGTGATCCTATGCCGAAAGGAGACTGGCTAGTAGATGCTGAAGAAATTAAAGAACGAATGTGCATTGGAGAGAAATTCTTTAGAAATCACATCGTGAAAGATAGTCGGATGAAAGCAATTGAGATTAAAAAAACAAACAGAAAATCCTGGTGGCCATCTGACAAAGCAAAAGATATATGTATACAAATAATGTACGAGTATGATGCTTAAACAAATTGGAGACTTGGGGAGCATACTCGGATGGGAGAGGAAAACACATGAATATTGCATGGAACATCATGAAGTACCCAGCTTTAACGTTAGCAATTGTTGTTGAGTTCTTTATTATATCGTCATTTAGTACAACGCCTATTGAGCATTCGTTTCTGTTTTGGATAGTGACGGTAGCAGGATTTGAAATGGCTGATCAAATATTTTTAGAACAGGAGGAAATGTAAATGCCATATTTTAAAGAAGGTTCACAAGTCTCTAAGACAGAATATCATTATGGTTTTAAATTTTTGCATCGATATGAAGTTATAGGGGAAGACCTAATTTTAGTAAAGGTATTTAGTACTAATCATGATTTGGTATTTGCTGCAGAAGTACATGTTGAAGATACAGCTGAAGGTCTTTTTGAAGAAATGAATGAGACAATTTTAAGTTGGATTGACGACAACACAAGCGAAGTAGACGCATTAATGGTTGAAATACTAAAGGGCAGTAACAAACCTTATTATTTTAAAATCAAGGCTAGATATTAAGGAGGTGAGTAAATGGAACAAAAATTTAGAGAACACCCTAATTTCAACACTAACAATTTCATAAACATGGGCATTCAATATATATATTTTCGAAAATGGATATGGAGCAAGTGTGGTGTGTCATTCCTCTTCATATGGAGGACACGAAGGGCTATATGAACTGGCAGTATTGTTTGATGATTATTTATGTTATGACACTGAAATCACTGATGATGTTTTAGGTTGGTTAACAGTAGAAGATGTTCTTAAAACACTAGAACTTATCAAGGAATTAAAAAAGCCTAATCCAACGGCAATTGGAAAAGGCACAATTTCAAATAAAAATACACGTACAGAATAACACGGAGGAGGACATTAAGCAATGCAATTAAAATTAAATAAATTAGAAATGGAGAATTTTGCAGGCTTTAAAAATCAAACTTTTGAATTTAATGGCCAAGATGCAGATATTTTTGGCCAAAACGGTACAGGTAAAACAACAACAGCTACTGCGTTGCAATGGTTGCTATTTGATAAAGGATTAGATGGGACAACTAAATCGTTTAATCCTGTACCCGAAGAAGAAAATGGAGAAGAACTATATGAACTAATCCCTATAGTTATTGCTGAATTTGAGATTGATGGTGGATTACTAACACTTAAGAAAGAGTCACACCCAAAATATTCTACAAATCAAAAAACAAATCGTAAAGAATATACCAGAAGTAGAACAAAGTACCAATATGTGAATGATGAAAAGGTAAAGGTTACAGATTACAAAAATAGAGTGGCTGAGATTGTAGATGAAGAAGTTTTTAAACTTATAACAAATCCTACAGCTTTCAATAATCTGGATTGGAAAAAGCGTAGGGAACTATTATTCCAAATTGCAGATGACATTACAGATGACGATGTCATTGCCAGCGATTCAGAACTTGAGGGATTGAAAGAATTACTTACTGATCATGATATTGAAACAAAGAAGAAGATAGTTGCTGATAAGATTAAGCAAATTAATCAACAAATTAAAGATATACCAACACGTATCAATGAAGCATCGCACTCAATAGTTGAAGTAGAAGAATTGAACGAATCTGATTACAAGCAGCTTGAAGAGAATATTCAATCGTTAGTGAATAAGAGATATGAATTACAAAATGGAAGTGCTGAAATTGAATTACGAAATCAAGTTAAAGATAAACAATCAGAATTAGAACGTATCAAAAGAGACCACTCTTCTAATACTGAATCAAGAATTCATTCACTTATGAATGAGTTTAACGCTGAAGAAAGTACTATTTTGAATTACAAATCAAAAATTAAGAATAATCAAACTCAGATTCATTATGAAGAAGGTAGAAGAAAAGAACTTTTAGCAGAACATAAAAGATTAAAGTCTGATTTAGAAATGGCCAAAAATCACAAGTTTGAATATGTAGATGAAAAAGTTTGTTCATGTTGTGGCCAAGAGTTGCCAACAGAAAAAGTGGAAGAGGCAAGAGAAAATGCACTTAAAAAATTCAACAAAGAAAAATCACATGAACTAGAAGTTATTACAGGGTCAATTGAACGAGTAATGGCAGACGGTAAAAAGATTAAACCAATCATTGATGCACTAAACGAAGAAAACAATAAACATCAAGAACTAATAGATGAAGCTACAGAGAAGTCTAAAAGTATCAAAAGTAAAATCGAGAGCCTGAAATCACAAATAACAGACGTTACAAAATCAAAAGAGTATCAGTTAATTAAAAGCGATATTGATGAACTCAATAAAAAGCGCATGAATATTCAAAAAGAAGTTGCTGATCGTTTAGATGAATTAGATTCACAGTCAAATGAACTAAACGCTAAAAAAGAACATCTAGATAAATTGAAGTCTATTGCTGCATCGAATGAGAATGTTAAAAAACGAATTCAAGAATTAAAAGATAAAGAAGATGAATTGTTGGACGAGAAAGAAGTTTATTCTGGTCAACTTTACAAACTAAATAAATTTACGATTACTAAAATCAATAAATTAACCGATAACATTAATCAAAAATTCAAGTATGTAAAATTCAAATTATTCTATACACAAGTTGACGGAGAAGTTAAAGAAACGTGTGAAACAACTGTGAATGGTATTGAGTACCACAGGGGATTAAATAGCGCTAAAAAGCTTAATGCAGGACTAGACATCATTAATACGTTGTGTGATCACTACAAAATTAACGCGCCAATCTTTATTGACAATGCTGAATCAGTAATTGATATCTTACCAACAAAATCACAACAAATTAGATTAGTTGTTAGTAAACAAGACGACACATTAAGAATGGAGAAAAGCGAATGAAATATGAGTTAGGTGATTATGTACGAATTAACAAACGTTGGAAGAAGACGAAAGAATATCTGAACGAGGAAGATTTAAAGATTGAAGATGCTGAGACTATTGTAATTAGAAAGAAAATCGATTGTAAGGAAACTGGCTTTATTGCTGGATTTAGATACGGATATACACAATCAAAAGAAGTAATGAAAATTCTCGATGAAGGAGCAGAGTTCATTCAAATATATAATCATCAAGCAATCGATGTATACCTGGTAGCAACAAGAATGAATTGTCTATATGAAGTAAGCAAAGAAGATATTCAATTAATTAAAGACGTGGAGGAATTGAGATGAATATTCAAGAAGCAACAATATTATCTACTAAGTATTTAGTAACTATGACTCGAAAAGAATGGAAACAAAGTCATAAGGCCGAAGTATTACCAACTAATGATAGTTTTCTACAATGTCTTATCATCGGAAATACTGGTGAAGAAATAATTAAATATTGGCAACCTTCAGCTGATGACCTTAAGGCAGACGATTGGGAAGTTATTACTCCTGTTATAGACCAGGGATAAAAGAAGCTATTTTAGAAATATTATCTAATAAATTTTTCATATTATTTTTAAACTCATTTTCAAAATAAGAAATAGTTGAATCAGATATTTGGATAAAATAGATAGTTCCATCTGCTATTGTTCCTTCAATGAAATTGGCTTTATTTAATTTCTTAAGGTCACTCTCTATATCTTCAAAATGAAATTGAGAAAAATATAAAGCATGAATGTTTAAGGCATCACCAAAATCGTTACATTGAATCTTAATACTACCATTATTAACGCACTCAAGATAGTTCTTATAAAGAACAGATAATATATATTGTTGATTCTTAGTCAGTTCGCTAAATCTTTCTTGGATATTACTCATTAAATAGTTCCACCTTTCATAATAAATTAATTTAATTATACACAATAAAGGAGATTATATATATGACAAATAAAAACGAAGTATTAGTAAAAAATCAAAAAATGGGAGACAACGTCCTCGCTAGAGTTAAGAGTTTAGAAACACAGGGTGATTTAAAGTTTCCAAAAAATTATTCACCCGAAAATGCAATGAAATCAGCAATGTTAACATTACAAGATTTAAAAGGATCTAAGAAAGACGGTTACAAACCAGCATTAGAATTTGCTAATCCAAACAGCATTGCCAATGCGTTAATGGATATGGTCGTGCAAGGGCTAAATCCAGCTAAGAATCAGGGTTATTTCATCATGTACGGAGATAAAGTTCAGTTCCAGCGTTCATATCTAGGTACGATGGCAGTTACAAGACGAGTTACTGGTGCTAAAGAAATAAATGCTGAAGTTATCTTTGAAGGTGATGAAGTTAAATACAAAACAAAGAACGGTAAAATCGTCGATTTAGAACATTCTCAATCATTTGGAAACAGAGATAGTAAAAAAATCATTGGTGCATATGCAACTGTTGTGTTTGAGGATGAAAGTAAAAACTATACAGAGATTATGAGCTTCGAAGAAATTGAAGAAGCATGGAAACAATCTCAAATGGTATATGACGGCAAGTTCAAGGAAGATGGAACGCATAGAAGATTCCCCCAAGAAATGGCCAAAAAGACTGTAATTAATAGAGCATGTAAGAAGTTATTAAATAGTTCTGATGACAGTAGTCTTTTATCAAGTGAAGTTAAAAGCAGAGATAGCAGACAACGCAAAGAGATTTTAGATGCTGAAGAAGAAGCAAATGCGAATAAAGAACTATTAGAATTCGAAGAAGTACCACATAAAGAGGCAACAGATGTTACTGATTTTGAAGAAGTTGAAGAGATTAAAGAAGAACCTGCACAACATCCAACAGAGGATGAAGAACCATTTTAATTGATGTTATAGCAACTGGTTCGAGTGGTAACTGCTATCGTATTTCAGATGGCAGAACCACACTTTTATTAGAAGCAGGAGTGAAGTTTGAAAAGGTGCAAAAAGCTCTTCAATACAGAACGAGAGACATTGCAGGTTGTCTCATCACTCATGAACATGGTGATCACGCTAAATATACAGATCAGTATTTAAAGAACGGAATTAATTGTTACATGACCAAGGGAACAAAGGAAGCAACGGAAATTCAAAGTCACAGACTGTATTCAGTAAAAGCTAAACAGGAAACAAGAATTGGGACATGGTCAATTTTACCTTTTGAAATAGAACATGATGCAGCTGAACCAGTTGGCTTTTTACTAAAAAGTACACAAGGTTATAAAGTCTTGTACTTAACAGATACAAAGTATTGTAAGTATAGTTTTAAAAGTTTAACGCACTTGATGTTAGAAGTGAATTATATCTACGAAAAAATGCAAGATAATGTGCAAAAAGGCTCTATTCATCAAGGATTGGCTAACAGGATAATGGAATCACATTTTAGCTTAGAATATGCATTAAAACTATTAAAGGTGAATGATCTGTCTCAATTACAACAGATTCATCTAATACACCTTAGTAATACCAATTCCGATGCACAATTAATCAAACAGAAGGTACAAGAAGCGAGTGGTGTACCTGTCTATATTGGAGGTTTATAAATGGATAATAATGATTGTAAGTTTATTGGCCGAATAACAAAAGACTTAGAGCTAAAAGAATCAACAAATGGCACAAAGTACTTACTATTTGATATTGCGGTTCAAAGAAGATTTAAAAATAATGAAGATGAATATGAGAGTGATTTTATTAATTGTATTGCCTTTAATAAAACTGCTGAATTTATAAACAACTATGCAAAGAAAGGCTATTTAATAGGTGTTGAAGGTGAGATACAAAATAATAATCATGAACGTCAAGATGGCACGATTAATTATGGTACGCAATTGAAAGTAAATAAAGTGAATTCTCAAATTCTATTTTTGAATAAAGAGAAATCTACTAACAGTGCAAATCAAGAAGGTAGCACTCAGCGTGGCCAAAATACAACAACTAACCAAAATGTTAGTCAAACTAATAGCAATAATCCATTTATAAATGCTAATGGCCCAATTGAAATAAACGATGATGATTTGCCATTTTAATTTAACCAGTTTTGAAAGTGAGGTGTGGAGTTATGGCTGGTTGGATTAGCTTGCATAGATCGATTGAGAATCATTGGTTGTATGAAGAAGAAAGAAAGTTTTCTAAGTTCGAAGCATGGATTGATTTACTTCTAATGGTTAATCATAAAGATAATAAAACAGTTATGGACGGTAAGTTAATCACTGTGAAAAGAGGTCAACGTATTACTTCACTCCGGAAACTAGGTGATAGATGGAAATGGTCATTAACTAAAGTTGATTCGTTTTTAAGACTATTAGAAGAAGACAAAATGATAGTTGTAAAAAAAGACACCAAAAAAACGCTTGTAACCATTGTCAATTATGACGTTTATCAAAATGTGAATTTAGAAAAGAGACACAGAAAAGACAGTGAAAAGACAGAGAAAGAACACAGAAAAGACAGAGAAAAGACACAGAAAAAAACAAACAATAATGATAATAAGGAGAATAATGAAAATAATGATAATAAGGAGAATAAGAAGTCGTCGAACGTCTTCGACTTTTATCAAGATTCAGGATTCGGAATTATTAATCAATACACTGCACAAGACATCACTTACTATCTTGAAAGCTTTGAGAATGATTCAGACGAAATAGTGACAGCTGCACTTAAACTAGCGCTTGATAGAAATAAAGTGAACTGGGGATATGCTAAAGCGATTTTAAAAGATTGGTTAAACTCTAATCTTAAATCAATCAAGGATGTACGAGCATATGAACAACAAAAGTTGGCCAACTTTAAAAGTAAAAGTGGCCAGAATAATAATAACCAATCAAAAGAGAAAACACCTGAATGGTTATTAAAGCAAAAACAAAAAAATCAAGATAATCAAAACGAAGTAAATATAAATGCACCAGAATTTGAAGAAAAGAAAAAACAAATGGAAAAAGAAATAATGGAATGGAGTGAAGAATTTGGGCGTACTACTTAAAGGTAAAACTATAGGAGAAGTATTTGAATTACTACAAGAATTAAAATCAGTTAAAGCTGTTGCTGAAGAAATTGGTGTAACACCTGGAGCAGTTTATAGTTTTAGATCAGAAAATCATAAAGCATTTAAAAAATTAAAAGCAGGGTCGGAAGTTAAAGAAGATGAAAACAATACAGCTAATCCAGAATTAACTACAAAAATTATAAAACCAGAGAAGATAGTGAATAATCAACAAGATGATTCAACTAAAATAACTATTTCTAAAAAAGCCATTTTAGATGAGCAAAATAAATCACTTAATAAAAAAGTAAACAAGCTAACATCTGAAAAGAATCAATTGCATGGTCGGATTAATTTACTTGAAGATGAAATAAAAGTGATTAGTGATGAAAAGACGGAACTGAGAAATGAGTATGAAAAGCTGTCACGTGATTATCAGAAGATTAAAGAAGAAAAAGAGTCGTACAAGAAACAGTTAGATGAATTAGTTGAGGAATCTAATAATATTTTGGCAGAAGCCAAGAAATATCGTGAGGCAAACAAAGAATATCAAAATAAAATGGCGATGCTTAGCGAAAGAGACACAAGACGATCAGAAGTGAATATAGATCAAATACAAAAGGAACTAGCGTTTTATAAAGCACATGCGTTGTTATATTACCAGAAAGTAAATGAAGTATCATGACGGTTCATTCATTTACGATACTGTTCAAAAAAGACACAAAACATCTA
Organism: Mammaliicoccus sp. N-M50; assembly: GCF_022386995.1. Lineage (NCBI taxonomy): Bacteria > Bacillati > Bacillota > Bacilli > Caryophanales > Staphylococcaceae > Mammaliicoccus > Mammaliicoccus sp. N-M50. The sequence goes on along the minus strand of NZ_JAJNJA010000007.1, from coordinate 155,797 downwards.
GATAAACCAATGGCATCTCCTAGGCCGAGGTTTAGAAACGTTGGAAAGTTTATTCAAACATACATGCCAACTAACTACGTAAAACACAAACAATTTATAAAAGAACAAATGCCAGAACTAAATATCGATGATGCAATCAAGTTAACTTTACTGTTTGAATTTCCAATGAACAAGTCATGGTCAAAATCATTAATTAAAAGAATGATACATGCATTTAAAAAGAATAAACCTGACATCGATAATTTGGTTAAAACATTTATGGATGCAGCAAATGAAAAGATATGGACTGATGATGCATTAGTCGTTGAATTACATTGTGCTAAAAGATACGCAGAAGTACCAAAAATAAAAGTGAAAGTGGAGGAATTATGATGAGAAATATTCAATTTGCAGATGAATTAATTAAAATGACTTTTGGAGAAAATGAACAAGATGGAGTAGTAAGAAAACAATTTAACGCCACTGATAAACATGTGACTTGGTCAATTGAGTTTTTTGCTTATGAAGCAACAATTGTATGTACAGCAAGTAAAGCTGGAACTAAATTTAAGGTCTCTGGGGATAATGTACCATACGGGTTTGTAATTCAACAATATCAAAGAGTTGAGTACATTAGACAAGAACTATTTAAAGATGAAGTAGAAAATCCAGATCAATTAACATTAGAAGATGTAGACAGTGAAGAAGAACAAGAGCAAACAGAAAATGAAACATTATTTGATGGCGGAGAAGAAAAAGTTGAAGAATTATCAAAAGAAGAAATCGAGTAATAAAAAGGGTGGCGAAAGTCACCCTGATATTTTAGATAAGGTACGAGAAATACTACGCAAGTAAACAAATACCGTAAGTATAAGGTTTTACTTGTACAAATACGCATATATGCAAATGACGTGCAAGTAAGACTGTACTTACTAGGGGAGGACGAATAGATGTTAGTAAAAGAGTTGATAGACGAATTAAACTATATTGTTGATCAATACGGTGAAAATGTTGATTTAAAAACTGCTGATGAACAAGAGATAACGATTGAAGTTGAGTTTAAAGATAGGAAATTTGAGCGACCTATCATTGTAGTCGAAGATTAAGGAGGACTAACATATGAAATCCTACAAAAAGAAACAAATCATTAAACATGCACTTATCTACTACATGAATAGAGAAGGTGCTAGTAAAGCAGATTTATATACGGAAAAACTGGTATTACGAGATATTGAACGTGACATCGTTTTGATGAAGGACGAGTATGGAATACCAATGACTGAAAGAGAGAAAGAAATATGGGAGGAATTAAAGTTATGAAATATCTAATCACACTAACAATAACTCTCTTAGCATTGTACGCGTTCATCAAACGATCATATACGTATGCTAGTGTGCAGGATGAAGTGGAGGCACCAAATAGTATGCGAGGATTAAAGCAAGGTGATGTATATAAAGATAAAAGTGGTAATCAAGTCATGCTGACTAGCCAAGCACCGTTAGATTATGAAGACACTCAAAGCTACAAAGATAATGAGCCGTGGTTCACAGGAATGGGGAGATGTTGAATGAAACGAGAACCAGTATTTATAAAGCCAACATACAAGTACAGAGGCAAAGTTAAAGAACACCCTATTGAACGATTAGAGTTTATATATGTACCAAGCAATGATATTGAAAGATTGGGGATAAATTTAAAACGAGTTGGTAAGAAATTAAGCGAAGTATTTAATGGAGTTGATAGACGATGTTAATCGCAGCGACACTATTTGTAGTAATTGTTTTAGCACTAATTATTATTGCGCTAATGGAGGTATAAGGAATGCCATCAGTAGAAGAACAAATGAAGCACATAAGAAACAAAGACGAACTGATTAAATGGCTGATCAATGAATATTTTATTTTGTCTAACAAAGCATATGGCCAAAACTTTGAGGATGTAATAGATAAAGAAATAAATGTTATTAAGTCTAAAGCTGGAACAATAATGACATCCTGTGATTCAACGTATGACTATGAATATACGAATAAGCAAGTATTGTGTGGTTACTATAATTATTCAGGTGATAAAGCTGGTATTGAGGAACTTTATGAAGTTTACGAAAAAGCGAATAAATTCAATAAAATTTACAATGCAATCAATGCACATTGGATAGAGTATCCAGAAGATTGGATGCCTGAAGTTTATATGATAGTTAAAGAAGAAGGGAAGTAAGGAATAGATGGAACTCAATAAGTATCAAGAGATAGCTTTGAGAACTCATAACGTTGAACAAAATATGAGTGAAGCTTTAACGAATTATGCATTAGGTTTAACAGGTGAAGCGGGCGAAGTTGCAGACAACATTAAGAAACATATATTCCATGGCCATGAGTTAAACAAAGACGAAATGGTTAAAGAACTCGGCGATGTTCTTTGGTACTTATCTTCACTCGCTAGTATGTGTAACGTAACACTCGATGAAGTGGCAGGTCATAATTTAAATAAATTATCTAATAGATATCCAGGTGGATTTAATCAACAGCACAGTATTAATCGAGTAGAGAACATTTCACCAGGAGATAAAATTTTGTTTAGTAATAGCCAATATATTGTGGATGATGTAATTGGAAATACATTATTGATTAGTAACGATAACGATGATCAGCAAGTTAATGTATATGATGTAAAGAAACTGTAATTAGTTTCTTCTTAATAAAGGTGGTGAGATGTATTGTTCGAGTGGCTAGAGTTATACCAGAACTTGGATATGCAACAGCAGGCATTAGAGATAAAAAAAGATATATGCATTGAAGAAATGGAGAGGTGGCACTCAATAAGTTATGCACGAGCAGACTTAGGAAAGAAGCATGACTTTCATTCTCGCTTACAACAGGTCAGCCGTATTGAGGAGGAGTTAGAGGAATTGAATGAGAGGATAAAAAAGTTAGAAGAACAGAAGGAAAGAGTATTAAGTTTGTTGGACCGTTTCCAAGGTATAGAACACAAGATACTTAGAAAGAAATATGTAGATGGTATGACATTACAAGAGATTGCATATGACTTAGGTTATAGTGAACAATACATTAGAAAGAAACATGCTGAGTGTATCAAGAGAATCAAGTTCATTAGTTAGTAGTCAACGTTGTCAACAAACAGTCTACACAAACTATTGATTAATCATGATATTGTTATAGCATAGAAAAATTATAACTAGGACTGACACATTGTGTTGGTCCTTTTATTATGTGATGAAGGAGTGATTGATATTGGTATCATGCGAAGATGTAATCATCCAACATGTAATACATTGATAAGTAGAGACGAAACATATTGTGATAAGCACAAAACATATACAAACAAAGCATATAACGATACTAGAAGAAGAAACGATCCAGAATATATCAACTTCTATAAATCAAATGCTTGGTTAACTATGAGAAAAAGAATACTTCTGAAACATGATTACTTATGTAGTAGTTGTGGAAGAATTGCTGAAGTAGTAGACCATATTATTCCAACAAAAGTAGATTGGTCAAAGAGATTGGATGAAGAAAACCTTCAACCATTATGTAATGAATGTCATAACAAAAAAACACAAGAAGATTTAAAAGGGCGAAATTAATAAAAAGTAAAAAAGTGAAAAAACAAAAATTCAGAAATTGAAAATACGAAAAAATAAAAAGTCCCCCACCAATTTTGACGGCCGAGGAAAAATTTTTCCCCGGAACGGGGCGGGGCTTTCTTTGTGACTTTTTCCCTTTTTTAAGCCGAATTTATGAAGGAGGTGGTTTGTTTGGCAGGAAGAAGACGAGTTGCGACTGATGTTACTAAAAAGAACTTAACAAAAGATGAAATCAGACAACGAAAGCAAGAAGAAGAACTTTTGAATGTCTTTGAGGGTGTACCTGAACGGCCACCAACTTGGTTAAGTAAATTGGCCAAAAAAGAATATAAGCGTATTGTTCCCTTAATGAAAAATTTGCCAATAGCAAACCTAGATTTACAAATTGTTTGTCACTATTGCGAACAAGTTTCAAGTTATTTGGAACTCACAAAAGAACTACAAGAGAATGGTCATAATATACCAGTTAGAAATGACGACGGTGAAATTATTAACATCAAGATTAATCCTGCAGTATCAAAAAGGTTAGAAGTAGCAAGGGAAATGAGAGCTGCAGCAAGTATGATTGGTATTAGTTTAGATAGTCGTATAAAAATTGTCGCACCAAAGAAAAATGAAGTTGTAGAGGACCCGATGGATGAGTTCTTTAACTGATAATAAATTAATTGATCCAGTTACTTTTTATGCAAAAAAAGTGCTAAGAGGCGACATTTTAGCATCAAATATGGTTAAAAGAGCGTGTAAACGGCATTTAAAAGACTTAAAACGTGAAGATTTAGCATTTCAGTGGCAACCAAACAAGGCATTACATGTTATTAATTTCATTGAGAAGTTACCAGACATTAAAACTGGTGAATGTCATCCACTAGCATTATTTCAAAAGTTTATTGTAGGTAGTATTTATGGTTGGCAGAACAAACAAGGTCATAGAAGGTTTAAACGTGCTTATATCAGTATGGCCAGAAAAAATGGTAAGTCTATCATAGTAGCTGGTATTAATCTTTATGAATTACTTTTTGGTGAAAACCCTAAGTTAGGAAGACAAATATATTGTACAGCCAATGCAAAAGACCAAGCTAAAGTTGTTTGGGAAATGTGTATGAAACAATTGAATTCATTACGAGATAAATCGGCTAAAGTATACAACATTACTAAAATAACAGAATCAAAAAACCTTCTGGAAAATAAGCGTGATGGATCAATATTGAAGCCACTTTCAAAAGACACTAAGAAATTAGATGGATTTGACCCATATATAGGTATTCTAGATGAATATCACGAAGCTAAAGACGATTCAATGTTTGAAGTCCTGCGTTCAGGTATGATTCAACAAGTGAATAGATTAATAGCTATCATAAGTACAGCAGGCTTTAATTTAAATGGACCGATGTATAAAGAATATGTATATTGCAAAGGGCTAATGTATGGAAAGTTCGAAAATGATAATTACTTTGTTTATTGTGCTGAAATGGATAATGACGAAGAAATAGATAATGAGAAAAATTGGATTAAAGCTAACCCATTACTTGAAGTTGAATCATTTTATGATGTTGCTTTACAAACAATCAAAGACGATATGCAAGAACAAATCGATAAAGGTGAAACACATAAAATTAAAACAAAGAACTTTAATATCTGGCAATCAAATAGTGAATCATCACTAGTTAATATAAAAGATTGGGAAAAAATAAGTGTTGAACATATACCTGATATTAAAAACAGAGATGTTTATATCGGTGTCGATTTATCAAGATTAAATGACTTAACTGGTATTGGTTTTATATATCCTATAGATAAAAAGTATTATATTGATTCACATGTATTTGTTGGAACTCGAGGTGGTATTGAAGCGAAAATAAAACGTGACAAAATAGATTATTTAGAAATGGTGAACCGAGGCAATGCAACTTTAACACGGTCTGAATATGGAGTTATAGATTTTGAACATGTAATTGAGTTTTTAATTAATTATGTAGATGAACATAACTTAAATGTTATTGGACTATGTTATGATCCTTGGCATTCAGAAACATTTTTAACTTCGTTAGAGAAGCGGAAAGATATTAACTGGCGACTGATTGAAGTAGGTCAATCATTTAAAGTAATGTCACAACCAATTAAAGATTTTCAACTTGATGTCATTCAAGAAAAAATCATTCATGCAAGTAATCCAGCGTTAGACGTTGGAGTTAACAATGCAGTCCTTATATATGACAAAGAAGGGAACTGCAAAGTTGATAAGTCTATGTATAGAGAAAAGATAGACAGTATTGTTTCAGTTCTTATTGCATGGACTGAAGCAAGAATGCATGAGTTCCAAGAAAATTGGGATGCAATATACGAAAGTGAAGAATTTGGTTTCTAGGAGGTGTATAAATGAAATTGAGCAAAATTAAAGACTTCTTAATGTTATTGGTTGCTAATTTAACAGGCATCCTTTTTTTATTAGGTTTAACCTTGGTTAATATTGCTATGTATTTAAGATTTAATGAAATAGTCGGACTAGTAGCAACAGGACTTACATTTATTTTAATTGCGTTGATTATTGACCATGAATCTAAACCAGAAAGGAGGTAAAGTGATTGGGAATCTTTTTAAACAAGACTCGTGATCTACAATACAATGAAGATGATTTACAAATGATGGTTCAAACACTACCAGGCTTTCAAGGACAGTCAATTACAACATATTCTTCAGTAGAAGCTATTAAGAATAGTGATATTTTTACAGCTGTTACCATGATTGCCTCTGATTTGGCTAGAATGCCTATCAGATTGATTGAAAACAAACAAATAGACTATAACCACCCTTTGACAAAACTATTTAATATACGCCCTAATAACATGTATAACGGCTATATGTTTAAATTCATTGTTTTTGCTAATGCGTTATTAACGTCTCATGGATATGTAGAAATATTTAGAGATATAAAAGGAAATCCTAATGGTCTATATTTTCGTAAAACATCAGAAGTGCAATTAAAAATACGTCCAAATGGTGATTATTTTTATAAATTAACATCTACATTATCTGATGGCACTGGCTATGAGAAAGAAATTGAGTTTAACGACATGCTTGATATCAAATTTTATTCGTTAGATGGTGTAAATGGATTGTCGCTTTTAGATACTTTAAGCAACACTATTGATACTGATAAAAACGGAAAATCATTTCTAAATAATTTTTTAAAAAATGGAACACATGCTGGTGGCATTTTGAAGATGAAAGGCGTATTGGATAATAAGGCAGCGAGAGATAGAGCGAGAGAGTCATTTCATAAACAATATAGTGGTACGAAACAAGCTGGTAAAGTCGTAGTAATGGATGAATCAATGTCATTTGAACAATTAGAAGTAGATACTGAAATTTTAAAACTTATACGTGACAATAAATCGTCTACACGTGAAATTGCTGGTGTCTTTGGTATACCACTTCATAAATTTGGTATTGAACCAACAAATATGAGCATTGAAGATGCAAATTTAGACTATCTTTCAACACTTAAACCATACACAACTTGTATTTGTGCCGAATGTAATTTCAAGTTTAATAATGATTATGAAGATGGAATTCGAGAATTTAAATTCGATACAACAGAAATACGAGTTGTAGACGAAAAAACACAAGCAGAGATAGACAAAATTAATTTGGATTCAGGAAAAACAAATATTGATGAAGTTCGTCAAAGAGATGGATTACCACCAGTGCCAGGTGGATTTGGAAGTATTCATAGAGTTGATTTAAATCATGTGAATATTGAACTGGTTGATAGCTATCAAATGAATAAATCTAAAGGTACAAATAATAAATTGAAGGGAGGTGACGACAGTGAAGGGCAAGGAGATTAGGACTCTAGAATCAGTAGAAGTTAGAAGCGATGATGAGAGTAACAAAATGTTTATTGAAGGCTATGCCTTAAAATACAACACATGGTCCGAAGATTTAGGTGGTTTTAAAGAAACTATTTCACCAGATGCTTTGAATGAAACGGATTTAACGGATGTTAGATGTTTAGTAGATCACATACCTTCTCAAATTATTGGAAGAACAACTGCAGGAACATTAAAACTTACTAAAGATGAAATTGGTTTAAAATATCGTTGTGAATTACCTAATACCAATTATGCTAAAGACTTATACGAAAATATGCGCCTAGGAAATATCAATCAGTGTTCTTTTGGTTTTATGTTGAGCGAAGACGGTGATGAAATGAGATTTGATAAAAATAACAACATTTATCAACGTACTTTAAAGAATATAAGTCAATTAACAGACGTTTCAGTTGTCACATACCCTGCTTATAAGGATACAGATGTAGCACCTGCGTTACGAAGTATTGAAATGATAGAAAAACAAAATGAAGATATCGCTAAAAAAGAGGAATTATCTCAAAGGTTACGTAAATTACAAATTGAAAATAATTTGTCTAAGAGATGATCCAATATCTCGGTGAAGATTAACACCGTTATCAAATAAATCCGACAAGCTTACCGAATTAGGTAGAGCTTATTTTTTATACAAAAAATAAAATGAGGAGGTTCATTATATGAACAAGAAGTCAAAATTAAAAGCAGTTATTAATGATTTACAACGTAGTATTGATTTAAAAATCAAAGTAGCAACAAGAGCATTAAATGATGATGATTTAGAGAAAGCTGAAAAGTTAGAACAAGAAATTTCAGAACTTAGAAAGCAAATTGCTGATAAGGAAGAAGAACTTTCAAAATTAAAAGATGAGAGTCCAAATGATGAGGATGATCCATCTAATCTTGAAGCAAACCGTAACAATAATCCTGAAAACAGAAGTAAAAAGACACCAAATGCGAATTATTTAGGTGCAAATCATACTAGTAATGATGTCTCACAAGAAGTTCGTGATTTTACTGAATACATTGAAGCAAGAGCGGATATCCCTGGCGGTAGCTTAAAAACTGATTCAGGATATGTGGTTATTCCAGAGGAGATTGTTACAGAAATTCTTAAATTAAAAGAAGTTGAATTTAACTTAGACAAGTATGTAACGGTTAAACGTGTTAAGAATGGTTCAGGGAAATACCCAGTGGTTCGCGAATCACAAGTTGCTGCTTTACCAGAAGTTGAAGAATTAGCAGAAAACCCAGAGTTAGCAGTTAAACCATTCTTCCAATTGTCGTACGATATCAAGACACGTCGTGGTTATTTCAGAATTTCACGCGAAGCAATCGAGGATAGCCAAATCGATGTATTGAAAGAATTAAAATTGTGGTTAGCACGTACAATTGCTGCTACACGTAATAAAGCAATTATTGATGTAATTCAAAAAGGTGGACCAGGTGAATTAGGTGATAACACTAAATTACAAACAATTGCAGCAGAAGGAATCGACGGACTTAAAGATGCAGTTAATTTAAACATTAGACCGAATTATGAACACAATGTAGCGTTAGTTTCTCAAACAATGTTTGCTAAACTAGATAAGTTAAAAGATAAAAATGGTAATTACTTAATTCAACCTGATGTGAAAGAAGCGTCACAACAGCGATTATTAGGAGCGAAAGTCGAAATTTTACCTGATGAAACATTTGGAACTGCAGGTAATGAGTCCTTAGTATTTGGTAATCTAAAAGATGCTTTAGTATTATTCGACCGTTCTCAATATCAAGCGGGTTGGACAGATTACATGCATTTCGGTGAATGCTTAATGGTTGCTACACGTCAAGATGTAAGAATTCTTGATTATAAAGCAGCAATTGTTATTAATTACACAGATGCACCTGTAACACCAGAGGCTTAATTTTAAGCCTCTTTAACTTAACAAAATTAGGAGGAATATAAAATGACAGAATTTAAAGTGAAACATATTTATAAGGATATTGAAATTGGGAAAGTTTTTAGACCTGGTGATGTTGTAAAAATGACAGTTAAGCGTGCGAATGAAATTAATGAGAAATTAAAAAAGCATGGCGTTATTTTAGAACGTGTTGAAAAAGTTGAAGAAAAAGTAGATGTAAAATCCGAAGATAAAAAATAAGAGGTGATTAAATGACAATCACTGAAGAAGATTTTAAATTATTAAAAATGCACTGCAAGGTAGATCATCACTATGAAGATGATTTATTAAAAGCTTATTATGAGTGGGCAAAAGAAGATATTGCGAGTGCAGTAACTGATGAATATGAAAAACATAAAGATTGGTTTGATAATCAGACTTCATTTAGAACAGCTGTTTTTCCACTAACAGCGTACTATTATGAGAATAGAATAGCTTTTAACGAACGAACATTATCTTATGCTCCACATATGGTAATGAGTGTAGTACATCGTTTGAGAAGTAGGTTTATTGATTACATTGGAAGTGATGAAAATGAAATTTAACTCAAATAATCTGAATGAAAGAGTATCTTTTTGCGAAGATATTAGTAAATCTGTTAATGGTTTACCATCTAGACCTAAAACAGTTGAATTATATAATTGCTTTGCTTGTATCCAAGACTCTAAAGAGACAGATACTCAAACGGCACTTTCAAACGAAAGCAAGTTTATCAAAACAATTATAATTCGTGATCCAAGAGGCGACTACAAACCGAGCAATAAGCACTATGTCTTACATGAAGGTTATAAATATAATATTAAATATTATAAACCTGATTATATAGATAAATCATTTATACGTGTTTATTGTGAGGTTACTTTTTAATGGGTGGAAAAATCGTTAAAAATACGGTTGCTGAAGGATTAAAGAGAGAATTATTACAAATGTCTACACTAGAAAAGAGAGTCTTGAAAGCTGGAGCATCTACTATCATTCCAATTCTTCGAAAAAACACGCCACTCGGAGAACAGCAAAGGCACGCTAGAAATCATATTGCAATTTCTAATGTGAAAACAGATAGAAGTACATCTGAAAAGTATGTCTCTGTTGGATATGAAAAAGGGTATTCGCATCGTATTCATACAACTGAATTCGGTACAATGTATCAAAGACCACAATTATTTATTACAAAATCAGAAAAAGAAAGCAGAAATGCAGTATTCAATGCTATGAAGACTGCAATGAAAAGAGGGTTACGATGATTAAAAACATTACGAGTGAAATTTATAATGAGATAATCAAAAACAAAGATATAACACTGGCAGATAATGTTTTTAAATATATCGTGCCTGAAAATTTTCATGAAAAAACAGATAATCCAATAGTGAGAATAGTTCCTTTACCTTTTTCACCAGAAGATTACGCTGATGATCAGCAACTTTCAAGAGAATATGATTATCAAATTGATATTTGGTGGTCAGAAAACGAACCATTTGAGCAAGCAGAAATGCTTGTTTTTTTATTGGAAAAAATGAATTTCCAAGCATATTACCGTGAACCGTTATATGAAATAGAGACTCTTACATTTAGGGAAATCATTCGTGTAAAAGGTACGGTTTTTTCATTAAGAGAAAATTAGGAGGAGTTAAACATGTTAAAAAACTTAAAACAATCTGAAAGACTACTAAAATTAAACCTACAGCACTTTGCTTCAAGCACTGGAGTTACAGGGATTGCAATTGGTGTATCTAATTTTTATTGGGCACCAATTAAAAAAGATAGCGAAGAAGGTATCGAATACGGTAATGGAACTCGAACAAGATTCTTAAAAGAAATTGAAGTAGAAAGACCACAAGAATCAGAAGAAGATTACGGTGATGATATCGTTGCTGCAACTGCTGTATCTAATGGTAAATTAGAAATTAAAACTACTTTTGTTACTGTACCTGCAGAACAAAAAGCATTCTTATCGGGTGCAACTAAAGGTACTGGTGGATTTAAATATAGTGCGAAAGATATTCCACCAGATGTAGGTGCTGTTTTTGAAAGACGTAATCATGATGGTTCTAGCGAATGGGTTGGTTTATTTAAAGGTAAATTTACTAGACCATCTATTAAAGGACAAACTAAACAAGATAAAGTAGAATTCCAAAATGACGAAGTTGAAGGTAGTTTCATTGACCGTATTTTCGATGAAGCTTCGCATGTTACAGGTTATGATGCAAAAGGTGAAACTAAAGGTCGTGACTATGTGTTTATGGAAACATTCGGTAAAACATATGAAGAATTTATGTCTACTGTTGGAGAACAAGTTGTTCCTGCAGTTGAAAAACCAGTTGTTGCTGGTGGAGTAGTACCTGAAGCATAAGAGTGGAGGACCATTGTCCTCTACTTATTTTTATTTTGGCCAAATTAAAAATAACAATAGAAAGTTGGAAAACAAATGAAACGTACATCAATTGAACTAATAACAGGATTTACAAAAACAGGTAAACCACAATATAAAAAGTATTTAGCAAAACCAATTCTTACTTTATTTGAAACAATGCAAGGTTCTAAATTATCTATGAAAATGCAAAAAGTATTTAAAGAGCCTAACTTCGATGAATTAACAGAGGAACAATACGAAGCATTATCTGAAACAGAAAAACAAGAATACGATAAGTTACAGGAAGAATATACTGAACAAGTAATGTCTCAAATGGACGTTCTAGATGAAGTGTTTGAATTCATAACTGAAGCATTTGACGAACAATTTACAACAATTGAGTTACAAAAAGGGTTACCTAGTGGTCAAGATGGCTTTGAATATTTAGGAACTATATTAAGAAATATAACAAGTGGTGGAGAACCCAGTGATACAAAAAAGTTCGTGAGCGAGAAGACGAGTTAAAAGATGAAGATTTAACTCCAGAAGGAGTATATAACAACTATTTAAAAGTATCGAAACAATTAATAGAAGATGGAATGGATCCTGAAAAAATAGCGAATATGCCTATTCATTTTTTCTTGGAGATTGTAGAATCAAAAATCGAAAATAAAAAAGAAGCCAAAAGCTTTAAAGATATATTTGGTTAAGTCACTCAAACATATATGAGTGACTTTTTTTATTTATCTAATTTTAGAAGGAAAGGAGGAATTTTTATGGCAAGCCCTATTGGAAATATGGTCATAAAAGTTGATTTAGACGGTTCAGGCTTTAATAAAGGTGTCACAGGTTTAAATCGACAAATGAGAATGGTCAGTAAAGAAATGTCTGCGAATTTATCTAAATTTAGTAGATATGATAATTCTTTAGAAAAATCAAAAGTTAAAGTTGATGGATTAAGTAAACGTCAACAAGTACAGTCGAGAATTACTAAAGAATTACGTCAAAACTATGAAAAACTAAGTTCTGAAACAGGAGAAAATAGTGCTAAAACACAAGCGGCAGCCGCTAAATACAACGAAGCTAGGGCTAAATTAAATCTATATGATCGAGAATTAGAAGAAGCTACAAAACATATGAAGTCTTTACAAGACCATCAAAAAGCCCTAAATACTTCTCTTGGTAAATTAGGTAATAATTTTTCAAAGTTCGGTCCCCAATTAAAAACTATGGGAGACGGAATGAAAAATGTCGGTCGTTCCATGGGAATGTATGTTACTGCACCAATTGTAGCAGGATTTGGTGCAGCAGTTAAAGCATCGATTGATTATGAGAGTGCTTTTGCAGGCGTTAGAAAAACTGTTAACGGCAGTGAAAAAGATTATAAAAAATTATCTAATGGCATTATCAACATGTCTAAAAATCTTCCTGTTGCAGCAACAGATATCGCCGAAGTTGGAGAAATGGCTGGTCAACTAGGTATTAAGAAAAGTAACATATTAGACTTTTCTAAAACAATTATTGATTTGGGTGAGTCAACAAATTTAACAAGAGAACAAGCTGCAACAGAATTTGCTAGGTTTGCCAATATCGTTGATATGCCACAAAAGTCATTCAGTAGATTAGGTTCAAGTATTGTTGCTTTAGGTAACAATATGGCTACAACTGAATCTGAAATCATGAGCATGTCTATGAGAATAGCTGCACAAGGTAAACTAGTCGGGATGACTGAATCAGATATAACTGGTCTTGCTGCTACAATGTCTTCTTTAGGAATTGAAGCTGAAGCAGGTGGTACTGCTATGACAACTGTGCTTAAGAAGATTGACAAAGCAGTTGGTGCAGGCGGCAAAGAATTAAAAGCATTTGCTGATGCTAGTGGAGTTTCGTCAGCTGAGTTCAAGAAACAATGGGAGAAAGACCCGGTAAAAGCATTAGATACATTTATTGGTGGATTGGCCAAATCTAAAAAAGAAGGAGCCAATCTTTCTGAGATGTTAGCTGATTTAGGTATCAAAGGTATTAGAGAATCAGATACCATTTTAAGAATGGCCAATAACCATAAATTATTAGGAAAAGCAGTGAAAATTTCCGGCAAAGGTTGGAAAGAAAATAAAGCACTATCAAACGAAGCCAATCAAAGATACAAAACTATGGCATCTCAATTAAAAATATTGAAAAACAATGTCGTTGCTTTTGGTATTTCGCTAGGCGATGCTATCGCGCCAATCGTTGTAAAGTTAGCTAAGGGATTAACAGGCGTTTTAAAAAGTATGTCTAACATGTCAAATGGTATGAAGATAACAATAGCTGTTGTTGGTTCATTAGTTGCAGCAATAGGACCTGTAATTTTTGTTTTTGGTGCATTTATAAGTGTTATGGGAAGTGCAATGACAACATTAGGTCCTCTATTAATAGGTATATCAAAAGCAGGCGGATTAATGGCATTTTTATCTGGGAAAGTTGCAACAGCTGTTAGATTATTCCCTGCTTTAGGGACAGCGATAAGTTTCGCAGGTGGTCCATTATTGTGGATTGTTGGAGGATTAACGGCTTTAGGTATTGGATTTACAATAGCTTACAAAAAATCTGAGACTTTCAGAAATATTGTTAATAAAGCTGTCTCAGGTGTTATGAACACATTTAAAGCAGCTAAGATTGCACTGCAAGGATTTTTCCAGTTATTCAAAGGCAATGGCCAAGATGGTGTTATTACATTATCAAAGATTTTCCCTCCAGATATTGTTGTTGGAATTACAAACTTTGCAAATAAAGTTAAGGCAACATTTTTCCAAGTTATAAACGCTATTAAAGGTTTTGCTACACAAATAGGCAATCAACTATCAACATTCTGGAAACAAAATGGAACTCAAATTACACAAGCTGTTAAAAATATCGGACAGGTAATTGGGACTGTTTTTAGTACAATTTGGAATTTTGTGATCAAACCAATAATGACTTTGATTTGGAACCTAATGAAAGTTATTTGGCCAGGCATAAAATGGCTGGTTAAATCTGTTTGGGATAATATCAAAGGAGTTATTTCAGGTGCTTTAAATGTGATTATGGGCGTAATTAAAGTTTTTGCAGGATTATTTACTGGAGACTTCCGAAAGATGTGGGAGGGCATTAAACAAATCTTTAAAGGTGCACTTCAATTAATTTGGAACGGAATACAGTTAATGCTTGTTGGAAAAATTTTAGGAGCAGGAAAAGTCTTTATTCAATTGTTTAAATCGCTAATAAGTGGTGGTTGGAAATTTATAGTTAATGTGTTTAAGAATTCATTAGCTTCAGTTTATAGAACTGTTACTGGAGGCTTTTCCAAAGTATTCAGTTTTAGTAAAAAAATCATTACTAATCTTAGGAATACGATAAATAAACTTTTCGATTCTATGCGCAACGGTATTATCAAATCTGTGAAGTCGATTTATACAAATATAAGAAGTGCTTTTACTAAGTCGTTTAATTCTTCTAAAAATATATTTAGTAAATTAAGAGATTTTACAGTGAATTTATGGAAAAGGCTAAGAGATGCAATTTCTAACATAGCTTTAAAACTATATGTCAGTGTGAAAAATAGTTTTACAAGATTGTATGATAAATCAATTAACATTTTCAAAAGGTTACGTAAATATTTAAATGATGTTTGGACAACGATTCGCAAGAATACAGTCGATAAAGTTGCATCATTATATAAAGGTGTTAAGAATCATTTTGAAAAATTATTCTCTAGCAGTAAAAGTATCAATCAAAGATTGAGAGATTTCATGTCTAATATTTGGCGTGGAATAAAAGATAAAACGACGGGAATGGCAAGAAACATTAAAGATGCTGTGCTTGGAAGTTTTAGATCAATGAGGGATAAATTAAAAGGTATTGTAGGGAAAATTAAGGATCATATAGGCGGTATGGTCAAAGGTGTTAAAAAAGGTTTAAACAAATTAATTGATGGTGTCAACGCAGTAGCTACTAAAATTGGGATGGATAAATTTAAAAAGATTAAGTTGTCTACTGGTACGGTAAAACACAATCATGCTTTATCTGATAGTCAAGGTCGTTTGAAACAACATACAAGAGCGATAGTTGGAGATAAAGGACCTGGTAATGGTCCTGGTGGGTTTAGACATGAAATGATTGAGTATCCGAATGGACGATTAGCAATGACACCTAAATCAGATACAGAGGTTATTTTGCCAAAAGGTTCAAGAGTTCATAACGGAACAGCAACTTATAATTATTTGAATACGCCACAGTTTAGTACGGGTACATTACCAAGGTTTAGTTTAGGTAGTTGGCTTGATGACAAGAAAAAAGATGCAGGTAAGTATGCTGGTAAGAAAATGGCTCAAGCAAATAATGCTGGCAAGCAAATTATTAATGGTACTAAAGACACTGCCAAAGCTTTGAAAAAAGGTTTTGATAAAGCTATAGGTGATGTTTGGGACTTTGCATCGAATCCAGGAAAACTAGTAGATAAGGTTATGTCTCATTTTGGTGTAGATTTCGGTAGTCTACCTGAATTACCTAGAAAAATGATGGCAGGAATGTATAAAAAACTAAAAGAAGGCATAAAGGATTTATTTAGCGGATGGCTTGAAGATAGTGGAGGTGGAGATGGTTCATCATTCACTAAATTCGGAAAAACTACACCATATAGTCCGAATGCAGCTGTTCCTGGTTATCCTACAGGTTTTAATGGCGGTAGGCACTTTGGAATCGACTACGGTACTCCTGCAGGAACAGTAATTAAAGCACCGACAAGTGGTACAGTATCAACTTTACACAATTACGGTGGAGGATTAGTTGCTAAGTTACTAAGTGGTAAGTTCACTCAGTTCTTTATGCACTTACAAGATATTCTTAAAACTGGTCGTGTGAACAAAGGAGATAAATTTGCTAAAACAGGTAACAGTGGTCATTGGACAACTGGAGCACATTTGCATTATCAAGTTGAAAAAGGAAATTCTAGTGATATTACGAATAAAAATACTGTAGATCCTGAAAAATTCTTATCTGGAAAAGGTGGAGGTAAACAAGCACCTTCACAATGGCGTTCTACTATTCAAAGAGCAGCAAGAAGAATGAAAGTAAATTTATCTGGCAAAGAGATGAATGGTATTATTGCGCAAATTCAACGTGAAAGTGGTGGAGATGCAGGTATTACCCAAGATTCTAGATTAAAAGATGGCAACTCTGGTGCAAACTTAGCTCAAGGTTTACTTCAATATGTACCTAGTACATTTAAAGCATATGCAATGAAAGGACACGGAAACATCAAATCTGGATATGACCAATTACTTGCATTCTTTAATAACTCTAATTGGAGAAGGAATTTACCTTATGGTCGTTCGGGTTGGGGACCAACTGGTAGTCGTAGATTTGCAACAGGTGGTAAGGTTTGGAACGGTTTTTATCATCTAGGAGAAGAAGGATATCCAGAATGGATAATACCATCAGATCCAAAACGTAGTGAAGATTCATGGAAATTGCTAGCTTTAGCTGCTAATGATTTAGAGAAAAATTCACCGAAAAGTAAGAGACCTAATAATTTACCAAACCCTTCAACTGGTTCAGGTAGTAGTAATTCAAATCTTGAAAAGAAATTTGATATGTTATTAAGTTTAGTTTCTAAACTTGTATCAAGTAATGAAGCAATTGCAAATAAAGATTATGAGCCAGTAATTGATAAATATTCTCTTGAAAGCGAAGTGTTTAAATTGATTGAGAAATATGAAAGAACTAAATCAAGAAAAAATAGATATAATTTAGCAACATAATAGGAGGTGTATGAATGCTTGATACTATTTTAGTAAATGGAAAGAAAATTGATTGGCTTGTTGTAGCAAGAGGGTTTAAAATACCCTCTTTTAATTTTGTTTCAGAACGAGAAAGTGTACGTGGTAGAGCAGGATCTGTTCTAAAGTATAGAGGTTTGAATGAATATGAATTTGAATTACCTTTGATTGTTCGCAATGATAATTTATCGCCAGGCGGTATAAAATCTCATGATGAAATATTAGAAATATTAACAAAATTTTTTAATTATGCTGAAGCGGTTAAGTTACAATTTAAATCAAAAGATTGGTATTGGAATGCATATTTTGACGGACCTATTGAATTACCGAAAGAGACAAGGGGTATCGTAAACTTCAATATATCAGTTGTGCTTTCAGACCCTTATAAATACAAAGACACAGGTAATCAAAATACAGCCATTTCTGACCAAGTCAGTGTAGTTAATAGTGGTACTGCAGACACGCCGATTATTGTAGAAGCAAGAGCGCTTAAAAATGCTAACTACTTTATGATTGCTAATGGTGATGAAGATTATTTTATGATTGGTGATGATGATGTTAATAAAAAGTTGACGGATTATTCACCATTAATATTACAAGATGAGATGCGTTCATTCACGGGTTGGAGCAAACAATCAACAATTGATTTTTCAGATAGTCAATTAGGCGGTTTAGTTGGAGGGAGTATGGTTCAATCATCATCTAAAGAAAGCTTTATTTTAAATAAAGATTCGGTTTCGGGTAGTGGATGGAATGGCGCTATGTATAAAAAAGCGTTTAGCAAACAAGCTCAAGATTTTACAACTACTGTAAAAATAATAGTTGATCAAAAAAATAAAGGAGCTGCAAGATTTGCGCAGTATATCTATGATTCTGATAATCGTGTTATTGCTAGTATAGGTTATACTAATCCAAATGCAAATCAAGCAATTGGGCGTATAATAGTAACGTTATTCAATCAAAGTGGTACGCAACAAACAATTTACAGTTATAAAAACAATCCAGAATTGTACAAAATTAAAGAGTTTGTTGTATATATCAAGTTAACAAGAATCGGTAATCAGTTTAGTGTAAAAACATGGAAGTATCGAGAAATACCATATCCATTAAGGAAAGTTGCATTTGATCAACATGAAAAAGTATTCATTGATAGAGGTAATTTCTATCAAAGGCCAGTCATTGGTCTATCCATATATAGTGCGAAAAATGGTAACTATCCTGTCATGCCTATTTATATTTTAGGTACATATACGCGAGAATTATTGCCTAAACCAGTCGGTGCTAGAGATATGATTATTAAAGCAGGTGATGACATCATGATTGACACAGCAACCAAAAATGTTTTAGTTAATGAAGAACCATTTTTAAGTGAGAAAACTTTTGGTAGTGATTTTTTCAATGTAAAAGATGGTGTTAGTGAATTGGTGATTTACCCTACTGGTATTTTTGATACAACTGTTAAATGGCAAGATAGATATTTATAAGGAAGGGTAGGTGAATAGATTGATTCATGTTTTGAACTTCGAAGGACAAATCATTGATTTTATTTCACAGTCAGATAGTGCGATTATAAGGGCAGAACATAATAGAGATATTAACGACAGAACTGAAACGTTTGATTTCACGATATTATCTGACAGGACAGAGCATTTACAAAAGAAGAATAGAATTATTATTCAGGATAGCAACAAACAGTATAGAGAATTTATTATTGAACATATTTCACAGGATATAGACGGTTATACCGAAATTGAAACTACAGCGTCTTACTTTGAGGACTTGGCAAAAGCAAAGCCTTATGGACCAAGTACACTTAGTAAGATGACAACAAGACAAGCCTTATCCGATGTTTTAAAAGACACAGGTTGGGAAGTATCTGACCAAACTGAATATGGTGGCATAAGAACTACATCATGGACTTCATACCAAACAAGGTACGAGGTCCTTTTACAGTTATGTACAACATATAGCATGATGGCAGACTATTACATTGAACTTGGCAACAACACTGTAGAAGGCAGATTCGTTGTTTTAAGAGAACGTAATCCGATGTTTAATGGTAAAGAAATCACATACGGAAAAGATTTAATTGGATTAAAACGTACTGTTGATTTTTCAGAAGTAAAAACAGCTTTGTTATGTGTTGGCCCAGAAAAAGATGATGGTAGTCGAATTGAACTTGTCGTTACAGATGATGAAGCTCAAGAAAACTTTGGATTACCTGGCCGTTATTCATGGGGCATTTATGAGCCGGAATCAGACGATCAGAATATGACTGAAGCACGTTTGAGGACGTTAGGTACAACGGAACTTAATAAACGTAAGTCAGAACTAATCAGCTATGAGGTGACAAGTACAGATATCAGTAAAGTCTTTAAACATGAAGTTACACATCTAGGTGATATGGTACGAATTAAAAATAGGGATTTCACACCTCCACTATATGTTGAAGCAGAAGTAATATCTGAACAATACGATATGCTCGCTGAAGAAAGTACGTACGGATTTGGTCAATATAAAGAATATAGAGAGTCCGAATTAAGAAATGAATTCGATAAAAAGTTATCAGATATTAGACAAAAGATGCATGATAATATATCAAACGTCAACACGATTATTCAAGACACGATTAGTGGAGAACTTGAATATTATGAAAAGAAAATCATCAAGTCAGATACGGCGCCAGAAAACCCGGTTAACGATATGTTATGGTATGATACATCAAACCCAGATGTAGCTGTCTTGTGGCGTTATTGGAATGGTGAGTGGCGCGAACATTCTGTAAACGATGTTGAAAAAATTGGTGGTATTACAAGAGAAAAAGCATTGTACAGTGAATTATCTAATACGTTCATTAACTTATCCATACAACACAGTAAGTTATTAAGTGATGTATATGAAGTCATCAATAGTGAATACTTTGTTGATACGGATTTAAAAAATGAAATTAACTCTAAATTAGATGACACAATTGGCGTGTTTAACCAAATCAAAAATAATCTTGATAGTATGACACTAGAAACAGCTACCATTGGGAAATTGATTGATACACAAACGCTATTCTTAACTTACCGCGAACGTATGCAATCACTTTATAATTCTTTAGAAAATGCAAAAATTGCAATAGATCAGAGATTTAAGTTATTGCAATCACAATACACAGAAGAAAAATATAATGAAGCTATGCAAAAGGTTGCAGACGCTATTGGTGGCACGTTTAACGAAGCAACAGGGCAATTGGTTGCAGATATTCCTAATCAACAAATGCTGGAGGATATGAGAACGACGCTTGAATCGGCAATGAATGATATGTCAGCAGATAATGCAGCGAAGTTACAAGAATTACAAAATGGCATCACAGAAACCAATCAGCGCATCACAAACACGAATGAAGAA
Source organism: Mammaliicoccus sp. N-M50 (assembly GCF_022386995.1). Lineage (NCBI taxonomy): Bacteria > Bacillati > Bacillota > Bacilli > Caryophanales > Staphylococcaceae > Mammaliicoccus > Mammaliicoccus sp. N-M50. The sequence goes on along the minus strand of NZ_JAJNJA010000007.1, from coordinate 134,860 downwards.
CTAAGCACAGGCATTGAATCGGTAACTAAGAAAGTTGATGGGTTACAAGTTGGTGGCAGGAATTTACTTATGAATAGTAATTTTGAAAAAGGTACTGAAAAATGGCGTAGTTATGGTGCAAGTAGTCCACCGAACACATTGATAAATAGTGATGATTTATCAATAACGACAGGTCAAGTTGCTATATTTGAGTCGAGTGACGCTTCGGCAGAAAAAGGGTGGGCGCAAGACAACATAGATTTAGAAATAGGTAAAGAGTATACCCTAAGCGCTTATATAAAATCAATATCAGGAGATAATAGAATAAGGTTTCAAACAGGTAAAAATGGAACAGATGGTATGAAATTTCAGACTAAAGAATTTAATACTACTTCTAACTGGGAAAAATATGATTTTACTTTTGTTCCAACTGCTAGTGTTGCCAATTTTTACATCGGTAAGGCAACAGCTTTCAATAATATGAAAGTAGCAATAGCAAACGTTAAATTAGAAAAAGGAAATATGGCTACCGATTGGACGCCTGCACCAGGAGATATCGACAAGCAAATATCTGATATTAAAACTACTGTTCAAACACAATCGGCAGACATTACTGTCCTAAAAGACGGTATCAAGTTAAAGGCTGATAACACAGAAGTCACTAAGATATATGATAACTATTTAACGCCTATGCAGACGCAAATAAACGAGCAAAAAGCATCATTAGATGTCTTGCCTAGTCAAATAGCTGCCAAAGTATCTCAATCGCAGTATACGGCAGATATGAACAATGTAGTCAGTCGGTTAAATAATGCTGATTCGGAACGTGTTCAATTAGGTAATGAAATTAGAGATAGAGTTACATTGAATGAATACAATAATATGAAGATAGGTACAAGAAATTTAGTTGCGAACAGTGATTTTGGTTTTGACATGCTAGGTTGGAGAAGTGTTGGTAAATCAACGCCAATTAATACTATTGATACAACAATGCAAGACTTGCCAAATACTTTTAAAAAGGTAGCGGTAGTTGAAGCAGATGATGTGAGTAATATTGAAAAAGGGATAGCGCAAAATGACGTAAAATTAGAAATAGGCAAAGAATATGTATTAAGCGCATGGATAAAAATATTGTCCGGCGGAACTAAAGTAAGATTGCAAGAAGGGAAATCACGTTGGGGAAATATTACTTTTGACGCGTTAACCGAGTGGCAAAGATACGAATTTAAATTTACAGCAGTTGAACCATTAACAAACATTTATTTGGTAACGCCTAAAGGTACAGCAAACAATAAGTTTGCGGTTACAGGTTTTCAAGTTATCGAAGGAAACAAAAATACCGATTGGAAACCGTCAGACAAAGACACAGACAAACGCTTAATTACAATGGAAACATCTATTGAACAAAATGGGCAGCAAATTAATTTGAAGGCTAGTAAAGATGAATTAAATAATAGTAAAAAAACGTTATCCAGAGTTTTAGCTGATTTAACAGTAAATACAACCGACGGACTCACATTAACATATGATGAAAATGGTTCGATAACTTCACATGTTGTTGGTCCAAATGGTGTAAAAATCAAAGGTGATAAAGTTGATATTCAAGCCAATAGTAATTTTAGTGTTTTAGTTGCCAATGTAAATAATAAAGTGGGATATAACGAGATTATAAACAAGATTAATTTATCCCCAGAAGGTCTAGATATCAATGTAAATAATGTCGGCATTCGTGGTGGTGACAGTACAAGTTATGTATCTATTAAAAATGACTTAATTGAATTATCCGGTAAATTCACAAGAACTTGGCGTGGTGAAACTCAAAATGATTTTGTATTCGCAAGATTTAAAAATGGATTGTTGAGGTTTAGAAATAACACAAGAGAACGTTCGCTATATTATTCAGATTTTGGCATTTCAACATTTGTGGACGGCGAAAGTTCTGAATCATCTGGTACTTTACAATTCTTTGATTACACTTATTCGACAGCAAGAGGTGTAACATTAAACAGTGCTAATGGCGTAGTAGCTTTATCGTCTTCAACTAACAGAGTTATTTTAGACGCTAACACGACAGTAAATATTGAGAGTGAAACAGCTTCGGTTTATTTTAGACCAATGAGGAATTCGAGGATTGGTAGAAATGAATTTAGAATGTGGGTTAAAGATAATGATAATGCAACTGATACCGACGGCGTTTTAACTTACGGGTCGTTGACAAGTGGCTCAACATACGGTAGTGGCATTCGATTTGATAAATCTAGCAAAACCAATTTTGTTTACGCAACTAATAACAATGGTGACATTGGTAGTGGCGATTTTTACGCTCGTAATTTATATGGTGATTGGGCAACTAAAAACGACAATTTATATGCAATGGTAAATAGTACATTGCGCGTTACTGACCTGAAAGGTTATAACAGCGGAAACCCAAAATATAAAGATTTACAATGTAGAGACATTCAAGCTAATACTATCAGAGTTAATACAGGTAACAATCTGTATTTAGGTACATCAACAGGCGAAGTTAGAGTTACTAATAATCTTCTATATAATGGCGGAAGTATTGGATACAAACCAATTAGAGCAGAAGATTTTATAAAAGCCTCTAGTGCAAAATTTAAAAAAGATATCAAAATTTGGAATTATGACGCATTAAGCGTCATTAGCGATGAATTGCAGCTGTACAGTTATAAATACAAAGAAGATGAAAGAGGTTTAATTCAACATGGTCCGGTCATTGGCGATGGATATAAAACACCGTCTGAATTTATTTTTGGCGATGGAGTTAATACAAACGAAATGTTGAGTTGGGCGTTACGCGCAATACAGCAACTAAATGAAAAAGTAAAAATATTGGAGGATAATACAAATGGATGAAGATAATCAAATGCAAGCAAACCCGCAATTAGTTATTAATTATTTAACGCAAGAGGTTGCATCACTAACACAGGAAAACGCAATGTTAAAAGCAATTATTCAAGAACAAAATAATCAAGATAATCAAGTGCCTTCTCAAAACGAGTAAGGCGCTTTTTTATATATAAAAAAATTAAAAGGAGTGTTTTAAATGGAAATGAACATCAAACAGTATTTTTTAGTAGAGCGTGATCAAAACGGACAAGAAACTTGTTTGATCAAGAACTATGGCAACGGTTTTAATAGGGGAGGTACGCCTCAAAATGCGCATAAGTTTTTAAACGAAGCAGACGCTAAGACGGCATGTACAGTCCAAAACACATTAGCAACAATTTTTGGTAATAACACATTCACTTATTACGTTGAAGAAACAATCTCACGTACTAAAAAACAACAAGACGGACAGAATTACGTAGAAGATACAGAAGAAACAGAGTAGATCATAAAGCACTTACTAATGTAGGTGCTTTTAGATTCTAATGAAAGTAGGTGCTTTAATGACGGGCAGAAAAGGATTAAACTTTTTTCATTTTTACGCAATTGCGTGGGATTTCGCTTTTGGAATATGTTGTATTGTTCGAGGTAGCTATTGGATTCTTTTTGCTGAGAAAGCACAATACGAAAGTGAACTCTACACAGCTATGCATAAGGTGATGCCTTTAACGATTTGGGGCATTCCATTTGTACTTGCTGGAATATTAATTATTCTTGCAGGAATCAAACTACCATATCATCAAACAAGTATTAGTTTTTATAGATTGACTGCATGGGGATATGCAATAGCATGTCCTTTTTATTATATTTTCTCAACGGCTGGTTTTGACAGTGGCTTAAATTTAGTCACGCCAATTATGAATCTTTCCTTTTCTATCTTTTGTGGTGCAACTGCACTATTAGCTTACAAAAACGTTTCTGAAATGAAGCAAGAAAAGAGTAAGTAATGAACTATCTAACAACAGAGAAATATTATGAAGATGAACTACGCCGTGAGAAAGATAAAGGTAAATTACATGCAAGAATAAACGAAGTAGAAGATAAACACGATCAGAACTTTAATGCTTTGAATTTAACAATACGAACATTTATAGAAGGACAAAAACCAATAAATGAAAATATGAAAGGTATTCGTGATGATTTAAAAGAGGTCAATACCATATTAATAGATTACGTAAAGAAAACAGACAGTATTGAAACTGAATTAAAACGAGTCCAAGAAAGCCAACAAGCAGGTGTTGTAGATAGAAACAAGTTTCTCATAACAATAATTACAGCTGGACTTGGGGCAGGTGGATTTGTGCCAGTTTTAATACAGGTCTTATTTAAATAAGGAGGCAATATAAATGGATACAGGGACAATTATTAGAACAATATTATTAGTGATGGTGTGGGTAAACCAAGCGTTAGCGTTAAATGGTATATCGCCTATACCAGTAGATGAGGTAACAATCAGTACAGTGATCACTGGTATTGTGTCGCTAATAGCATGGTGGAAGAACAATAATTTCACTAAAGAAGCTAAATGGGGACAAGAGAAAACGAACAAGTATAAGGCACAAAAGAAAATGGCTAAAGCTACAGGATATGCACCAGTTACAGAAGAGCCAATAGATGGATTGCAAAATAAATAAAATATTTTAGGGTGGCTCAATTAGGGGCCACCCTTTTTTAATGAGGTGAATAAATGAAGACACAAGCAGAATCGGTTAAATATATCAATGCAATGGAAGGGACGTTTGTAGATTTTGATTTAGCGTATGGCTATCAATGTTATGATGTTGCTAACAAGTATTGGTATTATGTAACAGGTCGTAAATTATATGGTTTATATGCAAAAGATATTCCTAAAGATAATAATTTCACGGGTTATGCAACGGTACATGAAAATACAACTTCATTCTTACCATTGCCAGGTGATTTAGCTGTTTGGAATGGTAATTGGGGCGAAGGTTGCGGACATGTTGCAGTCGTCACTCAAGCAAATTTATCGCAATTTCAAGTTATTGAAAACAATTGGCTTGGTGGAGGTTGGGTAAATGGTAAGCCTGGTTGGGAACGAGCAACTAGACGATGGCATACTTACGACTTTCCAATGTGGTTTATTCGTCCGCATTATGCTAAATCACCATCAGTTGTGAAGAAAGTGGCTAATTTGGTTAAACCTAAAGCTAAAGCAACTAAGAAAAAATTTGTTCTTGTTGCTGGTCATGGTTATAGCGATCCAGGTGCGGTTGGTAATGGTACTAATGAACGTGACTTTATCCGAAAAAACATTATCGATAATGTTGCAAAATACTTACGTTCAGCAGGTCATACAGTAACGTTATACGATAAAAAGCAAGATATGTACCAAGATACAGCATATGGATATAATCGTGGTGATACGAAGAACTACGGGTTATATTGGGTTAAGAATAAACTTAAACCTAATGCGGTAATTGAGTTCCACTTAGATTGGTCGAGTGGTAACGCTAGTGGTGGCCATGTCATCAAAAATGCCTATGCAGCAGATAGTATTGATAAAGGCATACAGAAAGCATTAGAAGAAACTGTAGGGACAATTAGGGGTATAACAACTAGAAATGACTTACTCAACGTTAACGTAGCTTATAATCAAAATATTAACTATCGTTTAGTTGAATTAGGGTTCATCACATCTAAAAAGGATATGGACTATATCAAGAATAATCTACAAGACTTTACTAAACGTATAGCTGAGGGTATACATGGTAAGCCAATAGGTGGAACGCCTGCAGGTAAGAGTAAAAAGAATACATGGAATTGGCCAGGTAAATTTACAGCAAACACCGCTATTAAGGTTAGAAAATCAGCTAGTTTATCAGATGATAAGAATGTAGTAAATAAAGGTTCATGGATTAAAAAAGGAGATTGGTTCGACTTTGTTCAATTAATAAAAGTTACAAAAGGTAAAAAGAAATATTGGATGGCCAAATTTAAGTATCCAACTAATCCTAAAGCAGGCTATTTCTATACGACATTAGGTGAAGTGACAGATAAAAAAGAGAAGATTAAGAATGAGAAAAAGTTGTACGGTAAAATTAAATGGAAGTAGCAAATGTGATAAAATGTAATTAGCTATAGCTTGGTTACGACTGAACCGTCGTACATTATTAAACCCTATCTAGCGGAAACTAGATAGGGTTATTTTTTATTAATTAGATAGGTAAATAAGTATTGTAATGAATGCGAATGAACAAATTTCAATAAAGTAATATTGAATTTATTCTAATTTTTTTTGAATTTTTTCCAAGCACTCCATTATTGAGTCTAATTCTTCTATTTTATCCTTTATTCTATCTTTGAGAAAGTCATTCGATTTATTTTCATTTGCTTTTTCACTTTTTATTACTCGTGGGTCATTCATTTCAACATCTGCAGAATGTTCTACTAATTCAATAAATCGATCTAGTGCTTTTAATTTTTGTAGTAACTCACTTAAATTATTTATTTTATTATTTATTTTATCTAAAGAGTTTAGATTCAAATTTAAATGTTGGTTACTAAGTATTTTTGTTATTTCATCTTTATATTCTTTAATTATTTGTGTTGTATTATTTTCTTTTATTCTTTTAAAACTTTCTAAAATATGATATTTATCGAAAGAACGTGTATAATAAACTTTTTTTGTATGCATAATATTGTGACTATCTATATCATTCAAATCTATTTGGTAAGCTGGTTTTACACCGTTTAAACCTATTTGCAAAGTAGTTCCAACTTTTACATCATTCAGTTGGTTTTTTATATGTTCAATATTATCTATATGTTTCCCACTTATTAAATCAATCATTATTAGTGTTTTTTGATTTTTTTCATTTTCAGTTTCATTTTCTTTTTCGTTTTCTTTATATATTCTTCTAAAAGTATATATAAAGGCTAATGCAGTTATTATTGCTCCAAATAATTCAGCACCATGCTCATAAATATAACCATGTTGTTGTGTACTTAAAATAATGTTTATAATAAACACTTCCTTTTTATAATTATTTTTATATTTGACTTGATATTATCCAATTAATACGGACATGTCAAAGAGTGTTGATACCACTGTATATCTATATCACCAATGCTTTCTATTCATCTTTAATTATAAATTACAATACCATTAATTTATTAATCGAAAAATTCCCCAAGTCTCCAAGATTATATTTAAAAAATCTTATTTTTATTAACAAAACCTTTGTTACTTGGCCAAGTAACAATTGTGAATAAGTTTAGCTTCCGACAGTTGTTCCGACAGTTTGGGTATAAATAGGGGGTATATAGGGTTGAAATAGCTGTTTTGTTCGTAAAAATGAGAACATGTAAAAACGCCTAAAAACGCTGTCATATCAATGTTTGTAAGATATTCATCATAAAGTCAATACAGAACATTTGTACTTGTGCACAAGTTAACCACATTTTGTGGATAACATTAGTATAAGTTTTTAAATATTTGTGGATAAAATAGTTGATTCAGATCGATATTTTACATTTTACTTGTGGATAACTAGGATAACTTTGTGGATTACTTGAAAAATAAGACTTTTTGATGTGTATAAAGATGTGCTTAATTATTTCAGAAAAAAACGACTGAGGTGTAAAATTTACCTCAGCCGTTTTTCGTTAATTTAACTTACTTTCAAGTTCTTCCCATTTTTCCATATTTTCTTCGAGCAAACGTTCTGTTTCTATTCGTAACTTATTAATTTCATTGCTTTTTTCAATATCATTAAATATCTCTGGTAATGTCAGTTGATGTTCATAGTCAGAGATTTGTTCTTCATATGTCGAAATATTATTTTCAATTTCTTCTAACTGTCTTTCAAGTTTACGCTTTTCTTTTTTTAGTTGCTTTTGATTTGCGTAATATTGATCGTCTTTAGCCGTTTCAGTAGATTGGATGTCTTCTTGTTCATAACGACTAATAGCCTCACGTTGTTCTAGCTTTTCTAAATAATATTGGTAATCGCCTCTAAATAATTCATTTCCACTTTGTGTGATGTGGAAAATATTATTTGCTAGTTCGTTAATAAAATAACGGTCATGTGATACAAAGAGTAATGTACCTTCAAAATTTTGCAAAGCTTGTTCCAACATTTCTTTAGAATCGATATCTAAGTGGTTGGTAGGTTCATCTAGAATGAGTACATTGTTTTTTTCTAACATGAGTAAAGCGAGTTGAAGTCTAGCTTTTTCTCCACCAGATAAATCATTGATGACTTTTTTTACTTCTTCTTGAGTAAATAAAAATCTACCTAAAATCGTTCTTATATCTTTCTCGGGCATATGTGCATACTGATTCCAAACATAGTCTAAAATTGTCATATTAGAAGTGAATTCTGCTTGTTTTTGGTCGTAATAACCGATTTGAATATTAGAACCATAAACAATATTCCCGCCTAAAGCAGGTATTTTTTGTGCAATTGTTTTAATCAACGTAGATTTCCCAATACCATTTGGACCAATTATCGCAATACGATCATGTCGCTTCACTTCTAAGTTGATAGGTGGTGTAATGCTTTTAGAATAACCGATATCTAAATTTTGAACTTTAAGGACATCTTCACCTGTAGCTCTAGTTATTTCAAAATTTATTTGTGCACTTTTAGCATCAAGTCTCGGCTTTTCGATTCTTTCCATTCTTTCTAGTACTTTACGACGACTTTTTGCCATACCACTTGTTGAAGCACGTGTAATATTTTTTTCGACAAATGTTTCTAACTTTTTAATTTCATTTTGTTGTCTTTCATATTCAGCCATGACTTTTTCGTAATGTGCATCTCGTTCTTTTAAGAATTTACTGTAATTACCGACATACTTTTTAACAGAACCTAAAGCGACATCATATACTTGATTGACTATTTTATCTAAGAAGTATCTGTCATGACTGATAATAACAATTGCACCTTTAAAGTGTGTTAAATAATTTTCTAACCATTCAGTTGTTTCCATATCTAAATGGTTTGTAGGTTCATCGAGTAACAGTAAATCAGGTTCACTTAATAACATTTGAGCCATAGATAATCTTGTTTTTTGGCCGCCGCTAAATGATTGAATTTGTCTATCAAAGTCAGATTCTTTAAAGTCTAAACCTGTTAATACGGTCTTAATTTTGCTTTCGTAATTATAGCCATCCATTAATTCATATTGATTAGATAACGCTTCGTATTGAGACAATTTTTCTTTATATATGTCTTTGTCATATTCATCAGCATGAATACTTAACCAATCTGTTAAAGTTTTCATTTTATCTTCAATATTGATAACGTCTTTAAATGGTTTTTTCATTTCATTCATAACAGTGTCATTAGAATCTAATGTCATTTGTTGAGTAAGGTATCCCATCGTAACTTGTTTACCTTTAGAAATATTTCCTTCATCATACGACTCAACACCAGCGATGATTTTCATTAATGTTGTTTTTCCCGCGCCATTTCTACCGACAATAGCGATTCTTTCACCGGTTTTTACTTCGAAATCTACATCAGAGAATATAACTTCTCCATCATAAGATTTCTCTAATTTATTTATTTGTAAAAGTATCATGTTTACACCTCTCTATTAGTTATTATTTTACATGAAAACGAGTGATAATTGTATGTAAATCACATACAATATTTATATAGTTATTTTACGTGAAGTTTGTTATAATTAAGCCATTAGATGTGAACGCAATCACATTATTTTATATTGGAAAAGGTGAGGATTTTGGCAAAGAATGATGTGAAGATCCCTAAAGCAACTTTGAAACGTTTGCCTCTTTATTATAGATTTGTTAGCACATTGCATAATTCTGGCGTAGATCGTGTTTCATCGAAAGAATTAAGTGAAGGACTTAAAATTGATTCAGCTACTATTCGTCGAGATTTTTCGTATTTTGGTGAATTAGGCAAAAAGGGTTATGGTTACAATATTAGTTATTTACTTAAATTTTTTAGAACAACGCTTGAACAAGATGATATGACTAAAGTCGCAATCGTTGGTGTTGGTAATTTAGGTACTGCACTTGTGAATTATAACTTTACTGTTAATGATAGAATGCAAATTGTAGCTGCTTTTGATCAATCAGAAGATATCATTGGTAGTATGGTTGGTAAATTAACTGTGGATAGTATGGATGATTTTGAAAAGGTAGTTGAAGAAGTAGGTATACAAGTTGTAATATTAACAGTACCACAACAAGCAGCTCAAAAAGTTGCGGATCGTATAACATCTTCGGGTATTACTGGTATTTTGAATTTTACACCTCAAAGAATTAATGTACCTGAGAAAGTGCAGGTTCATCATATAGATTTAGGAATTGAATTACAATCTTTAATCTTCTTTATGAAGAATCAATAGGAGGGTATCAAATGGAAGCTTTAATGTTTATTAACACACTTGGTATTTCAGGACCAGTCAGTTTATTATTTATAGGGGTAGTTGCATTAATTATATTTGGACCAAAGAAATTACCACAATTCGGTAGAGCAATGGGTTCAACTTTGAAAGAATTTAAAGATGCAACTGATGGCATGACAAACTTTGATGAGAAGAAAAGCACTCCAGAGGATGGCAAAGATAAAGAAGTTAAATAGAATTTTATTTAACAGATGTTCCCAAGAATGTGGCGGGTTTCCTGCCACATCTTTTTTAGATTGGAGGTAAGACGGTGGATAAAGACAATTTAACATTTGTCGAACACTTAGAAGAACTTCGTGGACGTATTATGATTATTGCATATTTCCTTGTTGGTGGTCTCATCGTTGGCTTTTTCGTAGCTAAACCTGTTATTTTTTATATAACAAATGATGATTTTACACAAACATTAGAACTCAATGCATTTAGAATAACGGATCCATTAACGATATACATAACAATGATAATTGTGATTGCATTTATCATTGTATCGCCTGTCATTTTATATGAATTATGGGCATTTATATCTCCAGGTTTACATCCGAAAGAACAAAAAGTGACATTAAGTTATATACCATTTAGTTTAATTTTATTTGTAGGTGGTTTATTATTCTCATACTTTGTGATTTTTCCGTATTTAATTTCATTCACAATGGGATTAGCTGATGATATGGGGATTAAGCAAACAATCGGGATTAAAGAGTACTTTAGTGAAATGTTTAAATTTACTATACCATTCGGATTTGTCTTTCAATTACCAATTTTATTACTATTTTTAACAAGATTAGGTATCGTTACACCGATGTTTTTAAAGAAAAATAGAAAATATGCGTATTTTATTTTACTTGTTGTGGCTGCGTTAATCGCACCACCTGACTTTATGACACATATGTTATTTACATTACCAATGATTTTACTTTATGAAATCAGTATTATTATTTCAAAAATAGGCTATAAAAAATATTTAAAAGCAGAGCAAAAATTAATGGAAGAAGAACTTGGGATGGATGAAGAAGATAAAGAGCAGCTGTAGCTTATTGCTATAGCTGTTTTTTATTGAATTGTCTGATATTTGTAATCAAATGTTAACTTGAATATGTGTGGTTTATGATATATTATTATTCCTATCATTGTAATAGGAATAAGGAGTTGTTTATATGGTTTGGATGATTATAAGTGGACTTATAGTCGGAATATTACTTGGCTTTGTTATGCAAAGAACACGTTTTTGTTTAACAGGCGGGTTTAGAGATATGTATGTACAGAAAAATAATAAAATGTTTTATGCTTTATTAATTGCAATCTCTATTCAAAGTATTGGATTATTTACACTAGTTGGATTAGGTGTATTTAAGCTAGAAGCAGAAACATTTCCATTAGTAGGTACGATATATGGATCATTTGTATTTGGTATCGGAATTATCTTAGCTGGTGGATGTGCGACTGGGACTTGGTACAGAGCAGGCGAGGGATTAATTGGAAGCTGGATAGCCTTAGTATTATATGGTGTAACAGCGGCAATTATGAAATCTGGACCATTAAATCCTGTTCAAGAAAAAATTAATTCATATAGTGTCGTTAACTCTAATATGGCAGAAACACTAAATGTACCTGTATGGGTATTGATTGCTATTTTAGTGATTGTTACAGTTTATTTTGTGACAAAGACTCTCAAAAAACCAAAAGTAGCAATTCCTCAATTAAAACAAAAATATACCGGCATTCGTCATATCTTATTTGAAAAAAGATATCACCCATTTGCAGCTGCAATTGCAGTAGGGATAATAGCTTTAATTGCTTGGCCAATGAGTGCTTCAACAGGAAGAATTGCTGGCCTTGGTATTACAACACCTTCAGCAAATATCGTGCAATACTTAGTTACTGGTGATGCGTCATTAATTAACTGGGGCGTATTTTTAGTACTTGGGATATTTATCGGTTCATATATTGCAGCAAAAGGTTCAAGAGAATTTAAATGGAGAATGCCAGATACTAAAACAATAAGAAACAGTGTTATCGGTGGTGCATGCATGGGTGTTGGTGCATCATTAGCAGGTGGCTGTTCAATCGGTAATGGTTTAGTTTCAACAGCAGCTATGAGTTGGCAAGGTTGGGTTGCTTTACCATCAATGATTTTTGGTGCATGGTTTATGAGTTATTTCATCTTTGTTAAACCTAGAAAAGCAAGACAAACAAAAGCACAAGTTAGCACACAAAGTATTTAATAAAAGGAGTCAATATATATGGTACATGAATTAGGTACAGTAGGAATGGTATGTCCGTTCCCATTAATAGAAGCACAAAATAAAATGGATGAATTACAAGTAGGCGAACAATTGAAAATTGATTTTGATTGTACACAAGCGACAGAAGCACTTCCAAATTGGGCAGCAGAAAATGGCTATCCCGTTACGAATTATGAACAACTTGGAGATGCTTCATGGACAATAACGGTTGAAAAACAATAAATTACAGTTAACCTAGAAACAAAGACATTAAGCTTTGTTTCTAGGTTTTTTTGTTTAAAACAGCATTTTATTTATAAAGAATTGGAAACGGTTTTATGATAAAATAAATGACTGAGAGGTGTATACATGAAGACGATTAAAGATATTGCTAATATGGCAGGTGTTTCTAAAAGTACAGTTTCTAGATATTTAAATGGCGGCTCCATTAGTAAAAGTACAAAAGAAAAAATACATAAAGTAGTAGAAGAAACAGGATATAAACCGAATCAATTTGCACAAAGTTTAAAGGCTAAGAGAACGGGGCTCATTGGTGCAATTGTACCTAGGCTAGATTCCTATGCAACGACTGAAACGTTAAAAGGTATTGAAACAACTTTACTTAAACAAAATGTTCAAACAATGATTGTAAATACAGATTTATCAAAAGGTAGAGAAATTGATTCTATTTATCTGTTAGCTAAGCGTAAAGTGGATGGCATTATTTTGATGGCAACGAACATTTCTGAAGAACATATGAAAGCAATTGAGTCAGTTGAATGCCCGATTGTTATTGTTGGTCAATCTCATGAATCACTTTTATCGATTGTTCACGATGATTTCCAAGCAGGTAATCAAGTAGCAGAATGGTTATTGAAACATCAAAAGCACAATATTACATATATCGGTGTTTCTGAACATGACATTGCAGTCGGTAAAACGAGAAAAGAAGGTCTGTTTGTCCCACTAAAGGATCAAGGCATCAAACCAACATTTATTGAAAGTAGTTTCAGTATTAAAGATGCTCAGATATTGGGTAATGATATTAAATTGAGAGAAGACGAAGTTATTGTCGCTGCTACGGATAATATAGCATTAGGTATATACCATACACTTCTAAAAAGAGAAGTTGATATGCCAACGATTATTGGATTTGGTGGAAATAAGATGACAGAAATTGTGGCACCTCATATTGGGACTGTGAAGTTTAACTATTATTTAGCTGGTGAGACAGCAGTTCATGTATTAAATAAAAGTATTAATCATGAAACGGTAGAAAAATTAAATATTATTGAAACACAATTTGAATGGTTAAAAAATTAAGCCTTTCAAGTATGCTAAAATATATATATTATGGAACCGGTCTAAATCGGATGTAAGGAGAATGATAATGGTAAATTGGACACGAGAAGAAAGATATAAAAAATTATCAGACATATCTGATGAAGCATACAATGAATTAATAGATAAAGTGAATGCGTCAAAATGGCGTCAAACTTTTCATATTCAACCAAAAACAGGATTGTTAAATGATCCAAATGGATTAGTTTATCATAATGGTGTTTATCATATATTTCATCAATGGTTTCCGCTTGGTGCAGTACATGGTTTGAAGTATTGGTATCATTATACAAGCAAAGATTTATTAGAATTTAAAGATGAGGGAATCGCATTAGCGCCTGATACAGAATATGATAGTCACGGTGTATATTCGGGTAGTGCCTTTGATTATGATGGTAAGTTATATTTAATGTATACGGGAAATGTGCGAAATGAAAATTGGGATCGTAAATCTGTCCAAATGATTGCTGAACAATTAGAAGAATGCACTTTTAAAAAGTTTGATCAACCAGCTATTCCAAACAAGCCAGAAGGATATACTGAACATTTTAGAGACCCTAAAGTATGGTTTGAGAACGGAAAATACTACGCAATATTTGGTATTCAAAGAGAGAATGAAACAGGTACGGCTGTTATATATGAATCTGAAAATATTCAAGATTGGAACTTTAAAGGCGAAATCGAAACACAACTGCAAAACTTTGGTTATATGTGGGAATGTCCAGATTTATTTAAGTTAAATGATAAAGATGTATTTATCTTTTCACCTCAAGGTATTGAAGCGGAAAATAACCAATTCGAGAACATCTATCAATCTGGTTATTTAATTGGTGATTTTGATATAGATACGTTGAAGTTTGAGCACAAAGAATTTGTTGAATTAGACCAAGGATTTGACTTTTATGCACCACAAACATTCTTAGATGAACATGGTGACAGAATTTTAATTGGTTGGATGGGACTTCCTGAAATAGATTATGCTACAGATGAAGAAGGTTGGGCACATTGTTTAACAATTCCAAGAGTGTTAACAATTGAAGAAGGCAAACTGAAACAAAGACCTATAAAAGCACTAGAAAAATTAAGAACAAATAAAGAAACTGCTGAAGGTTATGCTAATAAGCATTCAGTTAAACTTCACCCATATGAAGGTAAACAATTTGAATTAATGATTGAGATTCTAGAGAATGAAGCTAGCGAAATATACTTTGATTTAAGAGTTTCTAAAAAATGTTCAACACAAATTATTTATAATACACGTTCTAAACAACTTACTTTAGATCGATTTGAAAGTGGTATTGTGAGTGAAGCGGTTGAGAAGACAACTCGTACAACAACTTTAGATAACGACTTAAAAGAACTGAGAATTTATAGCGATACATCTAGTTTAGAAATTTTCGTTAACGATGGTGAAAAAGTATTAACAACGAGAATATTCCCTGATGAAGATGCTGTTAATTTCAGAACTTCTACAGAGTCTGGCCAAGTTTACTTGAAGTTTACGAAATATGACTTACAACTAAATAATTAAATGAATCAAAAACACTTGTTGTTCTGATACAGCAAGTGTTTATTTTAATATCAGTAAATTGTAAGAAATATGAATAAGTTATTACAAAATATTAATTCTGTGTAACATATGGCGTTCAAGCATAGAAAACGAAGAAACATTCCTTTATACTTTAACTATTAATTAATGTAGAGGAGGGGAAGAATTTTTATGAAGATATTTAAAAATGCTATGATTTCAACATTACTATTATCTTCTATGGCATTTGGAGTAGCACACGGGAATAATACAGATGCAATAGAAAGCAATGAATCTAGTACAAAAGATACTTCTCCGAACACAACTCAAGAACAATCGAATCAAAATATAGAAGCACAGCAATCCAAAGAAACTGATTCAAATAGCGAACAAAATAGTAAAACTGAGGAAACAACTACTGAACCGAAGTCAGAAGAAGATTCAAGCACTGAGGAACAGTCATCAGAAGAACCTACTAGAGATAAAAAGTCTGAACAAAAATCAGATGAAAAGCCAAGTAAAGAAGAACCAACAACAGAAGAACCAAGTACAGAGCCGAAATCAGATCAGAAACCAAGTACAGAAGAACCGAAGACTGATGAAAAGCCTAGTACAGAGGAGCCATCAACAGAAGAACCGAGCACTGAAGAGCCAAAAACAGATGATAAACCAACATCAGAAGAACCAAGTACAGAAGAGCCAAAGACAGATGATAAACCAACAACAGAGGAACCAACAACTGAAGAGCCAAGTACTGAACCAAAGTCTGGTGAAAAACCGAGCACGGAAGAACCTTCAAGTAATGATAACAATCATCAAGTACCACCACCGAACCAATCCAATAGTGGGAAACCATCTTCTGAAGAACCTAAAACTAATGAACCAAATTCAAATAGCAATAATGATCAAAATGTAAATCAATATAAACCAACAATGCCAGCATATCCAAATACAAATGAAGTAGGGGATGGATATTACAATCCGCAATACACTGATGAAAAGGCGCCTAAATTTATACCTGGCCATTCAGAAGCGTATTATAGTAAATTGGATGAAGATGTACTAGCGCTCGTAACAAGTAAAGTTGGTAGTAGACCTGATTTAGCACAACCAAAATTTAAAAAGACTAATAAAACGACTGAAACTACTTCTGTAGATGATGATGATACTAAAACAGAAACAACTCAAACTACGACAGAAAGTTTTGAAACAGCTTCTGACGACAAAGGTATTTCTAAACCATTCATCATTGGTATTTCAATCGCAATCGTACTAGTATTAGGATTCATCATATTATTCATAATGCGAAGATTTTCAAAATCATAAATATAATAAAAGTGAGTCTGGGACAGAAATGTTCTAGACTCTTTTTATATTTTTAGAAATAGGAGGGTGAACATTGCAAGTGGGGCGTGACAAGCAATGTTGAAGGTCTGAACATTGCAAGTGAGGCGTGACAAGCAATGTTGGAGGTCTGAATATTGCAAGTAGGGCGTGACAAGCAATGTTGGAGGTCTGGATATTGCAAGTGAGGCATGACTAGCAATGTTGGAGGACCTTGTATTTATCAAGACAGGCGAAACAAGATAAATATGGACTTTGTATTTATCAAGACTAGTGAAACAAGATAAATATGGACTTTGTATTTATCAAGACTGCCCAAACAAGATAAATAGCCACTTTGTATTTATCAAGACTGGTAAAACAAGATAAATAGGGGCATTGTATTTATCAAGACTACCCAAACAAGATAAATAGCCACTTTCTATTTATCAAGACTGACCAAACAAGATAAATAACCGCCTTGTATTTATCAAGACAGACGAAACAAGATAAATAGCCGCTTTCTATGTTGCAAGACACACCAAACAAGCAACATAGATATCCCGTATGTTGCAAGACTCCCTAAACAAGCAACATAGAAACCCCATATGTTGCAAGACACACCAAACAAGCAACATAGAACCTCGCTTTTTCATTGATTTTTCCAAATAAAAAAGACTGGCACATAATGAAATGTCTCAGTCTCTTCTATTATCTTGAAAGTAGACTTCTGTCCCGCTCTCACCTTTTTATTAAAATTCACTTTGATCAATATTCTGTGTTGCTTTGTATAATGTTTCTATAATGGATTTTACAGTACCTTCTTCAAATGGAGATTGTAACTGAACAGATGCCATAATATCAATAAATGATTGTGAACCGCCGATTTGACATATTTTTAAGTAATCAGACCATGCTTGATCTGGATCAGCTTCTTGTTTAATGAAAAATTGCATTGCACAAATTGTCGCTAATGTATAATCAATATAATAAAATGGTGATGCAAAAATATGACCTTGTCTATGCCAGAATGCACCATTTTCAAGATGTTGAATATTGTCATAGTCTACACTTGGGAAGTATTTATTTTCTAAATCTGACCAAGCTTTTCTGCGTTCTTCTGAAGAAATGTCTGGATTCTCATAAACAAAGTGTTGGAATTCATCCACTGCTACACCATATGGTAAGAATTTAATATTGTCTTCTAAGTGAGCTAGTTTAAATTTATCCGTATCTTGTTTGAAAAATAATGACATCCATGGATAAGTTAAATATTCCATGCTCATTGAATGAATTTCACATGCTTCTGAAGTAGGGAAGTAATATTCTGGTACAGAATACTTCAAGCTTTCAAATACTTGGAAAGCATGTCCGGCTTCATGTGTCATAACTTCAATATCGCCTTGTGTACCATTAAAGTTTGCGAAAATGAATGGTGATTTAAAATCATTTATGATTGTACAATATCCACCACTTTCTTTTCCTTTTTTAGCTTCTAAATCAAATAATTGTTTATCAATCATAAAATCTATAAAATGACCAGTTTCTTTAGAACGTTCATGGTACATTTTTTTAGCATTTTTCACGATTTCCTCTGTTGATATTTGTGGTTTAGGCGATCCCGTTTTAAAAGTGAAATTATTATCGTAAGCTTTTAAACTGTCAACGCCAATACGTTTTGCATGCTGTGATTTGATCTCTTCAGTAATAGGTACGACATGTTCTTTAACTTGCTCTCTAAAAATTTTTACATCATTTGCGTCGTAACCAATTCTTTGCATTCTATCATAGCCTAGTTGAACAAAGTTCTCGTATCCTAATTTTAAAGCTATTTCATGTCTTGTTTTTACAAGGTCATCATAAATACGATCTAAATCCTCTAGATGATCTGCAAAAAACTGTTCTCTCGCTTTAAATGCATCTTTTCTAATTTCTCTATCTTCGTTGATTAAGTACTTACTGAATTGTGATAAGTTCAAATGTTCACCGTTATATTCGATATCTGCTGAAGCAATTAATTTATCATATTCGCTTACTAATTTATTTTCTTTAACAAGTAAGTCATTAATAGAAGGATTATATGTATTAAGAGCAACTTCTGCTAAAGAAAATAGTTGTTGTCCAAAATGCTCAATTAAATCATTTTTAAATTTAGATTTTAATAAAGATTGATAGAATAAATGATCTAAATGTTGTATTTTAGGCATTGTTTCATCAAAAAAATCTCTTTCTTTATTATAATATTCATCATTTGTATCGATAGATGCTCTTATGTAAGCTAAGTTATAATGCGTATCAGTATGGTTTCTAATCTTATTAATTTCATCAATCGCCTCAATTGCTTGATCGACCGTTTCTGCATTATCGAATTCATTTAATAATGATTTGGTTTGTTTTTCTTTTTCTTCAATATTGATTTGTTCATATTGATAATCTTTAAAAGTTAACGTCATGTTAAAACCTCCCTTAATACATTTATTATAACATTTCTTTGTTGTAATTTTATTGAAAATTGCGAAAATAAAGGTAAAAGCATATAATATGAAATGAAAAGAGGTGTATATAAATGACTAAAAATAATGAACAATTATCTTTAGAAGTAGCAGCATTAACGAGGAAGACAAAAGAACTTGGAATTCCTATCATGATTGTATTTGAAGGTGTTCCCGCATCAGGTAAGACGAGACTATCAAATGAACTTCTTTTAACACTTGATGCTAAATACACACACTTTGTACCGATGAAATCACCTTCAGAAGACGATCTAAGATATCAATTTTTACAGAAATATTGGAACAGTTTACCTTCAAAAGGTGACATCAATATTTATTTTAGAAGTTGGTATGCATATTATATAGAATATCAAGCAAACAAAATAAAGCATTCTATATACAACAAATATCATGCTTTACGCAGACAAATCCAAGACTTTGAAACTATGGTCCAAGATGATGGCTACGAAATTATTAAGTTTTATATTGAGATTAGCGATAAAAAGAGAAAAGAACATTTAAAAGAAATGAAAGAAAATCCATTAACAAGTTGGAAAGCGCAAGAATACGAAAGTGCCATTAATGATGATGTATATCATAAAGAAATGCATAAAATACTTAAAGCTTCCCCTGATGAATGGGAAATCATTGATTATACGGAGAGAGAAGAAGCTATCAATTTGATGTATAAACATATCATCGATCGATTGAACAACGCGATTAAACTACATAAAAAGAAAGACAAAGTAATTGATGGCGATTTTACGGAAGATTTTAAAACAGACCTATTTGATCAATCTATAGATAAAGTAAATAAAAAGACATATAAATCTCTTATAGGTGACTTACAAGATAGACTGAAAGAATTGCAATTTGCATTATACGAAAGAAAAATTCCGTTAATATTAGTATACGAAGGCATGGATGCAGCCGGTAAAGGTGGTAATATTAAAAGAGTTAGAGAAAAATTAGATCCAACTGGTTATGAAGTAAATGCAATAAGTGCCCCAACAGATGTTGAGTTGAATCATCATTACTTATGGAGATTTGCTAAAGACATGCCAAGAAGCGGCCACATTGAAATATTCGATAGAAGTTGGTACGGAAGAGTATTAGTAGAAAGAGTAGAAGGATTTGCTACTAAAAAAGAATGGAAACGTGCCTATGAAGAAATCAATCAATTTGAGAAAATGTGGACGGACGAAGGTGCAATTATTCTAAAATTCTTCTTAACTTTAGATAAAGATGAACAATTAAGAAGATTTAAAGAACGAGAAGAAACACCAGAAAAACAATGGAAAATTACAGACGAAGATTGGCGAAATAGAGAAAAATGGGATCAATATATCGAAGCAAGTCATGATATGATTAAATTCACAAACACAGATCATGCACCATGGCTTGTCGTACCAGCTGACAATAAAAAATCAGCTAGAATCGAAGTTATCAAATACATTATTAAAAAATGTGAAGAAGTATTATGGGGTGTCAAACAATATTAGAGTATATTAGGGACAGAATTGTGAGAAATGTCCGTAAGAGCTGTCGTTAGGGACAGAATTGTGAGAAATGTCCGTAAGAGGTGCTGTTAGAGACAGAATTGTGAGAAATGTCCGTAAGAGGCGTTGTTAGGGACAGAATTCCGAGAAATGTCCGTAAGAGGTGCAGTTAGGGACAGAATTCCGAGAAATGTCTCTAAGAGGTGCTGTTAGGGACAGAATTCCGAGAAATGTCCGTAAGAGGTGCAGTTAGGGACAGAATTCCGAGAAATGTCCGTAAGAAGTGTCGTTAGGGACAGAATTGTGAGAAATGTCTCTAAATGAGCGCACATCTAACAACCACAATTCAGAATAATGGAAGTAACAGCGTTCTAACAACCACAATTCGGAATAATGGAAGTTACAGTGTTCTAATTACCAGAATTCAGAATAATGGAAGTTAGCCGCCCTCCAAATACAAAAAAATAAGCATATCACTTAAGACTGAGTTCTTCAGTTCGGTGATATGCTTATTTATTTACGCTTAGCTATACATGCTCAAGATTGTATGATATATCAGTTGTGAAATTTGAGATTGTTTCTCTAATTGTTCGTTTACTTGATCTTTAAATACAATTTGTCCTAAAACAACTATTCCGTTCATTCCCATATGTGCAACCATTGGTACGATGATACGTTTCGTTAATACATAAAGGCCGCTAAATACAGTTCCCATTACAACATATATTAATGTATGTTCTGGATCTGAATGTGCTAATGAGAAAATAAAAGAACTGACTAATACTGCTACGATAAAGCTTAACCACTTAGGTGCTTTAATCATATTGTATATTTCTCCGAAAATTAATTTACGGAATATTAATTCTTCTAATATTGGACCTGCTAATACGATATAAACGATTAATATATGTGATTGTTGTGCAATCTTCATGAG
Organism: Mammaliicoccus sp. N-M50; assembly: GCF_022386995.1. Classification (NCBI taxonomy): domain Bacteria; kingdom Bacillati; phylum Bacillota; class Bacilli; order Caryophanales; family Staphylococcaceae; genus Mammaliicoccus; species Mammaliicoccus sp. N-M50. The sequence continues at coordinate 113,225 of NZ_JAJNJA010000007.1, read as the reverse complement.
ATTTTGAGTATTACCACTTTCTACTGGTTGATTAAATATATATGTATTAATCAAAGCGGCGATGATTTGTCCAAGCATGGCCATTATAATACCTGCAACACACCAGAAAATCACGTATACCCATGGTTCTTTCTTCTGTTGTTCTAATCGAGTTGGATTTTTAATATTTGAGTTCATATACCATAATAATAAAACAGTAATGATAGCTGTTGTTGCCATCCATGTTAAGCTGATTTCTAATCTTGTGACTTTAGATAATCCTGAATCAGCGTATAAACTATTTGGAATAATTGCGATTGTTTGTACAACACCAAATAGTAATAGGGTAGCAATATTAACAGTTAATCGATTAAATTGCATTTTCAATTCCTCCAAAAATAAACATGTAAACATTGTACCTTATTTAGCAGAAAAAGAGAAAAATTTAAGTTATATTGCTTGTAATTTTGACCAAATTTGATTATTATAAAAATGTAGTTAGCACTTAAGTATAAAGAGTGCTAACATTATTAGCGCCAAGGAGGATTTTATAAATGTTAAAACCATTGGGAGATAGAATTATTATTGAGAAAACAGAAACAGAACAAACTACAGCTAGCGGGATTGTATTGACAGATTCAGCTAAAGAATCGTCTAACGAAGGAAAAGTTGTTGCTGTTGGACCAGGTAAGCGTCTAGAAGATGGTACAAGACTTACTGTAGATGTTGCTGTAGGTGATCAAGTTGTATATCAACAATACGCAGGAACAGAAGTTAAACGTGATAAAGAAACATATATTATCCTTTCAGAAGATGACATTTTAGCAGTTATTGAATAATTTAGATAATATTTTTGAAGATATTTTATGGAGGTTTTTATAAATGGCTAAAGAACTAAAATTTTCAGAAGACGCTAGACGTTCTATGCTTGCTGGTGTTGATAAATTAGCAAATGCAGTTAAAGTAACTTTAGGACCTAAAGGACGTAACGTCGTTTTAGATAAAAAATTCACTTCACCATTAATCACAAATGATGGTGTTACAATCGCTAAAGAAATTGAATTACAAGATCCATATGAGAATATGGGTGCTAAATTAGTTGCAGAAGTTGCGAACCAAACAAATGATGTTGCAGGTGACGGTACAACTACAGCAACTGTCTTAGCTCAAGCGATGATTCAAGAAGGTTTAAAAAACGTAACAAGTGGTGCAAATCCAGTTGGTATTCGTGAAGGTATTGATAAAGCAGTTAAAGTAGCTTTAGAAGAATTACACAATATCTCACAACCAGTTGAGAAAAAAGAAGAAATTGCACAAGTTGGTTCTATTTCTGCTGCTGATGAAGAAATTGGTAAATTTATTTCAGAAGCAATGGAAAAAGTAGGTAATGACGGTGTTATTACAATTGAAGAATCTAAAGGATTCAGCACAGAATTAGAAGTTGTTGAAGGTATGCAATTTGATAGAGGATATACTTCTCCATACATGGTGACAGATTCAGACAAGATGACTGCTGAATTAGAAAATCCTTACATCTTAATTACAGATAAAAAGATTTCTTCATTCCAAGATATTTTACCTATCTTAGAAAAAATCTTACAAACAAATAGACCAATTTTAATTGTTGCTGATGATGTTGATGGAGATGCATTAACAAACTTAGTATTAAACAGATTACGTGGTACATTCACAGCAGTAGCAGTTAAAGCGCCTGGATTTGGTGACCGTCGTAAAGCTATGTTAGATGATTTAGCAATTTTAACTGGTGGTCAAGTGATTACTGATGACTTAGGTTTAGACTTAAAAGAAACAACTTTAGATATGCTTGGTGAAGCAGGTAAAGTTCAAGTTACTAAAGACGACACTACAATTGTTGAAGGTCAAGGTGACTCAGTAAACATCGACGCTCGTGTTGGTCAAATTAAAGCTCAAATTGAAGAAACAACTTCAGACTTTGATCGTACGAAATTACAAGAACGCTTAGCTAAATTAGCAGGTGGTGTTGCAGTTATTAAAGTAGGTGCTGCAACTGAAACAGAATTAAAAGAACGTAAATTAAGAATTGAAGATGCTTTAAACTCTACACGCGCTGCAGTTGAAGAAGGTATTGTAGCAGGTGGTGGTACAGCATTAGTATCTATTTATAATAAAGTAGCTGAAGTTGAAGCAAAAGGCGATGTACAAACTGGTGTAAACATTGTGTTGAAAGCTCTTGAAGCACCATTACGTCAAATCGTTGAAAATGCTGGCTTAGAAGGCTCAATTATAGTTGAAAAACTTAAAAACGCTGACGAAGGTATTGGTTACAATGCAGCAACAGACGAATGGGTAAATATGTTAGATGCAGGTATTGTCGATCCAACAAAAGTTACACGTTCAGCATTACAAAATGCAGCATCTGTAGCAGCAATGTTCTTAACTACTGAAGCAGTAGTAGCAGACATTCCAGAAGAAGAACCAGCAGCACCAGATATGGGCGGCATGGGCGGAATGCCAGGTATGATGTAAAAAGACCATTAAATGCCGTCATATCAATGTTTTCAATAATGATTGGTCATAAAATGGTATAATTAAATGATTTCTAGTGCATATGTAAACCTATATAATTCGTGCTCCATTTTAGAAGCATAAAGGCGTTATCCGTCCTCGAATATATAGTAGTATGCACTCTTTTTTATACATAAATAAACCCACCTTACTTGGTGGGTTATTTAATTGGATGATTTTTATGTTAAAATGAATCTAATTTGTATTAAAGGAGTAGAAAATATGATTAGACCTGCTGTTAAAGAAGATGCGAAAAAATTAAGTGAGTTAATGTTTATGATTTGGCATGATATGGAGTTACCTTTAGTTGTTCAAAATGATAAGGAGACTGTTTTAAGATTACTTGAACAAGCGAGTGTTGAGAGTGAATATAGAAACCATTATAAACATAGTCAGGTATATGAAATTGATGGAGAAGTAGCAGGCTTTCTTAATTGCTATAGTGGCAGTGACGAAAAACAACTTGAAGAAAATTGGCACAATATTGCATTTAAAGATTCATTTAAATTAGAAGGAACGCCGTTACCTGAAAAAGAAGCGGATAATGGTGATTTATATATTGATTCAGTTGCGGTCTTTTCAGAATATAGGGGTAGAGGTATTGCCTCCAAACTTATAGAAGATGCTTTTGTACGAGCTAAAGAAAGAGGATTTAAGCAAGTATCATTAAATTGTGAATTTGATAATGAAGGTGCAATGAAACTATATGAAAAACTTGGCTTTAAACCATCATATGATCGAAAACTAAGCGGACATGACTACAAATATATGATTAAACAATTATAATAAACTAAAAAAGTAACATCGGTTGATAATATTAGCCGATGTTACTTTTATTTTTCTCAATATCAAGCAAGATTTCTTTTCGTTCTATGCCACTAGAATAACCACCAATTGATCCATCAGCAGCTATCACACGATGACAAGGTACAAGAATCGTAATAAAATTCTTACCATTTGCATTTGCAACAGCACGAAAAGCAGTAGGTTTACCAATATTCTCAGCTAACTGCTTATAAGATATCGTCTCGCCAAATGGAATATCACATAAAGCACGCCAAACTTTTTGTTGAAAAGGTGTACCAAAATTAAAATGTATAGGTGTTGTAAAATTAGAAAGATTACCTTCAAAATAAAGAGCTAATTCTTCCTCAAGTTTATCTAAAACATGGTTACTTTCATCATTAATTTCTGAATTAAGTTGTTTACGTACAATTTGTAATTCATCTTCTAACGAAGGTTTATTCGTAAAATGTAACATTAATAAATACTCATTATTAGCAATTGCTAACATTTCACCAGCGCTCGTTTGAATTAACTTTTGATATAAAGCCATAATCATCACTCCTAAAGAGAGTTTAACATATAAAAATTTGATTGACTTTAGATTACTAATAGAAGGCTTATATTTACAAGTTGTTGTAGATAGTAAAAATAAAGACTAAGATTATCTCAAATTAATCTTAGTCTTTATTGTATTACTTCTTTCTATTAGCTTTTTTTCGGTCGCCATTTCTACTTATAAATGCGGCTATTAAAAATAATATTGATGCGAATGTAAATTGAATGCCTGAGTTGCCGCTTATTTGAATGCCTATTCCAATAATTAAGCAGATTATAGCTAACCCAACGAGAACTTTTGTAATTGTAGACATATGTTTTGCTCCTTTACATGATTTATTATATCAATTATTTCTTTGTTATCCAAAAAGGGATGATTTTTTAAAATTAAATGATGAAATTTAGTGAACACACTTTTAATTTTCATAATTCTCGTCTAGTATAGAAGTATCATAACAATGAAAGAGGATGACTTTCTATGAACCCACTAGCATTAGAATTAAATGAACAACTGAAAAAAGAATATCCTGTTGTATTAGATATGCTTTCCGATTTAGGTAAATCTATTTATTATCCAAAGGGTATTTTATCACAATCTGGAGAAGCAAAAGGTACAAAGTATAATGCAACAATCGGTATGGCAACTACTGATGAAGGTATTATGTACACAGATGCTTTATATAATCAATTTGGTGACCAAGATCCAAGTGATATATTCCCATATGCACCGCCACAAGGTGATGAACGTTTACGTACATTATGGCAACAGAAAATTTTAAAAGACAATCCTGATTTAAGTGCTGATGATATTTCTAAACCAGTCGTAACAAACGCATTAACACACGGTTTATCTTTAGCTGGAGATTTATTTGTAGATGCACAAGATACAATTTTATTACCTGAACATAACTGGGGTAACTATAAATTAGCTTTTGGTGTGAGACATAGTGCGAACATTGAAACTTACAAAGCATTTGAAGAAGATGGTAGTTACACTTTAGAATATTTCAAACATGCTTTAGAACAATATAATAAAGAAAAAGTTATTCTCGTGTTAAACTTCCCAAATAACCCAACTGGTTATACACCAGTAGTTGAAGAAGTTAAAGAAATGGTTGAAGCTATTAAACAATTAGCTGACAAAGGTACGCAAGTCATTACATTAGTTGATGATGCTTATTATGGATTGTTCTTTGAAGATGTTTATAAACAATCAGTATTTACAGCATTAACAGCGTTAAATCATGAAAATATTATGCCGGTTAAAATTGATGGCGCAACTAAAGAATACTTCTCATGGGGCTTCCGTGTTGGTTTCTTAACATTTGGTAGTCAACATGATGTTGTTAAAGATGTCTTAGTAGCTAAATTAAAAGGTTTAATTAGAAGTAACTTATCAAGTTGTTCTTTACCTAGCCAAACTGCAATTATTCATGCAATGGAAGATCCTTCTTTCCAAGATCAAGTTGATCATAATGTGAATATTCTAAAAGAAAGATATGAAGTAACGAAAGAAGTCGCATATCGTGATGAATTTAAATCATTATGGACGCCATATGCATTTAATTCAGGTTACTTTATGGCACTTAAAGTGTTAGATGTAGATCCTGAGCAATTGAGATTACACTTAATTGATAAGTATAGTATCGGTATTATTGCTTTAAATAAAACAGATATTCGTATTGCATTTAGCTGTATTGAAAAATCTGACATAGAACATGTATTTGAATCTATTGCTAAAGCAATCAATGACTTAAAATAATAAAATCAAACAGAGTGTGTATATACAATTCATATACACACTCTGTTTTTTTATGTCTTAAAACATTGATTTATAAGCTTTTTAGTAAATGAGTTTGACAAATATGTATATAGTGTATATACTGTTTATACACAGTTAGAGAGAGGGAGGTTAAACATGAAGATTCTACTTCAAAATAATAGTAATCAGCCAATTTACGAACAGATTAAAGAACAAATTAAAGCACAAATATTACAAGGTAAAGTAGAACCGGGTGCTTCATTACCTTCTATGAGAGAGTTAGCAAGTGATTTAGGTGTCAGTTTAATAACAACTAAACGTGCATATGTTGATTTAGAACAAGAGCAATTTGTCACGACGATAAGAGGGAAAGGTACTTTTGTAAAATCACAAGATCCCTCAATCATGAAAGAAAAACAATTTATTGTCATAGAGGATTTAGCAAGAGATTTAACTAAACAAGCAAAGTTAATCGGAATGGATGTTAAAGAACTCAATGAAATCGTTAATTTGATTTATGAGGAAGGTGAATAAAATGGACAATGCGATAGACGTTAAAAATCTAAATTTTAGTCATAAAAATCTTGAATTATCAAATGTTAACTTTGAAGTACGTAAAGGTTATGTAACAGGATTTATTGGTGCGAATGGTGCAGGTAAAACAACGATTATTCGTATTATTATGGGTCTACTTAAAGAACAAAGTGGAGATTTAAAAATACTTGGAGAATATTTAAGTGAGAACCCAGTTGATATTAAAAATAAAATCGGCTTTGTCTATTCTGAATTATATATGTATGAAAAATGGAATATTAAAACAATCGAGAAAGTCATCAGTAAATATTATAAACAATGGGATCACGAAATATTTGAAGGTTATATTAAAGAATTTAAATTACCTTATAAACAAAAGATTAAGCAATTTTCAACAGGTATGAAAATGAAATTATCATTAGCAATCGCATTAAGTCACCATGCTGAACTTTACATTCTAGATGAACCAACTGCAGGACTTGATCCAGTCGTACGTAACGAAGTGCTTGAAATTTTACAAAGAGAATTAATAGATGAAGAAAAAACAATCTTTTTCTCTACACATATTATTTCAGATTTAGAGAAAATTGCTGATTATATCGTTTATTTAAAAAATGGATCCATTGTTATTAATGAAAGTGTAGAAGATTTAACAGATGGTTATCGAATTATTAAAGGAGACCAATCTATACTTGATGATGAATTAAGGTCGTTATTAATCAGTGTGAAAGAAACGAATACAGGTTTCTCAGGATTAACTAGACAAAGTTCAGTATTTGTTGAGTTATTTGGAAATGAAGTAGTCGTTGAAACGCCATCAATAGAGGATATCATGGTAAGAATTGAGAAAGATCAATTCGATAAGGAAGTGGTATAAATGAAAGCTGTTTTCTACCGAAACTTTCAATATGAGAAAGGGTATTACTTACTTTATTTAATTTGTTTCGGATTAGTATTGTTAACGAAATTTACTGTGTCTTTTCAAAGTATAGAACTCATGAATGTATTAGCGGTATATTTTGTCGCAGTCGTTTCAGTTCACAGTATTAATCACGCAATATTTTTAAATAAACAAAGTAGTCAAATCTTTTATATGAGTTTACCAATTTCTAAAGTTGATATTGTAAGAGGGCATTATGTATATAACTTATTAGTAACAGGTATTTCATTTATCATGATTATGTTCATAGCATTCGTAAAACAAGACACAATATTTATTCAAGCTGGGTTATTTATTGTAGCAACGAACTTATTTACGTTAAGCATTGTTTATCCAACATTTGCACATTTAAATATTAATCAGTTCGGTGCTTGGATATTAGTTGCTATGTATGGGATATTTACAATGTTTTACTTTGGTATATATTCGAATCGAACTCGCCAATTTGCTGAAGTTTTAGGTTGGAAAATATTTTTATACTATACACCAGCAATCATATTGTTAATCGTTGCAATCATATGGTCGATTCAGTTTAGCAGAGCTATCAAACAAGCGAAACAAGATCAAATTACGGTTTATGGAGGTATAAAATGAAGGCAATCTTATATAGAAACTTAATTTTATCAAAATCATACCTATATTTAATGTTAGTTACAGCATTGTTATTACCATTAATAGTCGTATTACCTCTTAATGGCTTTATTAAAATAGGTATATTAGGCATACTTGTCGTTATGATCCATATTGTGTTCTTAGTACCAATGTATTTTCTATTCAATAAAATCAATAAAAATCATTCTGAATATACATTTCTAAGTTTACCTGTTAAGCAATCAACAGTGATTAATGCTCATTATTTAACAGGATTAATAATTATTTTATTCACACAATTACTACTTGGTTTATGTACGATTGTAGCATTTTTAATACAAGAACCAGGCATGAAAATTTCATACGATATTTCAGGCATGTGTTTAAGTATTGCAGGGAATTTATTGACGATTAGTTTAATCTTGCCATTTGCTGAGTATAAAAGATTGATCAAAATTCCTATTATATTTTGGATGATAATAGTCGGAGTGATTGTACCAAACTCAATTCAGTTTATAGATTATGTGCTTAAATTCTTCTCAGTACAATCGCATATATTCAAGACACACGACATGTCTATATTCTTAGGCTGTTCCATCATTTTATTTATCGTGAGTTATATCATTTCAATTATTAAAGCACGAAAGCATGCAATTACAATTTAAAGGAGAGGTGAATAATCGTGAAATTAAATAACATACAAAAGTATTACGGTAAGCAACATATCCTCAAAAATATCGACTTTGATTTTGGGGATAGCCAAATAGTCGGATTGATCGGTAAAAATGGTGTAGGTAAAACAACATTAATGAAAATTATGAACCAGAATATTATGAAGTATGAAGGAAATTTTAACAAAGAAAATAGTGACAAAGTGGGTTATTTAATAGAAAATCCGAAATTATATTTAAATAAAACAGGCTATTATAATTTAAACTTCTTTAGAAATGTATTAGGGACTAATGTTGATGATGATTATATCAATATGTTAATTGAGTCATTTGGCATTAAGCCTTATATCGACAAAAAAGTAAAAAAATATTCAATGGGTATGAAACAGAAGCTATCTATTGCAGTTGCGCTTATGAATAAACCACAATATTTGATTTTAGATGAACCGACAAATGGAATGGATCCAGACGGTTCGATTGATGTCTTAAAAACATTAGAAAAAGTAAGTAAAGATTTAAATATTAAAGTACTCATTTCAAGTCATAAGTTAGAAGATATTGAATTAATATGCGATAGAACAGTATTTATGAAAGATGGTGCAATCGTTGAAGATTACGATATGAAAGCCCAATCTAAAGACGTGACTAAATTTATCTTTGATCATTCAAACTATAATCAAGCACTTAATCTTCTTACGATGAATTACAAATTAGTAACAAGTAATAAACAAGAATCGATTATTTCAGTAGAAGCGCTAGAAGATTATCAAGAAGTGTTAAAAGCATTAAGCGCTAAAAATATTTATCCTAAGTTTATTCAAAATAATAAAACGACTTTAAGAGATCAATACTTTAATATTAACAAAGGAGTTGAAGTATCATGAATATCGCCCAACATGTAAAATATGATTTAACGAGAATATTTAAAAGTCCATTAGGCTATTTAGGATTTCTTATTTCATTGTTTCCAGGAATAGCCATCATGATTTCTGTTAAAACATTAGATGGACCATTTGATGCACAAGTTGTATTGGCTATGTTCTTCGTATTTGGAGGACTTGTATTATTAATGTTCTCTATTAGAACGATAGTACGTGATATGCAGTATGGTACGATTCAGTTGTTCTTAAACTCTAAAACAAATAGAGTGAAGTATTTATACGGCAAGTTACTATCTATTATCGGCATTGTTATTATATTTACGATTTTAGGTACGCTATTTACATTATTAGCATCAACTATAATTGATGCAGGCGAATTAAGTGTATCTGACTATTTCAAAATGTTTGGTGAATTTCTACTTATCATGCTATTTTACGGAACATTATTAAATATCCTTAATTTACTTACTGGTAAATCAGCAGTTGTTTATACTACTGCCATCATATTAATATTATTTTTACCTAACATCTTTGATGCATTGATTTTTATTCCTGAAATAGGCGAAGATTTATCAAAAATGATGAAATACAATCCTTTAGACTTTTTACCAAAAATATTGAATCAAGGTTTACTCTCAATGAAAGTAACACAAATTTGGATATCTGTAGCATGTATTGCTGTATTCACAGGTATCAATCATTACATGATAAGAAATAAGAATATTTAATGGTTTATCCCTCATTTCTATGTTAAATTTAAATTATTAGACATAAGAATGAGGGATATTTTTGGGTAAAAAATTTATTAAACATTATATCATTATTGGTATAATATGTATTGTTGCAAGTTTCTTTTTCCACGGCACACCAAGCTCATTAATGATTGGAGCTGGACTAGGATTTTTCCTAACAGCCGTATTAGCGAAATTTGAAAAAGAAGATAAAGTTGATGAACATCCAGATAAATTAAAAGATAAAAATGAAAAAAAGTAGCTACTACATTTTGTGGTAGTTACTTTTTATGAAATTGAGGGGGTGAATCTATGTTACGTAGTTTACTATTCAAAAAGCTCGAACAAAAAGAGCAAGATATGATTAAGCATTATCAATATTTACATCAATATCCTGAACCGTCATTTAATGAAGTGAAGACATCACAATATATAGAAGCGTTTTATGAAAATAAAGACGTTGTAATACATAACCGTATTGGTGGTAATTACGGACTGATTGTAGAAATTGAAGGCAGTTTACCGGGAAGAACAATTGCATTACGTGCAGACTTTGATGCGTTAAATATTACTGAAGATACCGGATTGCCATTTAGTTCTAAAAATAAAGGGTGGATGCATGCTTGTGGGCATGATGCACATACTGCATATTTGTTAATACTTGCGGAATGTTTGATTGAACTTAAAGCGCATTTACCAGGTAAGATTATGATTATCCATCAACATGCCGAAGAGTTAGCACCAGGTGGCGCAATTGACATGGTGCAATCAGGATATTTAAATGGAGTGGATGAAATCTATGGTATTCATTTATTCCCTGATTATACACCAGATGTTATTTCATATAGGAAAGGTCCAACAATGGGTGGTCGATCATTATTTCACCTTAAAGTTAAAGGAAAAGGTGGTCATGGATCAAGTCCACACCTAGCGAATGATGCAATTATGGCAGCAAGTACTTTCGTAACGAATGTTCAAACCGTTGTATCGAGAAGGTTGAATCCATTTGATATGGGTGTTGTTACGATTAGTTCATTCAATGGTTTAGGATCATTAAATGTTATCCAAGATAGTGTGGAATTAGCTGGTGATGTAAGATATATGGAAAGCCGTATAGGTCATCAAATCCATGATGAAATCGAGCAGTTAATTAAAGGGTTAGAAGATACTTTTAATATTCAATGTGAGTTTAAATATGAATTAGATTGTATTCCACTAGTCAATCACTATAAACAAACAGATTATTTAATAGATATTTTGGCAACGAGTCAAGGTGATTATTTTGAATCCTTAAAAGAACATGAACAATTAACGAGTTCTGAAGACTTTGCGATATATCTTGAAAAAATACCAGGTACATTTTTCTTTGTCGGATGTAAACCATATGGAATTGAAAAAGCGCACTTTAACCATAGTCCGAAATTTGTGGTTAATGAAGATGCTTTATTAACGGCGAGTAAAGCATTAGGGGAAGTTGTATTAAACAGATTATCAATAGAATAGCGTTATATTTATGAGAGTTTAGGATGAAAAAATATCCTGAACTCTTTTTTGTATTTTAAAAAATAAGCAGTAACCGTTTACAAATAATTCGAAAACGTTTACAATAACTTGTATACAAGTATACGAAGTTTGGAGGTATTTTATGAAACATCATTATCATTATCCAAGCGAATGGTTAAAGCATCGTTCAACGGGAGAGCAAGTAGCGAGTGAACTTAGGCTAGCAATTATAAGTAAGATTATAGAAGAAGGCGATAAGTTAAGTGAAAATAAAATTGCTCAACAATTTGAAGTGAGTCGATCACCAGTAAGAGATGCACTTAAACTCCTGCAACAAGATGGTCTTATATCATTAGAACGTATGGGAGCAGTTGTTATGGGGTTATCTAAAGCAAACCAAAAAGAAATATATGACATTAGGTTGATGTTAGAGTCATTTGTATTTGAAAGATTACTAGTTGAAAATAATGAAGAAGTGATTAAACAGCTAAATAAAATATTAAAAATGATGACTGTAGCTGTTGAATTTGAAGATGCAGATGAATTCACGAGATTGGATTTACTATTTCATGAATCAATGATCACTGCTATTCACCATCAATATATTGAAATGATATGGCATAATTTAACGCCAGTTATGGAATGTTTAGTTTTAATTTCGATGAGAAAAAGAATGCAAAATGAACCAGAAGATTTCAAAAGAGTGATACACAACCATAAAGTATATATTGAAGCGATTGAAAATAAAGATAGAAATAAAATGAAAGAAGCATTTCATTTAAATTTCGATGACGTTGATGAACAAATTGATGTCTTGTGGAATTCTCAAACTAATATAGATAGAAAGTAGGATTTTGTAATGAAATATATGATTGGTGTAGATATTGGTACAACGAGTACTAAAGCTGTTATTTATGATAGCGAAGGGAACTTTTTGAAAAAACATAATATAGAATATCCAATGACGACCCATGAGATTGGCGTTGCAGAAGAAAGTCCTGCAGAAATATTCGACGCTGTATTATTTACAGTAAAAAAAGTGATTAGAGAAGTTGGCGCTAAGCCAGAAGAAATCAAATTATTAAGTTTCAGTAGTGCCATGCACAGCTTGATAGCAATGGATAAAAATAATCAGCCATTAACGGAATGTATCACTTGGGCAGATAATAGAGCAAGTGAATACGCAGATAAGATAAATAATGAACATAACGGATTAGAAATATATAAAAGAACGGGTACACCCATTCATCCAATGTCTCCATTATCAAAAATTTATTGGTTAAAACATGAACATGCCGATATATTCAAGAACACTGAGAAATGGATAGATATTAAGACTTATGTATTCTATCAATTATTTGAAACATACGTTATGGACCACTCAATTGGTTCAGCGACGGGTATGATGAATTTAAATACATTAAATTGGGATAAAGATGTCTTAAAATTACTTGAAATTAATGAAACGCAATTACCAGAATTAGTGTCTACAACACATATTATGAAGCAAGTTAAAAAGAATTACGCTGATATTATGGGTATCAATGAAGATACACCGATTGTAATCGGCGCTTCAGATGGCGTATTGTCCAATTTAGGTGTTAATAGTTATCGTGAAGGAGAAGTAGCCGTAACGATTGGAACGAGCGGTGCTATTAGAACAATTATTGATAAACCAAAGACAGATGATAAAGGAAGAATATTCTGTTACGTATTAACGGAAGATCATTATTGCATCGGTGGACCAGTGAATAACGGTGGTGTCGTTCTAAGATGGTTAAGAGATGAATTGTTAGCAAGTGAAGTTGAAACAGCTAAAAGACTCGGCGTTGATTCATATGATGTTTTAACTAAGATTGCAAGTAGAGTAAAACCTGGCGCAAATGGTTTGTTATTCCATCCGTATTTAGCTGGTGAAAGAGCACCGCTATGGAATGCAAATGCAAGAGGTAGTTACTTTGGTTTGACACTGTCTCATAAAAAAGAACATATGATACGTGCTGCGTTAGAAGGCGTTCTACTTAATTTATATACAGTGTATCTTGCTTTAATAGAAGTGATGGATAAAGCACCTGAACAAATAAAAGCAACAGGTGGATTTGCTAAGAGTGAAGTATGGCGCCAAATGATGGCAGATATATTTGATACTTCTGTTGAAGTACCAGAAAGTTACGAAAGTTCATGTTTAGGTGCTTGCATATTAGGATTAAAAGCTATTGGGGAAATAGATGATTTTGAAGTTTTAAACAAAATGGTCGGTAAAACATATCAACATGAACCTAATCAAGAGAATGTCGATATTTACCAATCGTTAATTCCGATATATATCAATTTAAGTCGTAAATTAAATGAAGAATACGATTTAATTTCAGAATTTCAATCAACACATTCATAAGGAGATGTTTATATGTTTTCAGATATTGCACCATTATTAATTGTCGCACTTGCAATTGTTATATTATTAGGTTTAATTATGTGGTTAAAACTTAATACATTTGTATCTCTGATTATCACAGCTATGTTAACAGGTATTATGCTCGGTATGCCACTAAACAAAGTCATCGGTACAATTGAAACAGGTATGGGATCTACACTCGGTCACATTGCTTTAATATTTGGTCTCGGTGCTATGTTAGGTAAGTTATTAGCAGACGGGGGCGGTGCAACTAGAATTGCACATACATTGATTAATAAATTTGGTCAAAAACGTATTCAATGGGCAGTTGTAACAGCATCATTTATTATTGGTATAGCTTTATTCTTCGAAGTAGGGTTAGTACTATTAATTCCGATTGTCTTTACAATTGCTAAAGAGTCTAAAGTTTCAACATTATACTTAGGTATTCCAATGACAGCTGCATTATCTGTTACACATGGATTTTTACCACCTCATCCAGGTCCAGTTATGATCGCTAAAGAATTTGGTGCAGATATTGGTCAAGTATTACTATTCGGCTTTATTGTTGCAATACCAGTAACAATTATTGCAGGTCCTATTTTTACAAGATTTGCAAAAAAAGCAATTCCAGAAGCATTTACTAAGTCAGGTGACTTAGCTTCATTAGGTAAACAAAAAACATTCAATATAGACGAAACACCTAGCTTTGGAATTTCTGCTTTAACAGCTTTATTACCAGTATTTATTATGCTTATTTCAACTATTGTAGATTTATTAACAGGCTCACCAGAAAACCCACAAGGTATTTTAGGCTTTATTAGCTTTATTGGTGAAGCGGGTACTGCAATGTTAATTTCAGTATTATTCGCTATTTATTCAATGGGTCTTAAACGAGGATATAAAGTTACAGAAGTTATGGATACCTTAACAAATGCCATTTATCCAATTGGTATGATGCTCTTAATCATCGGTGGCGGTGGTGCATTTAAGCAAATATTAATTGATGGCGGCGTAGGTAAAACAGTTGAGTCACTATTTACAGATACTGCAATGTCTCCAATATTATTAGCTTGGATCGTTGCAGCAGTACTAAGACTAGCATTAGGTTCTGCAACAGTTGCTGCGATATCAACAGTTGGTATTGTTATGCCATTATTAGAATCATCAGATGCTAATTTAGCATTAGTCGTATTAGCAACTGGTGCTGGTAGTGTAATCGCGTCACACGTAAATGATGCTGGTTTCTGGATGTTTAAAGAATATTTCGGTTTAACGATGAAAGAAACATTCTTATCATGGACGCTTCTTGAAACAGTTATCTCAGTTTCAGGTATTATCTTTATACTATTTATAAGTCTATTTGTATAATATATTTAAATATGAATATAAAAACCTCCAAATCTGTTTATTTAAAGATTTGGAGGTTTTGTTATGTGGTTTTATTTGATGTTTACTGTGCTTGCATTTCTTTAATTCTTTTAATATCTACTCTGATTAAGAATGAAATCGCTAAAGCTACTACAAAGAATGTTGCGAAAATATATAACGTTGCCATGTAACTTTGTGTAACTTCTCTGACAGTTGCTGATATAAAAGGTCCAACCAATCCAGCTGCTGCCCATGCCGTTAATATATAGCCATGTATGGCACCAAGTTGTTTCGTACCAAATATATCACCGATATAAGCGGGGATAGAAGAGAAACCACCGCCATAACAAGAAATGATGATGAACAGAATAATTTGAAATAGCATTGAATTATCAACGATTGGTAACCATAAGAATAATGCGATTTGTATGACAAAGAAAATTGTATAGACATTTGTTCTGCCAATAAAATCAGATATACTTGCCCAAATGAGGCGACCAAGACCATTAAACACACCGATAATACCAACCATTGTGGCAGCTTTTGCAGGTGTTAAGTTTACAATTTCTTGTGCCATTGGACTTGCGACAGATAAAATCGCTATACCACAAGTAACATTAATAAAGAGCATTAACCATAAATAATAAAACCTTTTAGTTCTAACGGCCTCATTGGCAGACATTTGAACTAAGTCTGGTTTTTTCTTTTTATCTTTTTGAGGATTAAAACTATTAGGTCTATAATATTCCGGTGGTCTTTCTAAATATAAACTAGAGATCAGCATGATAATACAATACACGACTGCTAAAATGATAAAAGTCGAGACAAGATTAAAATGTGTAATGAGAAATTCTATAACTGGACTGGCGATCATTGATGCGAATCCAAATCCCATAATGGCTAATCCTGTAGCCATACCACGCTTATCGGGGAACCATTTTACTAATGTAGATACAGGTGCAATATAACCAATACCAAGTCCAATACCTGATAATACACCATATCCTAAGTAAAGTAAGGGCAAGCTCTGAACGGAAATCGCATAACTAGAAAGTAACAATCCTGATATGAAAAATATCGTAGAAACGAGTCCGGATAAACGTGGACCAAATTTCTCAACGAAATGACCCATAAAAGCTGCAGAAAGTCCTAAAAACAATATTGCAATACTAAATATTCTTGATACTTCACTTAAAGTAAAGCCTAAATCATTTTGAATATGTTTCGTGAATACACTCCATGAATAAACAGACCCTATTGAAATATGTATTCCAACAGCTGCAACAGCAATGAGCCACCTGTTTTTAATTTTCTTGTTCATCATATTCCCCCTATAGTAATTGTGTCCAATTTATGTCATTATAGCTAAATTCAGAATATTCAGCAATCAAAATTTTGAAAAAAGTGACATTATTGAACAGTTAGGCAGCATGAATGCATGTTGATTTCATCGCCTTTTTAACAGTTAGGCATTCCTAACTGTTAAAAAAATAGTTGTAAAATACACTTAAGAAATGAAATATTTGAGTTAAGAATGAATCAACAAAAATTCCTATCTCACTGATATACTTTAGTCATAGATAACACAACACGAAGCACAATCCATTCAATTCCTCAAAACTATTTCGTATATGTTTTTTTCATGATTGTAAATGACTTTGTGTAGAACGTGTTTTGATAGTTATCTGTAATTGTAACGTTGAAATGGATCATAAAATGATTCAAGATATTTTTATAAAGTTTCCCGGCTTTATAAAAATACATGTTTCCTTAATTAATAACCCTTCCCCGAAAAGCGCTCGTTAATTCCCGGACGAGCGCTTTTCACTTGCCAATTTTTACATGTTAACTTTAATAACATGAATTTTCAGTTTTTATTGATTTGAAGTATAGTTATATTAGTAGCCATGGGGATGGCGAGAAATTCTCCTAAGTGAATAGGGGCATTCATACATAAATAAGGCTCGGACTAAATGTCCGAGCCTTTATACGTTTGATTATGAAATTGAACTAACGATTGATTCGTATACGTCATCCCAAAATTCAGTTTTATTTTGATAAGTTTCATGGATGCTATGATGTACTTCTTTTTCTTTTTCAGCATATGTTGGATCGTCTTTACTTGGTAAATCTTTACGAATATTTTCTACAAATTTTTGGACGCTGATTGCTCTTGGTCCCCAAACATGTTCTTGTTCATGTTTGTCATTTAAAAATACAAAAATAGGTATAGAGCGAGCAGTACCATTTGTTAAGTATTGATCAATTAAATTTGTATCTTCATCACGATGGAAAGCTTTCACTTCTATATTAGCGTAATCAGCAATGTTTAATAGAACAGGTATGTTCATCATTGCATCTCCACACCAATCTTCAGTTATCACAAGTACTTTATAATTTTTATCTTTAATTTTATCTAATCGTTCATCATTTTTAGGTAATTGGAAAGATTGATAAATATCGAGTAATTGCTCTTTATTTGTTGTCATCTCATTAACATATTCTTTAATGGGTTGTGCCTGTTCATAGTATGTAGCTAACTTTGTCATTGTAAAAATCCCCCTTTGATATACTTAATATTATAACAATTCTGAAATATTTCGCAAAGTACAATACTTTAAAATGAATAATTAATCTACAGCATTATCGATTATTGTAAATGTCTTATTATCGACATCTAATTCAGCTTGTGCACCGTATGGAATAATGCATTTTGGTTCATTATGTCCAAAACTAGCATTATAGAAAACGGGCATATCTTCTTGATGCCACTCTTTTAACATTTTAACCCAGACTTCTTTATATTCTTCATAATATACGTCGTCTTGAGGTCTTCCGATAATAACGCCATTAATTCTATCAAAAATACCCATAGAACCAAATGCACGAACATAATCTTCCATTAACCAAGGTGGGGCATGAACTTCAGCAGTCTCAATGAAAAGAATAGCACCATCAAAGACGTCATTATTAGGGAACACGTCAGTAGCTTTTAATGAATGGAATAATTCCATACAACCGCCAATAAGATGTCCAGTAGCTTTGCCAGAACCATTCAGAATTTCATATCCATTATTATCAAAAGATTCGCGGTTAATATTTTTATTCTTTTCATCCCACTGTAAACCGTATTTTCTAATTTGTGGTGAAGTAGGTACATTACCGACAATTCCATTTTGGAACCACGTTTGATTGATCGATTGAACAGTGTAGTCATCCATTTGAACATTTTCGGCAAAATCAGTTAATAACAATGGTCCGTAAAAGCTAGAAACACCTGCTTGATAAAACATAAAATGAAGTGCAGTCGTGTCAGAATAGCCACTGAAAATTTTAGGGTTATCCTTAATAATATTTAAGTCTATGTATGGCCACAATCGAACAGAATCGTCTCCGCCTAATGTACAGATAATAGCTTTAACTTCTGGGTCTTGAAGTGCTTGATGTAAATCTTCTACTCGTTTTTCTGGATGGTTATATGTATAGTCAGCACCTTTTAATGCGTGTGGCATGACTTTGACATTTAATCCGAAATCATCTTTTAATCTTTGTATACCAACTTCAGTTCTCCATAATATGTCTTTTTCGCCAGCTAATCCTGAAGAAGGAGAGACAATTGCTACAGTATCACCTTTAGAAAGCTTACTCGGTTTTATTAATTCTTTCACATCATTACCCCCTTATTTGTATATTGAAATTAGTATAGCATACGGGTATAACTTGAAATCAAATAATTCAAATGATAATATAAGTTTGTTTGTAAAAAGAATGGTAAAATAATGAATAATGTAAGGTTAACTTCAGAAAATAAGGGGTATTTCTATGGATAAAATAACCTTCCTTAATTACCTTGAGGATGAATTATCTCGACTGCCAAAAGTAGAACGAGATAAAATAATGTACGAATATGAAACGAAATTTTTTGAATCAGAAGATGAACAAAGTTTAATACAAGAACTTGGTGAACCTAAAGCAATCGCCAAGAAAATATATGCAACAAGTGCCATTCATGATGCAGAGTTATCACCCAATTTTAAGAATGTATTTCAAGCAATTTTAGCTACATTAGGATTGAGCTTTTTTAATATAATTTTTATAATTATTCCATTTCTTATCATTGCCTTTGTACTGCTAATTGTAGTTGTAATCGGCGCTTTAATGATGTTAGGTCCTATCGTTAGTGTGATTAATGTATTTGTTCACGGTTTTTATTGGGTAGATATTACTAATATTATTTTTTCAATCTCTTTCTTAGGATTAGGACTGATGTTGTTAGTAGCAGGGCTTAAATTAATAGAAGTGAGTTACAAAGGCATCTTAAAATATTTAAGATGGTGTGTGAAACTCGTTAAGGGGCGTGCTGAATCATGAAGAAGTTATTTTTATCTGGTCTAGGCATCTTCTTAATTTTTGGCATTTTAGGAACGATACTTTGGTTTACGGTTAATAATAAATATGAAAAGCAAGAAACGTATGAAAAAGTATATAAAAACAATCAAATAGAACAAGTTATCGTGAACGGGCAAAATACAAATGTTGAAGTTAAGAAAGGGAAATATTTAAGTATTAAATATAATGGTAATCAAGACGTAAATGCGAGCATAGAAAATAATTTATTGCATTTTACGGAGAGAAAAAATAAATACAAATTTAATGCTAATTTTATTCCATTT
The DNA here is from genome assembly GCF_022386995.1 of Mammaliicoccus sp. N-M50. Taxonomy (NCBI): domain Bacteria; kingdom Bacillati; phylum Bacillota; class Bacilli; order Caryophanales; family Staphylococcaceae; genus Mammaliicoccus; species Mammaliicoccus sp. N-M50. The sequence goes on along the minus strand of NZ_JAJNJA010000007.1, from coordinate 93,306 downwards.
AGAAAGACGGTCAATCACTTAGTGATCACACTACCACCAAAAAATTACGAATCATTTAACATTACTACGAATACTGGAAACATTTCAGTACGTGACGCTAAAAGCAACAATAGTAATATGATTACGGATACAGGTGACATTGTTTATCATAATGTAAACTTGAAACATGCTAAAGCGATGACTGATTTAGGTAGTGTTAAAGTTAAACATTCAGATTTAACGGAATTCACAGGCGAAATTAAAACGGGTAATATATCTGTAGATAAAAGTAGTCTCGTTAATAGTGAAATGATTACATCATTAGGTAATATAAATATTAGACAACTGAAAAATGAATGCGATATTAAATCTTCAACAGAAGATGGAGATATTTCAATTTCTTATATGAATCCACCTAAGAATACTTTATTACAACTTCAATCTGAATCTGGAAATACAAAAATTGAAAATAAAGCATTTAATGGCGAAAAAGTAGGTAAAGGGAAACACGTTATTGAAAGTTATACAGATAATGGAGATATTTATATAAAATAATATGAAAATAGGCTGAGACTTCTAAGTCTCAGCCTATTTTCATTCACTCACTAGCAAATAGAATGTCTGAATCAATCTGACCTGTTATTGTAGGGAGGGTAATGGATTTACCATCTAACCATTCTTTGAAATCAAATGTATGTATGGTGCCATTTTCACCAAGAGCAATTTTCATTTTTAATTGGCTAGGTATATATGCTGATGTATGTATCGTACCTGACCAACTTTTGAATAACTTGCTGTAAATTTCATATTGAGGATCATTAAAATATCGAAAAGCATCTTCTAAAGACATTTGATCATTTGTGATTTGGTCAATTCGATTATATCTTTCGACAGACTCTTTAATATAATTTCGATTCTCATGACTTAATATTTCAAAATGATTAGTACATAAATTGTTTTGTTTAGTCACAACTTCTCTTGGTGTCGCTTCTACAGTAATTCTCTTGTTTGTTTTATCCATTAAAATATAGCTAAATGAACTGCGATGAGGAATTTCATTTAATAGTCTAACAGCATCATCGACATCTTTACATGTTTCTAAGATCAGTCTTCCAATCATATAGCATACAAATCCATCACCAGGTTTTTTACGATGCATAAAATTATAGCCCATTGCTAGACCATGTTCATTCATGCCATCCATTCTGCCAGTTACTCTAGAAGTAGGGCCGATTTGTGCGTATCCACCATCTGTAGGTTGAAATAGACTAAATCTACCATCATATGTAGCTGGACTATAATCATAGTTTCTAACCATATAATCTTCTCCTAAGAAAATAGAACAACCACTATCTTTAGCATAAACTCTATAATGACCGTAGTTTAACAAGATTGTTTCTAACGGGAATTTTAATGTATCTTGAATACCCATCAGTTCGTCCCAAATTTTTGGTGCGAATTTTTGATATATATTTTTTGTTTCATCTATATTAATATCGAAGCGGGGTCTTCTAATTCGCCATTCTTTTTCTCTATTTTGCAACATTTTAGTAGACTTTAACCATTCTGCTTGGGCAACACCATAATCATAATGGTTACCTCTAAACTCTAATGTTTGCATCTTAACATTTTGCACATTATCACTCCTCTTATATTTATTTTGATTGAACTTATGAACTTTGTCACGTAAATCCTCTCATATAATTGGAAATATGATGTTAAAGAGATTGTAATAATCGCTTAACCTATGTAATTTATTACCATGTTATATTTGAATTACCAATTATCTCACAGATTATGTGAGAAGGGGGTATGTAAAATGTGGAATCAAGGATATATTTACGTAAAGAAAATATGGCAAGAATGGTATAGAAGATAATCTATTAAATGACGCTTATAGAACAGCTAGAATATATATTTTTGAAATAAAGGAGCAAGAGACGATTTAATGTCTCTTGCTCCTAAATTTTTATATTTGATCTGTTGATGTTCTATAAGATTGCGCTTTGTTTGTCTTTTTAGTTTGGTTAGACCATATAATAGCAATTGTAGGTCCGGTGATTAAGTGGATAAAGCTGAATATTGCACCTGGAACAGCGGATAGGGGATTGAAATGTGCTGTTGCGAGTGACACAGCTAGTCCGGAATTTTGCATACCAACCTCTATAGAAATTGCTCGTTTATCTGGTCTGTTAAGTTTGAATAATTTAGCTAATAAGTATCCGATTGTTAAACCACTGACATTATGAAGTAAAACAACGCCGAACATAATAAGACCAGTTTCAATGATTTGTGTTTTATTACCTGCGACTACGCTTGCAAGAATAAGTGAAATAGATACAACCGAAATAATAGGTAAAATATCAATAGATTTTTCAGCTACTGGTTTAAAGAATCTTTGAACGATGAAACCTAAAATAATTGGAATCAATACAACTTGAACTACTGATATAAACATAGATGCAAATGATACTTGTAACCATTCTCTTGCAAATAAATATATTAAACTAGGTGTAACAATAGGTGCTAATAATGTAGAAACAGTTGTGATAGAAACGGATAACGCAGTATTTGCTTTAGCTAAATAGCTAATAACATTTGATGCAGTTCCACCTGGACAACAACCTACTAAGATAACGCCTAATGCTACGTCAGGACTTAAATTAAGCCCTTTAGCGATTAAATAAGCAGTGACAGGCATTACGGTATATTGAAGAATAACACCAATTAATACGCTTTTGGGTGATTTAAATACTTCTTTAAAATCATTTGTAGAAATAGTCATGCCCATTCCAAACATTACAATTCCTAATAAATAAGGAATGTAAGGTGCTATTTGAGCAATGGCATTTGGAAAGCTAAACCCTAGCACTGCTGCCAAAAGCATCCAAAATACAAATGTTTTATTGATAAACTGACTGAACTTCTTAATATTACTCATATATACACCTTCCAATTAAATAATAATCAGAATATTAACAATAATACAAAAATTTTTCAATACTTTATTTGAATTAATTATTTATTTCACTTATTAATGATGAAATGATACATATATTAAGTGAAATTATACTAAAATATCTATATATCGATAATATCTCGCTTAGAAAAGGATAATATCTTTTATGTATTTTAAATATTATGTTATGATGAAAGAGGTAGAAAATGATGAATGAGGTGACTTCAATGGATTGTATTAAAGGGATATTCAAATTCTTTTTCATCTTAATTGCTATAACAACAGTTGCTGTTGGGGCAGGTATTGCTGTCTTAGCATTTGTGTTTAAAAAAGACTTTGAAGAATTAGAACAAAAAACAAAAGAAATTGTATCTGAAATCGAATCTAATAATTAAAATAAAGGAGCAATCACAATATTTCTGTGATTGCTCCCTTTTTTATATTTAAAAATTAGGAGGGTTTATATTTGCGATATGAGCGTAATGTTTTAATATCCCCAAGACTAGAAAATGACAAATGTCATCAATTAAAAGCTTTATCTCATAATCTCAAAGTACCAAGCGAAGATGAATTATATGCCATACTTGAAAGCATTGAATATGACCAACCATTTTTAAAATCGATTACAATTGGAACGAGTAATGAAAAAGAGATGATTAATACAGCATTTCATTTAAAAGCAATCATAGAGTATATGTGGTACGAACGAAAAAAATCTGAAGTATATGTTAATATCGTCATTTGGAAGAATCATGTTGGTTCTTCTAAAAAATATGTTGATAAATTTATGAAGTATGAACCAGATGCGTGGATAATATTAGGATCTCATATAGGTTTCTGCAATTTGTTAAAAAGATTATATAGATTTGAAAATTGGGATGCTAATCGAACATATTGTTCAAATGCGTTATTGTCCCAAACGATGTTTCAAATAGTAGGTGAAAAGTATTTCGAACATATTAAAAGTATCAATCATCTCGGTAAACCAATAATAATCGAAGATGGTAAAATCATTTCAAAATTCAACGCTATTGTTTAGACCGCTTCTTTTTGAATATAAAAAATAGAATTGATGAAATACATATGAGTAATGCACTTATTAAATAATTCAAGAAATGTTTTGAACTTTGACCAGTTTCAGGAAGCTTTGATGTTTCTGATTTGGTCTTTTTTTCTTTATTAGTGTGATCGTTAGTAAGTTTATTAGGGTTTGGAATTAAAGAGTCTTTAATAACTGAGATTTGATATGTCTGATTTTGACTTGGAATATGATTAGAATTCGGATTATCAGTAATTTGACTTTGACTTTGTTGTCCTTGATCTATTTGAGTAGGTTGATTTGTACTTTGTTCAAAAGTTGAAGTAGTCCTGTCGTCAGAATTAAATGTATAATATTTATCCTCTCCTAGTGAAATTGTTGAGTGGCTATCTACGCCGTTAATCTTCACATTAAATTTAGTAGACTTAGTAAATGTAGTGGGTATATTGATTGAAGTATTACCGTTCTGATCTGTTATGCCAGAAAGTTCTTGGTTATCTGCAATGAGTTTAACTTCGACATTATTTAAAGGGTGATAGGTCTTTGAAAGTACATTAATTGAAATGAATTGATTATTTGTATTTGTTATATTGCGTTGGATATTGCTAGAAGAAGTTAATCTATATAACTTATTAGGTTCAACAGTAAAAGTTTGATTATTTGAAGTGGTTAAAGTGTAATGAGGTTTAATATTCTTATTAGGAATTTCTATAAATGCTAAACCATCAGATTTAGTTGTTAATGATTTAACTTCTTGATCTAACTGTAATTGGAAAGTTTCATTAGATATCGGGGTATTATCAGAAGCATAAAATTGAAAACCAATAGGTGTCATATCATTATGAGCGTGTGCAGTTCGTGACGTATTGAATGAAGTAGCGACTATACAAACAATACTAAATAAAAAGATTGGGAAAGGTTTCATATTGACCTCCTTTCATCTTATTAATGGTTAGATGATCATCTGATATCATTATGCCATAAACTCAAGTGATATGCCACTATTATTTTATGCTTTTTATATAAAATTTTTAATACAACTAAAATCTTCCTATATATATGTCATTCAAAATTTTTGTGAATGGACGTTTGAATCTTTTTGCAAGTGATAAAATAAAAGAGTAAAATATAATCAGAAAGAGCATAATCTAAAAGGGGATGTCTTATATGAAATGTGCAAGTTGTAATCAAGAAATGGTAGATGATCTTCGTACGAATGTTCCAGGCACTCTAGTTGATGTTAGATTAATAAAAGAAGAAGAGAATGAAGATATTTTAAACAAAGCGATTGCAATACCGAAAGCAGCAGTATGTTTACAATGCGGCGAAGTGAAATATTACATAGAAGATATTGAATCATTTAGAAATGCTATTAACCATGAATAAAAAAGAAAATCATTAATAAAAAACAGCGTACATTTGAAAAAATCATGTACGCTGTTTTGTTTATATTTTTTTAATATTTCGTACAGATGCATAGCAATGCTCACCATTACTAAAATATACTGCACGGTCTTTCGTGTTAATAGTATCAACGTTATTACGATTAATGACATAGCTGTTATGACATCTGAAGAAGCGGTCATCTAAATTAGATAAATCTTTTAAACTTCCATAGAACTCAATTTGTCTATTGTCTAGATGAGCAATTAGTCGATGTGATTTTGATGATGACTCAAAGAACATAACGTCATCATATTGAACATATACAGAATTGCTACCTCTCGTTAATTCTATCTTTTCAACGTTTGTATTTTTTGAAAGCATACCTAATCTTATGTATGCAGTGTCTAAACAATCTAACACTCTAGTCTTCAGTTGATCTGGATCATCTTTAAAAATAAAATCCATCGCAGCAACTTTATAAACAAATGTTAAATAAGTCAGTTCACTGTGACTTGTGACAAAAACAATATTACCAATAGGATCATACTTACGTATTTCACTTGCTAATGTAATACCATTAATATCAGCGTCTAATTGAATATCTAAAAAGTAACAACCTATATCATTTGAAGATTTAACGTGCTCCAACAATTCGTACGGATCACGTGTTGCAAGTTCAATAGACATTTCTTTTTCTTCAATCATAATATAATTATTGATAATCGTCTGCATGCGCTCTAATTGTTTCGGGTCATCTTCACAAATGATGATTTTCATTGAATCACTTCCTCATTGCTATCATTTAAAATTTCAAGCTTTTGAATAAAGTATTGATTATTAATAAAAGTATCTAAGAAAACATGGTCTGTCTTCTCAGTAATTTCTTTCAACGTAGTTAACCCTATACCACGCTTACGACCTTTAGTAGAATAATGATTTTCAAATAGTTTATGTACCTTAGGCGTATCTTTAGAACATTTATTCATGAATACAAGTAAAATCGATTCCTCATTTTTAATAAATGCAATTTGAATCGTTGGATTATCAACAAACTCAGAAGCCTCAATTGCATTATCCATAATGATGCCAATACATCTACTTAATTCAACAATGTTCATATTTATATGATCAATCTGTTCAGTAATCTCAACACTAATATTGATATTCTGTTCTTGAGATTGAATAATTTTCGTCGTTAATAAACCCTTAATTTCTCTAACGTGTAAATTTTGAAGACCATTAATTTTTATCGCATTTAATTTCATATCATCATGAAGATGTGCAATATTTTGGTCAAAGTATGTTCTTAAACCATCCATATCATCTTCTCTAATATATTCAGATAACGTCGCTAAAATATTTACATAATCATGACGAAACTTACGCATCTCATTATTAATCTGCTCAATCTGCAACGTATACTTATAATACTGATTAATTTCTTTCTTCGTACGCTGCAAAGCCATCTCTCTAATAACCGTGAAAGAAATTAAAATAATAAAAATAGCCGCAACACATACATAAATCACATAAAATAAAGTTTGGAATTCAAACTCTTTTTCAGTATTGTAAGACTTTGGCATGTATACATAGAACACCGTAAATGAAAGACCTAAAAACGCTGCTAACAATAGTAGGTAAATACGGTTGTTATATAAATAGCTTAATTTAAGTCTATTCATTAATTGTCTTATTATAATCGCTATTGATACTGAGATTATAAAATGAAAGACAAAATAAAATACATGTGTTGATATTGCAGAAGGTTCTATATTAAAGATGAGTCTAATTAATAAGGATGATAAATAATCTGAAACTACTGAAATGATTATGACCAGTAATGTATTTATAATCCCAAATATTCTAAATTTAAAGTAGAAAAAGACTCCCAAAAAAGTTATAACAAATATTATAGATGCTACACCAACTATAAAATATAAAGCAAGAGAAGGGATCATGTACCCTAATAATAGGATGACATAATCCCTTTTTGAATATCGATAGTTTTGAGTTAGTGCTAATAAAACTACAAATAATGATGTTTGAAACAAACCATATATAATAGTCTCTGTAATTGATAATTGTGCCATATACTTACACTTCCCAAATTATATATTACTTATTGTTTTTCGTTTAATAATTCTTGTGGTACTTCTGTTTCATCTAAGAATACGTTACAACCTCTAATTACCGCTTTTTCACCGATTGCTGAAAGGATATTTGATACTGATTTTGAAAATAGGCTAGATAATAAATTCATGATAATGTTTCCTCCTCTTTGTAAAATATAGGTAATAGTGATACTGCTTCAAAGATTAATCCTAAACATATTAATTGTTGATAGGGTTCTTTAAGGAATAAAGTTAATACTATCAAAATTGTTGCTGCTAGGATTGATCTTAGTTTAAGTCCTTTTTTCCATTTGCCTAATATTGGGTGTTTCTTTGTTTGCATTGGTGCGTACTTTATAATGATAAGATAACCGACTAACGCTATGGCTAAGAATGGCCAGTAGGGTATGTTGGTATTTATAATTATAAGTGGTGCAACGACAAACATGATTAGGCTTTGTATCGTACATAGAAATGTGGACTTAGCGTGCGCGCCAAACGCGAAATATCGAATGGCAAAATAACTAAGATGTACAATAAGTGTGTATAAAAATATATGGCATAGAAGGGCAGCGCCGTATATAACTATGGTCTTCATCATATTCCCTACAAATACTTCTAGTCCATACTTTACCTTTAAATAACTAACATGATCTAGATTATTTGAATTTTGAAGACTTGCAGCAATTTTATCTATTTGTGTTTGGACAGGTTGATACATAGCGCCCCTCCTTCATTATGATTATAGAACATATTGATTTACATTTTACTTCTTTTGCCTAACTGTATTATTTCAATGCCTAACTGTTTGAATTTATAATATATTTGTATTTTAACATAATTTTAATGCAGTTAAGAACTTAAATTAACGACTTAGGGAAAATATAAAATTCTATTATTGAAATACTATAATATATTTAGTGAATATTTAATTTTTTATGATAAATTAAAAAGTTTAAATATAAAGGAGGATCCTTTATGGCAGGCGATATCGTCAATGCTATTTGTAGTATTTTTAATTGGTTAGTGGAACTTTTTAATGGGTTGTTTACTTAAATATCTGCTGTGATTGATACGTGGTTATTCATATAATAAATATTTTAACGTGTACCATTTGGTATGCGTTTTTATTATAGTTATTGAGCGTTTTCATGTAGAATGATATTAAAGAACAAATTAGGGAGGAATTTAATTTTATGAAAACGAAAGGTTATATTGGTAGTTATACGAAGAAAGAAGGAAAAGGGATTTATCGTTTTGATGTTGATGAGAATGATCAAACAATCGAGAAGGTTGAAGTTGGTTATGAAATTGAAGCATCTACATATTTAACACAACATGGTCAATTTTTATATGCTATTAAAAGAGATGGCGATGATTGCGGTGTTGCAAGTTTTAATATTAATGAAGATGGTAGTTTAACATATATAAATGATTGCTTAGCTTCACAAGAAGGAACGGGTTGTCATATTTCAGTTTCTGAAGACGGTCAATATTTATTTGAAGCTGTTTATGGTAGTGGTTATGTAAGACTTTATAAATTAAACGCTGAAAATGGCGAAATTATTGAATTAATAGATGTGTATAAAGGTGAAGGTCATGGACCAAATGAAGCAAGACAAGAAGGTAGCCATATACACTTTGCAGAACAGACACCAGATTTAGATTATATCGTTACAGTTGATTTAGGTGCAGATGTGATCAGAACATTTAAATTCTCTGATGAAGGATTGGAATTATATGAAACGTTAGAAGTCCAAGCTGGAAGCGGTCCAAGACATATTGCGTTCCATCCAAGTGGTGTTTACGCATACTTAGTAAATGAACTGAGCAATACGATTCAAGTGTTGTCATATAAAAATGGAGTGTTTGCGACAATCAGTCCAGCACTATTAACGATTCCAGAAGACTTTGATTTAAATTCACAAGTTGCTGCTGTTAGATTAAGTCATGATGGTCAGTTTATTTATGTTTCTAACAGAGGACATAATAGTATAGCTGTTTATAAAATATTAGGTGATGGTGCAAATGTTGAATTAGTTGAAATTGTAACAAGTGGTGGAACTTGGCCTAGAGATTTAAATATCACACCAAGTGATTCATTTATAGTTGTTGCACATGAACATTCATATAATTTAGTATTATTTAGTCGAAATAAAGAAACTGGTAAGCTGACAGAAATAGAGAATGAACAAAAAGCTGCAGAAGGCGTTTGTGTTCAATTTATATAATGGTAGGTGATGAACGTTGAAAATAGCACTATATCAGATGCATGTAATACCTGGAGAGCCTGAAAAAAATATTGAAAAAATTAATCAATGGTTAGATGAGTTAGATGATGAAATTGACATAGCAGTGTTACCTGAAATGTGGAACACTTCTTATCGATTAAATGAGTTAACCGAACTTGCTGATGAAGATGGTCAAAGAATTTTACCTTTCTTAGAGCAAAAAGCAAAAGAAATCCATAAACATATTGTGGCTGGTTCAATTGCATATAAAAAAGGAAATGAAATTTATAATCGAACAATTGTCGTCAATAACGAAGGAAAGTGCATTAATACTTACGACAAAGCACATCTTGTACCAATGTTTAATGAACATCATTTCTTAACTTCAGGTAGTAAGAAATCAACTGTATATGAGTTAGATGAAATAGAGATGGGAACGATTATTTGTTATGATTTAAGATTCCCAGAATTAACACGTTCATTAGCTTTAGAAGATGCAAAAGTAATTTTTGTTCCGGCACAATGGCCGAAATCAAGAATTGATCATTGGAAAGTATTATTACGTGCTAGAGCAATTGAGAACCAAGTGTATATTATTGCTTGTAATAGTGTGGGGACTTGTGATGATAACGAATTTGGTGGGCATAGTTTAGCATATGCACCAGATGGTACATTAATTGATAGTTTATACTATGATGAAGATACATTAATCGTAGATATAGACTTTGATTCGCAAGAAAAAATTCGAGAAGCTATTCCTATTTTCAATAGTTTAAGAACAGATTTATATTAGGTAGATGTAGTTAGAGACTGGGATATTATATGATATTCCAGTCTCTTATTATTATCTTACAAATGTCATATTGAACATTTGTAGAAAAAGTATAAAATCAATTATAAGACAGAAAATAGTTAAGGCATGGAGATGATCTATTTGGAAAGTAGTATAGCAGTCCAATTTAAAAATGTAGAATATGAAATAGAACAGTCTCGTATTTTAAAAGGTGTTACAGGTGACATTTATAAAGGTAAACTCACTTCTATAATCGGGCCATCAGGTGCAGGAAAGTCAACACTACTCTCTTTAATTAATTTGTTAAAGTCTAGTACAAGTGGCGAAATATTCATTGATCAACAATCTATTCAAACATATAATCCAATGGAACTTAGAAGAAAAGTACAACTGGTTTCTCAAGAAGCGACGATGATTAAAGGAACTGTAAAAGATAATTTAGAACTGCCATTAATACTTCAAAATAAAAAAATGACAGATGAAGAAGCTAAATATTATTTGAAGATAGTCGATTTGCCAGATACTTTCTTGAATAAAAATAGTAAAGAATTATCAGGTGGAGAAAAACAAAAGTTATCATTAGCACGATCACTCGTTAATAAACCTAAAGTGATATTGCTAGATGAAGTGACATCGGCATTAGATAGAAACTCAAAGCGTGCAATTGAAGAGCTATTAAAAAAAATTATTAAAGAACACGAAGTTACGATGATATGGATTACACATGATATTAATCAAGCCTTTAGAATGAGCGATTACATATGGGTTATGATCAATGGAGAAGTTGCACAAGCTGATACAACTGAAAATGTTAAAAATTCAGAACAACCAAATGTCAGAAGCTTTATAGGAGAAAAATTAATATGAGTATAACATCAATCGTGTTAATGTTTATTTTTATAATTATTCCGATCGTTATTTCGAAAAGTTTTAATTTAGGCTTAGAGAAAGATACATTAATTGCAGCTATTCGATCATTTGTTCAATTATTAATTGTAGGGTATATTTTACAATTTATATTTGATCAAGAGAGCCATATTTTTATCATTTTAATGGTCATGCTCATAATAGGTGCTGCAACACAAAATGCACGAAAAAAAGGTTTGGAAATACCAGGCATCACTTGGAAATTATTACTCGCTTTTGTAGCAATAGAAGTTATTACACAAGGTATCTTATTAGGATTTAAAATAACACCACCAACAGCACAATACATCATACCAATAAGTGGCATGATTGTTGGTAATGCGATGGTATTAAGTATATTGTTCTTAAATAGATTTATGTCAGAAGTTAAACAAAATGAAAATGTGATAGAGCTTGTTCTATGTTTGGGAGGAACTCCTAAACAAGCTATACATAAGCAACTGATCACTTCTATACAGTCTAGTGTTATACCAACTATAGAACAACAAAAGACAATTGGTCTTGTTCAATTACCCGGGATGATGAGTGGTCAAATTATAGGTGGGGCAGATCCAATTGAAGCGGTACTCTTTCAAATATTAATCGTATTTATGTTATTAACAAGCGCTACAATGACGAGTGTAATATTAGGCTTCTTGTCATATCCAACTTTATTTAATAAAAAGCAGCAACTCATTGAAAGTCAATATAAATAAAAATAAGCATATGGTTAAGACGTTAAAGAATGTCTATACCATATGCTTATTTTATATGCTTAAATTTAGTTTTGTCGCTATTAGTAACAATTCAGAATTACTTTTTAAACATGGCTCTCACGTATATAGCTTTTCCTTTATAAGGTGGGAAAAGGACACCAGTTTCTAGTTTAGTTGTTTTAAACATGATGCTCTTTTCATTGCTAAAGAGTTCAAATGAAGCTTTGCCATGATATTTACCAATACCTGAATGACCGACGCCACCAAATGGTAAGTTATGATTACCTAAATGTAAAAGTGTGTCATTGATACAACCGCCACCGAATGATATTCTTCTGACGACTTCATCAGTATGATTTTCGTCTTCACTAAATAAATATAATGATAGTGGTTTTGGCTTATTCTTGATAAATTGAATGGCGTCGCCGAATGCTTCATACGTCATAATAGGTAATATTGGACCAAAGATTTCATCTTCCATTAGAATATCATCAAATTTAACATTATCGACAATAGTCGGTTCTATATAGCGATTCTCTCTGTCCGAGCTACCACCGTAAACGATGTCACCATTAGTTTGATTAAGTAAATTCACTAATCGATCTGTATGACGTTCATTTACGATTCGGCCATAATCTTCACTATTTTGTGCTGATGAGGTATAAAACTCTCGAATAGTTGTTTGAATCGCTTTAATGAATTGTTGTTTAATCGATGCGTCGATGATGACATAATCTGGTGCTACACATGTTTGACCGGCATTAATGAATTTACCAAATGCGATTCTTTCTGCTGCTACTTTAATATTTGCAGTCTTATCTACAATTGCAGGACTCTTTCCACCTAATTCAAGTGCTACTGGAATCAGTTGTTTACTAGCTTGTTCATAAACAATTTGTCCAACTTTTGTAGAACCCGTAAAGAATATAAAGTCGAATGGATAAGTTAACAGTTCTTCAGTTACAGTTTGATCACCAGTTATACAAGATACATATGAAGGGTTAAATGCTTCTTGTATAATTTTTTCTATAATAACACTAACATTTGGTGTAAGTTCTGAAGGCTTGATAACTGCACAATTTCCAGCAGCAATGGCGCCGATTAAAGGTTCGATAACTAGTTGAAACGGATAATTGAACGGACCGATGATTAAGACTGTGCCATATGGTTCGTTAATTGTGTAACTTTTACCTGGGAATAAAAATACAGGTGTGTTCACGTTTCTTTTACTTGCTAAACTCTTGACTTCTTTTAGCATGAAAGAGATACTTTTGTAAATGTAACCTATTTCAGTAGCATAAGATTCAACAGAATTTTTACCTAAATCTTGTTGCAATGCTGAAATCAAGGCACTTTCATTTGATTTAATGGATTTTCTCAGTGCTCTTAACTGTTTTTTTCTAAATTTAATATCTTTTGTTACATCACTATCAAAAAGTGATTGCAAGTTTTCGAATTGAGTCGCGATAGTCAATATGGATGTCTCCTTTATACTTCTATTGTTTATATTTTAACAATAGTTATAATTAAAAGCGAAGTGTTTATTTATGAAATTTTTATTTTTAAAAAAATAACGAAAAGGTGAAATAATATGAGATTTGGATTTATAGGTACCAATTGGATAAGTGATAAATTTATAGAGAATGGTTTAGAAGTTGAAGCGTTTGAACCATATGCTGTCTATTCACGTACTGAAGAAAGAGCAAACTATTATAAGGAGAAACATCAACTTACTGAAACATTCACAGATTTAGAGTTATTTTGTCAATCACCTAATTTTGAAGCGGTATACATAGCATCACCAAATGCGTTCCATTTTGAACAAGCAGAAATAGCGATTAAAAATAAAAAACATGTCTTGATCGAAAAGCCAGCGACAATTGTGCAAGAGCAATTTGAAGCATTATCTAAACTTGCTTATGAATATAATGTTACTGTTATGGAAGCGATGAAATCAACATTATTACCGCCATTTGTAGAATTTACAAATGATCAAATTGATATTGGTGAAATAAGATATGCTGATTTTCATTATCACCAATATTCTTCAAGATATGATAACTATAAAAAAGGCATCATAGAAAATGCGTTTAAACCTGAGTTAGGGAACGGCGCTTTAATGGACTTAGGTGTTTATGCGGTAGCACCGATGATACATTTGTTTGGTATGCCACAAAGTATTAAAGCAAATGGTTTTAAATTAGATACTGGAGCAGATGGACAAGGTAATGCGATATTGGATTATCATACTTTCCAAGCAACGATTAGTTATTCAAAAATATGTGACCGCCCCAGTCCTTCAGAAATAGTAGGGGAAAATGGTTATGTATTAATTGATAAAATAAGTGCACCTTCAAATATAAAAGTATTTAATAGAGAAGGTGTATTACAGAAAGAATATAATAATGATTCACCGTTAACAATGAAAGATGAAATAATTGAATTTATTAAGTGTGTACAGAATCATAAGGTAGAGTCATCTATTAATACACATCAAAGATCATTAGAAACGATTAAAGTATTAGATGAAATTAGACAGCAAATTGGAGTTCAATTTAATGTCTAAAAAGTACTTCATCATTACGGCTATGATTATTATCGTTTTACTGTTAGTCGTGGCATTTGTGCCATTTAAACAAAATCCATCTTCGACATCAAGAGTGGTCGTTGATCACTTTAATCATAAGTATGCATTTCCGAGTTGTTATGATTACGAAAAAGCATCAAATTATATCGATGAAGTAACATATAAAGATGCTCAAGATTTAAAATATCCACCTATGAATACGTGCACAGAAGAAAAGGCAAAGCCTCAATATAAATCATTGCTTAAACGGTTATTAGAAAGTACAGAAATATAAAAAATCCTGACGAAATGATATCATTTCGTCAGGATTTTTTGATTATTTCTTTAATACATCATGTGTGCTTTCATCTTTAGTCATAACATCTTTAACGTACGGACAAACTGGATCAATTACTTTCTCTTCAGATCTTGCTTTTTCAATAACAACATCAACCAATTTTCTAGCAATACCTTGTCCTCGTAGTGAAGGATCTACAAATGTATGATCGACCACAAGTGTCTTGCCATCTAAGTCTTGATACGTGATTTCTGCTTCAAAATCATTCTCAGAATTGCCTACATAAAATTTGTTTGTACCTTGTTTGATTTCCATTTAAAGCACACTCCTTATAAATTATTTACCTAATAATTCATCAATAGGTGGAACGACTTGTTTCTTACGAGAAACAACGCCAGGTAATACAGCGACATTTCCATTTAATTCAGTGTTGAATGCTTTTGTTACGACTTGTTGTTCTTTACCTAAAGCAATAGCAGTTGAGTCACTGTTTAAGATATCTGTAATAACAAATACAAATAAGTCATATTGTTCTTTAGCAATAATTGCGTTGATTTCATTTTCAACGTCTTCTTGAATTTCAAGAACTTCGTTTACATCAACAGTATTAACTTGTGCAATACGTACGACTTTATCACCCATGTTGAATGATTTAGCATCCATATTTAAAAGGAATTCAGGTGATTTACCTTTTACTGAAGCACCAGCTTTTAACATTTCTAAACCATATTCATTTAAATCAACATTGGCAATTTTAGCTAATGCTTCACAAGCTTTTTTATCTTGTTCTGTGCATGTTGGTGATTTAAATAGTAATGTATCAGAGATAATAGCTGAAATCATAAGACCAGCAATTTCAGGTTTAATTTCAACACCATTTTCTTCATACATTTTTTTAAGGATTGTAGTCGTACAACC
The DNA here is from genome assembly GCF_022386995.1 of Mammaliicoccus sp. N-M50. Classification (NCBI taxonomy): domain Bacteria; kingdom Bacillati; phylum Bacillota; class Bacilli; order Caryophanales; family Staphylococcaceae; genus Mammaliicoccus; species Mammaliicoccus sp. N-M50. Next base: position 77,404 of record NZ_JAJNJA010000007.1, on the reverse strand, counting down.
AACTGGTTCAGCTCTGTAATATAAAGGTGCTGCTGTTTCAAAATTACTGATACGGTGGTGATCAACAACCATTGTAATTGTAGCATCTGAAATGTCATCTGCACTTTGTTGGAATTCATTGTGATCGACTAAAATAACGTCTTTATCTTTTAAAGGTGTTTCTAACAATGCAGGTGCTTGAACTTTGAAATAATCCAATGCAAATTGTGTTTCGTCTGAAACGTCTCCAAGTCTTGCAGCTTGAACGTCATTTCCAAGTTCTTTTTGTAAATCTTCCATTACTAATGCTGAAGCAATTGTATCTGTGTCAGGATTCTTATGTCCAAATATAAATGTGTTTACCAATGTAATTTCTCCTTTTGCTTTGAATATTCTGTCACTTTATTTTAACATGAACACCTTGTCTATTCTACAACTGCGCCTATACTATTTTCAAAATGTGTAAGTGCCCATTCATGTCCAGCTTGATTAAAAGAAGCGACACAATTCTTCGGTATAATAATTTGATAATTTAAATTGTAAGCATCGACAGCAGTATGTAACACACAAATATCTGTACAAACGCCAACAATTTCAACAGTATCAATATGTCGTTCTCTTAATAAACTATCAAGATTTGTACCGAAAAATGCACTATATCTTGTCTTATCTATCCAAAATACATGATTAGAATGTTTGATTGAATCGTATTGAGGCTTTAATGAGTTATATAAATTTCGACCTTCTGTACCTACAATATTATGAGGTGGAAATAATTTTGTTTCAGGATGATATGGATCATTCTCATGGTGATAGTCCATTAAATAAAAAATTAAATCTTCATTCGAATTGTATGTTTCAATTTTGTGGTGAATATTTTGTTCAATTTCTTGACCAGGTTCTCCGCATGTTAACTTACCATCTGTCGCAACGAAATCATTTGAATAATCAACGATAATGAGTGCTTTCTTCAATTATATTCCCCCTAATTGTTTATAAAATGTTTTCAGTGTAATATAAATATACATGCAAGTATACGCTATATTAAGGTGGTTATGAAGTATGAAGCATATTGTTAATGTAAATCGTTATGGTGCTAAAGGTGGTTGTGGAATAACGGATACAGTTGGTATTCAATTAGCTTTGTTACAAGCTAAGAAAGGACCAGTAACTGTTTATATACCTAAAGGTGTTTATCATATTATTTATGAATTAGTGATATATGAAAATACAACGCTTATTTTACATGATGAAGCAGTGTTAATCAGAAAATCGCATACAGCTATGCTGAAAAACGGACATAGATTGAAAAAATACTATGGCTATGAAGGTCATGGTAATATCAATATTATCGGTGGGACATTTGATGCATATGGACATACAAATAATACAAATAACACAATCATGTCTATTGGTCATGCACGAAATATTCAAATACATAATGTGACATTTAAGAATGTTGTTGGTGGGCATGCGATTGATGCATGTGGCTTAGATGGCTTTTATGTAAATGAATGTAAGTTCCTTGGATTCCGTGACGATAGTGGAACAAGGTTATTTAGTGAAGCTGTACAAATAGATATTCAAACTGAAGGGGCATTTCCTAAATTTGGGGCGACAGATGGTACGATAACTAAAAATGCACTGATCGAAAACTGTTATTTCGGAAATTCAGGTGATCCGAACATGTTACCTTGGAATAGAGCAGTCGGATCTCATGCAAGTATGTATGATGTGTTTTATGAGAATATAAATATTCAACATAATACTTTTGAAGGGTTAGGGGATTTCGCAGTTACTTTATTAAAAGCGAAAGATTCAACTGTTACAAACAATCAATTTATAAATTGTGAGGGTGGCATACGCTATTTAGCAGTACCAACAGGTAAATATTCTGTAGATATCCATAAATTAAATAGAGGCGGACAAGCAGGGTCAACTATTTTGATAGGTGATAATACATTTAAAGATATTAAAAGTAAACCAAGTATTTTAATTAAAAGTTATGAAGACGTTATGAATAAAGATATTTATATTTATAATAATCATTTTGAAGGAGAATCTTCAAATAATATTAAATTCATTAAGACGACAGATATTTATTTATACAATAACCGTAATTTAAGCAATATCAAACAAGATCAAGTTGAGAATCTTATTCATATTTAATTAAAATGGAGGACATGATGAATAGCATAGACCGTTATATTGAACAAATAGATGAAAAGAAAAAAGAAACATATATTCATTTGCTAGATACAATCAAAACACATTTACCACCAGGATATGAACTAGTCATGCAATACGGTATGCCGACATTTGTAGTACCTTTAGATAAATATCCAAAAGGTTATTTAAATAGAGCAGACGAACCACTTCCGTTCATTAGTCTTGCTGCTCAAAAAAATCATATTGCCTTATATCATATGGGCTTATATGGGATGAAAGAATTGAAAGAATGGTTTGAAGACAGATACAAAGAGCAAGTACCAACTAAATTAAATATGGGGAAAAGTTGTATTAGATTCACAAACAATAAAAACATACCCTTTACTTTAATAGGTGAGTTGAGTGAAAAAGTCACTGTAGATGAATGGATACAAAAATATGAATCAGGACATAGAAATCAAAAATAATAGTTTTAGTGATGATTACTTGAATTATACGAGAATGCTTTATTTTATGCATAAAATTGGAGATTTGTATCGATTTTGCAAAGTGCTGACGCCTGAGGGAATAGTATGAGTGAGAGACTATAGGCTCGAGCCATACCCTAGGCAAGCATGCACGAGCAAAATCGTAGATTATAAAATAACACCCTATTTACTGAATAAATCAGTAAATAAGGTGTTTTTTAATTTTAGTTAGGAATTATATCCCAAACTATTTATTTATGTAATTCGCTTATCAAAATTACCTAGCACTTTTACATTAAAGTCTAATGTTTTTAGGATTGTAATTACTTTTTTCATTTCTACATCTTCAGCGCTACAATCTGCTTGAACAAAGAAATGATACATGCCGAGTTGCGTTTTGAGTGGTCGTGACTCAATCCATGATAAGTTGATATTAAATAAAGCAAATGTATTTAATATACTTGCTAATAAGCCTGGTTTATCTTGGTCAGGAGTAATTAATAAAATACTATCTGTTGCTTTTTCAACATGTTTTTCTTCAGCTGATAAAATTAAAAATCTTGTTGTATTATGTGGATAGTCTTCGATGTGTTCATGCAATGCTTCAACATCGTCATTAGTTTTTTCTAAACCAATTGGTGCAATTGCGCCAGTATGTGCATCTATTTCATCTAAACTTTGAACGGTACTATCAGAATATCTGTATGCAAAGTTATGATTTTTAATAAATTTAGATGTTTGATTGATCGCAGGGGCAATAGAAACAACTTCTTTAATATCTTCTAATTTTGCGCCTTTTTGAACATAAAGAGAAAATGATATATCTAGATGTAATTCGTCTATAACGTGGATTTTCTGTTCTGTTAATGAATCGGCAATGATGTTGATCGTACCTTCGATAGAATTTTCAATTGGTGCAATTGCGATGTTTTCTGGGTCAGCTTCAATTGCTTTAACCACTTCATACAAATTTGACTTAGGAATATATTCATTGATTTCATCTGGCTTATATTTAAGTGCTGCCATATGAGAAAATGTACCTAGTGGTCCTAAATAATATAACTTCATAAATGACTTCCTTTCTAATGCATTGGACAACCTTGTTGATTTTGTCTATATAAAAAGTTTGGACTTCTCATCTCATTATCATAGCCTTTATGATAATTATGTACAAGTGAAGGTGAAAGAGGAGGTGCAAGCCAACTCCATTTTCCGGTCACTTTTCTATTAGCTTTACATTCATTTTCTTCAAATTTCTTAAATTGTTTAGAGGCATTATAATGATCAACAATTGCAACACCCGCTTCTTTATACGAATGATAAATAGCATAATTAAACTCTACTAAAGCTCTATCTCTCCAGTAACTTGATGTTGTCGTCGTATCAAAATCAAATGCTTCTGCAATATCTTTTAATTTATTATAGCGATATTCATCAGTAAAATTTCTAACGCCTATTTCAGTTTCCATGTACCACCCGTTGAATGGGGCAGTATGATAATATATACCACCAATTTCTAAATCCATATTTGAAATGATGGGTACTGCATACCATTTCAGTTGTAGTGATGCTAACTTAGGATACTGTTTATGAGTGATGTCAATTTCTTTAATGAGTTCTTGTGGATATTGATGGATTTTAGGGCGTTGTTGATTAATTCGATACATTAATGGAAGTACATCAAAATCAGTTTGAGGACTTTGCCAATTTAAATGGCGTGCTAATTTCGTCATTTCAATAGATTTAGGGTCGCCCTTATCTCCGTATCCTGCATATCTAATCAATTGTTCATTCATAATTTCTATTTGGTTGTTATATATGCTGATCATGGGTTTGATTTTTCCATCATTTGTAGCATCTTTAATGTGATCTTCAATTGAAGCGATAAATGTTTGTTCATCTTGAATATGTCTTAAATCTCTAACCGTCAATTTATCCCAAAATAGTCTACCAATACATCTATTTGAATTTCTCCAAGCTACTTTCGCACCATATTCTAATTCCTCGGTAGTGTGGGTATAAGTACCAGTTTGTGAAATTTCATGTTCTATTTCTTGTATTCTTTTATTCATTTGTAATTCTGATATTTCTAATTCTTTATACATATCGTTAATAAAAGCAGTCGCTTTATCTCGTAACATAAATACACCTCTATGTACTAGTATAAGCGACTGCTAATTTTTGACAATATATGAATTATGACAATTTACCAATTATTAATGTCTTGTCGTTCACCTTTAAAGTTACCTGACTTTTTATGACGTTCTTTCAATACTGATATGACATCTTCAAATTTAACGCCTCTATCATGTAGTAATACGAATAAATGATAAAGTACATCAGCGACTTCATTTGTGAGTTCTAATTTGTCATTTTTCATAGCTGCAATAACGACTTCAAACGACTCTTCTCCATATTTTTTAGATATTTTATCTATACCTTTATTAAGTAAATAATTTGTATATGATTTTGGATTATTAGAATCAACACTTTCTTGAATAGTCGTTTCTAATGATTCAAGCGTGTAAGGTTCTTCAGTATTAAAGCAACTAACAGATCCAGTATGGCAAGTAGGGCCATCAGGATTGACTTGTAATAAAATCGTATCTTGGTCACAATCTAATTGTATCTCGATAACATGCTGGATATGATTGGACGATTCGCCTTTTTTCCATAGACGATCTTTACTTCTTGAATAAAACCAACAGACTTTATCTTGAATGGTTAAGTTATAAGCTTCTTCATTCATATAACCTAACATTAATACTTGTCCAGTTTGGTAATGTTGTAGGATGGCTGGTACAAGACCTTTAGAAAAATCAGGTGCTAATTCACTCATCGTACATTCACTCCTTCATTAGATAAATGTGTTTTGACTGCTTGTATCGTTGTTTCTTTATCGTGAAAAATACTTGCAGCGAGACCTGCAGATACATCCGTTTGTTTAAATAAATCAACAAAATGCTGACTATTACCGCCACCACCTGATGCAATAACAGGTAAAGAAACCCGTTGATTAATTTCAGTTAATAAACGATGATCAAATCCTTGTTTAACGCCATCGTAATCCATACTAGTAATTAATAATTCACCAGCGCCGAGATTTTCAACTTCTTGAACCCAATCTAACACACGTTTATCTGTACGCTGTTTACCACCATGAGTATAGCAATACCAATCTTGATGTTCTTCTTCCCATTTAGCATCAACTGCGATACAGATACATTGTTTTCCGAACTTATCACTCGCTTCACGAATAAATGTTGGATTACGCAAAGCACTTGAGTTTAATGAAATTTTATCAGCACCATGATTAAGTAATACCGAAATATCTTCAAGTGTACTAATACCACCACCAATAGTAAGTGGTATGAATAATTTTGAAGCTGTTTCTGATATGATATCTAACATCATTTGATGTCCATTTTCTGTCTTAGAAATATCTAAGAACACAAGCTCATCTGCCGCTTCTTGATTATAATATTCAGCTAATTCAACTGGATGTCCAATATCTCTCAAACCTTTAAATTTTATGCCTTTAACGACACGTCCATCTTTAACATCTAAGCATGGGATGATTCTTTTTTTGATCATTCAATACCCTCCCAAAATGCATCCGTATTTGCTGCTTTTCCAACAATTGCAGCGTGCACATTTAATGCATCCAGTTGATCTATGTCATCTTTATTTCTTATACCACCAGATGCAATGACAGGAATAGATGTAGATTGTACTAATTTACCTGTTAATTCAAAGTTTGGTCCAGACATTTTTCCGTCTTTTGAAATATCTGTATAGATAATTCCGCCGAGAGGGAATGTGTTGATTTTTTCAATAAAATCAAATAGGTCTATACCGGCATCATCGAGCCAACCGTTTAGTTTGATTTTTTCAACATACGCATCGACAGATAAATATATTTTGTTAGGGAACTTATTAGTCACTTCTTTTAACCAGTCTAAGTCTTGTATGCCTTTAGTGCCGACGATAATGTACTCAACGCCTTTATTTAAATATGATTCAATTGTTTCAACACTTCGAATACCGCCACCAACTTCAATTGGTAAATGAGTTAAACTGACGAGTTGTTCTATGTAATCTGCTTCTGTTGGTTGTTGATTTTTAGCGCCGATTAAATCGATAACATGAATTCTAGAAACTTGTTTAAATTTTGAATAGAAAGCAATTGCTTCTTCAGCAGTTCTAGGCATAGATTCTTTAGAATCATATTTACCTTCAGTTAATCTCACGCTTGTGGAGTCTATTAAATCTATTGCTGGCCAAATTTCAATCATTTAAAAAACCTTCTTTCAATGCTTGGTCTAGTATTTTGAGTCCATAATCACCACTTTTTTCTGGGTGGAATTGTATACCGATAATATTTTCTTGTTGCACGATAGCAGTAATTGGTTGTCCATAATCTGCTGTAGCAACTATAGGTAAATCAGTAGAGACATGATAAGAATGTATAAAGTAAACATCACCATCAAGAAGTGGATGTTCACTTTGTAAATTGTTCCATCCTAAATGAGGAACAGGGTAGGGACTCTCTATAGGTATAACGTTCCCTTGCAATAAATTTAATCCTTTTGTTGAACCTTCTGCACTGTATTCAAATAACACTTGCATACCTAAACAAATCCCAATGATTTTATGCGTATCTTTAATATCTTTAATCACTTTGTCTAGACCACTTGATGTTAATTGTGTCATAGCATCTTTGAAGTGCCCGACACCAGGAAGAATGACATGTGTACTATTTTTTATAGTTTCTTCATCTGAAGTTAATATGGCATCATATCCTAAATGTAAGAGGGCACGTTCAATATTTTTAATATTGCCAAGTCCGTAATCAATGATTGCAATCATTATTCAATCACACCCTTAGAAGAAGGAATACCTGCATAATCATCTTGTGTTAATGCGATTTTTAGACTTCTAGCAAATGCTTTAAAAATCGCTTCGATTTCATGGTGCGTATTGCCACCTCTAATTAAATCAATATGTGTTGTTAATCTTGCATTAATCACAAGTGCTCTAAAGAATTCCTCAACAAGTTCTGAATCAAATGTGCCAACTTTTTCACGAGAAAATGTCGCATTAAATGATAAATATGGTCTGCCACTAATATCTGTTACAACTCGTGCTAAAGTTTCGTCCATTGGTATATAGAATGAACCATATCTTGTAAATGATTTTTTATCTTTAACGACTTCAAGCAGTAATTGACCTATTACAATGCCAATATCTTCAACAGTATGATGATCATCTACATGTGTATCTCCATCTACTTCTATATTTAAGGCAATACCGCTATGAAAACTAAACAACGTCAACATATGGTCTAAAAAACCAACACCTGTATTAATGTGTGAATCTTCTCCATCTAATCGTAGTTGAATTTTGATATCTGTTTCTTTAGTTGATCTTTCTTTTTGATAAGTCATATTTTTGTCTCCATTCTTTAACGATTTTTTCAAGTTCATTTAATTCAGATTCTGTAGCAATAGAGTATCTAACAGTTTGTTGCATGTTTGGTTCATCATAAAATCTTGGTAAATAGCCATGGTCATAAATATACTGACCTAATGATTCTGCTAAATCTCCATAAGTTAATACGAAATTTGTTTTTGAAGGTATGACATGGATAACATCGCTCACATGTTGTTCAAAAATATTTCTTAATTGAATACTCAATTGTCTTTGTTGTGTTAATAATGAATGTACAAGTTCTTTGTTACTGAAAATTTCAGTCGCAATATTTAAAGTTAATGTGTTTAATGGATACGGATGTGCGATACGATTTAAAGTTTGAATGGTCTTCTCAGTTGAAATGACGATGCCGACTCTTAAACCAGCTATTGCAAATGCCTTACTTAACGTACGCATTTGAATGATATGGTCTTGTAATTCAATATCGTATGCATCTCCAAAATCTAAATAAGCTTCATCAATAATAAAATAACCACCAATTGCCTTCATTTCATTCGCAATTTCTTCTAAAAATGATTTAGGATATTGAATGCCTGAAGGATTATGAGGCACACTCATAATGAAAAATGCTGGCTTTAATTTTTGGATTGATTGCTTAATTTTATCTAACGAAAAAGTATAGTCATCTTCTGCATCTACATAATGAATAGGGCGATTAATCTGATGTGCATATGCTGTATACATGAAGAAATCTGGATTAAGTGTTAAGACTGGTCCATCAGGTAACGCAATCATGCATTTTTGAATCCACTCATCTGAACCATTCGCTGCAGAAACTTGGTTAGGTGATAATTGATAGTAGTCTGCATAAGACTTGATAAAGGCATCATATTCCTCATCAGGATAAAAATTAAAATTTGAATTGGCGATAATATTTTTTAAAGTTGCATCATCTAATGCAGGAATAGGGCTTTCATTCTTGTTTATTCTAATCATGTTTCACGACTCCTCGTTGTTTGTTAATCTCACTTCTAAAGATTGTTTATGTTGATATAAACCTTCTTGTTCAGCTAAAGCTATAGCACTAGGTGCAATACTTTGATAAGTGTGTTCATCTAAATGAATGACAGAATGACTCGTTAAGAAATCATTGACTGTTAAGCCATTCGAGAATCTTGCTGTTTTATCAGTCGGTAATACATGACTTGGTCCAGCAGCATAGTCACCAATTGCTTCTGGTGAATATTGACCTAAGAACATTGCTCCGACGTATTTAATTTTACCAATATATTTGCTTGGATCAGTCATTTGAATGGATAAATGTTCTGGCGCAATATAATTAATGACTTCTATCGTTTCATGAATATCACGCGTTAAAATTGGATAATGATAATTTTTGATACTTTGTTCGATAATCTGTTTTCTTGGTGCTTGATCTATAGCTTGTTGTAGTTTCTGTTGAACTTTTGTTAAGAATGAAGAATCTGTTGAAACTAGAAATGTTCTAGCCTGTTCATCATGTTCTGCTTGCGCTAATATATCTTGAATGATGTAATCTACATTTGAATTTTCATCAGCAATAAGTGCAATTTCACTTGGTCCAGCTATTTGATCAATACCAACTACACCGTATAATAACTGTTTACTTAATGAAACAAATTGGTTACCAGGTCCAACAATTTTATCTACTTTCGGAATTGTTTCCGTACCGAAAGCTAATGCAGCGATACTTTGAGCGCCACCAACTTGGAATACACGATCAACACCCGTAATATGGCATGCAGCTAGTATTGCCGGGTCGATACCATCTTTTTGAGGTGGGGTAACAACAATAATTTCTTGAACATTTGCTACTTTAGCAAGTGTAGCTGTCATCAGAACTGTTGATGGGTAACTTGCTTTTCCACCTGGTACATAGATACCGACTTTTTCAATAGGGTGATAAAGTTGGTAAGTTTGACCTGTAGTTACATTTTCATGTTTAATTTTTTGTTGGAAATTTTTAATTTGTTCAAAGCTTGTTTCAAGTGCTGACCTTAAAGTATCTGATATAAGGTTGATGCTGTTTTTTATATCATAATGTGGGACTTCAAGTTGCTCTAAATCAACATTGTCAAATTTCTTGTTATAACGAAATAAAGCTTGATCTTGCTGTTCTTTAACATCCTGGATAATTTTTTTAACATCTTCAGTATTACTTTCGTCTGTTAATCTATCTTGTTCAAATTTATTTATGAATTCCGTTTTAGATAGCATTCATCGACACCCCGATTTCTTCTATAAATGATTCAATCATATTTGATTTACTAAAAAATGCATGTTTATTTGTAATCAATTTAGCATTGATGTCACCAATAGATTCTTTTTCAACAAGTCCATTAGATTTTAATGTCGTACCTGTTTGGACGATATCAACGATAGCATCAACCATATTCACTACTGCTGCTAATTCTACAGATCCTGATAATGGAATAATTGAGACATCTTGACCTTTATTTTTAAAGTATGCTTTCGTCGTTTTAACATAAGTCGTCGCAATTTTTTTGTATTCTGTTACTTCAGGTTTACTTGCAACAGCAAAGTGACAATAACCAAAAGGTAAATCAACTAAGTTGTTTACATTGAGTTTATCTTTTTCATCAAGTATATCACTGCCTGTAATACCAATATCAGCAATGCCTTCTTCAACATAAGTTGATACATCATTTCCTTTAACAAGAATAAATCTAACGTTCGCAACTTCAATTTGAAGTTTACGTTCTCTATTATTTAATGCGTCTGCCCATTTTGGGTTGCCATTTTCATCAATGAATTTTATGAAATCTTTTAATAAACGTCCTTTACTTAATGCAACTGTTAACATAATGACCTCCTATGATAGTTGAATACCAAATCCAAAACCTTCTAAAGTACCATTATAATGTCCGCCTGAAGCGATTGGATTTCGATTGTTATTTTCATAAAGCTGAATGAAGCTCCCAACATAATATGATTTTGGGGGCATTGTTGTTATATCTAAATGTATATGGTTAATACCTGATGCTTCTAATGTCGCTTTCCAATATTGTAAAGATTTATAAGTTGGATGGTCAGTATCAGCAAAAGTTGTTAAAAAGTCTAATTGTTGATGAGTAGGTGTTTTAAGTAATTGTACGAGTGAATGATTTTGTGAAAGTAGTTTAGAAATTTTTGAAATATTTCTTTCACTAATAGCCGTAAATAATTCTTCGTTTTGTTCTTCTTTAGAAAGTAAAAGATCAAATAATTGATAATGTCCAATAACAGCAAAATCAACATTTAAATCAAGTTCATTTTGGATAAAGTCATGTATATATTCATAACATTGCAACATGTCATTCCTTTTAGGATTAAAGATTTCAACACCTAAATTTGTATATATATGTTCATTAATTGCGATAGGGCCAGCATATGTTACGGAACGTGCATCAAGGTTATATTCACGACTATAATGTTGGATTTGATCCGTCCAATCATTTCTTAAACTATAAAATGCATCGCCATTTTTCCAAATGCTTCTAGTATCTAAACTATTCAAATCATCTTGTGTTAATTGTTTCCAATGAAGTTTTTCTATAAAACTCATATCAATCACTTCGAAATCTCGAGCACTAAAATATTTTAGAAATTTAAGTTCTTTTTCTTTCTTTTGAATAACGTCATCTCTGTATTTTACATAATCCATATTATAAACCTCGCTTTTACTCTCTACCAAGTTAAAGTATTTATTTAATTATAAATGATACTATAACATGCATAACGAAACATATCAATTGAAAGTTCTGAATATTTAAAATATCAAAAAAATATATAAATAATAAACCCATAGACATTTGAATTGATCAAAGTCTATGGGTTTAAATTATATTATAGCGATGCGATTTTAATTTTTATTAATTACTTAAATTACGCTTCAACTTTTGTAGGTGTTCTATGAATAAGTAATAGAATAAACACGATAAATACAAATGCAGCAATCATCGTAAAGAATATTGTGCCGTTTGATAATTGTATAATCGTTCCTCCAAGCATTGGACCAATGATACTACCGACACTAAATGACATGGCTATCATTAAATTACCAGCTGGTAGATTATGCTTTGGTGTTAAATCTGTCATAAAGCTTACACCTAATCCATAAAATGATCCTGTGAATAATCCGGCAATTAAGAATAATCCCATCATAATAAATGTACTCGTTGGTAAAAAGTCACCTAACATAAACACGATGCTGCCGATTAATGTTAATCCAGTTAATACTTTCTTCCTACCATGAATGTCACTAAACATGCCTAATGGAACTTGGAAAAGAATAGCACCGAGACTAAATGCAGGTAAGATTAATGTAATACTTGTGACATCAAGTCCATTTCTTAAACCATAAACAGGGAAGTTACTATGTAATCCTGCTTCAAATAATCCATATAATAGTGGAAACATAAACGCTATCCATGATGTTCTTATAACATCTCCAAAATTTTTTAACGTATTTAATATACTGACTGGTCTAACATTAGATGAAGGGAATTCATTGTGTATTAAAAGGACTAATGAAATTGTTATTAATGAAAGTATTGCTGAAAGGATAAATGGTAAAGCTTCCGAAACATCTACAAGTTTAGCTAAAAGGGGCCCTAACATAAAACCTGCTGAGAAACTGAAACCATAAACAGAAATCGTTCTTCCTAATTTTTCTTTAGGTGTAATATGTGTTAACCAAGTTTGCGTGCTAAAGTGCAACATATTATCACCAATTCCAATTAATAGTCTTAAAATAAACCAAATAGATAATGTCTTTAAAGTTGGAAATAACAATAAAGATAAGGCAACTATGGCTCCACCAACTAATATCATATATTTAAACCCAGACTTTCTAACAAGCCCTTCGATAAAGAATGATGACAAGAATACACCTATATATAATGAAGTTGCATGCAAACCATTCAATGAACTTGAAATACCATTACGTTCAAAGATGACCGATATAAGTGGTAAGAGCATTCCTTGTGAAAAACCAGAGACAGCTACAATAATTGAAAGTATAATAAATAATTTTTTGAATGAAGAATTTTTCATTTGTATGCCTCCTTCTAAATTTTACATCTTTAGTATTTTATCACAGAGGTAAATGACTTGATATATTTAAGTTACTTTTTAATTTTTAATTTAAAAAGTATGATAAAATAATATAAAATTAGATAACCTGAGGAGTATTGAATAATGTATAAATATGAAGACGATAGTTTGATGTTACACACGGATTTATATCAAATCAATATGGGTGAAACTTATTGGAATGATGGTATTCATGAGCGTACTGCTATTTTTGATTTGTATTTTAGAAGCATGCCATTTAATAGCGGCTATGCTATTTTTAGTGGATTAGAAAGAATTGTGCAATTTATTGAGCATTTTAAATTTACAGAGTCAGATATTGAATATTTAAGAGAAGTTGGATATCAAGATGATTATTTAGATTATTTAAAGTCATTGCGATTTACAGGGAATATTAGAGCAATGAAAGAAGGGGAACTTTGTTTCAATAATGAACCACTCATTAGAGTAGAAGCGCCACTTATACAAGCACAGCTCATTGAAACAGCACTTTTAAATATCGTGAATTTCCAAACGTTAATTGCGACTAAAGCAAGTAGAATTAAACAAGTTGTTCGTGATGAAATAGTAATGGAATTTGGTACTAGAAGAGCGCAAGAAATGGATGCTGCGATTTGGGGTGCTAGAGCAGCAATGATTGGTGGATTTGATTCTACAAGTAATGTCAGAGCTGGTAAATTATTTGGTATTCCGATTTCAGGAACACATGCGCATTCAATGGTTCAAACATACGATGATGAATATACAGCGTTTAAAAAATATGCTGAAAGACATAAAAATTGTGTGTTTCTAGTAGATACTTTCCATACTTTAAAATCAGGTGTGCCAAATGCGATTAAAGTAGCGAAAGAATTAGGAGATAAAATTAATTTTATCGGTATTCGACTAGACTCTGGAGATATCGCTTATTTATCTAAAGAAGCAAGAAGAATGTTAGATGAAGCTGGCTTTACAGAAGCAAAAATCTTCGCTTCAAATGATTTAGATGAACAAACGATTACAAGTTTAAAAGCACAAGGTGCAAAAGTAACGGCATGGGGTGTTGGTACAAAACTGATTACAGCATATGATCAACCAGCATTAGGTGCTGTATATAAACTAGTAGCAATCGAAGAAGAGAATGGCGAATTATCAGATCGCATCAAAATTTCTAACAATGCTGAAAAAGTTACAACACCAGGTAAGAAAAATGTTTATAGAATTATCAATACTAAAACGAATAAATCTGAAGGCGATTATATTACTTTAGAAGATGAAGAGCCGAATAAAGAAGAACGACTAAAAATGTTCCATCCAGTTCATACTTATAAAATGAAATATATCAAACATTTTAAAGCTGTCGATTTACATCATGACATTTTTAAAGATGGTAAACGTGTATACACACTTCCAGAAATTAAAGAAATTAGGGAATTTGCTTTTAATAATTTAGATATACTATGGGAAGAAAATAAACGTTACTTAAATCCTGAAGAATATCCAGTAGATTTGAGTAAAGCATGTTGGGATAATAAAAATAAAAAGATATTCGATGTAGCTGAAAGAGTAGCAGAAGCGATAAAGGATGTGGAAGAGTCATGAGAGATTTACAATCAATCATTGTCAAAGAAATGAATGTTAAAAAATCAATTGATCCCAAAAAGGAATATGAAGAAATTAAGCAGTTTTTAAAATCTTACGTTAAAGCACATAGCTTTGTTAAATCTTTAGTGTTAGGTATTTCTGGCGGGCAAGATTCAACATTATTAGGTAAAATCGCGCAATTAACAGTAGATGAATTAAATGCTGAAGAAAATCATCAATATGAATTTATCGCTGTAAGATTACCATATGGCGAACAATTTGATGAACAAGATACACAAGATGCATTAGACTTTATCAATCCAAGTAAACGTGTGACAGTCAATATTAAACCGGCAGTGGACGCGAGTATTCAATCGTTGAAAGAAGCGGGTGTAGAATTAACTGATTTCCAAAAAGGAAATGAAAAAGCGAGAGAACGTATGAAAGTTCAATATTCAATTGCTTCTGCTAATAGCGGACTTGTACTTGGTACGGATCATTCTGCTGAAAATATTACAGGCTTCTATACGAAATTTGGAGATGGTGCTTGTGATGTTGCACCGTTATTCGGACTTAATAAACGCCAAGGTAAAGCAATTTTAAAATATTTAGGTGGTCCAGATCATTTAATCAATAAAGTACCAACAGCTGATCTAGAAGAAGATAAACCGGCTTTACCAGATGAAGAAGCGTTAGGCGTGACATATGATGCAATTGATGACTTCTTAGAAGGTAAAAAAATCAGTGAAAAAGATCAAGAAATTATTCAAAATCACTATGTAAGAAATGCGCATAAAAGAGAAATGCCTTATAACCGTTATACATGGCCAAAATAATTCGTGACTTTCATAAGTTTGCTTGATAAAATGATTCCAGTATTTTGATTTATGGAGGGTTTAAATGTCAGCTATATTAGATAATCCATGGTTAATGGTGCTATCTATATTTGTCATTAATATAGTATATGTATCCTGTTTAACAATGAGAACAATTTTAACATTAAAAGGATATCGATATGTGGCCGCTGCTGTTAGTGTACTTGAAGTAGTTGTTTATGTTATCGGGTTAGGTTTAGTAATTAATAGTCTTGACCAAATTCAGAATATATTAGCTTATGCGCTTGGATTTGCTGCAGGCATCATTGTCGGCATGAAGATAGAAGAGAAAATTGCATTAGGATATATTGTTGTAAATGTTACAACAGCTGAATATGAAACAGATTTACCAAGAACGTTACGAGATTTAGGTTACGGTGTTACACATTACGTTGCTAAAGGACGAGATGGTGATCGCTTAGTAATGCAAATTTTAACACCACGTAGATTCGAATTAAAATTAATGGATACAATTAAACAATTGGATTCTAAAGCCTTTGTAATCGCTTATGAACCTAAGAATATACACGGTGGATTCTGGGTTAAAGGTGTACGAAGCAAAAAATTAAAGGCGTATGATACGGATGAAGTTTAGAGTAGAAGACAACGAAACGATTGAAATGTGTCTAAAAAGAATGAAAGCTCAAGGTTATACACCTGTAAAAAGATTTGAAAAACCTGTATTTATTGAGAAAGAAAATGGTGACATTGAAGTTCTCAAACAAGAAATACAATTCGTAGGTAAGAAAATCAAAGAATGATTATAAATCTGGGACATGAGAATGTGGCCCAGATTTTTTTCTACTTTTAGTTTATTCTCCTACTGTTACAATATATAATGAAAGATATTAGGAATAAAATTATAAATCACGAACAATTTTGTATTTTTTATAAACAATGTACGTGTTCGAAGAAGTCTGTTATACTATAAATGACTAAAATATGTTAGGAGAATTTATCAATGATTGAACGTTATTCAAGAGAAGAAATGGCTAATATTTGGACAGAACAAAATCGTTTTGAAGCTTGGTTAGAAGTTGAAATACTAGCTTGTGAAGCATGGAGTAAATTAGGACACATTCCTGCAGAAGATGTAAAGCTTATAAGACAAAATGCTAAGGTCGACGTTGATAGAGCTAAAGAAATTGAACAAGAAACTCGTCACGATGTTGTGGCATTCACAAGACAAGTTTCTGAAACTTTAGGTGAAGAACGTAAATGGGTACATTACGGTTTAACTTCAACAGATGTTGTTGACACAGCTTTAAGTTATGTCATTAAACAAGCAAATGAAATCATTGAAAAAGACTTAGAAAGATTTTTAGAAGTATTAAAAAATAAAGCAATTGAACATAAAACGACTTTAATGATGGGTAGAACACATGGTGTACATGCTGAACCAACAACATTTGGTATTAAAATGGCACTATGGTATACAGAAATGAAACGTAACTTAGAAAGATTTAAACGAGTTCGTGAAGAAATTGAAGTTGGAAAAATGAGTGGTGCAGTTGGTACATTTGCAAACATTCCACCAGAAATTGAAGAGTATGTATGTACTGAATTAGGTTTAGGTTGTGCGCCAGTTTCTACGCAAACACTTCAACGTGATCGTCATGCGTATTACATTGCGACATTAGGATTAATCGCAACATCTATTGAAAAATTTGCAGTAGAAGTTCGTGGTTTACAAAAAACTGAAACTCGTGAAGTTGAAGAAGCTTTTGCTAAAGGTCAAAAAGGTTCTTCAGCAATGCCTCATAAACGTAATCCAATTGGTTCAGAAAATGTGACAGGTTTAGCACGTGTGATTAGAGGATATATTACGACTGCTTATGAAAATGTACCATTATGGCATGAAAGAGATATTTCACATTCATCTGCTGAAAGAATTATGTTACCAGACGTAACAATCGCATTGGATTATGCATTAAACAGATTTACTAATATCATCGATCGTTTAACAGTATATCCAGAAAACATGAAGCGTAATATCGATAAAACATTTGGTTTAATTTATTCACAACGTGTTATGTTAACGTTAATTAATAAAGGTATGGTAAGAGAAGAAGCATATGATATCGTTCAACCAAAAGCAATGGAATCATGGGAAACTCAAACACCATTTAGAACATTAGTAGAACAAGATGAAAAAATTACAAACTTGTTAAGTGCTGATGAATTAGATGAATGCTTCAATGAGAAACACCATTTAAATCAAGTCGATACAATATTCAGAAGAGCAGGTATAGAATAAGACACGTTTTACTGTACTTTAATAGGTTAGTGCGTTAAAATGCAATTAATGAACTTATATTAAACAGGGGTTGATTTTTTGCAAATTGAAAAATTAAGAGGAAAAGCATTAGATGAACTATTTGATGCAGTTCTTACACTAGAAACTCGAGAAGAATGTTATCAATTTTTTGATGATTTATGTACAGTAAATGAATTACAGTCATTGTCACAAAGATTACAAGTGGCTAAAATGATTAAACAAGGATACACTTATGCTCATATAGAAAAAGAATCAGGTGCTTCAACTGCAACAATTTCAAGAGTTAAACGCTCATTGCAATGGGGTAATGATGCATATACGATGATTCTTGAAAGAATGAATATTGACTTCGAAAAATAATCATAAATATGTATGAGGGGGAGCGAGACAGAAATTTAATTTGTGAAAAAGATTTCGTAGTCTCGCCCCGGCAAAGATGGCTAGAGTTGAAAAAGCTTGAAACAAGCGCATTTCAATTCAGTCATCTACTGCCAAATGACTAAGAGAGACTGAGACATTTTATTATGTCTCAGTCTCTTAATTGGTTAAAATCGTATAATAATAGTAAATTTTATGAAATAAGGAGCTTTACGCATGAAGAAATTATTTTTAATAATTGGCATATCTACTATAGTATTAAGCGCATGTAGTGATGATCAGAATACAGATAAGCAATCAACTAAAGAAGAACATACTCAAAAAGATAAAAAAGAGACTGCACAAAAATCTAAAAAGCAAGAACAAAAGAAACATAAAGTGACAAAGAAAGATGGCATCACTTATGTTGATGGACATGTTTTTGTAAACAAAAAAGTAGGCTTACCACATGATTATGCCCCAGGTGAAAATAGTACTGCAAGAAATCAATTAAATAAATTGATTCAAGATGGAACGAATGAAGGTTTAGACTTAGTATTTAGAAGCGGCTATCGTTCTTATGAAAATCAAAAACAACTATATAATGATTATGTAGCAAGAGATGGTGAAGAAGCGGCCAACCAATATAGTGCTAAACCAGGACAATCAGAACATCAGACAGGATTAGCATTTGATGTAGGTTCAAACTCAGCCACTGATGATTTTAGAAAGTCATTCGGTAATACAAACGAAGGAAAATGGATTAAAACACACGCACATCAATACGGATTTATCATTAGATATCCATTAGGCAAAGAAAAAATAACAGGATACCAATATGAACCATGGCATTTAAGATATGTCGGTAAAGAATTAGCAGAAAAAATTTATAAGCAAGACACAACATTAGAAGAATACTTTGATTACGGTAAATAGAAGTTATAAATGAGATTATATAGTCATGAGATCGTCCGAGTTATGGCTTAAATGCTGAATAAAGCCAAGAAATCGCTCAAGTCGTGGCTTAAGTCCTGAGTAAAGCCAAGAGATAGCCAAAGTCATGGCTTAAGTGGTGAATAAAGCCAAGAGATAGCCAAAGTCATGGCTTAATGTGTGAATAAAGCCAAGAGATAGCCAAAGTCGTGGCTTAATGAGTGAGTAAAGCCAAGAGATAGCTGAAGTCTTGGCTTAAGTGGTGAATAAAGCCAAGAGATAGCCAAAGTCATGGCTTAAGTCCTGAGTAAAGCCAAGAGATACCCAACTCACACCTCGCAACTTCACAAATATATATCTTCATCTTAACCGTATCTTAATCAATGTAAGAAGCGAAATTTTTCGCTTCTTTTTTTATGATAATTGTCCTATTTCATTTCGGAATTTAAACTTAAAAATGCTATAATTAATCTTATGATAATTAAAGGAGTTTAAGTATGTACGATATAAATTTGTGGAGTCACGTATTTAAATTAGATCCAGCGAAATCTATATCAGATGAGGACTTAATGAAAATATGTGAATCTGGTACGGATGCTATTATAATTGGCGGTACTGATGATGTTACGGAAGATAATGTACTAAATTTAATGAGTAGAATTAGACGTTATCCTCTACCTTGTGCACTTGAAATTTCTAATATTGAAAGTGTTGTGCCTGGCTTTGATTTTTATTTTGTACCAAGTGTTTTAAATAGTAATAATGTTGATTTCCATAATGGTCTGCTTCAAAAAGCTGTTAAGGAATATGGCTATATGATGGATTTTGATGAAATTTTCTTAGAAGGCTATGTTGTCATGAATGAAGACAGTAAAGTAGCGCAATTGACAGGCGCGAATACAGATTTAGATGAAGAAGATTTAATCAGTTATGCAAGAATGGTAGATAAACTTTATCATTTACCTATTTTTTATTTAGAATACAGTGGTAAGTATGGAAAAGTGGAAGAGGTTAAAGCTGTTAAAGAACATTTAGAAAACGCCCGACTTATTTATGGTGGCGGTATAGATAATTTAGAAAAAGCGAAAGAAATGGCAGAATATGCTGACATAATTGTAGTCGGTAATGCCATTTATGAAGATTTGAAAAAAGCTTTACAAACAGTAAAAGTAAAACAATAAAGGAAGGTTTTTATGAACGCATTGTTAGATAGAATGAATGACGAACAGAAACAAGCAGTCAAAACAACTCAAGGGCCATTACTGATTATGGCAGGTGCAGGTAGTGGTAAAACGAGAGTATTAACGCACAGAATTGCGTATTTATTAGATGAGAAAGATGTTTCTCCTTATAATGTTTTGGCAATTACATTTACTAATAAAGCAGCTAAAGAGATGAAAGAAAGAATTAGCCATTTAGTTGGTCCTGAAGCTGAAAGTATTTGGATATCTACATTCCACTCAATGTGTGTAAGAATCTTAAGAAGAGACATTGACCGTATTGGAATTGAAAGAAACTTTACAATTATAGATCCGACTGACCAAAAATCAGTGATTAAAGAAATATTGAAAAAGCAAAATATAGATAGTAAAAAATATGACCCAAGAACATTTATTGGTGCGATTTCTAATTTAAAAAATGAATTAAAAACAGCAGAAGATGCTGAAAAAGAAGCAAGTGATTTTCATGCCAATATGGTTGCTAGTGTATACAAAGGCTACCAAGAAAAATTACTTAGAAATCATGCATTAGACTTTGATGATTTAATCATGATGACAATTCAATTATTTAATAGAGTGCCTGAAGTATTGGAATATTACCAAAATAAATTCCAATATATTCATGTTGACGAATATCAAGATACTAACAAAGCACAATATACACTCGTTAATTTATTAGCAAGTAAATTTGAAAATATATGTGTCGTAGGAGACTCTGACCAATCTATTTATGGTTGGAGAGGTGCAGATATTAAAAATATTTTGTCATTTGAAGAAGATTATCCGAATGCACAAACAATCTTCTTGGAGCGTAACTATAGATCAACTAAGACGATTTTAACTGCAGCAAATGAAGTGATTCGTAATAATGCTGAACGTAAACCTAAAGCATTATGGACGGATAATAACTCAGGCGAAAAGATAAAATATTATGAAGCAACAACTGAAAGAGATGAAGCAGAATATGTTATTCGTCAAATATTAAAGAAAAAACAAGAAGGCTATAAAAACCAAGATATAGCCGTGTTATATCGAACAAATGCGCAATCACGTGTACTTGAAGAAACGTTCTTAAAATCTAATATTCCTTATACAATGGTTGGCGGAACAAAGTTCTATGACAGAAAAGAAATTAAAGATATTTTGAGTTATTTAAGATTAATTTCAAATAGCAATGATGATATTAGTTTTGAAAGAATCATTAACGTACCTAAAAGAGGTATTGGACCGACATCAGTTCAAAAAATTGCTCAATATGCAGCGATGAATCAATTAAGTTACTTTGATGCTTTAGGAGAAGTTGATTTTATCGGTTTATCTAAAAAAGTTACTGAAGAAGGCGCAGCATTTTATGAGATGATGAACAACTTTATGCAACAACAAGAGTTCTTATCAGTAACTGAAATTGTAGAACAAATACTAGAAAAATCTGGTTATAGACGTATGTTAGAGAACGAACAAACGATTGAATCACAAAGTAGACTTGAGAATATTGATGAGTTCTTATCAGTACCAAGAGACTATGAGAAAAACACACCAGTTGAAGAGCAATCATTGATGAACTTCTTAACAGATTTATCACTCGTTGCAGATGTTGATGATGCAGATTTAGAAGCCGGTGTAACATTGATGACAATGCACTCAGCGAAAGGTCTAGAGTTCAAAGTTGTATTTATCATTGGTATGGAGGAAAGTATTTTTCCACACTTTAGAAGTCTTCAATCAGGTGAAGAACATGAAATGGAAGAAGAACGCCGAATTGCATATGTGGCTATTACGAGAGCCGAAGAAGAGTTACACTTATCTCATGCGACAACTCGTACATTGTTTGGTAGATCTCAAGCGAACTTAAAATCAAGATTTTTAAAAGAAATTCCAGAAGATTTACTGGATGGCGTGAAACCAAAAACATCATTCAAGCAAAAACAAACATCAACACCTAAACGTAGTTTTGCAGGGCGTATGAATACGAAGCAGAAACCAGAAACATCATGGAATGTTGGGGATAAAGTAACTCATAAATCATGGGGTGAAGGAATGGTAAGTGCCGTAAATGATAAAAATGGTTCTGTTGAATTAGATATCATTTTCAAAAAAGAAGGGCCAAAACGTCTATTAGCACAATTTGCACCTATTGAGAAGAAAGGGGAGTAAACTATGGAAGATTTAAAATCAAGAGTTAAAGAACTTCATCAATTGTTACATCGTTATAACCATGAATATCATGTGTTAGATAATCCAACTGTTCCTGACAGTGAATATGATCAATTATTGCATGAGTTAATTTCTATAGAAGAAAAGCACCCTGAACTAAAAACGGACGATTCACCAACAGTTAGAGTTGGTGGACCACCGTTATCTCAATTTGAAAAAATTAATCATGACACACCTATGTTGTCATTAGGTAATGCTTTTAATGAAGAAGATTTAAGAAGATTTGATCAAAGAGTGAGAGAAAAAGTAGACAATGTTCGCTACACTTGTGAATTAAAAATTGATGGCTTAGCGGTATCGTTAAAGTATGTAAACGGACGATTTGTCCAAGGATTAACGCGTGGAGACGGTACAACTGGTGAGAATATCACTGAAAATTTAAAAACGATACATGCCATTCCATTAACAATTAAAGAACCTCTTTCTATTGAAGTTCGTGGTGAAGCATACATGCCTAGAAAATCTTTTGTTTCTTTGAATGAACAAAAAGAACAAAACGGTGAACAACTATTTGCAAACCCTAGAAATGCCGCTGCTGGTTCATTAAGACAGCTTGATTCAAAATTAACTGCTAAAAGAAAGCTCGATATTTTCTTATATAGTGTTAATGACTTAACTGAAATAGAAGCGGATAGTCAATCAGAGGCATTAAATAATTTAGATGAACTTGGCTTTAAAACAAACAAAGAAAGAGAAACTTTTGATGATATAGAAGGTGTATTATCTTTTATCAGTAAGTGGACTGAACAACGCAATAATTTATCATATGATATAGATGGTATTGTCATTAAAGTTGACGATTTAAGTCAGCAAGAAGAACTTGGATTTACTCAGAAATCACCAAGATGGGCAATTGCGTATAAGTTCCCAGCTGAAGAAGTATTAACTACATTAACAGATATTGAATTAAGTATAGGTAGAACGGGTGTTGTGACACCAACTGCGATATTAGAGCCTGTTAAAGTGGCAGGAACAACTGTTTCTCGTGCATCATTACATAACGAAGACTTAATCCATGAAAAAGATATCCGTATAGGAGATAAAGTTGTCATCAAAAAAGCAGGTGACATTATCCCTGAAGTCGTTAAAAGTATTGCTGAAGAAAGAAGCGAAGATAGTGAAGTTTATCATATGCCAACACACTGTCCTAGTTGTGAGCATGAATTGGTTAGAATAGAAGGCGAAGTTGCATTAAGATGTATTAACCCTAAATGTTCTGCTCAATTAGTAGAAGGTATGATTCATTTCGTATCACGACAAGCAATGAATATTGACGGTTTAGGAGATAAAATCATCGAGCAACTTTATCAAAATGATAAAATTAAAGACGTTGCGGATTTATATTATTTAACTAAAGATGATTTACTACCATTGGAAAGAATGGGCGAGAAGAAAGTTCATAAATTATTAACAGCAATAGAAGCTTCTAAAGAAAAATCACTTGAACATTTATTATTTGGTTTAGGTGTGAGACATTTAGGTACAAAAGCAAGTCGTGTAATAGCTGAAAAATATGAAACAATTGATCGTTTATTCGAAGTAACGATAGAAGATTTAACTGAAATTCCAGATGTGGGGCATAAGATGGCTCAATCACTTGTTACGTATATGGAAAATGATGATATAAAAGTATTAATCGATAAACTTAAACAAAAAAATGTTAACATGACTTATACAGGTATTAAGCAATCTGAAATTGAAGGTCATCCAGATTTTACTGGAAAAACATTCGTCTTAACTGGTAAAATGACAGAGATGACAAGACCTGAAGCAACAAAAGTAATCCAATCATTAGGTGCAAAGGTAACAGGAAGTGTCACTAAAAATACAGATGTTGTTATTGCTGGTGAAGATGCTGGATCCAAACTTGAAAAAGCTGAAAAATTAAATATAGAAGTTTGGTCAGAAGAAGATTGGTTAAACAAATATCGTAATATCAATGAATAGAGGTTAAAGATATGAAAAAAGGATTTCTTATTTTAGCGTCTGTAATATTGCTTACAGCATGTTCATCAGATACTACCCAAAAAGATAATCAAGATAAATCAGATAAAGAAAAAGAGCAAACAAAGCAAATTTCTACAGGTATGCAAATTTCCAGTGATTATTATCGAACTTTACTACCTTTTAAAGTAAGTGCTGCTAGAGGTTTAACACAAGATAATATGATTTCTAGTTATAACAGTGAAGCATTTGAAAGTGGTTTGTTAGATATAAGTAAACAAACATTTTCACCTGATGATTACTTATACAGAGATGGCCAATTCTTAGATAAAGATACTGTGAGGGCATATTTAGCACCTAAATATACAAAAGCAGAAATTAAAGATATGAGTGATGATGAAAAAGAACAAAATAATGCTAGAGAAAACTTAGGTTTGAATCCAACTCATAATGGAGAAACAGATCCTGAAAAAATAGCTGAGAATTCACCTACATATTTATCACATATCATCGAACAAGATTACTTCACAGAAAGTGATGCTAAAAAACAAAAGATTTCTGGTATGACAATTGGTTTAGCCATGAATAGTGAATATGTTTACCAAAAAGAAGAATACGGCGAAACATATACGAAGAAACTTGATAATAAAGAAGTAGAGAAAAAAGGTAAAGAGATGGCTGAAGAAATCCTTTCACGTCTTCGTGTAAGAGATGACCTTAAAAATATTCCAATTAACTTTGGTATATTCATACAGTCTGGAGAAGGTGACATCAAACCAGGTAAATTCGTTTCTTATGCTTCTAGTGAAGGCGGTAAGCGAAACGTTAAAAGTTGGGAAAAAATGAATCAAAAATATGTCACAATCCCATCAAACGATGCAGCAGATTTAGATGAAAATTTAAATTCTAATTTTGAACAGTTCAATCAAGACTTACAAAAATACTTCCCTAACTTTACACAATCAGTAGGAACAGGTAAATTTGATGACGATAAACTGACAGAACTAGAAATAAAAGTACCACTTGATTATTATGGAAAAGCAGAAGTAATTGGTGTGACTCAGTACGTAGCAGACCTATCTCAAAAATACTTTAAAGGTATAGATGATTTAGAAATATCTATCGTAGACGGAGAAGAACCACAAGCACTAATTACAAAGACTAAAGATGATGACGAACCACAAATTCATATTTATAAATAATTAATAAGAGAGTCTGGAACAGAAATGTTCTAGACTCTTTTCGTATTTTCGGAAATATGGGTCTGAACATTGCAAGTGGGGTGCGACAAGCAATGTTCAGGACCTCGTATTTATCAAGACTGACCAAACAAGATAAAAATGAGCTCTGTATTTATCAAGACTGGCCAAACAAGATAAATATGAGCCTTGTATTTATCAAGACTGCCCAAACAAGATAAATATGAGCTCTGTATTTATCAAGACTGCCCAAACAAGATAAATATGAGCTTCGTATTTATCAAGACTAGCGAAACAAGATAAATATGAGCTCTGTATTTATCAAGACTAGCCAAACAAGATAAATATGAGCCTTGTATTTATCAAGACTAGCCAAACAAGATAAATATGAGCTCTGTATTTATCAAGACTAGCCAAACAAGATAAATATGAGCTCTGTATTTATCAAGATTGACCAAACAAGATAAATATGAGCTCTGTATTTATCAAGACAGGCCAAACAAGATAAATATGAGCCTCCTATATTGCAAGACTGTCCAAACAAGCAACATAGACGCTCTCTATATTGCAAGACTGTCCAAACAAGCAACATAGAACGCCCATATATTGCAAGACTGTCCAAACAAGCAACATAGATCGCCCATATATTGCAAGACTCCCTAAACAAGCAACATAGCCCCCAATGTTACAGCTATTTTTCCATAAAAAAGACTGGCACATTATATGTACCAGTCTCTTCCATATTAATTTTCTTTTAAGATACGTTTCATACGATCTAAGTTATCAATAACTTCTTTGTCTGGCTTTTTAGTAAATGAACTTACAATAACTGTAACGACGATGTTTGTGAAGAATCCTGGGATAATTTCGTATAATTCGAAAATACCGCCATGACTTTTCATCATAATCCAGAATAGTACGACGATTGAAGACGTAACCATACCTGCGATTGCACCGTTTTTCGTTAAGCCTTTCCAGTATAATGACATTAATACAAGTGGTCCAAATGCTGCACCGAATCCTGCCCAAGCATTACCTACAAGGTTAAGGATAGTGTCGTTTGGAGTCCAAGCAAGTAATATTGCCACAACTGCTACAGCTAATACTGCAAATCTACCTACCATAACAAATTCTTTATCTCTATCTGGTTCATAACCACGTTTTTTAGTTATGATTTTATAGAAGTCTTGTGTTAAAGCACTTGATGTAACGAGTAATTGAGATGAAATTGTACTCATAATAGCTGCTAAAATTGCTGCTAAGAAGAACCCGCCAACTAATGGGTGGAATAACACTTGACTCATTAAGATGAAGATTGTTTCTGGGTTATCAATTGTTTGGCTCGTGTCATGAATGTATGCAATACCAGTTAAACCAACTAAACATGCACCTAATAATGAAACTGCCATCCAACCGATACCGAATCTTCTTGCTGTTGGTAATTGTTTATGTGATTTAATAGACATAAATCTTACAATAATATGTGGTTGTCCAAAATAACCAAGTCCCCATGCAATTAATCCTATGATACTTACAACTGAAGTTCCTTTAAACCAATCTAAGTTTGTTGGTTTAACTTCTGCTACAGTGTGGAAAGTATCTAACCCGTTTAAAGTTAATAATGCCGCGATAGGTACCATAACCATCGCTATTAACATGATCACACCTTGGAAGAAGTCTGTTAGAGAAACAGCTAAATATCCTCCGAAGAATGTATATATTACAACGATACCAGCAGTTAAGATAATACCAAGACGATAATCCATACCAAATGCACTTTCGAATAAAGTACCGCCTGAAACCATACCAACTGAAGTATATAGTGTAAAGAATACTACAATGATAATACCTGAAATAATTTTTAAAGCATGTGTATTATCTGCAACACGTTTCTCAAAGAAATCTGGAATCGTAATAGCATTTCCAGTATGTTCAGTATATACACGTAATTTCGGTGCTACTAATATGTAATTTAACCATGCACCTACTGTTAAACCGATAGCAAGCCAAGTTGCTGATAATCCAATACTGTAAACTTCACCAGGAAGTCCCATAATCATCCAACCACTCATATCGGATGCACCAGCGGATAATGCTGTTACATAAGGACCTATACTACGGCCACCTAACATGTACTCATCTAAATTGCTTGTTGATTGTTTATAAGCATAATAACCAATTGCTAATAGAACAACAAAATAGACTATAATCATGAAATAAGTTTGCCAGCCTGAAGCAACTCCAGTGCTCGCATCAATTTGTCCTAAAATAAACATATTCCCGCTCCTTTATTTAAATATTTTAAAGTTGCACGTTGACCATTATACACAAATGAAATAATAATCAAAGGGTAAAAAGTAAATTATCCGTATATTCAGTTTATCATTTATATAGAATGATGTCACAATTTGTTCATATTTAATATTGCTCTATGCCTTGCGGTGTAAATGTTTACAAAGGATATGCATATGACTTATTTTGCTCATAAAATTACGATGTAAACTTTTTTAAAAATTTTTAGCTTTTTAAAATTTGTTCCATGTCGTCAAACTTTTTAAGGTCATATTCAACAGGTGGTTTCGTCATTAAGCTCACAATAACTGTTACGATTATACTTGAAATAAATCCAGGTATGATTTCGTAAAATTCAAAAATGCCACCATGATCTTTCATGAGTATCCAGAAAATAACGACTAATGAACCAGTCAAAATTCCTGCAATCGCGCCGTATTTAGTTAGACGTTTCCAATATAGTGATAATAAAACTAAAGGACCAAATGCTGCACCAAATCCAGCCCAAGCATTACCAACTAAATTCAAGATTGTATCATTTGGATTCCACGCGATGTACATCGCAACAATTGATACTAGTAAAACAGATAAGCGTCCTACAAGAACGAATTCCTTTTCATGACTTTTATCTTGTAACGTTTTTCTGCGCAATAACATGTAAAAGTCTTGCGTTAATGCACTAGATGTTACAAGAAGCTGTGAAGAAATTGTACTCATAATCGCAGCTAAAATTGCTGCTAAGAAGAACCCTGCAATTAGTGGATGGAATAAAATTTGACTCATCACGATAAAGATTGTTTCTGGGTTTTTAACTTCTATATTAGTGTGTTCAACAAAAGCAATACCAATTAATCCTGTCATACAAGCACCTAATAAAGAAATTGCCATCCATGAAATACCAATTCTACGCGCTCTAGGCATTAGTTTATGCGTTTTGATAGACATAAAACGTACTATAATATGTGGTTGACCGAAGTAACCTAATCCCCAAGCGAGTAAACTGATGATACCAACTGTTGTTGTACCTTTGAACCAATCTAAATTCGTAGGCTTTAAATCACCAACTTCACTAAACGTGTCTAGACCATTTAACTTTAACAACGCAACGATAGGTACTAATACCAATGCTAAGATCATAATGACACCTTGGAAGAAGTCCGTTAATGATACAGCTAAATAACCGCCGAAAAGTGTATACAAAATAACAATACTAGCGGCTATAAATAAACCGACATGGTAATCTAGTCCAAATGCACTATTAAATAGTACGCCACCAGCTACCATTCCAGAATGTGTGTATAACGTAAAGAATACAACGATAACTAATCCTGAAATAACTTTAACGATTCTTGTATGATCTGATAATCTTTTTTCGAAAAAGTCAGGTAAAGTAATAGCGTTATCAGTCAGTTCAGTATAAATTCTCAAACGTGATGCAACGAGTATGTAATTAAGCCAAGCACCTATTGTAAGACCAATCGCAATCCAAGTTGCTGATAGACCAATACTATATACAGATCCCGGCAAGCCCATAATCATCCAACCACTCATGTCTGAAGCACCTGCTGATAGGGCAGTAACAAGTGCACCTAAATCTCTGCCACCTAACATATATTCATCAAGCGTACTTGTCGAACGTTTGTAAGCATAAAATCCAATTGCTAATAAAATGGCAAAATAAATAGCAATCATGACGTATGTTTCCCAAGAAGTTTCGACTTTAACATTCTTAAAAGTATTTCCAAGTATAAACATGAAAAACCACCTCTCACTCATTGACATAAAATTCAGAAAAAATTCTGATAATTTATTATACACAATGTATGCGCTTTCATGTAGTTAATTTTTAATAACTTTAGATTTTTATATGAAAATTTGTTAAAATTATATGATGTTAGATTAACTAAGGAGGCGTCGCACATGACGAAGGTAACATCTGAGCAAGTTGAACATGTTGCTAATTTAGCTAGACTTGAAGTTTCACAAGACGAAGTCAATGAATTCACACAATCTTTAGAAAAGATCTTAAATTTTGCAGGACAATTAGATGAAGTTGATACTGAAAATGTTGAACCAACATTCCACGTATTAGACTTACAAAATGTTCTAAGAGAAGATAAGAGTGAATCAGGAATTCCTCAAGAACAAGCATTACTTAATGCGAAAGAAAAAGAAGCGGGGCAATTTAAAGTTCCAGCAATTATGAACGAGGAGGACTAAAGCATGACAATTCGTTATGAAACAATTGAACGTTTATCAGAAATGATTAAAAATAATGAAATTAAGCCATCTGAAATTGTTAGAGATATTTTTGATGCGATAGAAGCAGACGACGCAAATATTAAAGCATTCTTAGCTTTAGATAAAGAACAAGCAATTAAAAAAGCTGAAGAACAAGATAAATTACAAGCTGAAGGTAAAATGGAAGGTAAGTTATTTGGTATTCCAATGGGTATCAAAGACAATATTATTACTGAAGGTGTAGAAACTACATGTGCAAGTAAAATGTTAGAAGGCTTTATTCCTATATATGAATCAACAGTTATGAATAAATTAAATGCTGAAAATGGTATTTTAGTTGGTAAACTTAACATGGATGAATTTGCTATGGGTGGTTCAAATGAGAACTCTTATTTCAAGACAACTGTTAATCCATTTGACCATAAAGCCGTACCAGGTGGTTCATCAGGTGGTTCAGCAGCAGCTGTTGCAGCAAGCTTAGTACCATTTGCATTAGGTTCAGATACTGGTGGTTCAATCCGTCAACCAGCATCATACTGTGGTGTTGTTGGTATGAAACCTACATATGGTCGTGTATCTCGTTTTGGTCTAGTAGCATTTGCTTCTTCATTAGATCAAATTGGACCTATTACACGTAGTGTTAAAGATAACGCGTTAATCTTAGAAACGATTTCTGGACATGACGCACAAGATTCAACAAGTGCACCGATTGAAGATGTAGACTTTACGTCTGAAATTGGTAAAGATATTAAAGGCTTAAAAGTAGCTGTACCAGAAGAATTCATTGGATCTGGTGTATCTGAAGAAGTTAAGAATTCAGTAAATGAAGCGGTTAAAACTTTAGAATCTTTAGGTGCTACAGTTGATCGCGTATCATTACCAAATACTAAATACGGTGTAGCAAGTTACTATATCATTGCATCTTCTGAAGCATCAGCTAACTTAGCAAGATTTGATGGTATCCGTTATGGTTATCATTCAAAAGCAGCAAATACACTAGAAGAACTATACAAAAAATCTCGTGGTGAAGGCTTTGGAGATGAAGTTAAACGTCGTATTATGCTTGGAACGTTCGCATTAAGTTCAGGTTATTACGATGCTTACTACAAAAAAGCTCAAAAAGTTCGTACATTAATCAAACAAGACTTCGAAAAAGTATTTGAAGATTATGATGTTATCGTAGGACCAACTGCACCAACGACAGCATTCAATATTGGTGAACAAATTGATGATCCATTAACAATGTACGCTAATGATATTTTAACGATTCCAGTTAACTTAGCAGGTGTACCATCAATCTCTATTCCTTGTGGTAAATCAAATGGTCGTCCAATTGGTTTACAAATTGTTGGTAAACCATTCGATGAAAAAACGATATACAAAGTTGCTTATCAATATGAAACACAATATAACTTACATGATGACTATAAAACTTTACAAGGAGTGTGAAACTGAATGCATTTTGAAACAATTATCGGCTTAGAAGTTCACGTCGAATTAAAAACAGAATCAAAAATGTTTTCACCATCACCCGCTCATTTCGGTGCGGAACCTAATACAAATACAAACGTTATTGACTTAGCATATCCAGGCGTATTACCAGTTGTAAACAAGACAGCTGTTGATTGGGCTATGCGTGCAGCAATGGCATTAAATATGGATATTGCGAAAGAATCTAAATTTGATAGAAAAAACTATTTCTACCCAGATAATCCAAAAGCTTATCAAATTTCTCAATTCGATCAACCAATTGGTGAAAATGGTTGGATTGATATTGAAGTAGATGGAGAAACTAAACGTATTGGTATCACACGTTTACACATGGAAGAAGATGCAGGGAAATTAACTCATAAAGATGGATATTCTTTAGTTGATTTAAACCGTCAAGGAACACCTTTAATCGAAATCGTTTCTGAACCTGATATTCGTTCTCCTAAAGAAGCATATGCATACTTAGAAAAATTACGTGCAATTATTCAATATACAGGCGTATCAGATTGTAAAATGGAAGAAGGTTCATTACGTTGTGATGCCAACATTTCATTACGCCCATATGGTCAAGAAGAATTCGGTACAAAAGCAGAGCTTAAAAACTTAAACTCATTTAACTATGTCCGTAAAGGTCTTGAACATGAAGAAAAACGCCAAGCAGAAGTATTATTAGCTGGTGGAGAAATTTTACAAGAAACACGTCGTTTCAACGAATCAACTGGCGAAACAATTTTAATGCGTGTTAAAGAAGGTTCAGATGACTATCGTTACTTCCCAGAGCCAGACTTAGTACCATTATACGTTGATGATGAGTGGAAAGAACGTGTACGTCAAACAATCCCAGATTTACCAGACGTACGTAAAGAACGTTATGTTAATGAATTAGGATTACCAGCTTATGATGCACATGTATTAACATTAACTAAAGAAATGTCAGATTTCTTTGAAGCAGCAATTGAACATGGTGCAGACGTTAAGTTAACATCTAACTGGTTAATGGGTGGCGTTAATGAATACTTAAATAAAAATCAAATCGAATTACAAGATACTGCATTAACTCCAGAAAACTTAGCAGGTATGATTAAACTTATTGAAGATGGTACAATGAGTAGTAAAATTGCTAAGAAAGTATTCCCTGAATTAGCTGAAAACGGTGGAGACGCACATCAAATTATGAAAGACAAAGGTCTTGTACAAATATCTGATGAAGCAACACTATTAGGATTTGTTACAGAAGCATTAGACAACAATCCACAATCAGTAGAAGACTTTAAAAATGGTAAAGGCAAAGCGATGGGCTTCTTAGTAGGTCAGATTATGAAAATTTCAAAAGGCCAAG
The DNA here is from genome assembly GCF_022386995.1 of Mammaliicoccus sp. N-M50. Taxonomy (NCBI): domain Bacteria; kingdom Bacillati; phylum Bacillota; class Bacilli; order Caryophanales; family Staphylococcaceae; genus Mammaliicoccus; species Mammaliicoccus sp. N-M50. The sequence goes on along the minus strand of NZ_JAJNJA010000007.1, from coordinate 44,277 downwards.
CAAACCCACAAATCGTCAACCAATTACTAAAATCAGAATTAGAAAAAAGATAATAAATATAATGAAAATCTCGTCACAGAGTGAAGTACTCGTGACGAGATTTTTTTGAATGAGTTGGTGGCACGGCTGTTAGGGACAGAATTCTGAGAAGTGTCCGTAAGAGGTGCTGTTAGAGACAGAATTCCGAGAAATGTCCGTAAGATGGTCTGTTAAGGACAGAATTCTGAGAAATGTCCGTAAGAGGCGTTGTTAGGGACAGAATTCCGAGAAATGTCCGTAAGAGGCGTTGTTAGGGACAGAATTCCGAGAAGTGTCCGTAAGAGGCGTTGTTAGGGACAGAATTCCGAGAAGTGTCCGTAAGAGGTGCTGTTAGGGACAGAATTCTGAGAAATGTCCGTAAGAGGTGGTGTTAAGGACAGAATTCCGAGAAATGTCCGTAAGAGGTGCTGTTAGGGACAGAATTCTGAGAAATGTCCGTAAGAGAGCGCCCACCTAATTACCAGAATTCAGAATAATGGAAGTAACAGCGTTCTAACTACCAGAATTCGAAATAATGGAAGTTAGCGCCCACATAACTACCACAATTCAGAATTATGAATGGTACGCCACCATTAATTCTTAATCTTATTAAATTGCAAATTCTATATCTAATTACTTGCATGGTTGGTGTGTTGAAGTACAATAGTATTAAATCATAATGACGATGGAGGCGTAATTACATATGACGCAAATTAAAATAGCTAAAAATGAAAATGAAATCAATTTAGAATTAGGTCAAGCTAATAGACATGGTTTGATTGCTGGTGCTACTGGTACTGGTAAAACAATTACTTTAAAAGTATTGGCTGAACAATTTTCTAAAGCTGGTGTTCCAGTCTTTATGTCAGATGTTAAAGGGGACATATCAAGTATTGCAGAGGCTGGCGCTATCAATGATAAGATTCAAGAACGTATTGATATGATGAAAATTGATGATTACAAAAATAATGCTTTTCCTGTAACGTTGTTTGATGTATTTCAAAAAACGGGCGTACCTGTTCGTACAACGATCACAGAAATGGGTCCGCTATTAATCGGTAAATTATTAGATTTAAATAATACTCAATTAGGTGTATTAGATATTGTATTTAAAGTTGCTGATGAAAGTGGTCTGCTTCTGATTGATATGAAAGATTTTAAAGCGCTTTTAAAAGAAATTAATGAAAATAGAGCAGAGTATGCTGAAAAATACGGTAATATTTCTTCTGCGTCTATTGGTGCAATTCAACGTGCATTATTACGATTAGAATCTGAAGGTGCTGAAACGTTCTTCGGAGAGCCTGCATTACAATTAGAAGATTTTATTAAATTTGATGAATCAGGCAGAGGTATGATTAATGTACTTGATGCATCTGTTTTATATCAAAAGCCTAAATTATATGCAACATTCTTATTATGGTTATTATCTGAACTATTTGAAAGTCTTCCAGAAGTAGGCGATCCTGAAAAACCAAAAATTGTATTCTTCTTTGATGAAGCCCACCTTTTATTTAATGACAGCTCTAAAGAGTTAATTGAAAAAGTTGAACAAGTAGTACGTTTAATCCGTTCTAAAGGTGTAGGTATTTATTTTGTAACTCAAAATCCAATTGATATTCCAGAATCAGTGCTTGGACAACTAGGTAATAGAGTGCAACATGCACTTAGAAGTTACACACCTAAAGATCAAAAAGCGATTAAAAGTGCTGCACAAACTTTCCGTCAAAATGAAAGTTTCGATACTGCTCAAGTAATCGGAGAATTGAAAACAGGGGAAGCGTTGATTTCATTCTTAAATGATGAAGGTCAACCGAATATTGTTGAACGTGCATTTATTCGTCCACCTGAAAGTAAAATTGGTGTAATCGATGAATCTGTAAAAAAAGATTTAATTGATAATGCACCATTAAATGAAACGTATAAAGAAACATTTGATCGTGAAAGTGCATATGAAATGTTACAAAATAAAATTGAAAAGCAACCTGAAGAAGAACCAAAAACTAAGAAATCACAGTCAACTAAGAAAGAAACAACATCTAAGAAGAAAGAAAAACCTTCACAATTCCAAAAAGAAACGTCTAAGTTCTTATCAACAGTTGGAAGACAAATTGGTAGAGAAATCGTACGTAATATATTTGGAACGAAAAGACGCTAATTATTTTTTGCTTTCTTATATTTAGTATATGCTTTAATATAAAGATATAAGAATATACAAGAGGGATCATAATGAAGAAAAAAGCTAGAATCATTTACAACCCAACATCAGGAAGAGAGTTATTTAAAAGAGCATTACCTGATGTATTAATTAAGTTAGAACAGGCTGGTTATGAGACGAGCGCTCATGCTACAACAAGTGCTGGAGATGCGACACATGCTGCTAGGGAAGCTCTAAAATATGATTATGATGTAATCATTGCTGCTGGTGGAGATGGTACTTTAAATGAAGTTATCAATGGTATAGCAGAAGCAAAGAAGCGACCTAAACTAGGGTTAATTCCTATGGGGACAGTTAACGATTTTGGTAGAGCACTTCTTATTCCAAACAATATAATGGAAGCTGTAGATACAATCATTAAAGGTGATCTTGTACCAGTAGATGTTGGTAAAATGAACAATCGCTATTTTATTAATATTGCTGGTGGCGGTAAAATAACAGAAGTTTCTTATGAAGCGCCAAGTAAATTGAAAACAATGGTTGGACCACTCGCTTATTACATTAAAGGCTTAGAGATGTTACCACAAATTAAAGCGACTGATATACGTATCGAATATGATGGTAATGTATTCCAAGGCGAAGCGATGATGTTTTTAATTGGCTTAACGAATTCAATAGGTGGCTTTGAAAAGCTTGTACCAGATGCTGATATTAATGATGGTAATTTTACTTTGCTTATATTAGAAAAAGTGAATATAGCAGAACTTGGACATATTATGACATTGGCTTCTAGAGGTGATCATATCAATCATCCGAAAGTTCATTACACTAAAGCTAAAACAATTAATGTCTCATCATTTGAGCAAATTCAATTAAATGTTGATGGTGAATTTGGTGGCGTATTACCTGCTAATTTCTTAAACTTAAAACAACATATACAAGTCTTTTCTAAACTTGAGAGGGTTAAGAGAGAGCACGGAATTGAAACAGTAGAAAGAGAACGAGAAAGACTACACGAAGAACAAACAGAAGAATAAATACATAGGGACATTATTTTGTCCCTTTTTTCTATGTTTATCGTGAAAGAGGGAGTTAATATGGCAGGAGTCGTAAATAAGAATGAAATATATACTGGAGAGGTTATCGATTTTACACATGAAGGGCATGGTGTTGTAAAATTCGATCGTTATCCAATTTTCGTACCAAATGCAATTAAAGATGAAACCATTTCATTTAAAGTCATCAAAGTGAAAAAGCAATTTGCTATTGGTAAATTAATCTCCATTGAAGAAGCATCAAAGGACAGAATTGAACCACCTTGTGAATATTATAAAGTTTGTGGTGGATGTCAACTCCAACATTTAAGTTACAATGCGCAATTAGAAATGAAAAAAGAACAAGTGATTAATCTATTCAAGAGAAAATCACATTTTGAAGATACAATCATTCACGACACAGTTGGTATGGAGAATCCGTGGCATTATCGTAATAAATCTCAAATACCAGTCGGGAAAAATAAATCTGGTGAAATTGAACTAGGATTCTATAGACAAAGAAGTCACGATATTGTGAATATAGATCATTGCATGATTCAAGATGAAAAGCATGATTTAATTATGAAGAAACTTAAGCAACTTATAGATGAAACAAACATCAGTATTTATAATGAACAAAAGCACAAAGGTGAATTAAGACATATCATCTTGAGAACTGGTTATTATACTGGTGAAACAATGGTTATATTTGTGACGAATAGTAAACAACTTAGCCATAAAAATAAAATAATTGATTTTATACAAACAGAATTTGAAAATGTGGTCAGCATTAAACATAATATTAATTTAGAAAAATCAAATGTTATTATGGGGCATACGTCACATACTTTATATGGGAAAGATACCATTACAGATAAACTTTCTGAATATGAATTTAAAATATCCGACACTTCTTTCTATCAAATCAATCCAACACAAACAGAAAAACTTTATCATAAAGCGCTAGAGTATGCACAATTAGATGGAGAAGAAACTGTCATTGATGCATATTGTGGTATTGGGACAATCGGTTCATACATGTCACAAAAAGCAAAACACGTTTATGGCGTGGAAGTCGTAGAACAAGCTATAGAAAACGCAAAAGAAAATGCGCAAATCAACCATATAGACAACGCGACATGGGAAGCAGGAAAAGCAGAAGAGATTATCTTAAAATGGCAACAAGAAGGTATTAAGCCAGAAGTTGTAATGGTCGATCCACCAAGAAAAGGATGCGATCAAACATTTATTGAAACATTAATCGAATTATCACCAAAAAGAATAGTATATATATCATGTAACCCTGCAACACAGGTGAGAGATGTAGAATTGTTGAAAAATAGCGGTTATCAACTAAAAGAAATCACACCAGTGGACATGTTTCCACATACAACTCACGTCGAAACAGTAGCTTTAATCGAAAAAATAACAGAATAGAATTCACTAAGGAGATTGGGACATAATGGAATGTCTCAGTCTCTTTTAGTATCTTGGCAGTAGCTGACTGAATTGAAAATGCGCTTGTAGCAAGCTTTTTTCAACTCTAGTCATCCTTGCCGGGACGGGACTACGAAATCTTTTTATACAAATTAGATTTCTGTCCCGCTCCCTTTGAGCGTTATGTTTGTGTGAAAGTGTTTACAACTGTATAAATAATGTAAGGAGGGTTGTTTATGAAGCGACTAATGATTAGTGCGATTTCGGCTAGTTTTATTTTATCTGCTTGTGGTAATGATTCGCGTGATGAAACTGAAGATAAAGGTAAGCAAACTCAGAATGAAATGGAACATGAACAGAGTCAGTCAGATGACAACCAAGAACGTAAAGAAACTAAAGGGATTGAAACGGTAGCTCAAGGTTTAGATACACCTTGGAGTATTGCGAGATCAGATGATGTGTTTTATTTATCAGAACGTCCTGGTAAAATTATTAAAATTGATGGCAATAAAAAGACTGAGCAACAAGTGGATTTAGAGAAGGATGTTTCTACTGCTGCTGAAGCGGGTTTATTAGGATTTGTTCTTGCACCTGATTTTAAAGATTCTCAAGAAGCATATGCGTATTACACATATGAAGATAATGGCCAGTTTAATCGTATTGTAAAATTAAAATTAGAAAATGATACGTGGAAAGAAGAAGAGGTATTAATTGATAAAATTCCGAGTGGTCAATATCATCATGGTGGTCGTTTAAAAATTGGACCGGATGATAAATTATACGCGACAACTGGAGATGCTTCAGACGAACAAAATGCACAAGATAAAGATACTTTAGGTGGTAAAATTTTAAGAATTAATCTTGATGGTAGTAAGCCTAAAGATAATCCGATGTCTAATTCATATGTTTATAGTTACGGTCATAGAAATCCACAAGGACTTGTATGGACACCAGATGGACAGATGTATGCGAGTGAACATGGTAATCAGGCTAATGATGAAATAAATGAGATTAAAAAAGGGCATAATTACGGTTGGCCAGTGATTGAAGGTAATGAAGAAAATAATAATATGGAAACCCCGATATTTACTTCAGGATCAGATGATACTTGGGCACCTTCAGGCATCGCATTTAAAGATGGGATCATTTATTCTGCTGCATTGCGTGGAGAAGGTATTATGAGATTTGATGTAGAAAAAGATGAAATGAAAAAAGTGGCGACTAAATATGGAAGAATTAGAGATGTTTACATTGTAAATAATGATTTATATTTTGTAAGTAACAATACAGATGGTAGGGGTAATCCATCTAAAAACGATGATAAGATGTATAAAGTTTCACTAAGTCAATTAAATTCATAACTCAAACCGAGCATAAAATCATTAGTATAAATTGAATTTATATTTTATAATCATTATGTAAAGGTTATTAAGAAATGGTTTCACGGGGGTATTGGATGCTTAAAATTGACTTAGTTAACAATATATCTGTATTAAAAAGGTTAGCACTTTTACAATTTGTTTTATTTCTTTCATTAATATTAATTAGTTTTAAGTTAATTGCGAATATCATATATATTTATGAAGAAGGCTTTGTAAGAAATATTATAGTCGGGTTAGTTGGTTTAATTATATTAGTGTTTATCCATGAGTTAATACACGGTATTTGTTTTAAAATATTTAACCCAAAGGGAAAGGTTAAATATGGATATATGAAAGGCATGTTTTATGCAACGATGCCACATGCTATTTTTACAAGAAAACAATTTTATATCATATTATTAGCACCATTTGTTTTAATTAGTATAGGATTATTAATTGTATTATTATGGCTTCAAGTCACTTCTATTATTTATGTATTTGCTTTTCATGGTGCTGCATGTATCGGTGATTTTTACATGGCGCAAGTGATTTATAGTAATAAACAGATGAATTATGTAGAAGATACAGAAGTAGGCATTAATTTATTTACGGATAATAAAGACGTTCAATCAACAAGTTAAAAAGATTTTTGATATAATATATAGGAATTTGGGCAACCAACTTCCTATTTTTTTGTAGAGGTGTTTAGAATGGAACGGCGAATCATTCACATTGATATGGATGCTTTCTTTGCTCAAGTTGAAATAAGAGATAATCCAAAATTAAAAGGAAAACCAGTGATTATAGGTGGACGCGCTTCAGGTAGAGGGGTTGTATCGACAGCTAGTTATGAAGCTCGTAAATTTGGTGTTCATTCAGCTATGCCCATGGCTCAAGCACATCAACTTTGTCCGGATGGTTATTATGTACGCCCAAGAATTAATTATTATCGAGAAGTGTCGAATGATATAATGGCAATATTTAAAAGTTATACAGATATTGTAGAACCTTTATCGTTAGATGAAGCTTATTTAGACGTTACTGAACTTGTGAGAAAAGACTTACCTGCGTCAACGATTGCACAATACATTCAACGAGATATTTATGATAAGACGTATCTTACATCTTCAGCAGGCGTTTCTTATAATAAATTTTTAGCAAAGCTCGCTAGCGGTATGAATAAACCGAGTGGTCGGACAGTAATAGATTATGAAAATGTACATGATTTGTTGATGTCGTTGCCGATAGGAGATTTCGCGGGTATTGGAAAAGTAACCGAAGAAAAGATGAAATCATTGGGAATCAATAATGGTAAAGATTTATACGCATATGACCAAATGGAATTGATTCAATTATTCGGTAAACGTGGTGTAAGCTTTTATAATAAAGTACGCGGTATTGATCATTCGCCAGTGAAACCAACACGTGTTAGAAAATCAATCGGTCGAGAAACAACTTTTGAAACAGATCAAAATGATGATGACTTTATACTTAATACGATTAGAAAATTGAGTACGGAAGTTGCCAATAGAGCTGATAAACACGAACTAGCAGGACGAACGATAACAGTTAAACTTAAGACACATAACTTTGAAACATTATCTAAACAAACAAGTAGTCATACACCAGTCTATGACGAAGTTGAAATATATAATATAGCATATGATTTATATAATTCATTAAAAGACCCCGAGACTTCTATACGTTTAGTAGGTGTATCAATCGGGAATTTAGTTTCGAGGACGTATCGCAATTTAACAATATATGATTTTATTTAAACCAATTTACTTGATATCATCATGTATCCTTAGTATTCTGAATATTGTTGAATGCGCGTTTCGACTAAATGAGAAGTGGGTATTTATTAATACTTATAATAAGAAAGTAGAGATTGATATGAAATTTAAATTTTCAATTATTGCAATTACAGTATTATTAATCATTTTATTTATTAAAAGTTCCATTGAAACAGGTTCATTCGATATTATCAAATTACTAGGTATTATTGCGATAGCAATATTGTTATTCTGGGTTGATAGAAAATTAGAAAGACCTGTTAATAAAGCGAGTTTAAAAAGAGACATAAAAAAAGAATTCCAACACAAAGAGTAAATAAAAAATAAAAGCTTCTAGGATGCGTCATGTTATCCTAGAAGCTTTTTATTTATACATATTTTTTATCGGTTAATGTTTTGCCGTAAATATCTAATACAGCATCTAAGTCTGGGTAATGTTTTAACAATCGATAAGTAATAATCGCACATGCTTTAGCATCATTTAACGCATGATGGTGACCTTTAAAATCAATATTATAATAATCCATCATTGGCGCAAGTCCATATCTATGGTTGTTGACTGTTTTTCTAGCTAATATACATGAACAAAAATACGTTAATTCAGGAATTTCGATTTGGTGTTTAATGAGTGATTTAAACAATACAGTCATATCAAATTTAGCATTATGTGCTACAACTGGTAGTGTACCGATGAAATCCATCATATATGGAAACACGACATCGAAAGTAGGTGAATTTGTCACATCAGAAGGTTTAATTTTATGAATTTTAATATTTATATTTGAAAAATAATCTTCGGGATTCACTAATGTATAAAAAGTTTCTGTAATTTGATGATCAATTACTTTGACCATTCCGACAGAGCAAATACTTTCCGGACTTCCATTTGCTGTTTCAAAATCAAGTGCTACAAATGAAGACATGCCATCACTTCCTTTAGAAAGTTATTATAAACATTTGTTGGAATAATGTAAATGATGATGGTATGTAGATAGAATGAATAAAGACCATCTGCCATGAATAGTTCATGGAGATGGTCTTGTTTAAGTATTGTAAGACTATAAATTATTCAGCATCTTCATCGAAGTGACGAGAAGCTAAATCTTTTTCATAGATAAATAATGCGTTATTGTCTTCTTGAATTCTTTCTAAGTAGTCAATATGTGTTTCAAACATAGATTCTTCTTCAACTTGTTCATCCAAGAACCAGTTTAAGAATGAAATTGTAGCAAAGTCTTTTTCTTCTTTAGCAATTTCAGATAAATTGTAGAATCGACGTGTAACATCTTGTTCTTGAGCTAATCCATCTTTAAATGTTTCTAATAAAGAACTGAATTCAGTCTTAGGTGCATCTAAAGCTGTGAAAATAGCTTTTTCACCACGATCGTTAATATAGTCATATATTTTCATACCATGGAAACGTTCTTCTTTAGCTTGTTGAATATAGAAGTTTGCAAATCCATCGTAACTCTTATCTGCACAATAAGCTGCCATTGCCATATATGCATGTGCTGCGTAAAATTCATGATTCAACTGATTGTTTAAAGCATCTAAAATATTTTTAGATAACATAGAAATCTTCCCTTCTATAATAATTTTAACTTACATTTTTATTATACAATAACAACAAAATGAAACCAACGATTTGATACAGTTAAACACTTTTTTTAAAGCTTTTGAACGTGGTATAATGATGTGACAGAACAAGGAGGTAACGTATGAAGAAGTATGTTGCGAAAAATATAGCAAAGCTAGCTCGATATGCTAGTAGAAAAGTAGGTAAACAAGGTACGGATCTTCCGGGACAAATAGCTCGAAAAATAGACCCGCTTATTTTAAGAAAGTTAGCAAATGAAGTAGATGAAATCGTGATGATTAGTGGTACGAACGGTAAAACGACGACATCGAACTTAATAGGTTATACATTAAAGAAGAACAATATTGAAATTATACATAATACTGAAGGTGCCAATATGGCAGCTGGGATTACTTCAAGCTTTATTGTTCAATCTAATAAAAATACTAAAATTGCTGTTATAGAAATAGACGAGGGTTCTATACCAAGAGTGTTAAAAGAAATGACACCTTCTATGATGGTAGTGACAAACTTCTTTAGAGACCAAATGGATAGATTTGGTGAAATCGATACGATGGTAGATAATATTGCCAATTCAATCAAAGATAAAGGAATTAAACTATTACTGAATGCAGATGATCCTTTCGTTAGTCGATTAAAAATAGCAAGTGATGACATCGTATATTATGGTATGCAAAAAGGGATACATGAATTTGAACAAAGTACAATGGTTGAAAGTAAATATTGTCCTAATTGTGGTAGATTATTAAATTATAGTCATATACATTACAACCAAATTGGTCATTATACATGTGAATGTGGATTCAATAGAGCGACTCCACAATATGAAGTGACAGCATTTAAACAAGAACCATTTATACATGTCGGCTTAAATGATGCACATTTTGATATGAAGATTGCTGGTGATTTTAATGTATTTAATGTCATTGCAGCTTATTCAGTATTAAGAGAATTAGGTTTAAATGATCAATCTATTAAAGCTGGATTTGAAACATATACTTCTGATAATGGGCGTATGCAATACTATAGAAATAGTAAAAAAGAAGCGCTTATTAACTTAGCTAAAAACCCTGCAGGACTTAATGCAAGTTTATCTGTTGGTGAACAAATTGATGGAGAAAAAGTTTATTTAATCAGTTTGAATGATAATGGTGCAGATGGAAGAGATATTTCATGGATTTATGATGCAGACTTTGAAAAATTATCTAGACAGAATATCAAAACCATCATCTGTACAGGACAAAGAGCTGAAGAATTAGCATTAAGACTGAAATATGCTGAAGTTGAAGCGGAAGTTATTATAGAACATTCAATAGAAAAGGCAACGGAACTATCAATGACATACAATCAGTTTACAGTTGCAATTCCAAACTATACATCTTTATCACCAATGCATCGAACATTGAATAAAGCCTTCAAGGAGGAAGCGTAATGTCATCAATAAAAATATTTCATTTTATGCCAGATAAATTAAATTTATACGGAGATATTGGCAATATCATTGCACTGAAACAACGTGCAAAATGGCGTAATATAGAAGTAGAAGTAATAGATATAACAGATACTGATCAATTAAGTTTAGATGATTGTGACATTTTCTTTATTGGCGGTGGAAGTGATAGAGAACAAAGTTTAGCAACAGAGCAATTAAAGAAAATTAAAACACAACTTAAAGACGCAATTGAAGACGGCATGCCAACATTAACAATATGTGGAGGCTATCAATTTTTAGGATCTGAGTATGTAACACCTGATGGAACAAGATTAGAAGGTTTAAACATTCTTGATATTTATACAGAATCTAAGAAAGACCGTCTAATAGGAGATATTGTAATTGAATCAGAAACATTTGGACAAATTGTCGGTTTCGAGAATCATGGTGGAAGAACATATCACGAATATCCTACATTAGGTAAAGTCGTTGATGGGTATGGTAACAATGATACAGATAAGAAAGAAGGTATCCATTATAAAAATTTATTAGGTACATATTTACATGGACCAATATTACCTAAAAACCACGAAATCACGGATTACTTATTAAAACAAGCATGTATCCGAAAAGGTATAACATTCGAACCAGAACAACTAGACAATACAGTTGAAGAAGCGGCAAAACAAGCTATTATTAAACGATTGTTAAAAGCAAAATAATAAAAAGCGGCTGGGACATAAATTAATGTCTCAGCCGCTTTTTAATATTTTAGCTTAGTTATTTTGTTAATCTTGAATATCTATCGTTTAAAATTTTATTAATCATGAGTATTTCATAAATAATGTGACTTTTGATTTGGTTTTCATCAAATTCGTTCAGCCCTTTAACACTATTTTTTAAAGTGGATGCTGCATTTTTTTGTTTTTTATATTCATTTTCTTTTATTAAGTGTTCATAGGATTTGATGAAATTTGAGATTGCTGTGCGTTCTTTTTCGGTAAAGACGATGTGCGTATTCTCTGGTAAATATACTAGGTTTAATAAATGTGCGTTTAGTAGTCGGTTAATGTGATATTTCATTTCGACTTTTCTAATATGAGATTTAGATTCTTTCTTTGCTCTATGGTAATCGTATTCTTCTTTTTGGTATTTGATAAGTTGTTCAATTTTAGTGGCTTGTTGTTGTAATGTTGATACTTTTTTCATGGATAGGGCAGATTCATATTCACCTAGTAAGAGTTCTTTAAGTCTAGATATGTATATTTCTAAAATACTTTGATCCATTTTATGATTGATGTCTTCTATTTGATTTATATATTTAGGTGGCAAAATAATAAAATTGACGATGCCTGCTGTTGCAAGTCCAATTGTAGTCGTCGCTAATCGTGATACGAAATTATATACAAATGCTTCATGGATAACAGGAACCATTGCAACAGCTGTAATGGCAGCTACTAACATACCATCAAATAATTTAAGCTTATAACAAACTAAAATTGTGACGGTTGCTGCTAATGAATAACTTAAAGGTGATTCTCCAAAGAAGTATGTACTAATAACGGCAATAAATGCACCAAGTATTGAAGCGGGGAACCTAACAAATGCTTTCTTTAAGGATGCTTTAGCTGTAGGTTCAATTGTCACAATAGATGTGATAACCGCAAATATAGGATTTAAATTTAAAGACATACATATTAAAGCAGTTAAAAAAGTTGCTAATCCAGTTTTAATAATTCTTGCACCGATAATTCGAGATAACCAATTTTCTTTCATATTCAAAACTCCGAAATCATTTTTTTATAGTATAACATGCATTTTCTGATATAATGATAAACGACAAAAAAATTTTAAAAGAAAGAACGGGATTTAAATGATAATTCAAAACAATGAAGAACTTGAAGGCCTAAAAGAAATAGGTAAAATTTGTGCAATAATTCGTGATGAGTTAAAAGAAGCAACTAAACCCGGAATTACAACTAAAGAATTAGATAACATCGCAAAGGAAAGATTTGAAGAGTTAGAAGCAGAATCAGCACCTATTGCAGAGTATGATTTTCCTGGTTACACATGTATAAGTGTAAATGAAGAGGTTGCGCACGGTATACCTGGTAAACGTGTGATTAACGAAGGCGATCTTGTAAATATAGACGTTTCTGCTCGTAAAAATGGCTATTATGCAGATACAGGTATTTCATTTGTTGTTGGTAATGCAGATGATCCGAAAAAACAATTAGTAGTAGATGTAGCAGCTATGGCTTTTGAAGAAGCAATGAAGAAAGTTAAGCCAGGTGCTAAATTATCTCAAATTGGTAGAGCAGTAAATGCAACAGCACGTAAAAATGGCTTAAAAGTTATTAAAAACTTAACTGGTCATGGTGTAGGACGTTCATTACACGATTCACCACAACATGTTATGAACTATTATGATCCATTAGAAAAACAATTGCTTAAAGAAGGTATGGTACTTGCAGTAGAACCATTTATCTCATCAAATGCAACAATCGTTAGCGACGGTAAAAATGATTGGGCATTTGAAACGAAAGATAAAAGTTTCGTCGCTCAAATTGAGCACACAATTGTTGTAACTAAAGAAGGACCATTATTATTAACTAAATTAGAAGACTAAAAATATAAGAGGAGTGGATAGAATTGATTAAACATACAAGATTCTATACTACTCCTTTTTATTTTTCTAAGACTAAGGTCCTATTGAAAATTCAATCCTAGGTCCATTTTTAGAATTTAAATAACATTTTATAATAGAGTCTAATATGACAGAAGTAGGTGATTCTATGTTTAATGTTGTTTCAGATCAACTAAAGCAATTAATTCTTGTTTCATATTATGAAAGTTTAGATACATGTGCTAAACGCTTAGATGTTAAAATTAAAGCTATGAAGCAGTACTTAACGTATCTTGAACAAAAACGTTGTCAATTAAGTAAATTAATTGATAAATATACTTTAGAATTAGACAATAAGTATATGGACAAGATTGAAGATTTTAAAATTAAATGTGCTAAAAAATTAGAAGATCATGATTTACAATGGTTACAAAAGCAAATTAATATGTTAGAAAGTGAATTAGCGAAAATTGACGAAGCTATGAAAAGTACTTTAGATAAAATTGCTGAAACGATAGCTGAGCGTACGATGCTTACTCAGATGAATTCACTTCTCTAAAAAAGGAGTGGTATGTTGAAGAATAAATTTATATCAACGGAATTGTTGATCGTATTATCTGTATTGATGTTGTTATCAAACATTTACTATATTTTCTTTGAGAAAATTGGCTTATTACTCGTTGTTGTAATGGGTACGATATTTATATATGTAGGGTATTTATATTTTCATAAATTACGGGGATTAATTATATTTTGGATAGGCGCCATTTTAATGATTTATGCATTACTTTCTAATCCATACATGCTTGCCATTTTATTTTTATTCTTAGTATTTTTAGTTATTAGATATCTTCTATATCGTAAGAAACCATTAAGAGTAGAACATGTCGATCAAACGTCCAATGAAAATATTAACGAATCATTTATAAAACAGCGATGGTTCTCTCCACAAAAGACACCACACTATATTTATAAATGGGAAGATATACAAATTCAACAAGCAATTGGAGATATTGAATTAGATTTATCTTTAGCTGCTAATTTATCTGAGCATAATGTTATTGTCGTGAGACAATATATTGGAAAGACGCAAATTATTGTTCCTTATAATTACCATGTACATGTACATATAACTGCTTTATATGGCAGATTATATATGAATGATCAAGTGTACAGAGTAAAAAATGAAACGGTACATTATGAGGAAAATAGTCATAAAAATTCATTTAAAGTTAATATATTCTTCTCAACATTTATGGGAGATGTTGAGGTGATTTATCGATGAATAACTACACGAGAATTATAGGTTCAATGCTTATTCTTGTTTATACAATTGTCGGCATTTTATTTTTCTTAGATCGAATTTTTATTAATATTATATATTTTCAAGGTTTATTTTACACACAAATATTAGGTGTACCAGCATTCCTGTTTATCAATATTGTAGTGATTTTACTATGTATCATAATAGGGACTGCAGTAGCCTACAAAATTAATCAACAGCATCATTGGATTAAAGAGCAAATCGAAAGATCTTTTCAAGGAGAAATGTTAGGTGTGAATCACCATGAAATTGATTTGCACAAAGAAACTTTAGAAATTTATCAAACATTAATTCCTTTGCATGAAGAACTATACACGTTGAGATTAAAGTCTCAACAAATAATTAATGAATCGTATCAAATGCAAGATTCTGTCGTTAAAAAAATCATAGAAGATGAACGACAAAGATTAGCAAGAGAATTACATGACTCTGTAAGTCAGCAATTATTTGCGGCAAGTATGATGTTATCTGCAATTAAATCATCAGAATTAAAAGAGCCATTAGCTAAACAAGTAGACTTATTAGAAAAAATGATACAAGATTCGCAATTAGAAATGCGTGCTTTATTATTACATTTAAGACCTTTAGGATTAAAAAATAAATCCCTTGGTGAAGGTATTAAAGATTTAGTAGTCGACTTGAAACAAAAAATACCAATGAAAGTTGTTTATGATATAGAAGATATAGAAATAGCCAAAGGTACGGAAGACCATCTATTCCGTATAACTCAAGAAGCCATATCTAATACGTTACGTCATTCTAAAGGTACAAAAGTTTCAATAGAGTTAATAGATACGAATGATTATGTTATATTACGTATACAAGATGATGGGGTAGGTTTTGACACATCTAAAAGAGATCCACAGAGTTATGGGCTAAATACAATGAATGAACGTGCATTAGAAATTGGAGCCACTCTCAATATTATTTCAATGCCTGAATCGGGAACGCGTATTGAAGTTAAGGTACCAAATAATAAGGAGGAACAATATGACAATTAGAGTATTATTTGTAGATGATCATGAAATGGTTCGAATCGGAATCTCTAGTTATTTATCTACACAAGAAGATATATCCGTCATAGGAGAAGCAGCATCAGGAAGAGAAGGTATTGAAAAAGCTGAAGAATTAGAACCCGATGTCATTTTAATGGATTTAGTGATGGATGATATGAATGGTATAGAAGCAACACAACATATAAAAAAGCATCAACCAAGTGTTAAAATCGTCATGTTAACAAGTTTCATTGAAGATAATGAAGTCTACCAAGCTTTAGATGCAGGTGTTGATAGTTATATATTAAAGACGACTTCTGCGGATGATATCGCAAATGCGATACGAAAGACGTACAATAAAGAGTCTATTTTCGAACCAGAAGTACTTGTTAAAATGAGAAATAGAATGAACCAGAAAGCTGAATTATTCGAAATGTTGACTGAACGAGAAATGGAAATATTATTATTAATCGCTAAAGGTTATTCAAACCAAGAAATAGCAAGTGCCTCACATATTACGATTAAGACAGTTAAAACACACGTTAGTAATATATTAAGTAAATTAGAAGTACAAGATAGAACACAGGCTGTTATATATGCCTTTCAACATAATTTAATATCATAATAAAAGAAGTTGAGCTTCCAGAAAGGAGCTCAACTTCTTTTATTTAGTATATTCATATCCATTTTGAATCACTTCTAAATCACCATTATGTGGATCAATTACGAGTCCATGTATCGGAACAGATTGATCAAATAATGGATGGTTATATACTTTTTGTATATTTGTTTGAACATTTTCAGTTACATCATCAAATCCTCTTAAGAATTGATGAATATTAATACCTGAATGTTCGATTGTGTTAAGTGTATCATCTGTGATACCACGGCTTTTCATTGTATCTATTACTGAATCAACATCTAAATTCCCCATACCACAGTCTTTATGACCCATGATAATGATTTCTTCAGCGCCAAGTGCATAAATCGCTACTAATAAACTTCGCATTGTAGAACCATATGGATGAGAAATAGTTGCGCCAGCATTTTTAACAACTTTGATATCGCCATTTTTAAAGCCTAATGCACGTGTAGAAAGTTCTGTTAATCGCGTATCCATACACGTGAGTAATACTGCTTTAGCGTTAGGTGTCTTTGTTGTTATAAGATTTTCATATTCCTTGTTTTCTATAAAAGCTGCATTATATTCTAAAATATCATTCAATAGAGGCATTAGTCATATCACCGTTTTCTGTTAAGTTATTAAATGCTTGTTCTTCTGGTGATCCATTTTTAAGCATTTTCTTCTGATGTAGTACTGCGTTTATTTCTGCACCGATGATAATAATTAATCCAGTTAAGAATAACCAAATCATGAGTACGATAATACCTCCGATACTACCGTATGTTTTAGAGTAGTTAGCGAAATTATTAACATATACACCAAATAAAGCACTTGAACCTAACCATGCAATTGTTGTAAAAGCTGCACCAGGAACAACTGATAATAATTTAATTTTGATGTTTGGTGCGAGTGTATAAAGTGTGATAAATACGATAAATGTCACAATTAATGGTAGTACGACTTTTATTAAACTAAATATCCAACGTAATTCAGATTCTAATCCTAAAGGACCAAATAATAAATTGCCGATTTGTTGACCAAATATAGGTAGTGCTATTGCAATACCAAATACAACAACCATAATAACTGTGAAGAAGACACTCATGATTTTAAGTATGATAGCATTTCTTCCATCTTCAACATCATAAGCGACATTAAATGCGTTCATTAAAGCAGTCATACCATTTGATGCAGACCATAATGCTGCGATTAAACCGAATGAGAATAAGCCACCACTAGCATTATTCATAACGTCATCAATTATCCCAGTAATTAACTTTGCCGTATCGCCAGGTGCATTTTCTGATATCATATTTGTAATTGTATCAGGGTTGACTTGGAATAACGGTATCAACGTTAACACAAATATTAGAGTAGGGAATAACGCAAGTAAGAAATAGTATGAAAGCTGTGCTGCAAGTCCTGTAGCATTATCCTTACCGATTCTGTAAATTAAAGTTGATAAAATATTACCGTCTTTCGTAAATTTAGCTGGCTTATTAATCTTTGAAACATAAAATATTTGGTTATCTTTCTTTGCTGTCTTAGATTCAAATTTTTGTGGTGGAATATAATATTCTTTCTTAATAGACTTTTTTTGTTCGTCTTTAAAGTTTTTAGCTTGTTCTAAAAATTTTGAGCTCGATTTATCATTTCCCATATAAATTCTCCTAATTTAATATGATGTTAAAAAAGACTAGGTTAGATGAATAAGCCTAGTCTTTAATATAAATTATGAATGGTTTGAACCTGAGATTTGTCTTTGATTCTTTTTCTCAATGAATGTATCTTTAGCATCCATAATTGATTGCTCTAATTCTGGATTTTTACGACGAATTTCTTCGATTACATCTTTCCAGTATAGAACTTCATCTTTAATTTGATCTAATTTAGAAGGTTCTCTTGAAGTGTTGCCTTCTTTAATGTTTTGCACTTGGTTTGATAACGATTGGCGAGTATTTTTATCAGCTAATGCAATAATTGCGCCAATTGTACCACCTATTAAAATAGCAGGAACTAATTTGTTTTGCATAATGTTTTTTCCCCTTTCAAGAATATAACTTTAAATTAACATTGACCTACATATCATATCACATATGAATCTCAAATTAGATAATATAGGCGTTAATATATGTTATAAATATCACTAATGTTGTTTATTCCCATAAATTTAGAGATATAAACACAATTGTAGTTTATAATAGTGCATTAGACAATAGCTTTTCAAAAGGCATAATATCTAAATTTCTGCCTATTTTAATTTTAAAATGGCCAGCTCTTGTCCATAATGTGATTTCACCGTTTAAATCAAGTAGTTTACCAGCATTCTCAGTAGACCACATTAGTATAATGTTATAAGGTATAGAGTAAGTTTCTATTTTCTTACCGGTGATACCTTGCATATCACGAATGATAATTCGTTTATTTGTAAATACGGCAGTATCTCTGAATGTCTTAAAAGCACTATAAGCTTCTTCGCCATCAACGAGATATTGCGAAATATTATCTGGTACTGCAACTTGTTCGAAAAGCGTCCATGAAAGTATATCTTGAACAGCCACTAGAATCACTCCTCACCTTATAATTCATGTTTATTGTATAAAATATTCATATAAATTGTAAAGTGAATATATAAGTTTGATAGTTTTAATTATAATTACTTTTTGCTAAACTAAATTTTGAAAGGATGATAAAAAATATGACAGAATCAATAGAACAAATGGTAGATGATTTAAAAGGCAAGCTACGATTAGTAAATACAAGTGTATTGAATAAAGATGCAATACCTGAAGAAAAGAAAGAAGAATTGAAAGAAATACATACTATGGTCATGTCTAGAAAAAACATTTCAGCTAGTGAAATGACAGCTATTACACAAGCTTTAGGTGACCTTAGAAAATAAACAAAGGTGGTTAAACAAATGGGTTATGAAAAACAGCTTCAAAAATATGCAGAGTTATTAGTGAAAGTTGGTTTGAATGTTCAGGAAAAAGAACCTGTATATATTCAAGCTTCAATTGATGCAAGTGAATTTGTACATTTAGTTGTTGAGGAAGCATACAAAATAGGGGCAGAAGATGTAAAAGTTAGTTACAAAGATGATAGAATTGCACAGCTTAAATATCAATATGAACCTGAATCATTTTTTGAGAATGTTAAACAATATGATATTGATGAAAAAATGGATTATTTAGATAGAAAAGCAGCGTTCTTATCAATTGTTTCATCTAGTCCAGATAGTTTAAAAGATGCTGATCCTAACAAGATCCGCAAATCTATGGCAGCAAACGGGAAAGCATTTAAAGACTATATGGTTGCCGTTCAAAGTGATCGCATGAGTTGGTGTGTTGCTTCATATCCATCAGTTGGTTGGGCTAAAATGATGTTCCCTGAATTAAGTGATGATGAAGCGGTCAATAAATTGCTTGAAACAATTTTAAAAACAGTACGAGTTGATCAAGAAGACCCAGTGAAAGCTTGGGAAGAACATGATCACTTATTACATGAAAAAGCGGATTATTTAAATAACAAAAAATATAAAGCATTACATTACAAATCAGAAGGTACTGACTTAACAATTGAATTACCAAACGGTCAATATTGGTCTGGTGCAAGTTCTGTAAACTCAAAAGGCAACAGCTTTGTAGCGAATATGCCTACTGAAGAAGTATTTACTGCACCTCATAAAAATGGTGTTAACGGAACAGTAAGTAATACATTACCTTTAAGCTATTCAGGTAATATTATTGATGACTTTACTTTAACATTTAAAGATGGTGAAGTAGTAGACTACAAAGCCGGTGTTGGTGAAGAAATTTTGAAATCGATTCTAGAAACAGATGAAGGTTCAAAACGACTTGGTGAGGTAGCATTAGTACCTGTTGATTCACCAATTTCTAACATGAACACGTTATTCTATAATACATTATTTGATGAAAATGCTTCTTGTCACATTGCATTAGGTTCAGCTTATGCATTTTGTATTGAAGGCGGGAAAGATATGTCAGCTGAACAGTTAGCTGAAAATGGTTTGAATGATTCAACAACACATGTTGACTTTATGATTGGTAGCAAAGATTTATCAATTGATGGCATTTTAGAAAATGGTGAGAAAGAACCAGTATTTAGAGATGGTAATTGGGCATTTTAAAAGATAGCCATTTAAGAATACATCATGTATAATAAAGATAAATAAAGTCTTTATAGCCATTCAAAGGAGGGGATATCATGAGTACACCAATGGAATGGAGTGTAATGATCGCATTTGTGTTCGCAATTTTTGCATTTGGCGGCGCATTAATGATGTATCTTGTTCAAACATTCGATAGTAGAGAGTCTGTACGAATTGATACTGCTGAAGAAGCACTAGAGAAGAAAGTCTTTGATGATGAGGAACATTATCATTAATAACAATGTATAGCCAGGGAAACCTGGCTATTTTTTTCAATAAAAATAGCAAATATCGAACGGGGTTATAATATGAAAACGAAGAAACCAATGAAAGAATCAAGAAGTGTAAAATCCATTCAAATATTTCCAGAGGACACAAATCACCACAATACGATGTTCGGTGGTAAATTAATGGCGGAAATTGATGAAATCGCAGCAATCGCAGCGATGAGACATAGTGGGAATTCAGTTGTAACAGCATCTACAGATTCAGTAGATTTCTTACAACCAATCGGAACGGGTGAAGTGATATCGTTAGTTTCATTTGTCACTTATGCAGGTAAATCATCTATGGAGATCTGTGTAAAAGTCATTAGTGAAGACAATATTAATCAAAAGAAACATTTAGCAGCGTATAGCTTTTTAACATTTGTTGCTTTAGATAAAGAAGGGAACAAAGCAGAAGTTCCAGCAATCTATCCTGAAACAGATGATGAAAAATGGTTCTATGAAAGTGCGCAAGATAGAGTGAAACTACGCCAAGAAAGAAGAAAAGAAAGCAAGAAAACATTAGACTTCATGTCTACAAAACTATATATCTAATTTAAATAAAGGGCTAGGACAACAATCGTTATCCTAGCCCTTTATTATATTATTGATTCATTCTTAATTCGTTTGCTTTAAAGTCAACATCTTTATAGTACATATCTTTTACGAGTAGATTTGGACCTAAACATCTCACTTTAGGACAGTGACAGTTAAGTGATTTTGCTAAAGATGAATTCATCCATGTTTGATATACATCTTCAAGTTTATCTTGTTTAATATTTGCGATAGATCCCGTTTCATCGCCGAAGTCTGTAACAATCACATCTCCAGAAAATACATTTACGTTTAATCTGCTTCTTCCATCTGGATCATTTCTTAAACTTACATTTTTAGATGATTTTAATCTAGATAATAAGTTTTGGTCTGATTCATTCATGAAACAAGGGTAAAAAGGTAACGTTCCAAATAACATCCAAGTATCTTCATCTCTAAAGTCTAAAATTTCATGAATAGTATCTTTCATTTCATCTAAACTCATAATATTTAACTGACTCGCAAAGTCAGAAGGGTACATAGGATGTATTTCATGACGACTACATTTCATATCATGAACAATTTCATTATGGATTTTTTGTAAATAAGGTTTCGTACTTTTATTTAACATCGTTTCAGCAGATACAAACATACCTTGTTCTGATAGTGTGGCAGAGTTTTGAACCATTTGTTCGTATAGACGATATCTTGCTTTTAAAGGTGGTTTCTTGTCCATCACATGGAAACCAACTTCACTGAATTCATCGATTGTTCCCCAGTTGTGTGAGATATGCATAACATCTATATACTCAGCAATTTCTAAATAACGATCAAGTGGTAACGTTAAATTAGAATTCATTTGCGTGTAAATGCCTCTTTTGTGTGCATATTTTAATAAAGGAACGACAGTTTCTCGAATTGATTTTTTACTGAACATTGGTTCTCCGCCAGTAATAGAGATAGTTTTTAAGTGAGGAACTTCATCAAGTCTCTTTAAAATTAAATCCATCGGTAACGTGTCAGGGTCTCGTAATTGCAACGTATAACCTACTGCACAATGTGCACAACGCATGTTACAGAGTGTAGTCGTTGTAAATTCTATATTACTCAGTTGTAATGAACCATGTTCATCTATATCGTTATAGGCTTCCCACGGGTCGTTTTTTACTGAAATAGGACTTTTCAAGTCGTATATCATGATATATCCTTCTTTCTGATTTTTTTCCTATCTATGAGCGTAACACTTGTTATCAAATTTTCCAATACTGATTTATGATTGTTTTTATACTTGTTATCATTCATAATAATATTATTAAAAATAAAGGAGTATTAAAATGAGTAAAAAAACATCACTTAATGAAATCAAACAAAGGTTATCAGACTTTTTAGATGAAATGGAAGCAATGAATCCTGAAGATATGGAAGTATCTGATGTAGATGAATGGATTGCTTTGCTTGATGAACTTGAGAAAAAAGTTCAAGCTATGCATGATTAATGGTGATCATAGATGAATGTTTCAGTAAAAGTAGGACAGAAGTTTCCTTTAACGATCAAACGATTAGGTATTAATGGTGAAGGTATTGGCTATTATAAGAAGAAGATAACATTTGTAGAAGGTTTATTGCCGGGAGAGGTTGGACTTGTCCAAGTTGTAAAAGCGAAACCAAATTTTATCGAAGCGAAAGTAGTCAAAATCCGTGAACGTAGTAAAGAAAGGGTTAAACCTAAATGTAAAGTTTATGATATTTGTGGTGGATGCCAACTGCAACATTTAAATTATGATGCGCAACTTTTATTCAAATCACAAATTGTAAAAGATGCGTTAACTAAATATGCGAAAAATATCCCAACAAAAATTGTAAAACCTACAATCGGTATGGATAATCCTTGGGGATACCGTAATAAAAATCAATTTCCTGTTCAGAAGAAAGGAAATCAACTCATTGCAGGCCTTTATGAAAAAGACAGTCATCAATTAATTGATATTAAAAAATGTCCAGTTCAAGATAAACGTACGATTCAAGTTACGAATGAATTGAGAAATATTTTGACAAATTTACAAGTTAAAGTATGTAGAAATCCAAA
Organism: Mammaliicoccus sp. N-M50; assembly: GCF_022386995.1. NCBI lineage: Bacteria > Bacillati > Bacillota > Bacilli > Caryophanales > Staphylococcaceae > Mammaliicoccus > Mammaliicoccus sp. N-M50. Next base: position 20,820 of record NZ_JAJNJA010000007.1, on the reverse strand, counting down.
TAAAGAACAAGGGCTAAGATATATTGTTACGAGAGTAGCAAAGCATAGTCAACAAATACAAGTTACGTTAGTTTGTACGGATGATCAATTGAAGTATAATCAGTCTCTTATTGATCAAATCATGAATTTGTCTTTCGTGGAAAGTTTATCCATCAATATTAATAAAGAGAAGACATCACGAGTACTTGGCAATCAAACGATTCATGTAAGTGGTAAACAACAAATTACAGAAACGCTTGGTCAATACTATTATGATTTATCGCCAGATTCATTTTTCCAATTAAATCCGGAACAAGCTACAAAAATGTACGGTGAAATTGAAGCTCAAGCGAATTTAACAGGTAATGAATCAGTTGTAGATGCATTTTGTGGAACAGGTACAATTGGTATTTGGCTTTCTAAAAATGCGAAAGAAGTAAGAGGTATGGATATCATTAAAGAAGGTATTGATGACGCCAAGAAAAATGCTGAACTCAATAATCGTCATAATGTACACTATGAAGTTGGTGATGCATATAAAGTTATGGATAAATGGATTAAAGAAGGTTTTAAACCAGACGTGATAACAGTTGATCCGCCAAGAACAGGATTAGGTATTAAAGCTGTTGAACTTATTAAATCCGTTCATCCAAAAACATTTGTGTATACAAGTTGTAATCCATCAACTTTAGCTAAAGATTTAGCACACTTATCTAAAAAATACAAAGTCGTAAGCATGCAACCTATTGATATGTTTCCACAAACAGCACAAGTAGAAGTCGTAGCAAAATTAGTTGCAAAATAAGTTTAAAACCTTTCAAAAGTGGTATATAAATATTAGACATACTATGAAAGGAAGAGATTGATATTATGAGTAAAAAAGTAGCAGCAGTTGTAACAGATTTATTCGAGGACGTTGAATTAACAAGTCCACAAAAAGCATTAACTGATGCTGGACATGAAGTTGTTATTATTGGTGAAGAAAAAGGTAAAGAAATCACTGGTAAAAAAGGCGAAAAAGTTACAGTAGAAGTTGGTATTGATGAAGCAAATGCTGCAGATTATGATGCAGTCTTAATTCCTGGCGGATTTTCACCAGATTTATTACGTGGAGATGAACAAGGACGTTTTGGCGAATTTGTTAAACATTTCGTACAAAATGAAAAACCTTCATTTGCAATTTGCCACGGACCTCAATTATTAATTGATACAGATTTATTAAATGGCAGAACTGTTACTAGTTTCTTGTCAGTTAGAAAAGACTTACAAAATGCAGGTGCAAAAGTCGTTGACGAATCTGTAGTCGTTGACAATGGCATCGTCACAAGTCGAACTCCAGACGACTTAGAAGACTTTAACCGTGAATCACTTGCATTGCTTCAATAGATGCTTTGATGAGCCACTCACTTTTATAGTGAGTGGTTTTTTTGTGCAGGCTATTATATAATTTTTTTATAATATGTAAGGAGCGTGGTTTATGGAAAGTAAGTATGATACAAAGTATTTTCAGTCATTAATAGGGCGCGCTGAATTAACCGAAAATATTTTGAAATCAATTCAAAATAAATCAAGTGGAAACGATGGCGAAAACTATTTTAGTGCTATTTTAAATTGTGATACGGATATCGTATATTTGAATGACTTTCAATTTACTTACAATAGTCAAGTTCAAATAGATACAATCGTCATCGATGATTATGCAATATATTTATTCGAGATAAAGAATTATAAAGGCATTTATTATTTAGAAGACACGTTGTTAAAAAATAATTTTGGAAGTACATTTACCTCACCGTTCATACAAATGGAACGAGCTAGAAATGAATTCAATAAACTATGTCACTATTTAGAAATTGGTAAACCCGTCATTTCAAAATTAGTCTTTACCAATCCTTACTTTAACTTCAAAAATAGAAACCTACTAAAAGATCAAGTTATCTTACCCTCAGAATTAGGCTCCATTACCCAACTTTTTAAAAATCAAAATCAATCAGAAAATATAAGAATTAAACAGAAACTATTGTCAGTAAGAAATTCATTTGATGCACAATACAGTAAAGGTGTGACAATACCGTTTGAACAAATCAATCCAGGTATTAAATGCCCTAGATGTAATCGCATGTTCACAGTAAAAAATGAACAAGACAAACAGAAATGTACATGCCAATATTGTGAGTCCGTCATGGATAAAAAGTATCTTTATGAATATAATTTGCAAGAACTGTATTATTTAAAACAAGAGCCATTCACTATCACCGAAGCAGTATGGTGGTTAGGAGGGAATAGTATTACTACAATTCGAAGAGTATGTGAACAAAACTTTAAAAGTATAGGTAAAAGGTATAAGAAATACTATATTTAGAATTAGATGAGTTAGCTAATTACCAGAATTCCGAATAATGGTAGTAAGAGCATTCTAATTACCAGAATTCAGAATAGTGGAAGTTACAGCATTCTAATTACCAGAATTCCGAATAGTGGTAGTAAGAGTATTCTAATTACTAGAATTCGAAATAATGGAAGTTACAGTGTTCTAATTACCAGAATTCAGAATAGTGGAAGTTACAGCGTTCTAATTACCAGAATTCAGAATAGTGGAAGTTCAGAGTTCTAATTAATACAATTTCAAAAAATGTCCCTAACATCCGTTAACAACCTCCATCACAATCTACAAAATTCCACATCTCAGCGCGCTATTTTAAAATTTTTATTGAAAATACTTAAATTTAACCCAACAGAAAAAGCAGTGAAGTTCTTCATAAACTTCACTGCTTCTTTATTTTTATTAGAAGAATCTTCTTATTAGTGTTTTGAGTGGTGGCATTTTTTCGAGTCTGTTTTCTTCTAATGCTGTTCTAATTTCGAATTTTGCATATCCTTTTGCTTCGTCCCATATAATTTTACCTGGTAATGGAGCAGCATCTGGATCTACTTTTACGTTAACAACTACAGGTTTATTCGCATTTTTAGCTTTTTCAAGTGTAGGGGCGATATCTTCTACATCTACGACATTGTAGCCTATACCGCCACAGCTATCTGCAAATTTAGCAAAGTCGATATCGCCTAAATCAATAGCGTATTCTAACTCACCAGCTGCTTGTTGTTCATATTTTATGAATGCTAATTCTTGGTTATTCAGTACGACAACGATAATTGGTAGTTTATATTGTACTGCTGTAACGAAGTCTTGCATAACCATCGCAAATCCTCCGTCACCTGTAATAGCAATTGCTTGCTTATCTGGATTTGCGACTTTACTTGCTATCGCTCCTGGTAATGCACAGCCCATCGTACCTAACCAAGATGACGTGATAAATTTATGGTTGTGACCGAGTTGTAAATATCTTGTACTCCATACTGTTGAAGTTCCGACGTCAACTGAAAATACTGTGTCATCTGTTGAAATTTTTTCTATTTCAGACATTAGTAATTCTGGTCTGATTGGCTTACTGTCATTATTTCTATCTTCTTCTAACCATCTGTTCCATGCTTTCATATTTTCTTGGCATGCTTTTAAGAATTTACGGCCGGTAACTTTTTCAGACGCTTCTGTTAAAGCAGCTAATACATTTTTTGTATCGCCTATTAAGCCGACATCAACATTAAAACGTTTGCCGATATTTGTTTGATTAATATCAATTTGTATACATGGTATATCTTTATCAGGTAAATAATCTACATAAGGATAATTCGTACCAACTAAAATTAATAAATCAGCATCTTTAGACGCTTCAAATGCTGGTTTAGTACCAATTTTACCTAAGTTACCCATGAAATTAGGATGTTTATCCGGTATGATACCTTTTGCTGGTAATGTAATTAAACCAGGTGCATCGATATGATCTAAGAAGTTAAGTAATTCTTCCTTAGCATCTTTAGCACCAACACCAGTTAGGACGACTGGTTTTTCACTTTTATTTATAAGTTCTACAGCTTTTTTAACATCTTCATCTTTAGCGTAAGTTACTGCATTTTCAAATTTATAAGTTTCTCTAGGGACATTGTCTTCAATTTTCTCACCTAGAACATCACTTGGAATCGTTAATACTGCAACGCCTTTTTTAGCATATGCAGTTTTGATAGCTTCATCTACAATTTCATGTACATTTTCAGCTGATTCTAATTGTTTATTATAAACAGCTACATCTTCGAAAAGGGCTGTTAAATTAACTTCTTGGAAGAATTTCGTGCCCAATAATTTCGAATCTGTTTGACCTGCTAAAACGAGCATAGGGACATTATCCATTTTAGCGTCATACATACCATTTAACATATGTATTGCGCCCGGACCACCAATACTTAATGCCACTGCTATCTTGCCTGTTAATTTGGCATAACTACTAGCAGCTAAAGTTGCAACTTCTTCGTGTCTTACATCATAGAATTTAATATTATCTTCTTCTGTTTTAAGTGCATCTACGACTTTATCTATTGAATCACCAGGTATGCCATATACGTGGTCAATTTGCCAATTCTTTAAGACTTGTACGAGTGCTTTGTTTGCTTTAATTTTTGCCATATAAAATTCCTCCTTATCGTTATCTATACCCAAATACGCTAAAAGTTATACTTATAAATAAGACTCAGGACTGATTTTGTTGTTTTTCAGTAAAAAGAAGTGTTTAAATTCATTATTACAAGCTATAATGATGTAAGAAATATGAATAAGGGAGAATACAGATGGGGCTATTTAAGAATAAGAAGAATGAAATACCACAACCTAATTCAGAAGAAGTTCAATATAGAAGATATCAACATTATTATCAAGAACCTGTACAGCCGAGAAAGAGAAAAAGAATTTCAAAGCTATTTGGTCTTGTAACAATACTTATTATACTAGCGATTGTATTTTATTTAGCAGTTATGTATATGTGGTCAAGAACATCTGATGTTGATGATTTAGTAAAAATTGAAGATAAACAATCTTATGTTCAAGTTGAAGATATGCCTGATTATACTAAAAATGCTTTTGTAGCAGTTGAAGATAAACGATTTTATGATCATGATGGAATTGACTTAAGAGGTGTATCACGTGCGCTTGCTGTAAGTTTGAAAAATGGTGAACTAACGCAAGGTGGAAGTACGATTACGCAACAAGTCGTTAAAAACTATTTCTATACGAATGAAACGCAACTCACAAGAAAAGTGAAAGAGATGTTTGTGGCGAAACGTGTTGAAGATAAATATAGTAAGAATGATATTTTGAGTTATTATGTCAATAATATCTATTTTGGTCAAAATAATTATACGATTGAAGAAGCGGCAAATTATTACTTCGGTGCGACAGTCGATAAAAATAATCCAAACCTTCCTCAAGTAACGGTATTACAAAGTGCAATTTTAGCTAGTGTCGTAAATGCACCATCCAATTTTGATATTAATAATATTAGTGATAGTTATATGACACGTATCAAAACAACGCTTGAAAAAATGAAACAACAGAATTATATTACTGAATCAGAGTATACTGAAGCTATAAATGAATTAAATCAATAATAAACACACTGAGTTAAGAGATTAAACTTTTAAACTCAGTGTGTTTTATTGTATCCTATATATATGTGTGGAGGGATGTAAAATGCTTAAAATAACTAAACTTGAAGTACAAAAGAAAAACAAAGAACGTTTAAATTTATTTATTAATAATGAATTTGAAATGGGTATTGATCAAGCAACATACATCTACTTTAATTTAAGAAAAGATTTAGAAATTACAAAAAGTAAGTTACAAGAAATTAAGGACTACGATCAATATAGACAGGCACTTAATCAAGCGATTGTCTATTTATCACATAAAAAGCGTACGAAATATGAAGTGGAAAAATATTTAACAGACAAAGAATATGGCACTGACTTAATTGATAGAGTGATAGAGTATTGTCAATCTAATAAATACATAGACCATAAAGATTATATTGAAAGTTTAAAAAACACCATTTTAAAAACAACGGATAAAGGTCCTGACCATTTTGAAAGAGTAGCTAAAGAAAAAGGTATAGAACAAGATTTAGTATACGAATTCAAAGAAAAGTTTGAAATGGAAATGGCGGAAGATCGCATTCCGAATATCGCAAAAAAGATTATGCAAAAAAAGAAACAACCTCCAAACCGTTTAAAGCAAACGATTGTCCAAACACTTCAACAAAGAGGCTATGCTTTTTCATTAATCAATGAACATCTAACAGATTTGAATATTGAACCGACATCTGATGATGTTGAAAATATTTTGATGAAAGATTTGGAAAAGGTATATAATAAATATCAAAAGAAATATAATGGATATGAACTTAAGTCACATGTTATTCAAGCACTCGTAAGAAAAGGGTATACATTTGAAATGATTAATGACAAATTAGTAGAAAGTGGTATTGTAGATGAATAATGATAAAAAATTTGTTGAAATGACAGAATATGAACTTAAAAACGCAATTGCTGAATATCGCGAAAAGATGAGAAAATCAGAAATGATGGGTATACTAAATGAATATGAAGTATATAAGAGAAAAGCGCTCATAGCAGAAAGTTACCTTGTCGACACTTCAAAAATAGAAGTCGGTAAAGTATATGGCTTAATAGGTGACACACCTAGTTACTTTAAAGTAGAACGCATTAATGGTGTATTTGCTTGGGGATTTAGATTAAAAGGATCAAAAATTGAAGAAGGCATTCCTGTAAGTCTTCTACAACTATAATGGTGGTGCAGAATGACACAGCAAATATTACTGAGAGTTGTTAACGCAACTAAATATTATTATATAAGTAAAGAACAGAATAAATTCAAATCATTATTTAAGTTAAAGCACCTTAATAAAGACATTGTACTTAAAAATGTTACCGTGCATCTTTATAGAGGCGAAGTGCTGGGCATTATCGGCGATGATCAGTCTGGTAAAGAAATGATCAGTAAATTAATGATTAAAGAAGTTGCACCTAATTTAGGTAAAGTAACAAATCATGCACAAACATTTTTAGCGGATGTTAGACATAAAGCTGATGATCATCAAACATTAAATGAAATGATTATTCGTACTTTGAGTTTATCCGGTGTAGAGATTAGAGACATTACGACGATTCAAAGACAAATATTAAGCTTTGCCAAATTATCGGATAAAGCTTCAAAGACGTGCCAAGATATTAATGAAGCAGAATATGCGCAGTTGTTAGTTAGTATAGCCAAATATATGAGACCTACCGTTGCAATTTTTACGAACATCATTCAATACTTAGACGAATCATTTCAGAAGAAGTTCCATGAATTTTTAAATGAACAAAAAGAATACGATCGTGCAGCTGTTGTTATTGATGACCATATACACTCAATTGAGAAAATGAGTAACTATCTTATCTGGCTAACTTATGGTCAAGTTAGAAAAGAAGGTACCGTTAAAGAAGTATTAGGTCATTACCGAGAATATCATAAGAAATATAACCAAATTCAAGATAAAGACCAAAAAGAACTTTACGATCTTAAATGGAAGATGGCTCAACAAGAACTTCCTATAGCGCACGGCGAAGGTTATAAAAGAATGCGTAAATATCAATACGGTAGAGTGCCGAAATCTATTGAGAAAATGATATTTTATGGCTTAACATTTATCTTTGGTGCTACATTAGCAGCGCTATTTATGTTTATAGGTGTGGGTAGCTCGCCTACAGAAAAAGAAGTTACATCAAAACAGGTCATCACAACAAATAGTGAACCAAAATACATAGATAAGTCAGCTTATGTCCTATCGCTGAAACATGATACAGAACTCACACCTTCATCCAAAGGCTCAAAGTTGAAATTACCTCAGTATAGTTTTGTAGATGTAACAGGTGAAAATCAATCTAATTATAGACTTGAAGTAGATGACAAGACTTATATCTCTAAGAAGAATAACTTGTACTTTTTCAATCCGGCAGGACTATATGAAGACGTTGATTGGTCAGATTTAGAAGATTATGTTGATGATAGTTATTTAAATTATATAGATTTTTATAACAGCTTTATGCATAAATCACATAAGAAAGTTTCTGAGACCATTACAGCTGATAAAGCAAACCGATTTAATGAACAAATGGAAGGCCAAAAAGTACATATGGTTTTCGACAGTGATAATCAACTAACTGGTTTTACATTTGATATGAAAAACAAAGCTAAATTAGTTAAGAAATATAATATTTCAAGTGACACTTGGGTAGTTAAATCAAGAGATGGCTTTATGATAGCAGACTTAGCAGAAAACAAATGGATTTTTATTCAATTATAGGAGGTCAATATGAACGAATTATTTGAACAACATATTAAACATTTTCCACATATGCTTAAATATTGCTTCTATGAAGTTAAAACTCATTATAAATATTATGTATCTGCTTTTGCTATCATGTTAGTATTATTGATCTTCACATATTTGAAGTTATGGATTACTGATGCGATAGATGTACAACAATCAACGTCTTATTATAAATTGATTGGCTTTTTCGCTTACATGTGGGTCTTTTTATCACTTTTCAATTCTGAAAAGACAGTCAGAAAGCAAGGAGCACTTTATAATAGATTATCAGTACCGTACTATGTTGGTGCTTCTTCACAAGTATTTTTAACGATGATTATGTTCTTGATTGTTGTAACACTTACTGGTATAGTTTCAACATTTTCGACATCAAATTTAATCGAAATTAATCATTTAGGATTTTTCTATTATTTAGTGATGGCATACATATTACTTGTACCAGTAGCATCTATTATCGGCGTGTTTGGTAAATATGTATATTCTGCAAGGTTTATCGTTTTCGGATTATTGATTGTATTATTATTTGTCGTACCGATATTGTATGTACCTAATAATATGTATGCAGTTTGGGTCAATGTCTTAAAACTCAATCCATTATTCTATATTATTAATGGGTTCCAACAATCAATGGTGTTAGGTAACGCATCCGTTACGAATTTGCCATATCATATTCTGTTCTATTTTGAAGTAGCATTTATCTATTTAGCTTGGATCAATATTAATAAAGCTTATAAAACTGAATACTTTAAATAAAAAAATTAAGGCTGAGATGATTTAATCGTCTCAGCCTTAATTGTATTTCTAAGCTTCAAGTTTTTTCATTAATTTTTCTTCGGTAAATACCCAACCGATATATGAGTTTGTCACTTTCATATCATCATCTAAATGTAGTATAGCTACAAATGGGTAATGACCATTCTTCAAATATCTTAAATCAATAAATCTTAGTTCTGTTGTTTTTTTATCTATTCTTGTAACTTCCCATCGATAAATAGAACTGAAACTTAAGAAAGATCTTAAATTCTCATCATATTTAGCATAAGCCATTATATGGTCATTCGGGAATGCTTGTCTTTTGAATACATCATTAAATGCTACGTTACGACCATAACTACGTCCAACATAATCATGTGTTTCAGTTTGAATGGCAATTCGCCATTCCATAAATCGTATTGTCGGTGCAACAAATATTTTAACAGGATTATCTTCTTGTTGTATTTGTTTTAAAGCTTGGTCTTTTATCGCTTTTTGTAATATGAATCGCACAATATAATAGAATATTAACAAGAAGTATAATGTACCAAAAGCAATGCCAGCATTAACACCGAGTGTCCAGAACAGTATGGCAACTAAGTGTGCTACAAAAATAATGGGGTCAAACGTATTAATAATACTTAATTGAATCCATTTATTAGATATCGGTCTAAGCGCCTGTGTACCATATGAATTAAAAATATCTACAAAAACATGAAAGAATACGGCAAATTGCGTCCATAACCAAATATGCAAGACATCTACTCCTGGAAAGATAACGAATATTAGAAACGTTAATATTAAAGGCCATAATAATGTAAAAGGTATAGAATGAGTGATACCTCTATGGTTTTTAACATATATCGCATTATTTTTTAATTTTAATACTGTATCAATATCAGGTATTTGTGATCCGACCATTATACCAGTTGCCACTGCAGCAAATGTAGGTGTAACATGTGGATCTAATGTTGCAAGACCAGTTAACGCAACACCCATAACAACGTGTGTACCAGTATCCATAAAAATCACCACTTTACTTTAATCTATATGATATATATTATATAGCATATGCATAGTAATCTGAAAGCAATTCACAAGAAAGTAGTGTCATAAATGATAGAAACGAAACAATTTAAAGACGATTTGCTTAATTGGTTTCATAAAAATAAACGACAAATGCCGTGGAGAGAAACATCAAATCCATATTATATTTGGTTAAGTGAAGTAATGTTGCAACAAACACAGGTTAATACTGTTCGACCATATTACAAAGCATTTATTGAGCGTTTTCCAACTATAGAAAGTTTGAGTGAAGCAAACGAAGAAGATGTACTTAAATATTGGGAGGGTTTAGGTTATTATTCTAGGGTTAGAAATTTTCAAGAAGCGGTTAAAGAAGTTCACCACAGTTATAACGGAGTAGTACCAGATAACCCTGATGATTTTAAAAAGTTAAAAGGTGTTGGCCCATATACAAATGCAGCAGTTATGAGTATCGTGCATAATCATCCGATACCAGCAGTTGATGGCAATGTGTTAAGAGTGTGGAGTAGATTGACTGGTAATGACAGTGATATAGCTGCACCGAAGACGAAAAAATTATATGAAGATGAATTACAGCCATTTGTAGAAGAACATTCTGGAGATTTTAATCAAGCAATGATGGAATTAGGAGCAACCATTTGTACACCTAAAAAGACTTTGTGTATTATGTGCCCTGTTCAAAAATATTGTTATGCATTTGCTAATGGTACAGTGGATGAATTACCGGTTAAAAAGAAAAAAATAAAGAAAAAGACAATTGATTTTAACGTATTATATATCACGAATCGTTCTGGAGAAATATTAGTACGCCAAAGAGATACGAAATTATTAAATGGCATGTGGGAGTTTCCAATGTTTGAGGCTGATGAAAGTATACACAGCATTGAAGAAACTTTAGATGCAGTTATAGATATTGATCAAACACCTGAATATACAACTAAGCATGTTTTTACACATATGACATGGAATATGAATGTATACCGTGCGCATACTCAAAAAAGTGATTTTGATTACCCATATAAATGGATTAAAAAAGAAGAAAAAGAACAGTTATCATTTTCAACATCTATGAGTAAGATTTTTAATCAACTCAATGGATAATGATAAGAAACATAATTTTAGCTTATTTATTTAAATATGATATAATAACTTGGTAAATATTTAAAAGGTGGTGTGGAACATGGTCAAAGAATCCATACCAAAAGAAGGCCAAGTAATTAAAATACAAAGTTATAAACATGATGGTAATATACATCGTGTGTGGTCTGAAACAACAATTCTTAAAGGTACGAGTCATGTTATTATCGGTGGGAATAATCGTACACTCGTAACAGAAAGTGATGGTAGAACTTGGGTAACAAGGGAACCAGCGATTGTTTATTTCCATTCAGAATATTGGTTTAACGTCATTTGTATGTTCCGCGAAGACGGTGTTTATTATTATTGTAATTTATCATCACCATTTGTTTGTGATGAAGAAGCGATTAAATATATCGATTATGATTTAGACATTAAAGTTTATCCAAGCGGCAAATATCATTTGTTGGATGAAGATGAGTATAAACAACATATGAAACAAATGAATTATCCTAAAGACATTGATGTAATACTTAGAAGAAATGTTGATATTCTACAACAATGGATTGAACGCAAGAAAGGACCATTTGCGCCAGACTTTATTAAAGTTTGGCAAGAAAGATTTCATTCAATTGATAGACGTAATTCTTGAGAATGAAAATATCACAGCCTAGCTAAAGCTAGGCTGTTTCGTTTGGACTAAGATTGGGGGAACAATAATGATTAAAAGGTATTTACAATTTGTAAAACCATACAAGTGGCATATTGTAGGTACGATTATCATTGGAATTTTAAAATTTGGTATCCCGTTATTACTTCCATTACTGATTAAATATGTAATCGATGATGTCATTAATAATGGTGCACTATCAATTGGACAAAAAACAGAAAAATTAACATATGCAATGTTAATTATGGGATTCATATTTGTTGTACTAAGACCACCTATAGAATACTTCAGACAATATTTAGCACAATGGACATCTAATAAAATTCTGTATGATATTCGTAAAAAATTATACACACATTTACAGGCATTAAGCTCAAGATTTTATGCTAATAATAAAGCAGGGGAAGTTATATCGAGAGTGATCAATGACGTTGAACAAACTAAAGACTTTATCCTTACAGGACTTATGAACGTTTGGTTAGATTTAGTGACTATCGTCATCGCATTAAGTATTATGTTTGTTCTAGATATTAAATTAACATTTACGGCAATTGCGATTTTCCCAGTATTTATATTTAGTATTTATTACTTCTTCGGAAAATTACGTAGTTTAACGAGAAGAAGATCGCAAAGTTTAGCAGAACTTCAAGGATTTCTTCATGAACGTGTTTCAGGGATGTCTGTTATAAAAAGTTTTGCTATAGAAAAAAATGAAGAAAAACGATTTGATAAAAGGAACCAAAACTTCTTAACTAAAGCAACTGATCATACGAAATGGAATGCCAAATCATTTGCAGTTATTAATACAGTTACAGATATTGGTCCATTATTAGTAGTAGGTATCGGTGGTTTTCTTGTTATTCAAGGGAATTTAACTGTTGGGACATTAGCAGCATTTGTAGCATATCTTGAACAGTTATACGGACCTTTAAGAAGATTGGTTTCATCATCTACAACTTTAACGCAAAGTATCGCTTCAATGGACAGAGTATTTCATTTGTTTGATGAAAAATATGATGTCAAAAATGAAGATGACGCACAAGACATTGTCATTAAAGAAGGGCACATTACGTTTGATGACGTATCATTTAAATATAATGATTATGAAGATGAAGTGCTCAAACATATTAACTTAGATATTAATAAAGGTGAAACCGTCGCATTTGTAGGTATGAGTGGTGGCGGTAAATCGACACTTATTAGTTTACTGCCAAGATTCTATGATGTGACGAAAGGTAGCATCAGTATTGATAATCATAACGTTAAAGATTTCACAACCGAAAGCCTCAGAAATCAAGTTGGTATGGTTGAACAAGATAATATTTTATTCTCTGATTCTATTAAAGAAAATATTTTATTAGGTAAACCAGATGCATCTGATGAAGAAGTTATAGAGGCTAGTAAAAAAGCAAATGCACATGACTTTATTATGTCATTGCCAAATGGTTATGATACAGAGGTCGGCGAACGTGGTGTGAAATTATCAGGTGGACAAAAACAAAGAGTTTCTATTGCAAGAATATTCTTGAATAACCCTCCTGTATTAGTACTTGATGAAGCGACGAGTGCACTTGATTTAGAAAGTGAAAAAATTATTCAAGATGCACTTGAAATATTAAGTACTGAAAGAACGACTTTAATCGTTGCACATAGATTATCAACGATTACACATGCGGATAAAATAGTTGTTATTCAAAATGGACAAATTGAAGAAGTTGGTTCACACAAAGAATTAATGGCAGCACAAGGTAGTTATTACAACTTATATAATATTCAATCGTTCGGGTAAAATTACAACACCCCCTCATTCTATGCTATTATTAATTTAATAGAGATAGACTGAGGGGGAATTTTTATGACTTTTTTAAGCATACTACAATTGATTGTGAATATTTTATTCTTTGTCATCATTATTGGTGGTATTATTGCCTGTATTTCTTTGTATGTTATAGATAAAAGGCAAAAGCATCATAGTGTATTAAGAAATTACCCTGTACTTGGTAGAGTGAGATACTTTTTAGAAAGTATAGGACCAGAACTTAGACAGTACTTAATATTAAATGACAATGCTGGAAAACCATTTTCAAGAAAGCAATATTTAAATATCGTCATGCCAGGTAAATATAAAAATAGAATCGAAAGCTTTGGGTCGTTGAGAAAATTTGAAGAGCCAGGATTTTATTTACAAAATACAATGTTTCCAGTAGACCATGACGAATTAGAAATTAACCAAGATGAACAAATGTCTACTTTCATTTATGAAATTTCTAATGAAGGACTTTTTGATCGTAAAGAAGAACAAAAACAAAAAGATGTTGATCCATATAAATTAACAACAGACAACCAAATTATTATAGGTGGTGACTTAAAACATCCATTTATCGTTAATAGATTGGTTGGACAATCAGGAATGAGTTATGGTGCACTAGGTAAAAATGCGATTACTGCATTGTCAAAAGGATTAGGCAGAAGCGGTTCATGGATGAATACAGGAGAAGGAGGATTAAGTGATCATCATTTAAGTGGAGAATGTGATATCATCTTTCAAATAGGACCAGGTTTATTTGGTGTTCGAGATAAAGAAGGTAATTTCGATGAGAAAGAATTTATTGAAAAAGCCAATATGAAACAAGTTAAGGCATTTGAATTAAAGTTAGCGCAAGGTGCCAAAACGAGAGGTGGACATATTGAAGGAGCAAAAGTAACAGAAGAAATTGCTGAAATTAGAAATGTAACGCCTTTTGAAACAGTTAACTCACCTAATAGATTTGAGTTTCTTCATAATAATAAAGAGTTGTTACAATTTGTTCAGAAGTTAAGAGAACTATCTGACAAACCAGTTGGCATAAAAATAGTTGTCGGAAACATAAATGATTTAAAGAAATTAATACATGAAATGGTATCATCAAACATTATTCCTGATTTTATTACTGTCGATGGTGGAGAAGGTGGAACAGGTGCGACTTATCAAGAACTTGTAGATACTGTTGGTTTGCCATTATTTTCTGCATTACCAATATTAGATGTAGAACTTAAAAAATTTAAAATAAGAGATAAAGTGAAAGTATTTGCATCTGGAAAACTTATCACGCCTGATCAAATTGCTATTGCTTTAGCGTTAGGTGCAGATCTCGTTAATGTAGCAAGAAGTTTAATGATTAATGTAGGTTGTATTATGGCTCAACAATGTCATACAAATAATTGCCCAGTAGGTGTAGCTACTACAGATCCAAAAAAGGAATCTGCTTTAGTTGTATCAGAAAAAGAATACAGAGTTTCAAATTATATTGTGAGTTTACATGAAGGGTTATTTAATTTAGCAGCAGCAGTAGGTGTGAGAAGTCCTAACCAAATAAATGAAAACCATTTATTATATAGAAGTGCTAATGGAAATGTCATGAATGTTAATCAATATAAAAAATCAATATATAAAGAGAATTAAAAAAAGACCTGAACAGTTATCTGTTCAGGTCTTTTTTTATAAATCAAAATCTTCATCTTCAATTTGAATGTCGCTATCTTCTGGATGGTATTTGAAATAACTAGAAGATAATTTGTCTAAATGTAAAATAGTCGCTTTATAATCTAACATAGCTGAAATAACTTGCATGACGTTCTCAATATAGTAATCTTCTTGATCAGGATTTTCCATAATATCTTTAATGAATATTTCCATTAAATCTTCTTTATAAGGTTCTACTAAATAATCTGGAACTTGATCAATTTCGTGTTTAGCTTTTTGTGATATCCTTACTAATATTTGTTCATGCTGCGCCATCAGTTCATCCAGTTCAAACTTCATTTGTACTTTGAGATCATCATTTAAGTTATGAATATCGTTTTCGTAACGATTCATTTTTCTTAAAACTTCGTATGCTCTACGTGTTGATGCAATAATCTCTTTGAAAAGAATCTTCTTACGCATTTGACTAAAAGCTTGTTTCTTTGTGTAGGCTCTTTCTTCTTTATAATATAAATAAAATTGTTCAAGCTTTACGATACGTGTTCTGATTGTTTCTAAATCTTGCTTTACGTAGTGAAATTCAGTTGTACCATTTAACACTAATCTAAACCATTTAAAGATATCTGTAGAAATATTAAGTGAGTTATAATACATTTTAGTTTCGAATTTCGGTGGTAAAAACGTAAAGTTAACAAGGAAAGCACTTAATACACCAATCATAACTAAGACGAAACGATAGAATGCAGAGATATAGAAATCTCCTTCATGATGTCCAAGTATGATTAAAGCTGTAACAACTGCTAAGTTAGAAACATGTTGTAGATTAAATTTGTAAAGTATTGAAATAATGATAATCGCTGTTAAACCGATAAATACAACATTGTTACCAAATATAGAGAATATGGTAACAGCTGTAATCGCACCAATCACATTACCTTGAAATTGTTCTACAATCGTTTTGAACGAACGATAGACACTTGGTTGCATGGCGACCATTGCAGCAACACCAGCTATTGATGTTATCATTGCTGGTCCTGGCAGTAAATTAGCTATAAATATTGCTAGGACAATCGCGATACCAGTTTTAAATATTCTTGCCCCAAATTTCATAAAACCATTCCTTTTTGTTTTTAAAACAGGGTTGTAACAAATATCACAAGCCTAGTATATATTGGTTATACAACGTTTTGGCTAACTTTTCAAGTTTATAATTGAGAGAAAGCGTAATCAACTGCATTTAATGTTTGATTTATGTCTTCTTCAGTATGTTCAGTCGTTAAGAACCATGCTTCATATTTAGAAGGTGCTAAATTAATACCTTGATTTAACATTAACTTAAAGAATTTTGCGAACTGTTCGCCGTCAGTATTTTCAGCTTGAACATAATTTTCAACTTTTTCGTCTGTAAAGTAAAGTGTTAAAGCACCTTTGATTCGATTAACTGTTGCTTTAACGTTATGTTTTTTAATTAATTCCAATAAACCTTCTTCTAATTGTTGACCTAATTGATCCAATTGATCGTAAACACCAGGTTGTTCCAATATTTCCAACAAAGCAATTCCAGCTCTCATAGAAAGTGGGTTACCCGCCATTGTACCTGCTTGGTATGCTGGACCAAGTGGCGCAACATGTTCCATGATTTCTTGACGTCCGCCGTATGCACCGATTGGTAAGCCGCCACCAATAACTTTACCAAATGCAGTTAAGTCAGGATAAACGCCTAATAAATCTTGTGCAGCTCCGTAATGGAATCTAAATGCTGTAATAACTTCATCATAAATCACTAAACCACCGTATTGATGTGTTACTTCATTTACAGCTTCTAAAAAGCCTTCTTTAGGTTCAACCATACCAAAGTTTCCAACGATTGGTTCTACTAAAACACCAGCAACTTGATCGCCCCAATGTTCCATAGCTTCTTTAAATGAATCTATATCATTAAACGGAACTGTAATAACTTCTTGCGCTACACTTTTCGGTACACCAGCAGAATCAGGTGTGCCAAGTTGAGATGGACCACTTCCTGCAGCAACAAGCACTAAGTCAGAATGTCCGTGATAACATCCAGCGAATTTAATGATTTTATCTCGCTTAGTATATGCACGTGCAACTCTAATAGTTGTCATAACAGCTTCAGTACCTGAGTTTACAAATCTGATTTTTTCTAATGATGGAATAGCGTTACGTAGTTTTTTAGCAAACGTAATTTCATATTCAGTAGGTGTACCGAATAATACACCATCTTCAGCTGCAGCTTTAATGGCTTCCGTTATATGTGGATGTGCATGTCCAGCTATGATTGGTCCATATGCTTGTAGATAGTCTATATATTTATTGCCATCAACATCGTAAAAATACGCACCTTTACCTTTTTGCATAACTACAGGGGCGCCACCACCTACAGCTTTATATGAACGAGATGGTGAATTGACACCACCAAGAATATATTCATTTGAAAGTGTTTGTAAGTACTCACTTTTTGTAAATTCCATATTATCAACCTCTTTTAATTTAATTATTTTCATTTATATCGTATCATAAAATTAAACATCTATCGTTTATAAGGAGTGTAAAATATGATACAAATTGGTGAAAAATTTCCGGATTTCAAGTTGAAAAATCAAAATGGTGAATTAATTAGTAATGAGGACTTAAAGGGATCTAAAGTCGTTGTTTATTTTTACCCTAGAGATAATACACCGACATGTACGACAGAAGCATGTGATTTTAGAGATAATTTAGAAGATTTTAATGAATTAAATACGAAAGTTTATGGTATTAGTGGAGATAGTGAAAAGAAACATGCTAATTTTTCTAATAAACATAATTTGAATTTTGATTTACTAGTAGATGAAGATTATAAGCTTTCTGAAGAAGTAGGCGTATATCAATTGAAGAAATCATTTGGTAAAGAATCAATGGGGATCGTTAGAACGACTTTTGTGTTAGATGAAGAAGGTACTGTCATACATAAAATTGACAAAGTAAAAGTTAAAACTCAAATTGAAGACTTAAAAAACTTTATAAAGGAATGATATAAATGAAAGTCGTTACTTTAATGAGGCTAAAAGAACAAGAAGAGAGACTAAAAGAAACATTTCCTAATGTAGATTTTAAATTTTATAAACATCCGAATGAAGCACGTGATGAAGATTTAGAAGATGTTGATGTATTAGTTAGTTATCATGGAGAAGTGAATCCTTCATTTTTAGATAAATGTAAGAATATCAAACTAATCGCATGGTTTGCTACAGGGGTGAATCAATTACCTCTAGGTTACATTCAAGATAGAGGAATTAAATTGACTAATGCAAGAGGGGTACATGCCATTCAAATCGCTGAATTTATTTTTGCATATATTCTAAATGATATTAAACTATTTAGTACTTCATATGAGTCTCAAAAGAAACGTGAATTTAATCATAAGCTTAAACCTGATTCAATAAATGAAAAGACTATTCTATTTTTAGGTACAGGCAAGATTCCGCAAAGAACTGCTGAAGTTGCTAAATCATTTAATATGAAGGTTATTGGTATAAATACAACTGGACATGATGTTCCTGGGTTTGATGAAGTTTATTCTATAGAAGAAAGATGTCATGTATATCATAAAGCTGACTTTGTTGTGAATGTATTACCTGAAACAGAAGATACGATACATTTATTACAGAAAGAAGACTTTAAACTTATGAATGAAGATACACATTTTATAAATGTAGGTAGAGGTACTGTCGTATCAGAAAGTGTCTTATATGAAGCCTTGGATAATAAAGAAATTAGATATGCATCTTTAGATGTATTTGAAGAGGAACCATTACCTGAAAACTCTAGACTATATGATTTAGATAATGTGTTTATCACAGCTCATATTACAGGTAATGATCTTAACAATTTAAAGAGAAGTACAGATATTCTAATTGAAAATCTTAAACATATTGAAAATGATGAACTAGATAAGTTAATAAACATTGTTAACTCAGAAGCGGGATACTGATTAATTGTTTGACAAAATGCTACTAAAAGGGATATATTATAAATAATAATCATTATAAATTAGAAGGTGGGTGTAAGGATGCAACAAAATATTGAGAATGTTGAACATATGTTAGACGATGCAATTGGTACTTTAAGAAGTACTGGTGTTAGAATTACACCACAACGTCAATCGATACTTCAATATTTAATCGAAACAGATAGTCATCCTACTGCTGATGAAATTTATCAGTCACTTTCACCACAATTTCCAAATATGAGTGTTGCTACAGTTTATAATAACTTAAAAGTTTTTAAAGAAACTGGGCTTGTTAAAGAATTAACATACGGTGACGCATCAAGTCGTTTTGATTTTGAAACACATAATCACTATCATATTATCTGTGATCAATGTGGTAAGATATCTGATTTTCATTATCCACGATTAGATGAAGTAGAACAATTGGCACAACATGTCACTAGTTTTTCAGTAACGCACCACAGAATGGAAATATATGGTGTTTGTCCAGAATGTCAAAACAAGAATAAATAAAACAAAAAGCTAAAGGCGGATGCCTTTAGCTTTTTTTCTTTTCTTCAGTATGTTCTTCAGTTTGCTGCTCTTCTAGTTTCTTAGATTTGCGCTTATTATTATAATCTTGATTAAAGGCTTTACCCTCTAAATTCTTATCTAATGTAAGAGGTTGATTACAATTAGCACAAATATCTGCTCGTCCTAACATTTTTGTATAATGATCACAGTTTGGACATTGCACTTGTATAGTCCGAGAACTCAACATGCCAATCCAAAAGTAAACTATAAATGAAAGACCAAGAGCTAACATTCCTAATACTAAGAATATACTAAATACAATTTGGCTCTTAAAATAGTAAAAGAAGAATACACCTATGTACATAACAATCATACCTAAGAAGATTAATCCTAATGCAAAAGATCTAATTCTATTTATTTTACTAGTAGGTTTTTTGCGAAATAGCTTCAAATCTATTCCCTCCATACTTATTAATACTGATAAAGTATAGCATAATTTCTATTAAAATATATAGTCCCTAATAAAGCGAAATAATACACAATTTTGTTTATATAAATCGTTGACGTATAGTATATATCTTGATATTATATAAAAGTCGTCAAAACAGACAGACATCGCAAAATAAAACGATTGTTAAAAAGGTTAATAAAGTGTAAATTTAACGCTTGAAATTAACTAAATAACAATGTAATATAAATTATGCAAGTTGATTGAAACGGAAACGACCACTTGAAAAGCTGAGTCAAACCGGACAAAACAAATTATTATTTTTTAAAAATAATACTTGACTTGATATTTAATAACTAGTATAATTATTTCTTGTAGTGATTAAAATGAACATTGAAAACTGAATGACAATATGTCAACGTTAATTCCAATAATTGAGTACTGAAAGTACTTCAGAGTGATTGGTTTAACCAATTAAAAATGAGCTTATCAAGCTTACTTCTTTTATGGAGAGTTTGATCCTGGCTCAGGATGAACGCTGGCGGCGTGCCTAATACATGCAAGTCGAGCGAACAGATG
>NZ_JAJNJA010000006.1:0-224103 GCF_022386995.1 Mammaliicoccus sp. N-M50 | reverse complement strand
GTCACACCTGTTCCCATGCCGAACACAGAAGTTAAGCTCTTTAGCGCCGATGGTAGTTGGGCTTACGTTCCGCGAGAGTAGGACGTTGCCGGGCAAATATTTATAAATGGATGCGATGAGCCGCACTCGAGACCTGTTAGGTCTCTTTTTTTTGCTTGAAAATTGTGAGAGGAGATATAACATGAAAAAGTATTTTGATGTGATGTTTAAAGTGAATAAGAACAATCTTGCAACTAAAAAAGCATTTATGCAAGCTATTATTGTTTTTATCATTTTAGCTGGAAGTGTATTACTTGGAAGATTCGATCTAGGACTAACTGCGTTATTAGGATCATTTAGTAATATATACATTATTAATGGGTCATATCCTTCACGAATTAGAAAAGTTATAGCAGTTTCTATAGTATTAAGTGTTTGTATCATGTTAGGAACGATTACAATAACGATTCCATTTTTATATGCATTAGTATTAGGACTTATAGGGATGATAGGTCATTTCGTTTTAAAAGCTTTTCAAATACCTGGTCCTTCTTCTTTATTCTTTGTACTTACATATAGTGTAGCTTCTATTATGCCAATTATGCCTGAAGATTTCCTAAACAGAGGATTACTTGTTTTATGTGGTGGTATTGTCAGTACAATTGTTGTAATTGTTGATGCAATGTTTAATCATAAAAAACCGGAAGCTGAAAGTGTATCAAATATTTATAAAAATTTAGCATATTTAACTGAAAATTTTAGTGGGAAAAAATTTGATGATGCACGTAGTAATACTTTAAATGCGATACATCATGCAACAAATACTTTGACGACAGCTAATGCTTTTTGGAATAAAACGCATGGTTATAATAGAATGTTGCAGTTAAAAGGGCGCGGTGAAGCTATATGGTCTGCTTGTTTAGAATTATCTTCTCAAGGTTATAAAGAGTTACCAATAGAAATAAGTGAAGCACTTACTTATATTCAGCTTAGAATTGCAGGAAATGAATCTGCTCAATATGTACCGATTAAATATGATGGAGAGAGCTCTTACATAAAGTCATTAGCTGAATTAATTAATGATACAGTCATTATTCTTAACGATAAGAATTTACAATTTGATAAACAAATTATTTATAGAAAACCGATGTACTCAAGAATTATTAAAGAAAATTTATCAAGAGATTCATTAGTTTTAATGTCTTCGATGCAATATGGAATTATATTATTTACTTCAGTTATTATTGCATTTGGTATGGGGTTTGAAAGAGCATATTGGATACCAATATCTTGTTGTTCTGTATTATTAGGTTCATCATCACTCTCTACAATCCAAAGAGCATTGCAAAGAACAGTAGGTACAATTACAGGTATGTTAGTCGCAATTTTAATTTTATCATTTGAGCCTAATACATGGACGATTGTCATACTAATGGCCATCTTGATGGGGACAGCTGAGTTATTAGTCGCATTTAATTATACAATTGCAGTCACATTCATCACGCCGAATGTTCTTTTAATGTCAGCAGCAATCACTCAACATTTCGATACATATTTAGTGATGCCAAGAATTGTTGATGTTGTAATTGGTTCAGTAATAGGTTTAATTGGTGTACTGATAGTAGGAAGAAATCAAGCATCTAAAAAATTACCTAAGACGATTAATAATACGTTAAAACTACAAGCAAGTTTGTTTCATGCAATATTTTCTTCTAATAAGTATCATCATAATATTGCAAAATCAAAAGTCATCACAGATTTGCACACTGAGATCATGAATACGAAGGCAATGTATCAAGCTGCGTTGAATGAAATGGATAACAAAGTTAAAAAGATTGAATATGTTTATCCGATTATATTTACAGTTGAACAATTAGCATTTACGTTAGAAAGAGCTTATGCACAAGGTAAGATTACGACGCTATCAGACCATGACTTAGGACTTTATTTAGCGACTTATGAGAATATTTGTAAGAAAGTGGTCTTTAATGCAGACTATGAAAAAATTGATTTACCAGAATTAAAAGAATATACAAGTATTAGAAATGAACTAATGAAATTACAAAGTTTAAGTCATAGCAAATAAAAAAAGACTTCGCGATGAAGTCTTTTTTTATTTGGTTAAACATTCTATTAAACTATTGATATGTGTTTTGGCATCTTCAATATTAATACCACCGAATCCGAGAACAAAGTGAGGTTTCTCATCAGTTTGTTTAAAGCGATAATGAGAGAGGGGTTTAATATCGATATTGCATGCTTCAATTTTTCTTATACATTCCTCTAAAGATAAACCATTATGAACATTTAATATAAAATGCATTCCCGTTAATTCCCCTGAAATCGAAAAGGTTTCAGGGTATTTTTTGAGTTGTTCGAGTATGATATCTCTTTTAGTTCGATATATTTTTCTCATGCGATTTAAATGTCTTTCGAAATGTCCTTCATTCATAAACCTTGCTAACATATATTGTGTATGTCTTGGTACGGTGCCACCTTCTATGTTTGTCTTTTTGTGATATAAAGCAATTAAATTTTTCGGAAGTACAGCATAGGCCACACGTAACGAGGGCGAAATAGATTTAGAGAACGTACTAACATATATGACGCTATCTGAATGATCTAAACTTTGTAGAGCTGGTATCGGCCTTCCACTATATCTAAACTCTGAATCATAGTCATCTTCAATAATAAAACGATTGTCTTGTTCTGAAGCCCATTTGATGAGTTGTGTTCGTCGTTTTAAGTCCATAATGACACCAGTTGGAAATTGATGACTTGGCGTTATATACACAACATCACTATCCGTCTTGATAATTTGCTCTATATCAATCCCATTTTGCGTAACGGGGATAAAGTCAAATGGGATATGTTTTCTTTTTAATAAATCTCTCACTTGTTTGTATAATGGATCTTCTATCATATATTTAGACTCTGAAATGATATCCGTAATAATGGATAGTAACTGCTCTGTTGACGACCCAACGACAATTTGATCTGGAGAACAATTTACGCCACGACTATGAAAGACATAATAACTGATTTCTTTTCTTAAATTAAAATCACCTTGTTTATGGCCACTATCTAATAAATCTATTTGCTGTTCATCAAATGCTTCTTTAGCGTATTTTCTAAAAAGGTCATTCGGGAAATGCGTTTTGTCTATTGCACCTAGTTTAAAGCTATATTGATACTTTTGTTCTTCTATATAGTGAGCTTCAGGAATCTTGGATTTATAGGTTACCGGTAGATTAACGATATCATTAATATAAAAGCCAGAACGATTTTTACTATAGATATAACCTTCATCGCAAAGTAGTTGATAAGCGTGTTCTATCGTTGTTTGACTTACTGATAAATAATGACTTAATTGCCTTTTTGAAGGTAATTTTTCGTTATACCTCATAACGTCGTTAATAATGTTTTTTTTAATATTTTCATATAGTTGTATGTATATAGGCGTATTAATCTTCCTATTGATGTCGAACATGAGCATTTCCATTTTATTCACCTCGAAAACTGACCACTAATTATTTGATAAATCTGACTCTTTTACCAGTTCAGAATTTAGTATAACCTACTAGTAAGCGATTTAAAAGGAGGAAGTTTTTCGATGTCAAAAATTACTGGTTCAGATAAAGTTAAAAGAGGTATGGCAGAAATGCAAAAAGGTGGCGTAATCATGGATGTGGTTAATGCCGAACAAGCTAAATTAGCTGAAGAAGCAGGTGCTGTTGCTGTAATGGCATTAGAACGCGTACCATCTGATATTAGAGCAGCAGGTGGGGTAGCAAGAATGGCTGACCCACGTATTGTAGAAGAAGTTATGAATGCTGTATCTATTCCTGTTATGGCTAAAGGTAGAATTGGTCATATTACAGAAGCACGCGTATTGGAATCAATGGGCGTTGATTATATTGATGAGTCAGAAGTGTTAACACCAGCTGATGAAGAATATCATTTGAAAAAAGATGAATTTACAGTGCCATTTGTTTGTGGTTGCCGTAATTTAGGTGAAGCTGCACGTAGAATTGGTGAAGGTGCTGCAATGTTACGTACGAAAGGTGAACCAGGAACTGGTAATATAGTTGAAGCAGTTCGTCATATGAGACAAGTGAACGCAGAAGTGCGTAAATTAGTTGTGATGAGTGACGACGAAATTATGACTGAAGCTAAAAATATTGGTGCACCATATGAAGTATTAAAAGAAATTAAAGATTTAGGTCGTTTACCAGTTGTAAACTTTGCAGCAGGTGGGGTTGCAACGCCAGCTGATGCTGCGTTAATGATGGAATTAGGTGCTGATGGTGTATTCGTTGGATCTGGTATTTTCAAATCTGAAGCTCCAGAAAAATTTGCTAAAGCAATTGTTCAAGCAACTACACATTATCAAGATTATAAATTAATTGCTGAATTGTCTAAAGAATTAGGACCAGCTATGAAAGGTTTAGACATCAATCAATTATCATTAGAAGAACGTATGCAAGAGCGTGGATGGTAATATGAAGATAGGTGTCTTAGGTTTACAAGGTGCTGTAAGAGAACATATAAAGCATATTGAAAAAGCTGGCCATGAAGGTATTACAATTAAGCATGTAGAGCAATTAGATGAAATTGATGGTTTAGTCTTACCTGGTGGAGAATCAACGACTATGCGTCGTTTAATGGATTTATACGGCTTTACAGAAGCACTAAGAAATAGTTCATTACCTATGTATGGAACTTGTGCTGGGTTAATACTTTTAGCGAAAGAAGTAGTTGGCCAAGAAAGTCATTTAAATAAATTGGACGTTGTAGTTGAGAGAAATTCATTTGGTAGACAAGTAGATAGCTTTGAACAAGATTTAGATGTTAAAGGTATTGAAGAAGCGGTTAATGCCGTATTTATACGTGCACCTCACATACAATCAGCTCATGAAGGTGTTGAGGTATTATCTAAGGTCGAAGATAGAATTGTAGCTGTAAGACAAAATCAATACTTAGGTATTTCATTCCATCCGGAACTTACTGAAGACTACAAAATAATGGCGTATTTCATTGAAGAAATCGTAAAACAATACCAAACAGAGCAAGTATAACAAACAAAAAAGCAGTCTACAGAACGATTATTGTTCTGTAGACTGCTTCTTTTTATTATAAGAAAAATCCTGCGATTGTAGCTGATAAGAATGATACTAATGTTGCACCGTATAATAATTTAATACCGAAGCGCGCGACATTATCCCCTTGTTTGTCATTTAATGATTTAACAGCACCCGCGATGATACCAATAGAACCGAAGTTTGCGAATGAAACTAAGAATACTGAAATGATACCATTTGCTCTTTCTGAAATATCTGCATCAGGTAGAATACCCATCGCAACAAATTCATTTGAAAGAACTTTAGTAGCCATAATACTACCTGATTGTACTGCATCTGCCCAAGGAACCCCTGTTAAGAAGGCAAATGGTGCAAATACAAATCCGATTAATGTTTGGAAGTCCCATGATACTGAACCGCCAGAAACGAAACTTAAAATGTTAGATGTAACACCATTTAATAGTCCGATTAATGCAACATAACCGATTAACATTGCTGCTACGATAACGGCAACTTTGAAACCATCTAAAATATATTCACCTAACATTTCGAAGAATGATTGTTTTTCTTCTGATTCTTGAATCATGATGTCGTCTTCTTTTGGATCTACTGTATATGGATTAATAATGGATGCCATAATAAATCCACCAAATAAGTTTAATACGATAGCTGTTACAACGTATCTCGGTTCAACCATCGTAAAATATGCACCAACGATTGATGCAGATATTGTAGACATAGCTGAAGCTGTTAATGTATACATACGATGTTTAGGAATTAATGGAAGTTGTTTTTTGATAGAAATAAACACTTCTGATTGACCTAAAATTGCAGATGCGACCGCATTATATGATTCTAATTTACCCATACCATTAACTTTAGAAATAATTAAACCTAAATATTTAATGATAAGAGGTAAGATTTTAAGATATTGTAAAATACCGATAAGTGCTGATACAAACACAATTGGCATTAATACGTTAAGGAAATAAACTGAAACAGGCTTATCTGTCTTAGGATCGATATTTGCAATACCCGCAAATACGAAGTTTATCCCTTCCATAGCTTTTGCTATGATGTAGCCAAAACCACTTGAAATACCACCTATGATAGTTAATCCACCTGTTGTTTTTAATAATAAGAAAGCAAATATAAACTGGATTACGATCATTAATCCTATATACTGCCATCTAACACGCATTTTATCAGAGCTTACTAACCATGCTAGAAATAGGAATAATAAGATACCGATAATCCCGATAATATAATGCATAATTGACACACCTTTCCCTTCGTTTATACTCAATCATAACCTACCTTATATGATAACTTATTTCTTTTGAAAGCGGTATAAAATTTTAAAAATTTTTAAAGAAACAAATTAATTGAAATAATAAACAACAGAACATATAATATAGTCAAAGAAGGTCAAAAGAGGTGATGAATTAATGCACAACATGTCGGATATCATTGAGCAATACTTAAAGCAATTGCTAGAGGAGGCTCAAGGAGATGTCGTTGAAATTAAACGTGCACATATTGCTGAAAAGTTTGATTGTGTACCTTCCCAATTAAACTATGTTATAAAAACAAGATTTACAAATGAGCACGGATACGCTATAGAAAGTAAAAGAGGCGGCGGTGGTTACATTCGTATTTCAAAAGTTGAAACGAATAGTCAATCAGCATTCATTAGACATCTAATTGAATTGACAGGTGATCAAATCTCACAAGCAAATGCATTTAGAATTGTGGATGGTTTGTATGAAAATGACTTAATTACAGATAGAGAGAAAAAAATGATTGTTCAAACGCTTCATAGAGATACATTGCAAATAGAAATACCATATAGAGATATTATTCGAGCAAATATATTGAAACGTATACTTGCCGTCATACATTATAGTTAAAAAGGAGTGACAGTATGCTTTGTGAAATTTGTGGTAAAGAAGAAGCAACAATTCAATTAACATCAACAGGTAAGAAACATAAAACAGAACAATGGATATGTAAAAACTGTGCTTCAGAACATTTTTATTTTCAAGATGATCATATGAGTGATCAAAATTTGGACCAAGAATTTGTTGTGAACCAATTTCTACAATATTTAGTAGGTAAACATGGTATTAACTTTAAACAAGTTCAACCACAAGAAGAAAAGCACTGTCCTACTTGTGGCATGACTTTAACAGATATTGCTAAAGTTGGTAAGTTTGGTTGTCATGACTGCTATGAAACTTTTAAAGATGATGTACCGCAAATTATTAGAAGAGTTCAAGCGGGCAGTGGGGAGCATACAGGTAAAATACCTGTATCTTCAAGAAGTAAAATACAACTCAAACAACAAATTGCAGAGAAAGAAAAAATACTCCAAGGCTTAATTGAAGAGCAAGCCTTTGAAGATGCAGCAGTTGTAAGAGATGAAATAAAAGCATTGAAAGCAGAAGGTGAGGTCGAGTAAATGGAAGAGCATATGAATGAACATATTAGCGATTGGATGAAAGAAACAGAAGACACGCCAATTGTCATGAGTTCTAGAATAAGACTTGCACGTAACCTTCAAGACGAAGTTCATCCGCTCAAATATGAAGAAGATGACGAAACAGGCAACAAAGTAATAGAAAAAGTGAGTAAAGCATTATCAGAATTGAAATTGACTAAGTTATCAGATTTAAGTGAACTAGATCAGAATAAACTCGTGTTCAAACATCTTATTAGCCCAGCACTGACAAAACAGAAATTTGGTGCAGTATTATTAAATGAAGATGAATCAACAAGTGTTATGATCAACGAAGAAGATCACGTTAGAATACAAGTTATGGGCCATAATCTCGTGCTAAACGAGTTGTATGAAACAGCATCTAAATTAGATGATGAGCTTGATAAACATCTAACGATTTCTTATGATGAACAACATGGATTTTTAACGACTTGTCCAACGAACATTGGAACAGGGTTAAGAGCGAGTGTTATGTTGCACTTACCTGGCTTAAGCATCATGAAACGTATGAAACGAATTGGACAAGCTATCAATAGATTCGGATATACGATTCGAGGTATTTATGGTGAAGGTACAGGTGCACTTGGTCATGTGTATCAAATATCTAATCAATTAACACTTGGTAAGACTGAAGAAGAAATCATTGAAGATTTAACACAAATTGTTGAACAAATCATTAGTGAAGAAGAACAAATTAGACAAAGACTTGATCGCTTTAATCATATGGAAACAAAAGACAGAGTTCATCGTGCGAAAGGTATATTGAAATCTGCACAATTAATATCTGTTGAAGAAGCTTCATTAAGATTAAGTGAAATGAAACTGGGTATAGATTTAGGACATATCGAGAGTAATAACTTTAATTTTGATAATTTAATGGTTACAATACAAACACCATTCTTTGAAGGTAATGACTCGGAACAATCTGTAGATGAACAAAGAGCAACCTTTTTAAGAGAACATATATAAAATAGGAGGTTAGTTTATGCTATTTGGTAGATTAACAGAACGTGCGCAACGTGTATTAGCGCATGCACAAGAAGAAGCAATGAGATTGAATCATTCAAATATAGGTACGGAACATTTATTATTAGGTTTAATGAAAGAACCTGAAGGCATAGCAGCTAAAGTACTAGATGCTTTCGGTATTACTGAAGAAAAAGTAACAAAAGAAGTTGAAAACTTAATTGGCCAAGGTCAAGAACAAGTTGGTGCGATTCATTACACACCAAGAGCTAAGAAAGTAATTGAACTTTCAATGGATGAAGCGAGAAAGTTAAACCATACATTTGTTGGAACAGAACATCTATTACTTGGATTAATTCGTGAGAACGAAGGTGTAGCAGCACGTGTGTTTGCTAATTTAGATTTAAATATCACTAAAGCAAGAGCACAAGTCGTTAAATCATTAGGCAGTCCAGAGCAAGGTTCAAAAAATGCACAAACGACTAAAAATCAAGCAACACCAACTTTAGATGGATTAGCAAGAGACTTAACAGTCATTGCGCAAGATGGTACGTTAGATCCAGTAGTTGGTCGTTCAGATGAAATTACACGTGTCATTGAAGTGTTAAGTAGAAGAACTAAAAACAATCCGGTATTAATCGGTGAACCAGGTGTCGGTAAAACGGCTATCGTTGAAGGCTTGGCACAAGCAATCGTACAAAACGAAGTGCCAGAAACATTAAAAGGTAAACGCGTTATGTCATTAGACATGGGTACTGTTGTAGCAGGTACTAAATATCGTGGTGAATTTGAAGAAAGACTTAAAAAAGTAATGGAAGAAATTCATCAAGCAGGTAATATCGTGTTATTCATCGATGAGTTACACACACTGATTGGTGCAGGTGGAGCAGAAGGTGCTATCGATGCATCAAACATCTTGAAACCAGCATTAGCTCGTGGTGAACTACAATGTATCGGTGCAACTACATTAGATGAATACCGTAAATATATTGAAAAAGATGCTGCATTAGAACGTCGTTTCCAACCAGTAACAGTTGATGAACCAAATACTGAAGATTCAATTGCAATTTTAAAAGGTTTGAGAGATCGTTACGAAGCGCATCACCGTATTAATATTTCAGATGAAGCGATTGAAGCGGCCGTTAATATGAGTGACCGTTACATTTCAGATAGATTCCTACCTGATAAAGCAATCGACTTAATCGATGAAGCAAGTTCTAAAGTAAGACTTAGAAACTATACAACACCTCCAAGTCTTAAAGAACTTGAATCAGAATTAGAAACAGTTAAGAAAGAAAAAGATGCTGCCGTACATTCTCAAGAGTTTGAAAATGCAGCTAATTTAAGAGATAAACAAACAAAACTTGAAAAACAATTAGAAGATACTAAAAACGAATGGAAAAAAGCACAAGGTGAGAAAAACACTTGTGTAACTGCTGAAGATATCGCAGTCGTTGTCGCAAATTGGACAGGTATTCCAATTACGAAATTAAACGAAACTGAGTCAGAACGATTACTAAACTTAGAAACTATCTTACATGAACGTGTAATCGGTCAAAACGATGCAGTTAAATCTATTTCTAAAGCAGTAAGACGTGCCCGTGCTGGTCTTAAAGATCCTAAGAGACCAATTGGTAGCTTTATATTCTTAGGACCAACAGGTGTTGGTAAAACTGAACTTGCACGTACATTAGCTGATGCAATGTTCGGTGAAGAAGATGCTATGATCAGAGTCGACATGAGTGAGTTTATGGAGAAACACTCTGTCAGCCGTTTAGTAGGTTCTCCTCCAGGTTATGTAGGTCATGATGATGGTGGACAATTAACTGAAAATGTAAGACGTAAACCATATTCAGTTATCCTATTTGACGAAATTGAAAAAGCACATCCAGATGTATTTAATATCTTGTTACAAGTGTTAGATGATGGACACTTAACAGATTCTAAAGGTCGTAAAGTAGACTTTAGAAACACTGTTATTATCATGACATCAAACGTTGGTGCACAAGAATTACAAAATGCTAAATTTGTTGGATTCGGTGCTAAAGAAAGTGGACCGGATTACGAAACTATCAGAAAAACAATGATGGATGAATTAAAACAACAATTTAGACCAGAATTCTTAAACCGTGTAGATGATATTATCGTCTTCCACAAACTTGAAAAAACACATCTTAAAGAAATTGTGAATAAAATGGCTGGTAACTTAACGAAACGATTATCAGAACAAGGCATTCACATTACGCTTTCAGATTCAGCACAAGAAAAAATTGCTGATGAAGGATTCGATCCAGAATATGGTGCAAGACCATTAACACGTGCTATTCAAAAACACGTCGAAGATAATTTAAGTGAATTAATCTTATCTGGACAAGATTTAGTAGGTAAAGATGTCATTGTAGATTACAGAGATGATGAATTTAAATTTGATTTATCAGATCATAAAGAAGCAGAAGAAACTTCAAAAGCTTAAAAATCAACAATGTTAATTTAATATTATAATGAGTCCGCAAGCTATTTATCATAATAGTTTGCGGGCTTTTATATTGATTTTAAAGTATATTAATTTGTTTTTAATGTCAGTCAAGTTTAAAATATAACTATTCAATTAATACGGAGGTAACATGAATGGCCAAAAAGAAAGTAATATTTGAGTGTTTAGCCTGCGGATATCAATCTCCAAAATGGATGGGGAAATGCCCTAATTGTGGTGCATGGAACCAAATGGAAGAATCAATAGAACA
Source organism: Mammaliicoccus sp. N-M50 (assembly GCF_022386995.1). Classification (NCBI taxonomy): domain Bacteria; kingdom Bacillati; phylum Bacillota; class Bacilli; order Caryophanales; family Staphylococcaceae; genus Mammaliicoccus; species Mammaliicoccus sp. N-M50. The sequence goes on along the minus strand of NZ_JAJNJA010000006.1, from coordinate 212,833 downwards.
TAAAGAAACTAAAGGTCCTAAAAATACATTCAAGTCAGATGTACCCGCACAAAAAATAGAAAAATTAAAAGACGTCAAAGAAGAAGATACACCTAGAATTAAGACTAAAATCAATGAATTTAACCGCGTATTAGGTGGCGGTGTTGTAGAAGGTTCGCTTGTACTCATTGGTGGCGACCCTGGTATTGGTAAATCCACATTGTTATTACAAATTTGTGCGGCTTTATCTCAACAAAAAAATGTCTTATATGTTTCAGGTGAAGAATCTGTAAGACAAACAAAATTAAGAGCTGAAAGATTAGTTGAAGATTCAGGAGAATTAAATGTTTATGCTGAAACGAATTTAGAGATTATACATAGTATGGTTCAAAAAGAAAAACCAGATGTATTAGTAATAGATTCCATTCAAACTGTCTTCCACCCAGAAGTCACTTCTGCGCCAGGTTCTGTTTCTCAAGTTAGAGAATGTACACAAAATTTAATGCATATCGCAAAACAAATGAACATTGCTACATTTATTGTTGGACACGTAACGAAAGATGGACAAATTGCTGGTCCACGTTTGTTAGAACATATGGTTGATACAGTCTTGTATTTTGAAGGTGATACACATCATGCATACAGAATATTAAGAGCAGTCAAAAACCGTTTTGGTTCGACAAATGAAATGGGTATTTTTGAAATGAAGCAAACGGGTCTTAACGAAGTTAAAAATCCGTCTGAAATGTTCTTAGAAGAAAGAACGAAACATGTATCGGGTTCGACTATTGTTGCAACTATGGAAGGTACGAGACCTATTTTAGTTGAGGTACAAGCTTTAGTGACGCCAACGACTTTTCATAATCCACGAAGAATGGCAACAGGTATTGATCACAATAGATTAAGCTTATTGATGGCTGTATTAGAGAAGAAAGAGAATTTCTTATTACAACAACAAGACGCATATATCAAAATTGCCGGTGGTGTAAAATTAAGTGAACCCGCTGTAGATTTAAGTATTGTTATCGCGATAGCTTCAAGTTTCCAAGATAAACCTACTAAAGGTGATGATTGTTTCGTAGGTGAGGTCGGTTTAACAGGTGAAGTAAGAAGGGTTGCTAGAATTGATCAACGTGTACAAGAAGCGGCTAAACTAGGATTTAAACGTATTATCATACCTAAAAATAATATTAAAGGTTTAGAATTCCCTGAAGGTACAGAAGTTATTGGCGTATCAACAACAAGAGAAGCATTGAAAATTGCTTTTAATGCATAATTAACCATTAGGAGGTTAACGTATGAAAATTTTAAAAGGACTAATCATACTGTGTTATTTAGTCATAGGTTCCTCACTAGGCATTATGGTGATTCCAGAACTGATTAATGCGTTTAGTATCCAACCCGAACAAGTACTGACAAATCCATATATCGATGGTCTTATAGGTGCGGTTGTTATTTTCCTATTGTTTGGTTTTTTGATTGATAAGATTGTAGACATGGCTGATCAAGGAGAAAAATATTTATTAAAAAGGAGTATTCTTGAAATATTCTTCGCCACAGTTGGTGTCATGATAGGCTTAATGATCGCGGTTATGGTTTCGTTTATATTAGAAATGATCGGTGCACCAGTTCTGAAACATATTTTACCTATTATTATTGCTGCTTTTTTATGTTATCTAGGCTTTCAGATTGGTTTGCAAAAACGAGAAGAAATTTTACGATTATTTCCAGAAAGTATATCAAATTCTTTAACAAGACAAACAACTTCAAAATACGCCAAAATTTTAGATACAAGTGCTATTATTGACGGGAGAATATTAGATGTCGTGAAGTGTCATTTTATAGATGGAGAAATCCTCGTACCTCAAGGCGTTATTGAAGAGTTACAAGTCATTGCGGATGCTAAAGACAGTGTTAAACGCGATAAAGGACAACGTGGGTTAGATATATTAAATGAATTGAAGAAAACGGATTTCTCGATTTCAATTATTGAACCAACGTCTACACATAAAGATGTAGATGCCCTCTTAATCAATTTAGCTAAGCGATATCAAGCAAGTATCATTACAACAGATTATAATTTGAATAAAGTATGTGCAGTTCAAGGTATAAAAGTTCTAAATGTAAATGATTTATCAGAAGCGATTAAACCAGTACTACACCAAGGGGATATTTTCGATTTATTAATTACGAAAATAGGTAAAGAAGATGATCAAGGAGTTGGTTATCTTGATGATGGTACAATGGTCGTCATTGAAAAAGGACGAGAATATATAGGAAAGACAATTCCTGTTGAAGTGATGAGCTTACTACAAACTTCCTCTGGTAGAATTATATTTGCGAAGAAGGTGTCATAAATTGGGGTTTACGACAATTATTCCTGCAGCTGGACAAGGTAAAAGGATGGGAACTGAAATCAACAAATTATTTCTAGAAATTAACGGTGAAACAATTATTCGTCAAACTGTTGCCGTGTTTCAAGAAATAGATTCATGTGAACAGATTTTTATTGCTGCACATCCAGACGAAGTTGAATTAATGGAAGACCATTTAAAGGACTTTAGTAAAGTTGCTGGTGTTATTCCAGGTGGTCAAGAAAGACAACATAGCATTAATGAAGTCTTGAAAGTATTGATTGATACTGAAGTTGTGATGGTTCATGATGGTGCAAGACCATTTATTACACAAGAAAAAATCAATCAATTATATCAAGATGCCTTAACAAAAGATGCAGTGATTTTAGCAGTTCAAGCTAAGGATACAATCAAGCAAGTGATCGATGGTGTTGTTGAACAAACTTACGATCGCTCAACAATGTGGCAAGTTCAAACACCTCAAGCGTTCAAAAGAAACATAATTTTAGAAGCTTATGAACAAGCAGAAACACAAAATTACTTAGGTACGGATGATGCTTCGTTAGTAGAGAGAGCAGGGTATCAAGTACATATATCAAATGGTGATTACGACAACATCAAAATTACAACACACGAAGATTTAATCATTGCACATTCTATACTAGAGAAGCGAGGTATTTGCGATGTTTAGAATAGGTTACGGTTATGATGTGCATGAATTTGATCCAACAAGACCATTGATCATTGGTGGTCTTGAGATTGAACATACACATGGTTTGAAAGGTCACAGTGATGCAGATGTGTTGCTCCATGCAATTACGGATGCTATTCTAGGTGCTGCAAGTCTAGGAGATATAGGAAAGCTATTCCCAGATACAGATCCAGCTTTTAAAGATGCAGATTCAAAGTTATTGCTTAAAGAATCTTATGAACAAGTTTTGAAAAAAGGATATAAACTTGGGAATGTAGATGCTACAATTGTAGCGGAACAACCTAAATTCAGGCCTTATATAGATCAAATGCGAAGTGCAATTGCTTCAGTATTAGACGTGTCTATTGAAGATATAAATGTAAAAGCAACAACGAATGAAAAATTAGGATTTCTAGGAAGAGAAGAAGGCATACAAGCACAAGCTGTGGTATTATTAACAAGTAAAGAATAAAACAGGAGTGAGACGATGAGTAACAAAGTAAGAGTAAGATACGCGCCAAGTCCGACTGGTTACTTACACATCGGTAACGCAAGAACCGCATTATTTAACTATTTATTTGCGAAACATTATAATGGGGACTTTGTTATACGTATTGAAGATACAGATATAGCCAGAAATTTAGAAGACGGAGAAGCATCACAATTTTCTAACCTTGAATGGTTAGGTTTAGATTGGGATGAGTCTGTTAATAAAGACGGAGGATACGGTCCATATCGTCAATCTGAACGTGGCGACATTTATAAGCCATTAATTGAAAAATTATTAGCTGAAGATAAAGCATATAAATGTTATATGACTTCAGAAGAATTAGAAGCAGAACGCGAAGAGCAAATTGCAAGAGGTGAAATGCCTCGTTATGGTGGTAAACACGCACACTTAACAAAAGAAGAACAAGAAGCATTTGAAGCAGAAGGTAGACAACCAAGTATTCGCTTTAGAGTGCCACAAAATAAAGAATATAAATTCGATGATATCGTTAAAGGTGAAGTATCATTTGATTCAAATGGTATCGGTGACTGGGTAATCGTTAAAAAAGATGGTATCCCAACTTATAACTTTGCAGTTGCGATTGATGATTACTACATGGAAATTTCACACGTTATTCGTGGTGATGATCATATTTCAAACACACCTAAGCAACTTATGATTTATGAAGCGTTTGGATTCGAGCCTCCACAATTTGCGCATATGACATTAATCGTCAATGAAGAGCGTAAAAAATTAAGTAAACGTGATGGTCAAATTCTACAGTTCATCGAACAATATAAAGATTTAGGTTATTTACCTGAAGCAATCTTTAACTTTATTGGTTTATTAGGATGGTCTCCTGAAGGCGAAGAAGAAATCTTCTCTAAAGAAGAATTTATTAAAATCTTCGATGAAAAACGTCTTTCTAAATCACCAGCATTCTTTGATAAGAAAAAATTAGAATGGATTAATAACCAATACATGAAAGAAAAAGATTCTGAAACAGTCTTTGAAATGACAATTCCTCATATGGTTAAAGCAGGTTTATTACCTGAAAGTCCATCTGAAGCTGAATTATCTTGGGCAAGAGACTTAGTAGGTTTATATCAACAACAAATGAGTTATGCAGGAGAAATTGTTCCTTTATCTGAGTTATTCTTCAGAGAACATCTTGATTTCAGTGACGAAGCACAAGAAGTCTTAGATGGTGAACAAGTTCCAACTGTTATGGCTGAACTTGTGAAACAACTTGAAACTTTAGAGCCGTTTGAACCAGCAGAAATTAAAAAATCAATTAAAGCTGTTCAAAAAGAAACAGGCATCAAAGGTAAACAATTATTTATGCCTATACGTGTTGCTGTTTCAGGTCAAACTCATGGCCCTGAATTACCGAATACAATTGCGTTATTAGGTCGAGATAAAGTACTTAACAGATTAAAACGTTTTGTTTGATTTTTTTAGAACGAGAAATTATTATATAAATGACTTAAAGGACAAGTAGATTAGTTAATGTGAAATTAGAGAGTACATGGTTGCTGAAAATGTGCCACATTACTTAAGCGAATGCACCTTTATTACAAATATGATGATGTTAATATTTAAAAGAGTGAGCATTTTTTAATGCTAAAAAGAGTGGAACCGTGCAAAAAGGCACCTCTAGCAATTATTGTTAGGGGCGCCTTTTTGTTATCTGAGGGGGGATTTAAATGTTTAAACGAGTCAAAGATGATATTCAAATGGTTTTCGATCAAGACCCTGCAGCAAGATCTTCATTTGAAGTCGTTATGACTTACTCAGGACTACATGCTATATGGAGTTATTTGATCGCTAATTGGTTCTTTAAGAAAAAAATGTACTTTATAGCAAGGTCTATATCTCAAATTGCTCGATTTTTCACAGGAGTTGAAATTCATCCAGGTGCTACAATCGGCAAGAGGTTATTCATCGACCATGGCATGGGTATTGTAATAGGTGAAACATGTCGTATCGGCAATAATGTAACAATCTACCAAGGTGTAACACTTGGTGGGACAGGTAAAGAACGTGGAAAAAGACATCCAGATATAGGTGATAATGTACTGATAGCTGCTGGTGCAAAAGTATTAGGTAATATTGAAGTCGGCAACAATGTGAATATTGGCGCGAACTCAGTCGTTCTCAAAGATGTACCAGATTATTCTACAGTAGTTGGTATTCCAGGTAGAATTGTGAAACAAGATGGATTGAAAATTGGTAAGAACTTTAATCATACAAATTTACCAGACCCAATATATGAACAATTAAAAGAATTAGAACGTCAACTTGAAAAGACGAAGAATGGAGAGATTGTTGATGATTACGTTATATAATACGTTAACAAGACAAAAAGAAGAATTTATTCCTATCGAAGAAGGAAAAGTAAAAATGTATGTATGTGGACCGACAGTTTACAACTACATTCATATTGGTAATGCAAGAGCAACAGTAGCATTTGATGTCGTAAGAAGATATTTAGAATACCGTGGCTACGATGTACAATATGTATCTAATTTTACAGATGTTGATGACAAATTAATCAAAGCTGCTAATGAATTAGGTGAAACGGTTCCGGAAATTGCGGATCGTTTTATTGAAGCATTCTACGAAGATACAGGTGCTTTAAATTGTAAACGTGGAACAGCGAACCCAAGAGTAATGGATCACATGGACGATATTATTGCGTTTATAGCTGTATTAGTCGAAAAAGGCTATGCATATGAAAGTGGTGGTGACGTATATTATCGTACAAGACGTTTTGATGATTATGGTAAGTTGAGCCATCAATCATTAGATGACTTAAAAGTTGGCGCTAGAATAGAATCTGGTGAACAAAAAGAAGATGCGCTAGACTTCACTTTATGGAAAAAAGCTAAACCAGGCGAAATTAAATGGGATAGCCCATGGGGTGAAGGTAGACCGGGTTGGCACATCGAATGTTCTGTAATGGCACAAGTACATTTAGGCGATACGATTGATATCCATGCTGGAGGAACAGACTTACAATTCCCTCACCACGAAAATGAAATTGCCCAATCAGAAGCACACAATGATAAGACATTCGCGAATTATTGGATGCACAACGGCTTTGTAAATATTAACAATGAAAAAATGAGTAAATCATTAGGTAACTTTATTTTAGTTCATGACATTATAAAAGAAATTGACCCTGATGTATTAAGATTCTTTATGGTAGGTGCGCATTATAGAAATCCAATTAACTATGATTTAGAACTTGTACAAGCAGCTAGTAGAGGTTTAGAAAGAATAAGAAACAGTTATCAATCATTAGTTGATAGAGCACAACATGCTGTATTAGAAGAAGATGAAACAGAACAACATATCGAACGTATTAATGAAATATTAAAAGACTTTGAAACATCTATGGATGATGATTTCAATACAGCTAATGCAATGACTGCATGGTATGACTTGAATAAATTAGCTAATAAATATTTACTTGAAAATACAACTTCTACAAAAACAATTAATCGTTTCAAAGAAGTGTATGAAATCTTTAGTGAAGTTCTTGGTGTACCATTAGTAGGTAAAAAACAAAATGAATTGCTTGATGAAGAAATTGAAGCATTAATTGAAGAACGTAATGAAGCAAGAAAAGCTAAGAACTTCCAAAGAGCGGACGAAATTAGAGACGCACTAAAAGAACAAAATATTATTCTTGAAGACACAGCTCAAGGTGTGAGGTTTAGACGTGGATAAATTAACAATTAAAATGTTAAATCCGTTATCCTTAGCTTACATGGGTGATTCGATATTAGATACGTATGTCAGAAAGCATATTATCCTTAAAATAAAAGGGAAACCTAATCGATTACATCAATTGTCTAAACAATATGTTTCTGCAAAGGGACAAGCTTATGCACTTAATATTTTGATGGAAAATGAATTTTTTACAGAAGAAGAATTAGAAATTATACAACGAGGTCGTAACGCAAAAAGTTATACGAAAGCGAAGAATACGGATATACAAACGTATAGAAAAAGTTCAGCAATCGAAGCGGTCATCGGTTATTTATTCTTAATAGATGAAACAGAACGCTTGGAAGAACTCGTTAATAAAATGATTGAAATAACAGAAGAAAGGGTGGGAGCCAATGGATGAATCGATTATAGTTGGTAGGCATGCAGTCAAAGAAGCGATAACTTCAGGACATACGATTAATAAAATATTGATTCAAGAAGGTATCAATAAGAAACAAATTGGTGAAATTTTAAAAATTGCAAAATCTGAAAAAATAGTCGTCCAAACTGTACCTAAATCAAAAATTGATTATTTAACTGATGTTCCACATCAAGGTATCGCTGCTCAAATTGCACCATATCCATATAAAGAATTAGAAGATTTCATTTCAGAAACTAAAGATATTGACCATGTACCTTGCTTATTGATGTTAGATGGTTTAGAAGATCCGCATAATTTAGGTTCTATTATGAGAACAGCTGATGCAATAGGTATTGATGGCATTATTATTCCGAAGAGAAGATCTGTGCAGTTAAATGCAACAGTAGCAAAAGCTTCAACAGGTGCCATTCAACATGTTCCAGTTATTCGCGTGACGAATTTACCGCAAACAATTGAAAGACTTCAAGAAGTAGGATATTGGGTCGCAGGTACAGATGCAAAGAATGCGACTGATTATAGACAAATGGATGCTGGAATGCCACTTGTTATCGTTATAGGCAGTGAAGGCGAAGGTATGAGTCGATTAGTGAAAAATAAGTGTGATTTTTATATTAAATTACCAATGGTTGGACACGTTAATAGCTTAAATGCTTCTGTTGCAGCAAGTCTGCTTATGTATGAAGTTTATAGAAAAAGGCATCCAATAGGACAATCATAATGAAAGATATCTATTTAATTATTGATGGCTATAACTTAATAGGACAATCAAGCGAATTGTCTTCCATTGCTCAAGTTTCTTTAGAAGAAGCGAGAGATAAATTGTTAATCACACTTATCAATTATAATACCCAGCATGATGGTGAAATGATTGTTGTTTTTGATGCATATGGTGTAGAAGGTACTGAATCAGTAGGATTTAAGCACGGTGTGAAAGTTGTTTATACGAAAGGAAAAGAAACAGCAGATAGTTATATCGAAAGACTAACGTATGAATTATATAGAAAACATATTACGCATATTACAGTAGTCACAAGTGATATGAGTGAACAACATGCTATTTTTGGTTCAGGTGCGTATAGAATCTCATCAAGAGAAATGTGGTCAACAATTGCAAATCAAGAATCTGTAGTTACAAAGCATCTATCAGAAATTAAAACTAAGACGCCTAGGAATAGATTGAACTTGCCAGATGAAGTATTACAGCAATTTGAAAAATGGAGAAGAAATAATCGATAAAAATGATTTTTTGAAGTTTGATTTATAAGGAAGTCGCTCTGTAAAATATGCTCAAAACAACAACAAGGGATGAGCATGATGAATGACATGAATACTGATAATCAGTTGTTAAAATGGATTGCTGATATTCAAAACGGTGACAAAGAAGCGTTTAATCAATTATTAAATGTTTTCGAAAGTGACATTCAGAAGCGGGTAGGCACATTGAGACTACCTTATAATGATAAAGAGGACATCGCACAAATTATAAGATATAAATTGTATAAGCAAGCACTCACATTTGATTGTGACAAGCAGGAGTCCTTTATACATTGTGTGAATGTCATTATTAAAAATGCTAAAATTGATTATATAAGAAAAGTTAAAAGTACAAAGTATCAAATATTAAAAGATTCATTAAGTATTGACGAAACAAAAAGTGATTCGATTAATTTAATAGAGTGTCTTAGAGATGGTCATGGTCAGGATTTTGAAAATGAAATGTTAACGGAGTGTTCACTATCCTATTTGATGGATTCAAATAAACTATCACCTATAGAAACGGACATTCTAAAATTAACGGCACAAGGAAAAACAAAAAAAGAAATATCAAATGAACTAGATTTACCAGTGAAACATATATACAACGCACAATACAGATTAAAAAAGAAACTGAACAAGGCTGAAATTACTTCAGCTTTGTTTGACAATTAGGTGATTTGTTTTGTATATTAATCTAGGATTAGAATGAATTAGGTGATAATATGAGAAAAGTCCCTTTAAATTGCGAGAAATGCGGAGCTAGAAATTATACAGTCCCTAAAAAAGATACAGATCAACGATTAGAGCTAAAAAAGTTTTGTAAAACTTGTAATACGCATACATTGCATAAAGAATCCATCTAAAAGGAGGAAAATCAATGGCTAAAAAAGAAAACTTCTTTCAAGGCGTAAAATCAGAAATGCAGAAAACAAGTTGGCCAACTGGCAAAGAACTTGTTAAATATACAACAATAGTAGTGTGTACAGTAATCTTTTTCTTAATCTTTTTCTATGCATTAGATTTAGGAATTACAGAATTAATTAATTTGATTAGATAGTAAGGAGTGGCAAAATGTCAGAAGAGATAGGCGCTAAACGATGGTATGCAGTGCACACTTATTCAGGTTATGAAAATAAAGTCAAAACAAACCTAGAAAAGCGTGTTGATACAATGAACATGCAAGAACAAATTTTTAGAGTTGTGATTCCTGAAGAGGAAGAAACATCTATTAAAGATGGTAAAGCGAAGACACAAATCAAGAAGACTTTCCCTGGATATGTATTAGTTGAGTTAATTATGACTGATGAATCATGGTATGTCGTAAGAAATACACCTGGTGTTACAGGCTTCGTTGGTTCTGCAGGTGCAGGATCTAAACCAAATCCATTATTACCTGAGGAAGCGAAATTCATCCTTAAACAAATGGGTATGGTAGAAAAAACTGTCGACGTAGAAGTTGAATTAGGTGAACAAGTTCGCGTAACAAGTGGACCATTTAGTAACCAAGTTGGTGAAATCAAAGAAATCGATGTTGAGAAGTACAAATTAACAGTACTTGTTGATATGTTCGGCAGAGAAACACCAGTCGAAGTTGAATTCGATCAAATTGAAAAGTTGTAAAAAAACACTTGAAATTTCATAATTTCAATGTTATTATTTAAAGGTCGCGCTCGGACTATGCGCAACCATTTCGTCACGAAATGAAGAGTGGGAGGGTAAAATATCATTACCCCATGACCACATCACGATATCAAGGAGGTGCACATCGTGGCTAAAAAAGTAGTTAAAGTTGTTAAATTGCAAATTCCTGCAGGTAAAGCAAACCCAGCACCACCAGTTGGTCCTGCATTAGGTCAAGCCGGTGTGAATATTATGGGATTCTGTAAAGAATTCAACGCTCGTACACAAGAGCAAGCAGGTTTAATCATTCCAGTTGAAATTACAGTATTTGAAGATCGTTCATTTACTTTCATCACTAAGACACCACCTGCAGCAGTATTACTTAAAAAAGCAGCTAAAGTAGAAAAAGGTTCTGGTGAACCTAACAAAACTAAAGTTGCTACAGTAACTCAAGACCAAGTACGTGAAATTGCTAACACTAAAATGCCTGACTTAAACGCGGCATCTGAAGAAGCAGCTATGCGTATCGTTGAAGGTACTGCACGCAGCATGGGTATTGTCGTAGAATAATTGAGTTTTAAAGTTTAAGCAGGCGGCTATTTCGCTGTCTGCTATTGCATTGTCTTTATGATAATGCACGTGGGAGGTAACATTCCGCTAAAACCACTAAAGGAGGAAAACAAAATGGCTAAAAAAGGTAAAAAGTATCAAGAAGCAGTTGCTAAAATCGATCGTACTGCAACATACGCTGTTGAAGAAGCGATTAAATTAGCAAAAGAAACAAGTACTGTTAACTTTGATGCATCTGTAGAAGTTGCATTTCGTTTAGGCATTGATACACGTAAGAATGACCAACAAATCCGTGGTGCTGTAGTATTACCACACGGTACTGGTAAAACACAACGTGTATTAGTATTCGCTAAAGGCGATAAAATCAAAGAAGCAGAAGAAGCTGGAGCAGATTATGTAGGTGAAGAATACATTAACAAAATCAACCAAGGTTGGTTCGACTTTGATGTAATCGTTGCAACACCTGACATGATGGGTGAAGTTGGTAAACTTGGTCGTGTATTAGGACCTAAAGGTTTAATGCCAAACCCTAAAACTGGTACAGTAACAATGGATATCAAAAAAGCAGTAGAAGAAATTAAAGCAGGTAAAGTAGAATACCGTGCTGAAAAATCTGGTATTGTTCATGCATCTATTGGTAAAGTATCATTTGACGAGCAACAATTAGTTGATAACTTCAAAACAATTCAAGATACATTAACTAAAGCTAAACCAGCATCATCTAAAGGTACTTATTTCAAATCTGTTGCTGTTACAACAACAATGGGTCCTGGTATCAAAGTTGATACTTCAAGCTTTAAATTATAATATAAAAATATTGACTTCAACTCCAAAACGCGTTATAGTTTTGGATGTGTAATATTTAACCTAAGACAGTAGGAGTTCAATTTTGAACTTAAAAAGCGATCCTACCGAGGCTTAAATTGACTTGAACGTATAAAATTCAAGCACTTTTTGCCGTGGGTAAAAAGTGCTTTTTTGTTGAGAAACCTCATCATAAAAGCACGGACAATTAATATGGAGGTGTAGAGATGTCTAATTCAAAAATCGTTGAAGCTAAACAACAAAAAGTTGATTTAATTACTGAACAACTTAAAAATTCTGTTTCAACAATTATTGTTGACTACCGTGGTTTAACAGTTGCGCAAGTTACTGAATTACGTAAACAATTACGTGAAGCAGGTATCGAATATAAAGTTTACAAAAACACTTTAGTTCGTCGTGCTGCTGAAGCTGCTGGTATCGAAGGTTTAGAAGAAACATTAACTGGTCCTAACGCAATTGCTTTTTCAAACGAAGAAGTTGTTGAACCAGCTAAAATTCTTGCTGACTTCGCTAAAGAAAACGAAGCGTTAGAAATCAAAGCAGGTGTTATCGAAGGACAAGTTGTATCTGCAGAAGAAGTTAACACTATCGGTTCATTACCATCAAAAGACGGTCTTGTATCAATGTTACTATCTGTATTACAAGCTCCAGTTCGTAACTTTGCTTATGCAGTTAAAGCTGTTGGAGAACAAAAAGAAGAAAGTGCTGAATAATTCAGCAACAAATAAAACTATTTAATGGAGGATATATATCATGTCTAATGAAAAAATTATTGAAGCAATTAAAGAAATGTCAGTATTAGAATTAAATGACTTAGTAAAAGCTATCGAAGAAGAATTTGGTGTAACAGCAGCAGCTCCTGTAGCAGCAGCTGGCGCAGCTGGTGGAGATGCAGCAGCTGAAAAAACTGAATTCGACGTTGAATTAACTTCAGCTGGAGATTCAAAAATTAAAGTTGTTAAAGCGGTTAAAGAAGCAACTGGCTTAGGCTTAAAAGAAGCTAAAGAAATCGTAGACAACGCTCCTAAAGTTGTTAAAGAAGGTTTATCTAAAGAAGACGCTGAAGCTTTAAAAGAAAAATTAGAAGAAGTTGGCGCATCTGTAGAATTAAAATAATCTCTGTATTAAATCAAAAAACCCGTTATTATCATGATAACGGGTTTTTATTTACTCATTTAATCAATAAAGAGGTGGCGTAATGAGTCATTATTTTGATAACGATCCAAACGTGAAGTCGGAACGAGAAAGTTTCGATTATTTTTATCGCGATAACAAACTCTCTCTTCAGACAGACCATGGTGTTTTCTCAAAAGGGAAAATAGACTTTGGGTCTGATTTACTCGTAACAACTTTCTTAAATGCAAATCCCCCTGGTCCTAAAAAGAAAATATTGGATGTGGGTTGTGGTTATGGTCCAATAGGTTTAATGTGTGCGAAAGTACTTCCGCATAGTGAAGTGACAATGGTAGATGTTAATGAACGTGCATTGGATTTGGCAAAAGATAATCAACGATCTAACAACATTCAAAATGCTCAGTTGAAAGTAAGTAACTGTTTAGATGGTGTATTAGATTTAGAATTTGATTTTGTATTAACAAACCCTCCAATTAGAGCAGGGAAGGAAATTGTTCATAAAATTCTTGAGCAAAGCATCGAAGTATTATCGAGTGGTGGACAGCTATTAGTTGTAATTCAGAAGAAGCAAGGTATGCCTTCTGCAAAGAAAAAAATGCAAGATGTTTTTGGTAATGCAGAAATAATCGAAAAAAGCAAGGGTTATTACATTTTAAAAAGTGTAAAAGCTTGATTTTGGTGTTTTGTTCTGATATAGTAATAGAATGTTAAAAATTATATTCAATAAGTGTGTACTTTTGCGTCGCCCTTAATTGAATGTTAGGAATAAGTCGTACGAAATAGAAAATGGAATCATTGACTTTCCGTTTTCTTTTTGTCTTATTATATTTATTTTGTAAGGCGCAAAGTTATATTCACAATATTTGAGGGGTGAATCTGTTGACAGGTCAACTTATCCAGTATGGAAGACATCGTGTTCGTAGAAGTTATGCGAGAATTTCCGAGATTTTAGAACTACCTAACTTAATAGAGATTCAAACGAAATCATATGAATGGTTTCTAAAAGAAGGTTTATTAGAAATGTTCCGCGACATTTCTCCAATTGATGATTTTACAGGTAACCTTTCTTTAGAGTTCGTAGATTACCGTCTAGGTGAACCAAAGTATGATTTAGAAGAATCTAAAAACCGTGATGCAACATATGCAGCACCATTACGCGTTAAAGTCCGTTTAATTAACAAAGAAACAGGCGAAGTGAAAGATCAAGAAGTATTCATGGGTGATTTCCCATTAATGACTGACACTGGTACTTTTGTAATTAACGGTGCAGAACGTGTTATTGTATCTCAACTTGTACGTTCACCATCCGTTTACTTCAACGAAAAAGTTGATAAAAACGGTAAAGTGAGTTTTGGAACTACTGTAATTCCTAACCGTGGTGCATGGTTAGAGTATGAAACAGATGCTAAAGATGTTCCTTACGTAAGAATAGACAGAACACGTAAATTACCAATTACAGTATTAATCCGTGCTTTAGGATTCTCATCAGATCAAGAAATCATTGATTTACTTGGTGATAATGAGTATTTAAGAAATGCATTAGACAAAGATAATACTGAAACAACAGACCAAGCATTGCTTGAAATTTATGAGCGTTTACGTCCGGGAGAACCACCAACAGTAGAGAACGCTAAAAGTCTATTATATTCACGTTTCTTTGACCCAAAACGTTATGATTTAGCGGCAGTAGGTCGTTACAAAATGAATAAAAAATTACATCTTAAACATCGTTTATTCAACCAAACTTTAGCTGAACCTATCGTTGATGTTGAAACAGGTGAAATTGCGGCAGAAGAAGGTACTGTTTTAGACCGTCGTAATTTAGATAAAATCATCGATGTTTTAGAATCAAACGCTAATATTCATGTTTATGAACTTAATAGTGGTGTCTTAGATGAGCCAGTAGAAGTTCAAACAGTTAAAATTTATATTCCTGGTGATGAAGAAAAACGTACGACAACAGTGATTGGTAATGCATTCCCTGATGAAGCAGTGAAATGTATTACGCCAGCAGATATTATTTCTTCACTATCATATTTCTTCAACTTGTTACATGGTGTAGGTTACACAGATGACATCGACCATTTAGGTAATCGTCGTCTACGTTCAGTAGGAGAATTACTACAGAACCAATTCAGAATTGGTTTATCACGTATGGAACGTGTTGTACGTGAACGTATGTCAATTCAAGACACTGATTCAATCACACCTCAACAATTAATTAATATTCGTCCAGTAATTGCATCTATTAAAGAATTCTTTGGTAGCTCTCAATTATCTCAATTCATGGACCAAGCAAACCCATTAGCAGAGTTGACGCATAAACGTCGTCTATCAGCATTAGGACCGGGTGGTTTAACTCGTGAGCGTGCTGGTATGGAAGTACGTGACGTTCACTACTCTCACTATGGTCGTATGTGTCCAATTGAAACGCCTGAGGGACCAAACATTGGTTTAATCAACTCATTATCAAGTTATGCAAGAGTTAATGAATTTGGTTTCATTGAAACACCTTATCGTAAGGTAAACATCGAAACAAACCAAGTTACTGACAGAATTGACTACTTAACAGCTGACGAAGAAGACAGCTATGTAGTTGCGCAAGCAAACTCTGTACTTGATGAAACAGGTAAATTCGTAGATGACGAAGTACTTTGTCGTTTCCGTGGGGACAACACTACGAAACCTAAAGAACGTATGGACTACATGGATGTATCTCCTAAACAAGTTGTTTCTGCAGCGACAGCATGTATTCCGTTCTTAGAAAACGATGACTCTAACCGTGCGCTTATGGGTGCGAACATGCAACGTCAAGCGGTACCTTTAATGAACCCAGAAGCACCATTCGTTGGTACTGGTATGGAACACGTAACTGCACGTGATTCAGGTGCAGCAGTAGTTGCTAAGTATAAAGGTAGAGTTGAGCACGTAGAAGCAAAAGAAATCCTTGTTAGACGTATTGTTGAAGAGAACGGTAAAGAGATCGAAACAGAATTAGATCGTTACCCATTATCTAAATTCAAACGTAGTAACTCAGGTACTTGTTACAACCAACGTCCAATCATTGCGAGCGGAGACATTGTTTCTAAAGGTGAAATTTTAGCTGATGGTCCTTCAATGGAACTTGGTGAAATGGCACTTGGACGTAACGTAGTCGTTGGATTCATGACTTGGGACGGTTATAACTATGAGGATGCTGTAATCATGAGTGAACGTCTTGTTAAAGATGATGTTTATACTTCAATTCACGTTGAAGAATATGAATCAGAAGCTCGTGACACTAAATTAGGACCTGAAGAAATCACACGTGATATTCCTAACGTTTCTGACAACGCGCTTAAGAACTTAGATGATCGTGGTATCGTTTATGTTGGTGCTGAAGTTAAAGACGGAGATATCCTAGTTGGTAAAGTAACGCCTAAAGGTGTAACTGAATTAACAGCTGAAGAAAGATTATTACATGCAATCTTTGGTGAAAAAGCTCGTGAAGTTCGTGATACTTCATTACGTGTACCTCATGGTGCAGGTGGTATTGTATTAGATGTTAAAGTATTTAACAGAGAAGAAGGCGATGATTCATTATCTCCAGGTGTAAACCAATTAGTACGTGTATACATCGTTCAAAAACGTAAAATACATGTCGGAGATAAAATGTGTGGTCGTCACGGTAACAAAGGTGTTATCTCACGTATCTTACCTGAAGAAGATATGCCTTACTTA
This sequence comes from Mammaliicoccus sp. N-M50, assembly GCF_022386995.1. Lineage (NCBI taxonomy): Bacteria > Bacillati > Bacillota > Bacilli > Caryophanales > Staphylococcaceae > Mammaliicoccus > Mammaliicoccus sp. N-M50. Next base: position 196,034 of record NZ_JAJNJA010000006.1, on the reverse strand, counting down.
CCAGATGGAACACCAATTGACATCATGTTAAACCCATTAGGTGTACCTTCTCGTATGAATATCGGACAAGTATTAGAACTTCATCTTGGAATGGCAGCTAAGAATTTAGGTATTCATGTTGCTTCACCAGTATTTGATGGTGCAAACGATGATGATGTTTGGTCAACTATTGAAGAAGCAGGTATGGCTCGTGATGGTAAAACTGTACTATACGATGGTCGTACTGGTGAACCGTTTGATAACCGTGTATCTGTAGGTGTAATGTACATGCTTAAACTTGCACACATGGTAGACGATAAATTACATGCGCGTTCTACTGGACCATACTCACTTGTTACACAACAACCACTTGGCGGTAAAGCTCAATTTGGTGGACAACGTTTCGGTGAGATGGAAGTATGGGCACTTGAAGCTTACGGTGCAGCATATACTTTACAAGAGATTTTAACTTATAAATCTGATGACACAGTAGGTCGTGTTAAAACTTACGAATCTATCGTAAAAGGAGAAAACATCCCTAAACCAGGTGTTCCTGAATCATTCCGCGTATTAATGAAAGAGTTACAAAGTTTAGGTCTAGACGTTAAAGTTATGGACGAACACGATAACGAAATCGAAATGCGTGATTTAGAAGATGAAGATATGATGGACAAGAAAGTTGATTTAGGTGTTTCACAAGATGCATCAATAGAAGGACAACAAGTAACTGACTAAAAGTTAATAAAGCGCATTTGATTAACCATTTGCGCTTTTCATTTGTTATACATTATCAATCAACCGGCACAACTAATTTAAATTGAAGGAGGTAGGCTCCTTGATTGATGTAAATAATTTCCATTACATGAAAATAGGACTTGCTTCACCTGAAAAGATCCGTTCTTGGTCATTTGGTGAAGTGAAAAAACCAGAAACAATTAACTACCGTACGTTAAAACCTGAAAGAGATGGTTTATTCTGTGAGAAAATTTTTGGTCCAACTAAGGACTGGGAATGTAGTTGTGGTAAATATAAAAGAGTACGCTACAAAGGCATGGTCTGTGACCGTTGTGGTGTAGAGGTTACTAAATCAAAAGTGCGTCGTGAAAGAATGGGGCACATTGAATTAGCAGCTCCAGTTTCACACATTTGGTACTTCAAAGGTATCCCAAGTCGTATGGGACTTTTACTTGATATGTCACCACGTTCACTTGAAGAGGTTATATACTTTGCTTCTTACACTGTAATTGATCCAGGTCCAACTGGATTAGAGAAGAAACAATTATTAACTGAAGGTGAATTCCGTGAGTATTATGATAAATATCCAGGTAAATTCACAGCAAAAATGGGTGCAGAAGCAATCCGTGACTTATTAAGCGATATCGACTTAGATAAAGAATTAAAAGAATTACGTGAAGAATTAGAATCAGCAACAGGACAAAGATTGACAAGAGCAATTAAACGTCTAGAAGTTGTTGAATCATTCCGTCACTCAGGTAATGATCCATCTTGGATGATCTTAGATGTATTACCAATTATTCCACCTGAAATTCGTCCAATGGTTCAATTAGATGGTGGACGTTTCGCAACAAGTGATTTAAATGATTTATACCGTCGTGTTATCAACCGTAATAATCGTTTGAAACGTTTATTAGACTTAGGTGCACCTGGTATTATCGTTCAAAATGAAAAACGTATGTTACAAGAAGCTGTAGATGCTTTAATTGATAATGGTCGTCGTGGTCGTCCAGTAACTGGACCAGGTAACCGTCCATTAAAATCATTGTCACATATGTTAAAAGGTAAACAAGGTCGTTTCCGTCAAAACTTACTTGGTAAACGTGTTGACTATTCAGGTCGTTCAGTTATCGTAGTTGGACCAAACCTTAAAATGTATCAATGTGGTTTACCGAAAGAAATGGCGTTAGAATTGTTCAAACCTTTCATTATGAAAGAACTTGTTGAACGTGAAATTGCTACAAACATCAAGAATGCAAAAGGTAAAATAGAAAGAATGGAAGAAGAAGTTTGGGATGTACTAGAAGATGTTATTAAAGAACATCCAGTACTATTAAACCGTGCACCAACACTTCACCGTTTAGGTATTCAAGCATTTGAACCTACACTAGTTGAAGGTCGTGCAATCAGACTTCATCCACTTGTAACAACTGCTTATAACGCTGACTTTGATGGTGACCAAATGGCTGTCCATGTTCCATTATCAAAAGAAGCACAAGCAGAAGCACGTATGTTAATGCTTGCAGCTCAAAACATCTTGAACCCTAAAGATGGTAAACCAGTCGTAACACCTTCTCAAGATATGGTATTAGGTAACTATTACTTAACACTTGAACGTAAAGGCGCTACAGGAGCTGGTGAAATCTTTAGTGAAACAGATGAAGTTATTAAAGCGTATGTAAATGGTTATGTTCATTTACACTCACGTATAGCTGTTCATGCAAGATCATTAAAGAACCCAACATTTACAGAAGAACAAAACAATAAACTACTTATCACATCTGTTGGTAAAGTGATATTCAATGAAATTATGCCGGATTCATTCCCGTATATTAATGAACCAACGAATTTCAATTTAGAAAAATCAACACCTGACAAATACTTTGTATCACCTACTGATATTCCAGAAGGTGGATTAATCGAGTACTTACAAGATGTTGAACTTGTTAAACCATTTAACAAGAAATTCTTAGGTCAAATCATTGCGGAAATCTTTAATAAATTCCACATTACAGATACATCAGTAATGCTTGATAAGATGAAAGATTTAGGATTTAAATACTCATCTAAAGCTGGTATTACAGTTGGGGTTTCTGACATTGTGGTACTTCCTGATAAACAAGAAATTATTGGAGAAGCAGAAGTCAAAGTAGATAAAGTACAGAAACAGTTTAGCCGTGGTTTAATTACTGAAAGCGAACGTTATGCTGCTGTAATTGAAATTTGGACAAAAGCTAAAGATGATATTCAAGCTAAATTAATGATGTCATTAGACAGCTTAAACCCAATCTTCATGATGAGTGACTCTGGTGCCCGTGGTAACGCATCTAACTTCACTCAATTAGCTGGTATGCGTGGTTTGATGGCTAACCCATCTGGTCGAATTATCGAGTTACCTATTAAATCTTCATTCCGTGAAGGTTTAACAGTACTTGAATACTTCATCTCTACTCACGGTGCGCGTAAAGGTCTTGCCGATACAGCGCTGAAAACTGCCGATTCAGGTTACTTAACACGTCGTCTAGTTGACGTAGCACAAGATGTTATCGTTAGAGAAGAAGACTGTGGAACTGACCGTGGATTACTTGTTTCAGATATTAGAGAAGGATCAGAGTTAATCGAGCCATTCATTGAACGTATTGAAGGTCGTTACTCTAAAGAAACATTACGTCATCCTGAAACAGATGAAGTAATTATTAAAGTTAATGAATTAATAACTGCTGATATTGCTAAACAAATAGTTGATGCAGGTATTACTGAAATGCATATTCGCTCTGCATTTACATGTAACACTCGTCACGGTGTATGTGAAAAATGTTATGGTAAGAACTTAGCAACTGGTGAACAAGTTGAAGTTGGTGAAGCAGTTGGTACAATTGCTGCACAATCAATCGGTGAACCAGGTACTCAGCTTACAATGCGTACATTCCATACAGGTGGTGTAGCAGGTGCCGATATCACTCAAGGTTTACCTCGTATTCAAGAGCTATTTGAAGCACGTAACCCTAAAGGACAAGCTGTTATTTCTGAAATTAATGGTGAAGTAACTGAAATTACGATTGTTAAAGATCGTCAACAAGAAATTAAAGTTAAAGGCGAAAATGAAATCCGTACTTATAACGCACCAGGTACTGCTCGACTTAAAGTTGAAGAAGGTCAATACGTAGAACGTGGTGAAGTTATGACTGAAGGTTCAATCGAACCTAAAGGATTACTAGCTGTTGCAGGCTTAAATGCAACTCAAAGTTACTTACTTAAAGAAGTACAAAAAGTTTACCGTATGCAAGGTGTTGAAATTTCAGATAAACACGTTGAAGTTATGGTTAGACAAATGCTTCGTAAAGTAAGAATTATTGAAGCAGGAGATACTAAACTATTACCAGGTGCATTAGTTGATATTCATACATTCACTGATGCAAACAGAGAAGTATTTGCGACGCGTAAACGTCCAGCAACTGCTAAACCTGTATTACTTGGTATTACGAAAGCATCTCTTGAGACTGAAAGTTTCTTATCAGCTGCTTCATTCCAAGAAACAACAAGAGTACTTACAGATGCTGCTATTAAAGGTAAGCGTGATGACTTACTTGGACTTAAAGAAAATGTTATCATCGGTAAATTGATCCCTGCCGGAACAGGTATGAGAAGATATACTGGTGTTGACTTTGAAAAAGTTGAAAAAGAAGTAGTACCTGAAGAACAAGTTGTAACTGACTAATATATATGGGCTGTTCTAGGTTCCTAGAACAGCTTGTATTTTATTATAAAAACACCTTAAAAATGATTGACTTTATAACTGTGCAATGTTATTATTGTTAAGGTTGATGAAAGCAGACGCTTTGGAGGATATGAAATGTCTAATGAAAAAGCCTTAAGCTTAAATCAAGACAGTTATGTCATTGGTTTAAAACAGACCACTAAAGCATTATTGAAGCATGATGTACGTCAAGTAATCATTGCTCAAGATGTCAATATTCATATTTTGTCGAAAGTGTTATCGATAGCATTTGAGACAGGCGTTCCGATAAGTTATAGTCCTAGTCGACAAGAACTTGGATCACGCTATGGAATAGAAGTTAATGCGACAGTTGTTGCATTGCTTAAATAAATGTGTAAGCTGTGCTTACTATTTTTATTTGACTTAAAATGAACCACCTGGATGTGTGGAATTAAGAAATGAAGAGAGGAGGACATTAAAGATGCCTACTATTAACCAATTAGTACGTAAACCTCGTACTAGCAAAACACAAAAATCAACTGCACCAGCATTAAACAGAGGTTACAATAGCATGAAGAAAAAAATGACTACTGTATACTCTCCTCAAAAACGTGGTGTATGTACTCGTGTAGGAACAATGACACCTAAAAAACCTAACTCAGCTTTACGTAAATATGCTCGTGTTCGTTTATCAAACAACATCGAAGTAAACGCGTATATCCCTGGTATTGGTCACAACTTACAAGAACACAGTGTTGTACTTATTCGTGGTGGACGTGTAAAAGACTTACCTGGTGTGCGTTACCATATCGTACGTGGTGCTTTAGACACTTCTGGTGTTGACGGTCGTATGCAAAGCCGTTCACTTTATGGTGCTAAAAAACCTAAAGCTGCTAAAAAATAATTTGACATTAAATTTCTGTAAATAACAGTTTTTTAAATGACGATAAATCAATTAAACTTTATAATGAGGAAGGAGGATTACGATTATGCCTCGTAAAGGTCCAGTTGCAAAAAGAGATGTTTTACCAGATCCAATTCACAACTCTAAATTAGTAACAAAATTAATCAACAAAATCATGCTTGATGGTAAACGTGGTACTGCTCAAAGAATTCTTTATTCTGCATTCGAACTTGTTCAAGAACGTTCAGGTAAAGATGCTATGGAAGTATTCGATGAAGCTATCAACAACATCATGCCTGTACTTGAAGTTAAAGCTCGCCGTGTAGGTGGTTCAAACTATCAAGTACCTGTAGAAGTACGTCCAGAACGTCGTACTACTTTAGGTTTACGTTGGTTAGTTAACTACGCGCGTCTTCGTGGTGAAAAAACTATGGAAGAGCGTTTAGCTAATGAAATCTTAGATGCTGCCAATAACACTGGTGGTGCTGTTAAGAAACGTGAAGACACTCACAAAATGGCAGAAGCTAACAAAGCGTTTGCTCATTACCGTTGGTAAGATAGAACTTAGAACCCTAAGCGTTAAAATTATAAAGAGGCTTATTTATAGGTCATCTATAGTTTTTTAAACACTTAGGGTATCAAAGTATCTATATAAACAACAACCAAATATCCAATGTTTTGGAAGGAGTAAGAATACTATGGCAAGAGATTTTTCTTTGAAAAACACTCGTAATATCGGTATCATGGCTCACATCGATGCTGGTAAAACTACTACTACTGAACGTATTCTTTATTACACAGGCCGTATCCATAAAATTGGTGAAACACATGAAGGTGCTTCACAAATGGACTGGATGGAACAAGAGCAAGAGCGTGGTATTACAATCACTTCTGCTGCGACTACTGCACAATGGGATGGTCACCGTGTAAACATCATCGATACACCAGGACACGTAGACTTCACAGTTGAAGTTGAACGTTCATTACGTGTACTTGATGGTGCTGTAACTGTTCTTGATGCGCAATCAGGTGTTGAACCTCAAACTGAAACAGTTTGGCGTCAAGCTACAACTTACGGAGTACCTCGTATTGTATTCATTAATAAAATGGACAAAATGGGTGCTAACTTTGAATATTCAGTTGGTACACTACATGAGCGCTTACAAGCAAATGCTCATCCAATTCAGTTACCAATTGGTGCGGAAGACGATTTCAACGCTATTATTGACTTAGTAGAAATGAAATGTTTCCAATACACTAATGACTTAGGTACTGAAATTGACGAAGTTGAGATCCCAGAATCTCACAAACAACAAGCTGAAGAAGCTCGTGAAGCTTTAATTGAAGCTGTTTCTGAATCAAATGACGAATTAATGGAAAAATACTTAGGTGGAGAAGAAATCACAGTTGATGAGCTTAAAGCGGCTATCCGTCAAGCTACTTGTGACGTTGAATTCTACCCAGTATTATGTGGTACAGCATTCAAAAACAAAGGTGTTCAATTAATGTTGGACGCTGTTATTGACTACTTACCATCACCATTAGATGTTAAACCTATTATCGGACATAGAGCTGATAACGAAGATGAAGAAGTAATTGCTAGACCTGATGACTCAGCACCTTTCGCTGCATTAGCGTTTAAAGTAATGACTGACCCATTCGTAGGTAAATTAACATTCTTCCGTGTTTATTCAGGTACAATGGAATCTGGTTCATACGTAAGAAACTCTACTAAAGGTAAACGTGAACGTGTAGGTCGTATCCTACAAATGCACGCTAACTCTCGTGAAGAGATTTCTACTGTATATTCTGGTGACATTGCAGGTGCTGTTGGTCTTAAAGATACTGGTACTGGTGATACTTTATGTGATGAAAAAGATAACATTATCTTAGAATCAATGGAATTCCCAGAACCTGTTATTCACTTATCTGTTGAGCCTAAATCTAAAGCTGACCAAGATAAAATGACTAACGCATTAGTTAAATTACAAGAAGAAGATCCAACATTCCATGCACACACTGACCATGAAACTGGACAAGTTATCATCGGTGGTATGGGTGAATTACATCTTGATATCTTAGTAGACCGTATGAAACGTGAATTCAAAGTAGAATGTACTGTTGGTGCTCCAATGGTATCTTACCGTGAAACGTTCAAAGAATCTGCACAAGTTCAAGGTAAATTCTCTCGTCAATCAGGTGGACGTGGACAATATGGTGATGTTCATATTGAATTCACACCTAACGAACAAGGTGGCGGCTTCGAATTCGAAAATGCTATCGTCGGTGGTGTAGTTCCTCGTGAATACATTCCATCAGTTGAAGCTGGTCTTAAAGATGCTATGGAAAACGGTGTATTAGCTGGATATCCATTAGTTGACGTTAAAGCTAAACTATATGATGGTTCATATCATGATGTCGATTCATCTGAAATGGCCTTCAAAGTTGCTGCGTCATTAGCACTTAAAGAAGCAGCTAAAAAATGTAACCCTGTAATCTTAGAGCCAATGATGAAAGTTGAAATCGTTATGCCTGAAGAATACATGGGAGACATCATGGGTGACGTAACAAGTCGTCGTGGACGTGTTGAAGGTATGGAAGCACGCGGTAACGCTCAAGTTGTTCGTGCATTTGTTCCACTTTCAGAAATGTTCGGTTACGCTACAAACTTACGTTCTAACACTCAAGGTCGTGGTACTTATACTATGGTATTTGATCACTACGAAGAAGTTCCTAAATCAATTTCTGAAGAAATTATCAAGAAAAACAAAGGTGAATAATACATTCGCTTTAATAAATTGATTTTTTCATCAAAATGATTTATAAATTAACTATAGGTTATCCTCATGATGGTGAGTAACCATCATGAGGCTTAAATAAAAAATAATTTTTAATATGAATAGGAGAGATTTCATAATGGCTAAAGAAAAATTTGATCGCTCAAAAACACATGCCAATATTGGTACTATCGGTCACGTTGACCATGGTAAAACTACTTTAACAGCTGCTATCGCAACTGTATTAGCAAAACGTTCTGGTGACGGAGAAGCTCGTTCTTACGACCAAATCGATAACGCTCCAGAAGAAAAAGAACGTGGTATTACAATCAATACTTCACACATCGAATATGAAACTGAAAAACGTCACTATGCGCACGTTGACTGCCCAGGACACGCTGACTATGTTAAAAACATGATCACTGGTGCTGCTCAAATGGACGGCGGTATCTTAGTAGTATCTGCTGCTGACGGTCCAATGCCTCAAACTCGTGAGCACATTCTTTTATCACGTAACGTAGGTGTTCCTGCATTAGTAGTATTCTTAAACAAAGTTGACATGGTTGACGATGAAGAATTATTAGAATTAGTTGAAATGGAAGTTCGTGACTTATTATCTGAATATGACTTCCCAGGCGACGACGTTCCTGTAATTGCTGGTTCAGCATTAAAAGCATTAGAAGGCGACGAAGCTTACGAAGATAAAATCATGGAATTAATGGAAGCTGTTGATACATTCATTCCAACTCCAGAACGTGACTCTGACAAACCATTCATGATGCCAGTTGAGGACGTATTCTCAATCACTGGTCGTGGTACTGTTGCTACAGGCCGTGTTGAACGTGGTCAAATCACTGTTGGTGAAGAAGTTGAAATCATCGGTTTAACTGAAGAATCTTCTAAAACAACTGTAACTGGTGTTGAAATGTTCCGTAAATTATTAGACTTCGCTGAAGCTGGAGATAACATCGGTGCATTATTACGTGGTGTTGCTCGTGAAGACGTTAACCGTGGTCAAGTATTAGCTAAACCAGGTTCAATCACACCTCACACTAAATTCAAAGCTGAAGTTTATGTATTATCTAAAGACGAAGGTGGACGTCATACTCCATTCTTCACAAACTACCGCCCACAATTCTATTTCCGTACTACTGACGTAACTGGTGTAGTTAACTTACCAGAAGGTACTGAAATGGTTATGCCTGGCGACAACGTTGAAATGGACGTTGAATTAATTTCACCAATCGCTATTGAAGACGGTACTCGTTTCTCAATCCGTGAAGGTGGACGTACAGTTGGATCAGGCGTTGTTACAATCATCGAAGCTTAATTCGATATTGAACAAACTTGATTAAACAAAATAAAAGCCGAGACATTAAGTTGTCTCGGTTTTTTTATTGCTTATTTTTCTAATTCATCACTATGTTCAATAATAGATAAGAATAATTTGACGCTATTTTGTAGTGCTTGTTCATCTAAATCGAATTTTGGATGGTGATGCGGATAAGTCGCTTTAAGTGCTTCGTTACCTACACCAGTAAAGAAATATGTTCCTGGAACATGTTGTAAGAAATAACCAACATCTTCGCCACCTAAAGAAGGAGGGAAATCGAAAGCTTCTTCAACTGAATCAATTTCTGATGCAAGTTTTTTAGCCCATTCTGTTTCTTTCTCATGATTTACTACTGGTGGATAGCCATCGTGATATTTCAAATGACATTTAACACCATAACTTGATTCGATACCGTTTAATATACCGTTCAAACGTTCTTTAATTTGATCTTTAACGTATGGTAAATATGTTCTAATAGTGCCTGATAATTGAACTTTATCTGCGATTACATTGAATGCATTACCACCTTTAAATGTTCCGAACGTTACGACAGCCGATTCTAAAGGATCTACTGTTCTTGAAACGATACTTTGTGCTTGGACAATCAATGAAGATGCAGCAACGATAGGATCTTTAGCTAGTTGAGGCATAGCACCATGTCCGCCTAGTCCTTGTATATCAATTTCAAATGAATCAGCTGCAGCATATGCTGGTCCAGAACAAAATCCAACTTTATTCGCTTCAATATGACTTGCTGTATGTGTTCCGAAGACATAATCCACACCATCGAGTGCACCGGCTTCTACCATCGCTTTAGCGCCACCTGGAAGTGACTCTTCAGCGTGTTGATGGATTAACACGACATTCCCATGAATATCTTGCTCATGCTTTTTAAGTATTTTTGCAGTGATGAGTAAACTTGCTGTATGCGCATCATGACCACAAGCATGCATCACACCATCGACTTTAGATTTATAAGGTACATCTTTCTCGTCTTGAATTGGCAATGCATCAAAATCAGCTCTTAATGCAATCGTTGGGCCTTCATGTCCGCCTTTTATATAACCTAACAAGCCATTACCACCGACATCTCTTTTAACTTCAATTCCAAGGTTTTCAAGATAATCAGCTATGTATTTCTTTGTATTTTCTTCTTGAAAAGAAAGTTCGGGATGCTGGTGTAAATGTCTTCTAATTTCTATTAATTCATCCATGTATTGATTAACTTCAGTCGTTAATGTCATGAATATCATTCCTTTCCATAAACTTAAATGTTGTGAGTAAGAAGATGCGTACAGCGTTTATTAAGCCTTGCTCATCAATATCAAACTTTGGATGGTGATGAGGGAAGTCAGCTTTGAAATGTTCGTTTCTTGTGCCTGTATAGAAAAATGCACCGGGAACACGCTGTTGATAATAAGAAAAATCTTCTCCACCTAAACTTGCTTCTAATTCTACGAGTTCTTCAACGCTATCAATTTCTTTAGTCGCTTCTAATATAAGATCAGTTTCACGTTCCGTGTTAATGACAGGGGGATACCCTTTACTATATTTCAAGTCGTAAGTAACATCAGTAGAAGTCGCAATGCCTTCTAATACTTTCTTAAACCCTTCTATGACACTATTTTGTGTATCTGAGTCGAAAGTTCTAATCGTTCCACCAATTTTGCATGTATCTGGTATGACATTATTCGTTTCTCCAGCATTGAACATTGTAATGGATAAAACGGCAGGAGAGAGTGCACTTGTTTTACGTGAAACAATGTATTGTAAATCGTTACATAATTGTATACCTGCAGCGAGTGGATCAATTAATTGATCTGGATGAGCAGCATGTCCACCTCTACCTTTCAAAGTAATCCAGAAGTCATCCGGAATACCTGTCGTTGTACCGTATTTATAGCCGATTTTACCAACATCTAAATGACTAGATACATGTTGCCCGATAATCGCATCAACGCCTGTTAAACACCCATCAGCAATCATTTGAATAGCACCACCAGGATCGACTTCTTCAGCATGTTGGTGAATAAAGACAACGCGACCATTAATTTCATCTTTATGTTCAGATAAAATTTTCGCAGTCATTAACAATACAGCCGTATGGGCATCGTGACCACAAGCGTGCATGACACCATCAACAGTTGATTTGTAAGGTACTTCCTTTTCATCTTGGATAGGTAATGCATCAAAATCAGCTCTAATCGCTAATGTAGGACCTTCTTTATCCTTATTTAATGTACCTACAACACCGCGTCCACCGACACCTTCACGAACGTCAATGCCTAATTCTCTTAAGTAATGTGCAATATAAGCAGGTGTCTTCACTTCTTCAAAAGATAATTCTGGATTCATATGTAAATATCTTCTGATTTCAATCATTTCATCATAATAGTCTTCAACTTTTTGTAATAAAATATTTTTCATTCTTATAGAACACCTTCTATCTCAAGTACTTGAATAAACATTTGCGTTGTCGTCTTCATCGCTTCTTCGTCTAAATCAAACATAGGATGATGATGAGGGGCAGTTGAGCCTTTATCTTCATTACCACTACCTGTTAGGAAGAAACAACCAGGACGATTAAGTAAGTAGTATGAGAAATCTTCACCTATCATCATAGGAGGGATGTCTTCATAAGTTAAGTCTAAGCGCTCAGCAGCTTCTTTAACCACTTCATATTGTTCTTCGTGATTGACGACTGTAGGATACCCTCTACGGTATTCAAAGTCATAAGTCGCGTTATTGGCTAAACAAATTCCTTTTAGGACACGTTCAAGCTCAGCTTCTATTGTGTCTTTAACTTCTGGTTTAAATGTTCTAACAGTACCCGCTAAAGTAGCTGTATCACTAATAACATTAAATGCAGTACCCGCATCTACTTTCCCAACTGTAATCACACCTCGATCTATTGGGTCTAAGTTTCGAGAAATGATTTTTTGGATGCTAGAAATGTATTCAGCAACGATTACAATTGGATCGATTGATGTATGAGGTTTAGCACCGTGACCACCTTTACCTTGAATGGTCACTTCAAAGTAGTCAGGTGATGCCATCATTTCATTAGGACGTGTCTTAATTGAAGATGTTTCATGACCACTCCAAAAATGGTTTCCATAAACTTTATCCACACCTTCTAATGCGCCATCATCAACCATTGGACTAGCACCACCAGGACTTAATTCTTCTGCATATTGAAAAATAAAAACAACATTCCCTTTAAGCAAATGTTGATGTTCATGCAGTATTTCACAGAATGTTAAGAGTGTAGCGGTATGACCGTCATGACCACAAGCATGCATTACACCATCAACAGTCGATTTATAAGGTACGTCTTTTTCATCTTGAATAGGTAAAGCATCAAAGTCAGCGCGAAATGCGATTGTTTGTCCAGGTTCATTCCCTGTTAATTTAGCGACAATACCACGTTCCCCGACTGGCGCTTTAATCTCTAATTTATCTAGTTTTTTTAATTCAGATAAAATAAAATCATGAGTTTTTTCCTCATGATAGGATAGTTCAGGATTTTTATGCATATATCTTCTGATGTCTACAAGTCGATCGAATTTTTTATCTACTTCTTCTTTCCAATTAACCATTCATAAACCTTCTTTCAGTTCTTTAAAAATATAATATGATAATTGTAGCAAAATTTATAGAAAATTTAAACAATTCAATTTGAGATGATAACGCTTAATTCTTTGATTTTGATGTGTTATGATTGAGAAAAAGTGCTAAAGGAGAAGGTTTAAATGGTACAAACATTAGATTCATTCTTACAAACAAATTTAAATGAATTAAAAGACAATGGCCTATATAACGAGATTGATGTCGTTGAAGGTGCAAATGGTGCTGAGATTACAATTGGAGGTAAAAATTACATTAACTTATCTTCAAATAACTATCTTGGATTAGCAACAGATGAAGATTTAAAGAAAGCTGCTAAAGATGCGATAGATTCTCACGGTGTAGGTGCGGGGGCAGTACGTACAATTAACGGTACATTAGACTTACACAGAGAACTTGAAGAAACTTTAGCTCAGTTCAAAGGTACGGAAAGTGCAATCGCATACCAATCAGGCTTTAACTGTAACATGGCTGCTATTTCAGCTGTTATGAATAAAAATGATGCAATCTTATCTGATGAATTAAACCATGCTTCAATTATTGATGGTTGTCGTTTATCTAAAGCAAAAATTATTCGTGTTAATCACTCAGATATGGATGATTTAAGAGCGAAAGCTAAAGAAGCGGTTGAATCAGGTCAATATAATAAAGTTATGTACATTACAGATGGCGTATTCTCAATGGATGGAGACGTAGCAAAATTACCTGAAATTGTAGAAATTGCTGAAGAATTTGGTTTAATCACATATGTTGATGACGCGCATGGTTCTGGTGTAATGGGTAAAGGCGCAGGAACAGTTAAACATTTCGGGCTTCAAGACAAAATTGATTTCCAAATCGGAACACTATCAAAAGCAATTGGTGTTGTAGGTGGTTATGTAGCTGGTACTAAAGATTTAATCGACTGGTTAAAAGTTGCTTCAAGACCATTCTTATTCTCAACTTCATTAGCACCTGGGGATACTAAAGCTATTACAGAATCAGTGAAAAAATTAATGGCCTCTACAGAATTACATGATAAATTATGGGATAACGCTAATTACTTAAAAGAAGGCTTAAAAGCAAAAGGCTTTGATATCGGTCATTCAGAAACACCAATTACACCTGTAATTATCGGTGAAGAGAAAAAAGCTCAAACATTTAGTAAGAGATTAATGGACGAAGGTGTGTATGCGAAAGCAATCGTATTCCCAACAGTTCCAAGAGGCACAGGCCGTGTAAGAAACATGCCAACAGCTGCTCACACTAAAGAACAATTAGATCAAGCAATTGATATTTATGAAAAAATCGGTAAAGAATTAGGATTACTATAATTAATATTTCATCAAGCGCATGGGACAAATGTATACGTCCCATGCGCTTTTAATTTATAGCGATTCAGGCGATAGTTAGTAACAAAACTCTGTACATTTGTAATTAAGGAGGGCGTTAGTAACAAAACTCTGTACATTTGTAATTAAGGAGGGCGTTAGTAACAAAACTCAGAACTTTTGTAATTAAGGAGGCTGTTAGTAACAAAACTTCGCACTTTTGTAATTAAGGAGGGCGTTAGTAACAAAACTTCGCACTTTTGTAATTAAGGAGGGCGTTAGTAACAAAACTCTGTACTTTTGTAATTAAGGAAGGCGTTAGTAACAAAACTCTGTACTTTTGTAATTAAGGGAGCCGTTAGTAACAAAACTCTGAACTTTTGTAATTAAGGGAGCCGTTAGTAATAAAACTAAGTACTTTTGTAACGAAACGTACCGTAACTAACATTTTATTCTCGACTTATGTATTACAATACGATTGTTTTTTTGTATTAGGTAACTTTATTTATCTTTCTAATGTACTTCTGAAGTATACAAAACGATAAAAATATAGTAAAATATCATTGAAGAAAGCGCTTTTGTCTTTCTTGTGCGTACAAATGAACATTTCAACAATACAGGAGGATTTAAAATGAAAAAGATAATAATCACTGGGGCGTTAGGACAAATAGGGACAGAATTAGTTATAAAGTTAAGAAATAAATATGGTAATGAAAATGTATTAGCGACTGATATTAGAGAACCAGAAAGTGATAGCGAAATTAATAATGGACCATTTGAAATTTTAGATGTTACAGATCAAGAAAGATTTCATGAATTAGTTAAAAATTTCAATGCAGATACTTTAATGCATATGGCGGCATTACTTTCAGCAACTGCTGAAAAGAATCCACTATTCGCTTGGAATATAAATATGGGTGGATTAGTGAATGCACTTGAAATAGCACGTGAATTCGATATGCAATTCTTCACACCAAGTTCAATCGGTGCGTTTGGACCAAATACACCTAAAGATATGACTCCACAAGTTACAATACAAAGACCAACTTCAATGTATGGTGTAAACAAAGTAGCTGGGGAATTATTATGTGACTATTACTACACGAAATTTGGCGTAGATACTAGAAGTATGAGATTTCCTGGGTTAATCTCTTATGTTAAAGAACCAGGTGGCGGTACAACTGACTATGCAGTGGAAATTTATTTCAAAGCTATCAGAGAAGGAAGATATGACAGCTATATAGATAAAGGTACATTTATGGATATGATGTTCATGGATGATGCTATTGATGCAATCATTAAATTGATGGAAGCGGATAGTTCACGATTAATTAACCGTAATGCATACAATGTGAGCGCAATGAGCGTTGATCCTGAGACAATTAAAGCTGCTATCCAAAAACATATGCCTGATTTCGAATTAGGTTATGATGTGGATCCAGAAAGACAAGCAATTGCTGATAGCTGGCCAAATTCTATTGATTCAACTTGCGCGAAAGAAGAGTGGGACTTCTCACCAACTTATGATTTAGAAAAAATGACTTCATTAATGCTTAAAGCTATTGAAGAAAAAGATAATTTAGCTAAACAGTAATTTTATTGTGTATATTTTTTAAATTTTCCAAAAATTCATTGAATAACGCCTCTATGACTGATATACTTGATAACATTAATTATTAATTAGCCTAGGAGGAATCATTATGACAGAAACATTTTACGTAGAAAAGCGTGAACAGCTTAAAGAGAAACCGGATTTTTCAAATTTGGTCTTTGGCGAAATCTTTACTGATTATATGCTATCTATGTCATATAAACAGGGTGAAGGCTGGTCAGAGCCTAAAATAATTCCATATGGGCCGATTACGTTGTCACCAAGTGCGCAAGGGCTTCATTATGGACAAACAGTGTTCGAAGGTATGAAAGCATATAAAGATGGTGATGAAGTTACGTTATTCAGACCTGACCAAAATTTCAAGCGAATTAATTTATCTTTAAAAAGACTTGAAATGCCTCAAATCGATGAAGAAAAAGTGTTAAACGGTTTAATTCAACTTATTGATTTAGAGCGCGATTGGATTCCAAGTGGAGAAGGTCAATCTTTATATGTTAGACCATTTGTATATGCAACTGAACCATACTTAGGTGTGCGTTCTTCTACGGACTACGAATTTTTAGTAATACTTTCTCCAGTAGGCGCTTATTACGGTGATGATCAAATGAAACCAACAAGTATATATGTTGAAGATGAATATGTACGTGCTGTAAGAGGTGGCGTTGGATTTGCTAAATGTGGTGGTAACTACGCAGCAAGTTTAATCGCGCAAACACGTGCTAATGAACTCGGATTTGATCAAGTATTATGGTTAGACGGCGTTGAACAAAAATACATCGAAGAAGTCGGAAGTATGAATATATTCTTCGTCATCGATGGCAAAGTTGTAACACCTGAGTTGAATGGTAGTATTTTACCAGGTATTACACGTAAAACAGTTCTCGAACTTGCTCGAGAGTTAGGTTATGAAACTGAAGAGAAACGATTATCTATTGATGATATTATAAATGCTCATCATGATGGTCGTTTAACAGAAATTTTCGGGACAGGAACTGCAGCAGTTATTTCTCCAGTAGGATTCCTAAAATACGAAGAAGCTGAAATTACAATTAATAATAATGAAATCGGTCCGGTTACTCAAACGTTATTTGATGAATATACAGCAATCCAAACAGGTAAGAAAGAAGATAAACATGGTTGGAGAGTTGTTGTAGGACAAGAAAGCCACATTGAAATTGTGTAAATAAATTCAATAATAAGAAGAGAGTCTGAGACAGTATCTGTAGCAGGCTCTTTTTTAAAGGAGTAAAGTGATGATTAAATGGTTATTATTTGATAAAGACGGGACATTGCTTAAGTTTGATGAAACATGGTCTGAAATATCACTTGTGATGATCGATCGCTTTGTTGAGAAATATCATATAGAGCAAAAACAAGCATTACAAGAAGCGTTAGGATATGTAGATGGACAATTTCTATCAAGTGGTATATTAGCATCAGGAACATTAGCTGATATCGTACGTGTGTTTACACAATTTGCAGAAAATGCTGATCCAAAAGAAATTGAAGACTGGACAGTACAACTGAGCAAAGATTTAATCGCAGAGTACGAGCCAGAAACAATCGTTATAGAAGGAATGGTAGAAACATTAACCGCATTTAAAGAGAAATCATACCAAATCGCAATTATTACAAGTGATGATATCGACGGGACAAATAGATTTATTCAAGATGCAGGTGTAGGTCATTTAATAGATGAAAAAATAACAGCATCTATTAACGGTTATCAAAAGCCAAATCCAAAAATGGTAGAAGACTTTTATGAAAAATGGAACGTATCACCAGACGAAATTGTGATTATAGGCGATACACCAACAGACATACAAATGGGTAAGAATGCACACTTCAAGAAAGTTATTGGCGTTCTGAGCGGTACGGGTAATAAAGAAGATTTATCAGATGCAGACTTTATTTATCAAGATATTAATGAATTTTACGCACAAGAAGCGGAATGGAGTAAATAAAATAAATGGCCATAAATATGCTTATAACAGCATGTTTATGGCCATTTTATTATTTCACGCGTGTATCGATTGAACGATGTGTCTCAATGACATGCGCGATTTTATCTATAATATGGTTAATGGAATCTGGATCTTCATATAAGTCATAGTCGTTAATATTTACACGTACAACTGGACATTCTGTAAAGTTGTTAATCCAATTATCATAACGTGAGAATAATTTTTTCCAATATGCTTCATCTGTTTCGATTTCCATTTGACGTCCACGTCTTTGGATACGTTGGATGACATCATTATAGTCACATTCTAAATAGATTAATGCGTCTGGTTTAGGGAAGTAAGGTGTCATAACGATTGCTTCAAATAATTCTCTATACGTCGCATAATCTTCTTCAGTCATTGTGCCTTGTTCTTCGTGCATTTTAGCAAATATATCAACGTCTTCATATATTGAACGGTCTTGGATAAATCCGCCACCATATTCGAACATTCTCTTTTGTTCTTTAAAGCGTTCTGCTAAAAAGTAAATTTGTAGATGGAAGCTCCAACGTTCAAAGTCGTGATAAAATTTTTCTAAATAAGGGTTGTTATCGACTTTCTCAAAAGAAGTCTTGAAATTTAGTCGTTCGCTAAGTGCTTGTGTTAAAGATGATTTTCCAACACCAACAGTACCAGCAATAGTGATGATAGCATCATTTGGTATGACTTTATTTGTCATGTATAATCTCTCCAATCAAAGGTTGTAATAAGTTTAAGACTTGTTGATAATCTGCGGTGTTATTCACGAAATCTAATTGAGAAGTATCGATTTGAATAGCATCAATTTCGTTTTTTACTTCTTCATAAAATTGATTATAGTCACGTTTAAGTTGAGCTAAATAATCATTTTCAATTTGAGTTTCGTACGATCTATTTCGATGGGCAATTCGTTGTTGAAGTACTTCGAGGGATGCATCGAGAAAGATAATTTGGTCAGGCATGCGAATATCTTCAGTTAAGATATCATAAATTCTACTAAATTTATCAAATTCAGTTTCATTTAATGTGTTTTTAGCGAAAATCTTATTTTTAAAGATATGATAGTCGCTCACAATACCATTAATATTTTCTAAATCGGTTAACTGTTTGTAACGATGACACAAGAAGAACATTTCGGTTTGAAAGCTCCATTTAGAAATATCGTCATAAAAATCACTTAAATATGGATTCTCATCAACAATTTCAAATTCTTCAGTGTAATGGAGCGCTTCAGCAAGCTTTTTCGTTAAAGAGCTTTTCCCGACGCCGATTGGTCCTTCAATTGCGATAAAGGTTTTTTTCATATATATCTCTCCAGATGTTAAAATAGACATACCTATTCTATCACAAATTAAACGGAGTGAAATGTGACGTGCATGAAAAATATATGAAACTTGCAATTGAAGAAGCAAAAAAAGCTTGGGCAATGGATGAAGTACCGATTGGCGCAATAATTGTTTATAAAGATGAAGTAATTGGCAGAGGGCATAATTTAAGAGAACATGATCAAAGTCCTGTAGCGCACGCTGAGATGATAGCGATACAAGAAGCGGCCAAGCACCTTAATTCATGGCGTCTTGAAGAGACAACTTTATATGCTACGTTAGAGCCTTGTGTGATGTGTTCAGGCGCTATTGTTATGAGTAGAATTCCTCATGTCGTATACGGCGCGACAGATTTAAAAGGTGGTTGTAGTGGTAGCTTAATGAATCTAATAGAAGATACACGATTCAATCATCGAGCAACAGTTGAAAGAGGAGTACTCGAACAAGAATGTGGAGATATGTTACGAACATTTTTTAAGGAAAAAAGGATTTTAAAAAAACAAATCAAGCAGAATAATACAGATTCATAGAGATTATTACGGTTATTTGTTAAAATTTATGTTGAATATAAAGAAAAGAGGTTACTTTCATGATTAAGTTAATCGCAACAGATATGGATGGTACTTTATTAAACGCTGCACATGAAGTTTCTAATGAAAATTATGAAGCAATAAAGTATGCACAATCTAAAGGGATAACTGTCGTTATAGCTACGGGTAGAGCATTTTATGAAGCAAACAGTCCAATTGAAAAAACAGATTTAACATTACCATATATTTGTTTAAATGGTGCAGAAGTAAGAGATGAAGAATTCAACATCGTTCATACATCTAAATTAACACGTCCATTAATCAACAAAATCACAGGCGTCTTAAATAAAGAAGATATTTATTATCAAGTATATACAAACTTCGGTATATATACAGAAGACCCAGAAAAAGATTTAGAAATCTACGTTGATATCGCTGAAAAAGCAGGTCAAAAAGCAGATGTTAAGAAAATTCGTGCCAACATTCAAAGTAGAATTGACAACGGTACTTTAAAAACTGTTGATAGCTACGATGAAATCGAAAATAGACCAGGCGAAATCATTTTGAAAATATTAGCATTCGCGAGTGACTTATCTAAAATTGATAGAGCCAAAGCTGAAATTTCAGAATCAAAAAGTTTAGCTGTATCTTCATCATCAAGAGGGAATATCGAAATTACGCATTCAGATGCTCAAAAAGGTATCGCTTTAGAAGAAATCGCAAATCAATTAAACATCCCAATGTCAGACGTAATGGCAATTGGCGATAATTTAAATGACGTTTCTATGTTAGAAAAAGCAGGCTATGCAGTTGCCATGGAAAATGGTGCACCCGAAGTTAAAGAGATAGCAGATTATGTTACAGACACTAATGAACATAGTGGTGTAGGTAAAGCGATTATACATGCACTCAAAGATTATGACCGCTAAAACATCGTCCAAAAGAATGATTTTTCTATAAATTTGAATTCATACTTTTTTTGTATGTTATAATGGTCGGTAATGATAATCATTAAAATTTTGAGGTGACAACATTGAAAGTATTACTTATTGTAGGTAGCGCAAAACAATATTCACATACACATGCACTAGCACAATTTGTTCGAGGTAATTTAGAAGAACAAGGTGCAGAAGTAACATTGTTTGATTTATATGATAAACCAATACCGTTTTTAGATGTATCAGGCAAGCATTTAAATGACGAACGCGTTAAAGATAATGTAAATGAATTACGTGAGAAAGCTGAAGAAGCCGATGCAATTATTATCGGTACGCCAAATTATCACGGTTCATATTCAGGTATACTGAAAAATGCATTAGATCATTTAACGATGGATCAATTTAAAATGAAACCTGTTGGCTTAATATGTAACAGTGGTGGTATGCGCAGTACAGAACCATTATCACATTTACGTATTATTATGAGAAACTTATTAGGTATCGCAGTGCCAGTTCAAATCTCAACACAAGATGCAGACTATGGTAAAACAGAAGACGGCACATATTATGTAGATGTAGATGATATTAAATTACGCGTTAAATTATTTACAGAACAAATCACAAAATTAATACAAAATAACCCATGGATTGAAACAGAAGAAGTAAATTCATAATAAGAGGAGAGCAACAGCTTAGGCTGTTGCTCTTTTCTTTATAGAGAAAGATGGAAATGTCGGGATGCGAGTGAGAAATATGGACCGATACGGAAAATTATCGGTCCAGAAACGGAAAATATGGACCGATACGGAAAATTATCGGTCCAGAAAAGAGAAATATGGACCGATACGAAAATTTACCGGTCCAGAAACGAGAAATACGGGCCGGTACGGAAAATTAACGGTCCAGAAATGGGATTTGCAGGCCGATAAAAAAATTATCGACCCGAAAACAGGATTTACAGGCCGATAAAATAAAATATCGACCCGAAAACAGGATTTGCAGGCCGATAAATAAATTTATCGACCCGAAAACAGGATTTGCAGGCCGATAAATAAAATTATCGACCCGAAAACGAGATTTGCAGGCCGATAAAAATAATTATCGACCCGAAAACGGGATTTACAGGCCGATAAAAAAATTTATCGACCCGAAAACAGGATTTGCAGGCCGATAAATAAAATTATCGACCCGAAAACAGGATTTACAGGCCGATAAAAAAATTTATCGACCCGAAAATGAGAGTACCACCGCATATAACATCACAATCCACCATAATAATGTATAATTACCTTAATGCAATAATAAGTGATTTTGATAACTTGATGATCAAGCATTAATAGGAGGTATTACTATGGAATATTCAATAAAGAGAATACCTAGCAATGAGGATTTACAAAAGTTATATTTAAGTGTCGGCTGGGATGTATATGTAAAGAATAATGAAGATATGACTGTGCTATTAAAAAATGCATGTTACTTTGTAACTGTATGGGATAATGATCAATTACTGGGATTGACTAGAGTTATTAGTGATGACCATTCAATTGCATATGTACAAGATATTCTTATAGATCCTGATTATCAAGGTAACGGAATAGGTAGCAAACTTTTAAATATGATTAAAGAACGATTTAATCATGTCAGACAAGTTGTATTAATGACGGATACATCAGAAAAGACTATCAATTTTTATGAAAAGAATGAGTTACTGTCATTAGATAAATATGACTGTACTGCTTTCATGAAGATCAACCAATAGTCCTCCCACATCCACAACTCAAAAAAACGGACCGACTGTTCTACGTCGGTCCGTTCTCTATTTAAATTACTTAGTATATTTTAATCTTGCGAATGCATCGTGTTGATGTATAGATTCTTCGTTTCGGCATTCGATTTCGAATCCTTGAATCCAATCTAATTCTACTAAATCAGCTGCTACTAATCTAATTAAATCTTCTACAAATCTTGGATTCTCATATGCTCTTTCTGTAACGGCTTTTTCGTCTGTTCGTTTCAAGATTGGGTATAACATTGAACTTGCGTTAGCCTCCATACCGTCTAATACAATATCTTTGTAGTTATCTGGTAGGCTTACTTCTGGATCTAAATCAATTAGGACTGTGATAATACCACGCTGATTATGAGCTGAGTATTCACTAATTTCTTTAGAACATGGGCATAACGTTGTTACAGGTACTTCTATACCTAAAGATTTCTTTGTTATTTTATCTTCTGAAACGGATAAGATATATCTAATATCTGCATGACCGACTGCCTTTTGGT
Source organism: Mammaliicoccus sp. N-M50 (assembly GCF_022386995.1). Classification (NCBI taxonomy): domain Bacteria; kingdom Bacillati; phylum Bacillota; class Bacilli; order Caryophanales; family Staphylococcaceae; genus Mammaliicoccus; species Mammaliicoccus sp. N-M50. The sequence continues at coordinate 172,981 of NZ_JAJNJA010000006.1, read as the reverse complement.
TTGTAACTGGGCTAAAGCGGTTAAAGAACCATTTTGCTGTTACGTCAACTGATGCAGTATTTTGAATCATTGCAGTTTGTAGTGTATTTAATAATGTTGTTAGATGATCGAAATCTAGTTTTACACCGTTATCATAATGTTTTTCAACACTTTCGATAATACGGCTCATATTAATACCTTTTTCGTCTTGATTTAAACTAGTTGAAAATTCGAAGTTTCCAACTGTTTGAAAATCATCAATTCTTACAGGGTAAATTAAGTTCTTAATACCAACATGTTCAATTTCGAACAGGAAATCTTTCTTAGAGCTTTGTAAATCAGGCATCTTTTCTTTTTCAGTTGGCTTTGTACCTTTAATAGGGTCAACTGAACCGAAATATTTCCAGCGCGCTTCACGTGTTGATAAATCTAATTGTGTCATTCACATTGCCTCCACTATCTATTCAATATGATATGTCCAGAAATGTTCTGTCTTCATCCACATATCTTTAGCCGCTTCACCTTCTTGAGTATTTGAAGCAAGGTTTTGTAACATTGGACCTGTTTGAGACGCATGAGCTTTAAGGACTTTCATCTTGCGTTCTTCGTATCCAGTAATATCTATATTAATATCCGGTTCTCCTAAATCGCTGTAAGTGTCATTACTAAATGCCACAAGGTGTAATTTAGGTCTCGCTGATGCTTCCATACGACTGACTGTTCTTACAACTGATTCTGCAGTTGCTTCATGGTCAGGGTGAACGGAATAACCAGGATAGAATGAAATAATCAATGATGGGTTAAGTTCATCTATTAATGATTTTACCATATTATCTAATTCATCTTTAGGTTCAAATTCGATTGTTTTATCTCTATAGCCCATTTTTCTTAAATCCGTGATACCGATCGCTTCAGCTGCTGCATCTAATTCACGTTCTCTTATAAATGGTAAAGATTCACGTGTAGCAAAAGGTGGGTTACCTAGGTTACGGCCCATCTGTCCTAACGTTAAACATGCGTAAGTTACTGGTGTACCATTGTCCACGAACTTACTTAATGTACCAGATGTTCCAAATGCTTCGTCGTCTGGATGTGGAAAAATAACTAATACTTGTCTTTCGTCATTCATTGTATTCACCTCTTAATCCTTGAAAGGATTGCTACTAATTTCTAAAGTTGCAGCAAGTTGTCCTTCATAATTTAGTCCCGCTATTAATAGTTCGTTATTTTCAGTTACTTCATAATGTGTTAATCCTTGAACATAAACCCAACCGTTGTTGTCTAATTTTAAACCAACACGATAAGGTTCTTTATTACCACCCGTTAAATGTGCGTGTGTAAAAGTAACTTGAATATTTCTTAAAAATGTACCAGCATTAAATACTTTGCTATCAAAATGGTTTGCATAAGCACCATTTGTTGTTTCTACATGGAGATAAACTGGCTTATTTTCATATTCCGATATTAGTGATTGTACTTGATCTACTTGAATTAATTCCATGCCTTTCACTCCTCATAGTATATACTTTACTATTCTACTAAATTCTTGAGTAAATTTATATACATTCTGCTCACAAGTTATGATTTATTGTCTTGAAGTATGACATCTCTCGTATGCTGATAAAGATTCATATTATCTTGGCGCTCTAACAACATATAACTGACCACATCAATCAAGAAATGTGCTGAAATTTGTGTGTTAATGAATTGTTTATCGTTCACTCTCGTTTGATCAATCGTCATGATGACAATGTCAGAATAAGCAGTCAGTTCACTGCCAGCATAGTTTGTAATCGCAATAACAGTTGCCCCTTGAGATTTCGCAATTTTAGCAGCATTAATCAGTTCTTCTGTCTTACCACTATTAGAAAAAGCAATTAACGCATCATTTCTATTTAATAGCGAAGCCCCAATTTTCATTTGATGCGCATCAGTTACAGAACTTCCGGCTATGCCCATTCTCATCGTTCGATAATAGAATTCAGTTGCTGTTAAACCAGAACTCCCTAAACCTGCAAAAAGTGTTTGTCGACTATTAGTTAAAATATCAATCAGTTGATTAATTTTATCGTTAGATATAAATTCACCAGTTTGTTGTATAAGCGTTTGATGATATTCATGGATTCTTTTAATGAGCGGAACATTTTGAATATCCGTCTTCTCATAAGTTTGTTGAATATTGAACTTCATATCTTGAAAATGTTGATAGTTCAATTTATGACTAAATCTTGTAATGCTAGAAGTTGATACACCAATTGCATAAGCTAAAGAAGTAATTGTTGAAAAATGATCGCCAACTGGATGATCGAGTATAAATCTAGCAATCTTTTCATCAGATTTTGTGAAAAGGTATGAAAATTGTTGAATACGATTTTCAAAATTCATGAAGGACACCTCAATTTATAGAATAAATAACATTATAATTGAAAAGATTTTTCAAAACAAATAATAAAGTTGACTATAATTTTCATGGTGTTATATTTAGGGTAAATAGGGAGGTAGGTGTTCGAATGAGTAAAATTTTTGATAAAGCACAACAATTCGGGAAATCATTTATGTTACCTATAGCAATTTTACCTGCAGCAGGGTTGTTATTAGGTATCGGTGGTGCTTTAAGTAATCCAAACACAATTAAAGCATATCCGATTTTAGACGTAGATTTATTACAGTATATATTTATTTTGATGTCATCAGCGGGGAATATCGTTTTTGCGAATTTACCAGTATTATTCGCAATCGGGGTTGCGATAGGCTTAGCAAGAAGTGATAAAGGTACAGCAGGTTTAGCAGCAATGTTAGGATTCTTAATTATGAATGCGACGATGAACGCATTATTAACGATTACGGATAATGTTGCAGCACCAGAAGCATTAGCTAAAGCAGGACAAGGTATGGTATTAGGTATTCAAACTGTCGAAACAGGTGTGTTCGGTGGGATTATCGTCGGTATTATGACTGCCATGCTACACAATAAATATAACAAAATCACATTGCCACCGTTCTTAGGGTTCTTTGGTGGATCGAGATTCGTACCGATTGTAACGTCAATTGCGTCAATCGTACTAGGTGTTATTTTGTTCTTTGTTTGGCCAACGATTCAAGGTTGGATATTCAATGCGGGTGGTCTTGTTAATAAAACAGGAGTCATCGGGACGTTTATTTATGGATTTATATTACGTATGCTTGGGCCATTTGGCTTACATCATATATTCTACTTACCATTCTGGCAAACTGCACTTGGTGGTACGATGGAAATCAACGGGAAAATTATACAAGGGACTCAAAATATCTTCTTCGCACAATTAGGAGATGCAGATTTAACACATTATTATTCAGGTATTTCAAGATACATGTCTGGTCGTTTTATTACAATGATGTTCGGATTACTTGGTGCAGCTTTAGCAATTTACCACACAGCTAAACCAGAGAAGAAAAAAGTAGTAGGTGGCTTAATGCTTTCTGCAGCATTAACATCATTCTTAACAGGTATTACTGAACCACTTGAATTCAGTTTCTTATTCATAGCACCAGTATTATATGTTATCCATGCAATATTTGATGGTTTAGCATTTATGATGGCTGACATATTTAACATCACTGTCGGTCAAACCTTTAGTGGCGGATTCATTGATTATATCCTCTTCGGTGTGTTACAAGGGAATAGTAAGACGAACTATTTATTAGTCATTCCTATCGGTATAGTTTGGTTCTTCTTATACTATGTGACTTTTAGATTTTTAATTACGAAATTTAACTTTAAGACACCAGGACGTGAAGATAGTGAAGCGGTTCAAACTGTTGAAGCAAGTGAACGTGCCGAAACAATCATTAAAGGTTTAGGTGGAAAAGAAAACATAGATACAGTCGATTGTTGCGCTACAAGATTACGTGTAACGATTAATGATGAGTATTTGTTCAACGAAGAACTCATTAAGACGACAGAATCAAGAGGTATCGTCAAAAAAGGAACAGGTATTCAAATCATTTATGGTCCGCATGTTACGACTATAAAAAATGAAGTAGAAGAAGCGTTAGAAAATCAATAAGGAGTGTTTTTATAAATGTTACCACAAGGATTAATCGTGTCATGTCAGGCTTTACCGGATGAACCATTACATTCATCTTTTATTATGAGTAGGATGGCGTTAGCTGCATCTCAAGCAGGTGCTAAAGGTATTAGAGCGAATACGAAAGAAGATATTATTGCTATTAAAGAAGAAGTTGATTTACCGGTAATCGGCATTGTAAAACGTGATTATGAAGGTTCAAAAGTATTTATCACAGCAACTTCAAAAGAAGTCGATGAATTAATTGAAAGTGGTTGTGAAGTTATTGCGTTAGATGCGACGAAACAAGAAAGACCTAAAGAGTCACTTGAAGAACTTGTTTCATATATTAGAGAGCATGCACCAAACGTTGAAATTATGGCAGATGTCTCTGATTTAGAAGAAGCTATTCAGGCTGATAAATTAGGATTCGATTATGTAGGTACAACTTTAAGAGGTTATACAGAATATACAAAAGGTCATGTATTATACGAAAATGATTTTCAATTTTTAAAAGAAGTATTAGACAATGTTAACGCAAAAGTAATCGCAGAAGGAAACGTTATTACCCCTGAAATGTTTAAACGTGTAACAGATTTAGGCGTACATTGTACAGTTGTTGGCGGCGCTATTACGAGACCTTTAGAAATAGCGAAAAGATTTATAAAAGAAATAGAGGGATAATTATGCAAATCATGAATTTAGGATCTAAAGAGGAAGCATGCCACTATGTTGCGAATGAGTTATTAAAGCAAATTATTTCAAATAAAAAAAGTGTGCTTGGATTAGCGACTGGTGGAACGATGGTTCGTGTATACGAACAACTTGTGAACTTGATTAGAATTAATGAAATTGATTTGAGTGAAATCACGACATTTAATTTAGATGAATATATTGGTATCGATTATGATCATCCAGAAAGTTACTACACATATATGCATGACGTACTCTTTAATCATTTACCATCTTGGAATGAATCGCGAATACATTTACCAAACGGTTCGGCAGAAGATTTAGAAGCAGAAACGAAACGTTATGAAGCATTATTAGATCAAGAAGGACCAATAGATGTTCAAATACTTGGTATTGGAGAAAATGGTCATATTGGTTTCAATGAACCAGGCACTCCATTTGATAGTGTGACAAGTATTGTGAATTTAACGGAGTCTACAATAGAAGCGAATAGTAGATATTTTGAAACAATTGAAGAAGTACCAGAACAAGCCATTTCTATGGGTATTCAATCTATTATGAAAGCTAAACGTATAATTCTATTAGCTTATGGACCGAAGAAAGCAGAAGCGATTAAACGATTATTAACAGGTGACATTACAACAGACTTACCAGCATCTGTTTTGTATAATCATCCTAATGTAGAAGTTATACTAGATAATAATGCGTATTTAAGTGAAGAAGAAGACATTTAGAGTAATAAGTCATAGTAAAAATTCACTTGAATGATGATACTCTTTAAAGTACAATTACAACTGAGATTAGCCTCAAGAAATGGCGGGTGGAATTATTGGAAACAATGCGCATTTCATTTAACGATGAAGCGGTTTTAGATTATTGTAATATAATGGGATATCAGTACTATGAAGAAGTACCAGTTCAATACTTATTAAGCGTACTTCGAAAGTTTAATAGTTTTAAGCCATTTATGAGAAATGATACAAAACTTAAACAAATTAAAAGTGAGTTTGAACAGACAGAACGTATTATGACATTAGAAAATTACATCGCAGAATTAGAATGTTTAAATGAAACAAAAGAGGGAGATAATGCATTTTATCAATATCAAATGACATTATTTAAGAACCGCAAAGAAGTGGCAAAAGTCACAGCAGAATTTAGTATCATGAAATCATAATAGAAAAGCTGTACGCATGTGCGTATCGTATTGAATGAAGCCGAGACAAGAAATGTTGTCTCGGCTTTTGTTTATATTTGGGTGTTGGTTGTGAGAATTCCATGTGGTGGACTCTTATCGTTAAAAGCAGTTTTGGGTGAAGGTGCAAATAGTGGGGCAGTTATTAGCAGTTTTGGCTGAAAGTGCAAATACTGAGTGCCATGTTTACAGTTGTTACGAGTTTTGTAAATAAGGCGGCCGTTAGTAACATTTTGGCTGAGTTTTGTAATTATAGCGGTCCATAGTAACATTTCAGCCGAGTTTTGTAATTAAGGCTGTCTATAGTAACATTTCGGCTGAGTTTTGTAACTATAGACGTCCTTAGTAACACTTCGGCCGAGTTTTGTAAATAAGGCTGTCCTTAGTAACACTTCGGCCGAGTTTTGTAAATAAGGCTGTCCTTAGTAACACTTCGACCGAGTTTTGTAACTAAGGCGGTCGATAGTAACACTTTGGCCGAGTTTTGTAATTAACGCCCCCGTTATGAACAAGTTTAGCCAGAAGTGTTCACAACGCCCCCATTATGAACAAGTTTAGCCAGAAATGTTCACAACACCCCCGTTACGAACAAGTTTGGCGAGAAGTGTTCACAACGCCCCCGTTATGAACAAGTTTAGCCAGAAGTGTTCACAACGCTCCCGCTACCCCCGCTCCCGTCGTTAACCCCAATAGAAACAACCTCCTAGCTTCCCCACAAAAAAATGCCAACAAAGTCTAAGACCTTGTCGACATTATGAAGCTGTACGCACACGCGTACAGCTTTTTATTATACTTCTTCAGTATATACTTCTATTTTTTCGATACGGTTTGAAGCGCCGTGATCTACTGGACCTACGAAATCGTTCATTTTCCAACCGTTTTTAATAGCTGATGCTACGAATGCTTTTGCATGAATGATTGCATCTTCTGGTGATTCGCCGTTTGCTAAGTTAGCTGTTGTTGCTGCTGCGAATGTACAACCTGCACCGTGGTTATAACTTGATTGGAATTTATCTGTTGATAATAGGACATGCTTTTGTCCGTCATAGTATAAGTCATAAGCTTTATCTGATTCTAGAGCTTTTCCACCTTTAATGACAACATATTGTGCACCAAGTTCGTGGATTTTTTCTGCTGCTTTTTTCATATCATCAATTGAAGTTAGTTTACCTATACCTGATAGTTGACCTGCTTCAAATAAATTTGGTGTAACGACTGTTGCTTTTGGTAATAGTTCTTTGATCATTGCATCAGTATTTCCCGGGTTAAGTACTTCGTCTTCACCTTTACATACCATTACAGGGTCAACTACGAAAATTTCAGCGTCTGCTTCGTCATATGTTTGACGTGCACGTTTAATAATTTCTTCAGAACCAAGCATACCTGTTTTTATTGCATCTGGTCCGATTGAAATAGCTGTGTTTAATTGTTTATCTAGTAAATCAAGAGGTAATGGTGTTACGTCGTGTGACCATGTTTGTGGGTCCATTGTAACGACTGCTGTTAATGCAACCATTCCATATGTGTCATGCTCTTGGAATGTCTTTAAATCTGCTTGCATTCCAGCTCCAGCACTTGTGTCTGATCCTGCTATTGTTAAGACTTTTTTTAATGCCATTGATGATTCCTCCCAATAATTCATATATTTCATCATATCACGTTTTTTAATTGTAAAAAATAGTTATGACCTTTTCTTGAGTGCTATGTTATCATTTTTATTGAGGTGAATAATATGGATTGGCAACAAATATTTCATAAAATAAAATCCGAACATGATTTTTCAGAAATGGAGTCATTTTTAGAAGAAGCATATAAAAGTAAGACGATTTATCCTGATAGAGAAAATATTTATCAAGCATTTGATTTAACACCTTTAGATCATGTGAAAGTGGTTATTCTCGGGCAAGATCCTTATCATGGTCCGAATCAAGCGCATGGCTTAGCTTTTTCAGTACAACCAGACGCAAAATTCCCACCTTCATTAAGAAATATTTATAAAGAATTAGAAGACGATATAGGTTGTAAGAGAACGACACCTCACTTGCAAGATTGGGCTAAGGAAGGTGTATTACTTTTAAACACCGTCTTAACAGTAGAAGCGCATCAAGCACATTCACATAAAAATATTGGTTGGGAAATATTCACGGATGAAATTATTAAACATGTTTCCAGTGAATTAGAAGATGTTGTGTTTATACTTTGGGGTAAACCTGCACAATCTAAGATCAAGCTTATTGATACAGAACGCCATCATATTATACAATCTGTACATCCAAGTCCATTATCGGCTTATAGAGGATTCTTTGGGTCTAAACCATTTAGTAAGACGAATGAATATCTTATTGCGAGTGGCAAAGAACCCATTAATTGGTGTGGAGGTGACATTTAATGATAAGTAGATCACAATTAATTGCTGCAATAGAAGAAGAACTCGTTGCTGCTGACAATGCTTCAACAAATGAAGTCTTTAATCGCCACATGCATGCCATTCATACGTTAAGTGGATTGGTAGATAAAGAAGACGATTTAACGCACGATATTAAAGTAGAACAAAATATTTCTTCTACACCTAAACCAACACCAAAAGCAAAACCACAAATTTCAGATGAAGAAATTAGAAAAATGGGTGGTAAAGTGCGTAACGAACCATCTGTAAATAAAACAGACAATCAATTAATAACAGATGATGGTATAGGTAACGGAGATTCAATATTTGATTTTTAAATAAGAAAGGGAGATAACAAATGAAATTATTTATTATAATAGGTGCAATTAATGCAATGATCGCTGTAGCAGCAGGTGCATTTGGGGCACATGGTTTAGAAAATAAATTATCGGCTAAATACTTAGATATATGGGGTAAAGCAACAACATACCAAATGTATCATGCACTCGGTTTAATATTAATTGGTATTATTTCGGGCACAACATCTATCAGTTTAAACGTAGCTGGATGGTTAATGACGTTTGGCATAGTATTCTTTAGTGGTTCATTATATATACTTGCTGTAACTCAAATTAAAATACTTGGCGCTATTACACCAATTGGCGGCGTGTTATTTATAGCAAGTTGGTTATTACTCGTAATTGCTGTTTGGAAAATTTAATTAAAGGTTAATTACGTTTCACGAAATTTAAAAAAATAAGGGTGGAACATGTATGGCTAGGAAAAAGAAAGATTTATCAAGAGGAAATTTAGATCAGAACTTATCAGAAAAATTTGTATGGGCCATTGCTTACGGCTCAAGTATAGGTTGGGGTGCATTTATACTACCAGGTGACTGGATTAGTCAGGCTGGACCATTAGGCGCTTCAATCGGTATATTTATCGGGGCATTATTGATGATTGTTATTGCCGTTAGTTACGGTGCATTAGTTGAAAAGTTTCCAGTATCAGGTGGTGCTTTTGCATTCGGATACTTAGGATTCGGTAAATATGTATCATTCTTCTCATCATGGTTTTTAACTTTTGGATATATTTGTATCGTTGCTTTAAACGCCTCTGCATTTAGTTTGCTTTTTAAATTTATTATGCCGGGATTTTTAGAACAAGGTAAATTATATACAGTAGCAGGTTGGGATGTGTACATAACTGAAATTATACTATCTTCACTTATATTGTTAATATTTGCTTGGATAAGTATAAAAGGTTCTAGTTTTTCAGGAAGTCTGCAATATATATTCTGTGTGGTATTAGCAGTTGTTGTCATACTTTTATTTGCAGGATCATTTTTCACGCATGATTTTTCATTCTCAAATCTTAAGCCTGTTGTCAATAATGACATGGGTTGGCTTGCCTCAATTGTTGTAATTCTGGCAGTTGCACCATGGGCATATGTAGGCTTTGATAATATTCCGCAAACGGCAGAAGAATTTAACTTTTCACCAAGTAAGACGTTCAAGTTAATCGTATTTAGTTTGATCGCATCAGCGCTTACTTATGTGATGATGATACTTTTAACAAGTTGGTTATTTAAAGATGCATCATCTGTAGGTGGAGATTTATGGGTGACAGGTTCAGTCGTTCAAGAAGCCTTCTCGTTTGTTGGTTTAGCAGTATTAATCGTCGCAATATTGATGGGGATATTCACAGGATTGAACGGATTCTTTATGAGTTCAAGTAGATTGTTATTCTCTATGGGTAGAGCATCTGTTATGCCAAGCGTCTTTAAAAAGTTACACCCAAAATATAATACACCTTATATTAGTATTATATTTATATTAGTATTGGCACTCGCTGCACCATGGTTAGGTAGAACAGCATTAACATGGATTGTAGATATGTCATCAACAGGTGTATCAATCGCTTACTTCATAACATGTTTATCAGCATTCAAACTATTTTCATACGATAAACGAAGCATGATGTATCATCCAAAATACAAAACATTTGCGATTATCGGTGCAATTATCGCTGGTATATTCTTAGGATTATTACTTATCCCAGGATCACCAGCAAGTTTATCATTACCTTCTTATATCGCATTGTTCATTTGGTTAGTGCTTGGTATTGTATTCTTTATGATAAGATATCCATCACTTAAGAAAATGACGAACGACGAGCTAAACTATTTAGTATTAGATAAGACAAAAGAAGAAATGATAGACTTAGAAGCCAAAACAGAAGTGAAAAAATAAATAAATAGTAAGCCAGACTAGCGAGTGACGTTAGTCTGGTTTTTTATTATTAGTAACATTTTTCAACTTAAAATAATTGTATAATTAGTTTTTTGTGAAATTATTTTATTTTTGTTTTATAGAAGGTAGCATTCTTTACTTGAGATAGGTATAATGTTCATCAGTGTTTGAAAACGATTTCTAGATAAAAATATAAGGTTTTAGGGGGAACGATGATGTTACAGTTTGATGCTGTCACAACTTTAGCTATAGCATGTGTCTTACTTTTATTAGGTGAGGGTATTGTAAATAAAGTTTCTATATTGAGACGTTTATGTATTCCAGCACCTGTTATAGGTGGCTTGTTATTTGCTATTGTAGTTGCTATTTTACAATCATTAAATGTCATTACAATTAAATTAGATTCTGATTTTCTACAGGACTTCTTTATGTTGGCATTCTTTACAACAATAGGTTTAGGTGCGTCATTAAAATTATTAAAACTTGGTGGAAGAGTACTGATTTTATATTTTATTTTTTGCGGAATTTTAGCATTTTGTCAAAATGTAATCGGTGTGTCATTATCTAAAGTATTAAATATTCCACCACTACTTGGCTTAACTGCTGGATCAATGTCCATGGAAGGTGGTCATGGTAATGCAGCGGCATACGGTAAGACTTTAGAATCATTAGGTGTAGACTCTGCGGTAACAGCGGCACTTGCTGCAGCGACATTAGGACTTGTTGCTGGTGGATTAATAGGTGGCCCTGTTGTTCGATATTTAATTAAAAAGTTTGATTTGAAACCTGGAGATGCTAAAGATACAGGTATTGATTTTAGCGAAGTGGGATATAACGAGAACTTACATAGTAGAATGAACCCTACAACAGTATTTATTGTTCAATTTACAATTATTGCAGTATGTATGGCGATTGGTACATATATTGGAGATGGATTTACAAATTTAACAGGTATTAATATTCCTGTGTATGTTGGGGCAATGTTTGTCGCAGTTATCATAAGAAACATCTCTGATTACGGAAACTTAAACATTATTGATATGAAAATTACAAACCAAGTAAGTGATGTTTCATTAAGTTTATTCTTATCAATCGCGTTAATGAGTATTAAATTAACAGAAATTTATCAATTGGCACTACCGTTAACAATTATTGTATTAGTACAAATTGTATTTATCGTACTATTCTCAGTATTTGTCGTGTTTAGAGGACTAGGTAAAAATTATGATGCAGCAGTTATGATAGGTGGATTTATCGGACATGGACTAGGCGCAACACCAAATGCCATGGCTAACTTAGATGTTATAACTAAAAAATTCGGTGCATCACCAAAAGCATATTTAGTAGTCCCAGTAGTTGGCGCCTTCCTAATAGATTTACTAGGCGTACCAATTGTTACATTATTCATTAATATATTTAGTTAAATATAGATGGCAAGGAGATTGAGGCTGGGATATTATATTATGTTCCAGCCTTAATTAATATTCTGGACCGATAAAAATAATTATCGGTCCAGAAACAAGATTTACAGGCCGATAAATAAAAAAATCGACCCGAAAACGGGATTTCCAGTCCGATAAAAATAAATATCGACCCGAAAACAGGATTACCAGGCCGGTAAAATAAAATATCGACCCGAAAACGGAATTTCCAGGCCGATAAAAATAAATATCGACCCGAAAACGGGATTTCCAGGCCGATAAATAAAAATATCGGCCCGAAAACAGGATTTCCAGTCCGATAAAAATAAATATCGACCCGAAAACGGAATTTCCAGGCCGATAAATAAAATTATCGGCCTGGAAATCAACATCATTAGCACTCAAATTATGAAGAGCCTGGAACTGAGTGAAGTTCCAGGCTCTTTCTATATTATTTCAATTTAAAGAATGTATCTAATTCATCAATATTTAATATATTACCTACATAGAATGCTCCGAAGTCACCATATCTAGCTGATACTTCGTCGAAACGCATTTCATAGATTAATTTCTTGAATTGTAACATGTCATCACTGAATAATGTTACGCCCCATTCGTAATCGTCTAGTCCTACTGAACCTGTAATAAATTGTTTTACTTTACCTGCATAACTACGTCCGATTAAACCGTGTGAGCGCATTAGGCTACGTCTATGATCCATATCTAACATATACCAGTTGTCTTCGCCGTCACGTCTTTTATCCATTGGGTAGAAACATACGTACTCTGAACGTGGTACTTCTGGATATAATCTTGCTTTAACATGTGGGTTTTCATATGGATCTTCGTTAGAGTCACCTGCAAGATAGTTTGAAAGTTCTACGATTGATACGTATGAATATGTTGGAATTAAGAAGTCGCTAATATCTAACTTGTTAAATTCATTTTCTAAGGCATTTAATTGTTTAACGTCTGGTCTTAAGAACCATAACATTAAATCTGCTTTTTGGCCTGTTATGTTATAGAAAGCATGAGAACCTTCTTTATTATTATGAACTGTTTCCAACGCTTCAAGGAAAGTCTTGAATTCGCCGATCATTGTGTTTCGATCTTCTTCAGGTACAGTTTTTAAGCTTGCCCAATCAATTGCATAAAATAAATGTAAGCTGTACCAACCATCTAATGTTTTTGCTGCTTCGTTCATTTTACTTTCGCTCCTTTTAGAAAAGATATCTTCATTACAAGTCTATCATACTAGATAAGGTTGAAAGGACTCAACTTTTTACATTGTTGTGAAAGAAAGAATACTTAAATGTATTAATTGATATTGATTATCGATTTCAATTATTAGATAATGAAAATAGATTTCCTTTTTAAAATAATTTTACAGGAGTATAAAGTTGTATAAATTAGAAAATGTTTCAAAAAAATATAATGACAATTTTGCTATAAAAGATTTTTCTTTAACGATAGAACCAGGATCTGTTACAGGTATTGTCGGAAAAAGTGGTTCGGGAAAGTCGACGTTACTGAGATTACTGAATTTAATAGAACAACCAACAGAAGGGCGCATTGTTTTTGACGGGAAAGATACAGAAGCATTATCAAAGCGTGTTGTAAGGAAGTATAAAGAAAAAATAGGCATGGTATTTCAAAATTATAATTTGTTGAATAATCTTAACGTTCAGCAAAATATCGCTTTGCCTTTAAAAATTATTAATCAGCAAGATAATGCAAAAGTAGATGAATTAATAGGGTTTGTAGGGTTAAATGATAAAAAGGATTATTATCCAGCACAATTATCCGGTGGAGAGAAACAACGTGTTGCATTAGCAAGAGCGCTCGTGAGAAACCCGGATATTTTATTGTGTGATGAGGCGACAAGTAGTTTAGATGAACATAACACGGAAATCATCATTAAGATGTTGAAGAAAGTGAATAAAGCATACAACATTACGATTATTTTTGTGACGCATGAATTGAGTGTTGTTAAACAATTATGTGAAAAAGTATGTGTTATGGAGGACGGTCAATTGTTAGAGGTTATGGATAATAAAGTAATAAGTGTAGAAAGAAACACGAATTCTTATTTAGAGAATGTTAGGCAGAGTTTAGAAGAATGACATTTTTAGAGAAAATAAATTACTACTTACCAGAATTGATTCAGTCCTTACAAGAAACGTGCATCATGTTAGGTTATTCGATGCTCATCACTTTACTAGTTGGACTACCTCTAGGCATCGCATTATTTTTATCAAACCCAAGTATTAAAGCGTTAAATATCAATTATTATTGGTCATTTAATTTCTTAATTACATTTATACGTTCATTCCCGTACTTACTATTTGTAATCAGTTTAATCCCACTTACACGCATGATTTTAGGGAGTGCATTTGGTCCATATCCATCGATTATCCCTTTAAGTATTGTAGGTATTGCGATATTTTCAAGATTGGTTGAACAAGTATTATTAGATATTCCTGGTGATATTAAAGTCTTAGCAGAATCTCTAGGTGCCACAACATATAAATATATTTGGAATTTCATATTAGTTGAATCACGTAGCGGCATTATATTGGCATATACAACGACGACAGTAAGCATGGTGTCTTATTCAACAGTCATGGGTATTGTCGGCGGTGGAGGAATAGGTGATTTCGCAATCAGATACGGTTACCAAAGTTATGAGAATGAAATCATGTATTTCTCAATCATCATCATCATTATCAGTGTGTTTATCATACAAATGTTAGGAAACTTTATAGCTCAAAAAATAGATAAAAGAAAGTAGTGTAGAAATGAAAAAAAGTTTATTTGTTATGTTATTAATGTTAAGCATTATCATCGCAGGCTGTGGCGCGAATAAAAAAGATAATGAAGACAAAGTCATTAAAGTCGCTTCTCAAGCACCACCAATGACAGATGTCGTTAAACAAGCAGCAAAAGAAGCTAAAAAGGACGGCTGGGAAATTAAACTTGTCCAAGTGAATGACAACGTTGCTTATAACGATATGGTAAGTAGTAAAGAAGCGGATGCAAGCTTCGCACAGCATAAACCATTTATGGAAAAATACAACTCAGAACGTAAAGCAAATTTAGTCGCGATTCAACCGATTTATGATGCAAAAGTTGGTTTTTATTCTAAAAAATATAAAGACATCAATGATATTCCAAAAGGGACAAAAGTAGCAATACCAAACGATATTTCAAATGAAGGTAGAGCGTTAGCGATTCTTGAAGAACAAGGTCTTATTAAATTGAAAGACGGCGTTGGTGTAAATGGCACTACGAAAGATATCGTCGAAAATCCTAAAGATTTCAAATGGTTGAAAGTAGACTTACTGAACTTAGCAGAAACTTATAGTGAAAAGGATGTATCACTTGTCTATAACTATCCAACTTATATTTCTAAAATTGGCTTAAAACCTGCTGACGCATTGTTCTTAGAGAAAAATATTGATTCACGTTTCTCAATTCAACTCGTTGCAAGAGAAGATAATAAAGACTCAGAAAAAATTAAAGAATTGCACAAAGTTATGAAAAGTGATGCAGTTAAAAAATATCTAAAAGAAAAACATGAAGATACGTTAATTCCATCGTTTTAAAATAATATATGAGGTGTAGAAATGAAAAAATTATTAAGTTTTGTATTATGTTTAGCGTTATTGTTAGCAGCATGTGGTAATAACAACGAAGCATCAAGTAGTAAAAGTGACAGTAAAGAACGAACATTTACGACTGAAGGCGGCGAAAAAGTAAAAATTCCTAAAAATCCAAAGCGTATTCTATTACTGACAGCTAACTATGGTAACTTGAAAAAATTAGGTGTAGAACCAGTAGCGATCACAAGTGTATTCCCAGATTCTAAATATTTAGATATGAAAGACGTTAAGAAAATAGATCCAGAAGATGTTGAAGCGGCAGCGAAGCTTAAACCAGATTTAATCGTAACGTATAAAGAAAATAAAAATAATAATAAACTTTCAAAAATAGCACCAACTGTATCACTAAAAGTACAAGACACAGATTATAAACAAACTCATATCGAATACGGTAAATTAGTGAACAAAGAAGAAAAAGCTAAAAAACAAGCAGACGAACTATCAGATAAACTACTAAAAGACGGTAAAGAAATTAAAAAACATATCGGAGCAGATAAAACAGCTTCAATTATGGACGTACAAGCTAAAGATATTTATCAGTTCGGCGCAAGATTCGGTAGAGGTAGTGACGCACTATTCGATGGTTTCAAATTAAAAGAAGATCCAGAAGCTAAAAAAGCAATGCCAAAAGAAAAATTCATGAAAGTACCTCAAGAAAAATTTAACGATTATTCAGGAGACTACTTATTTATTCCAACAAAAGACGGTAAAAAACCAAATAATGAATTTACAAATTCAACTATCTGGAAAAATAATAAAGCAGTTAAAAACAATAACGTCATTTACTACACAAGTAATGAAGCATTATACGGAGATTTAATCTCAGTAGAGAAACAAGCAGAAACATTTAAAAAAGAACTATTAAAAAAATAAAGTAATATAAAAAAAGAAGCTCGAGTTGAGCTTCTTTTTTGTTATTTTATAGGCTAAGTTATTAATAAGTTGTCAACTCAAGTAAGTTTCCTTCTGGATCTTGAATGACCGCTTCATAATAACCATCACCTGTAACTCTTGGACCACTTAACAATGGATATCCATCTTGGCTAAATTGCTGAGCAAAGCTATCAACCGCTTCTCTATCACCAACTGAAATAGCGATATGAGCATAGCCTTTACCATCACCTAAATGACCTTTCAAAAATGGTTTGTTCATTATTTCTAAGCGACTGCCTTCTTCAAAATGCAAAAAGTATGATTTGAATTTCGTTTTTTCATTGAAATATAATTCACTACTCGTTACATTAAAATACTTTATATAAAAATCTTTCAGTTTATCAATATCGTCTGCCCACAATGCTACATGTTCTATTTTCATAATAATCTCCCTTTGTATCAATTTTTGAATTATATGTTTAGTGCTTTTTTAATTGTTAACAAGACACCATTTTCATCATTAGATGGCGCAATTTCTTTTGTGATTGATTTAATATCCTCACTGGCATTCTTCATTGCATAACTATAATTTGCCAACTCCAACATTTCTTTATCATTTCCAGCGTCACCAAAAGCCATCAGTTCTTCTCGAGTTAATCCTAATTCTTTCAATAAATTATTAAGCGTACTACCTTTATTAACACCTTTAAGAATAATATCAATATTATGATGCCCGCTAGAAACGGCTACAATTTGGTCTCCATACTTTTCATTTAATAAGTCTCTAAATTCGTGCCCATTATCATAAACGGATAAAGCCAATTTAACAAACTTATCTTCAGGCAAGTCTTTTAAATGATCCACTTCTTTAAGTTCATAATAATATTTTGACATATCAGATTTAAAAGCATCACTTGAGTTACTTAAAATATAAGCACTGTTTACACCACACAAAACAAACTCAATATTATGCTTACTTAATCCATCCAAGATATTCATTAATAATTGTTCGTCAAATTCTGCGACATTGGTAATATGATTATAATCAGCGTATATAGCACCATTCTCTGCTATGTAAGAAATATATTTATCTTCCCCTGGGAAAAAACTCCTAAGTTGATAATATTGATTACCACTCGCTACAATAAATTTTATGTTTTGTGATTTTAAATACGAGAATACATCTTTAAATAAATCTTTATCATAAGAACCTTCTGAATTCAAAAAAGTCCCATCCATATCAACCGCTATTGCTTTAATCAAGAATAAACCCTCCTTTTAATAAAACTAAGATTTATATGAAATATACAACCTCCAAATGATTATTATATGTACTCTATTTATGTAATGATTTTACCAATTTTACATTATAGATTCATTAATATTGCCCGGTGTACTTTTGCCTAACTCTTCTCTTTATATTACATTCATACAATACTCATACTATCTTTACATAGGGTTAAAATATGATTGATACACTTCTAAATAGATTGCTTTTTAAATCACTATAGGGTTAATTAGGAGGAAGTGTACATGTATAATCAGTCAATAGCAAAGAGATTCATTAGTGGTACGGCATGTATGATGTTATTATTAGGGATTTCTACTACTGGTACGGTTGAAGCGAGTGGTTCTGGTGGTTCTGGTGGTGCTGGTGATTCGTCTGTTGTGAATCAACAAGCTCATTCGGATATTAAAGTGATGTCTCAGAAGCCGGAGGTAGCGCCTGTACCTAAGAAAAATCAGCCGAATCGTATTATTACGAATTTTAATGGTGATACGAAAACAGAAATGGCTTTTAATTGGTATACGACAGATCAATTTAATGATGCTAAAGTTTGGGTGTCAGAGACGGGTCAATTTGATGATGCACAAGCGTTTGATGCAACTTCTAAACAAGTGGATTCTAAATATGTTGAACGAGATAAGAACGGCAATTTCATCTTTGCGGATGTAGAAAAAGATGACGAAGGTGAACCTGTTAAAGATGCACAAGGTAAAGAAAAAATAAATGGATATTATACAGATGAACATGCACAAGGTGCTGAATGGACGCGCGGTGATAAACATGGGAAGTCTGAACTAATGACAGTTCCTGAATATAATTATAAAGCGAAAGCAACGGGATTAAAGCCGAATACTACATATTATTATCGCGTAGGTAGTGCAAGTGGTCCTCAAAGTGAAGTTGGACAATTTAAGACTTCTGGCAACAACGGTGATCCTTTCCAATTCGTACAGTATACAGATACACAAAATGCTTATTGGAATGAACACGTAAGAAATGAAGCACAATTTGGGGCAGATACGTTAAGCAATGCTATTCAAACAGCAGGCAATCCAAACTTCGCATTACACACAGGAGACTTTGTAGAAACTGCAGAAATTGAAGATGAGTGGTTAGATTTATATGATCAATCACGTCCATCATTTATGTCACTACCTGTAGCTTCTGCACCAGGTAACCATGACGAATATGCGCTAAGCGAAGATGATGAAAAATTACTGACAAAGTATAACGAACATGTCAATGTGCCTAAAGAAAACAATGCAGTCAATGGTGGATCTTATTATTCGTTTGATTATAATGGTGCACATATGGTTGTCGCTAATACAAATGATAATAAGAAATCTAAAGATAATCCTGAAGAAAAAGCAATTGGCAAAGAACAAATGGAATGGATTAAACAAGATATTAAAGATGCCAGAAAGAATGGCTCTAAATGGGTTATTTTAAATCTGCATAAACCAATGTATTCTAAATCGTATCATGCACTATCAGATGAAGATGTTGCTAAAATACGTGACGAACTGACTCAACAAATTGATGATTTAGATGTGGATTTAGTGTTACAAGGTCATGACCACGTGCTTTCTCGTACGAAACCATTAGAACATACATCGACTAAAAATAGCTTTGTAAATGCTAAGAAAGAAGATGCCAAACAAATTAGAGGTCAAGATAACATCACTTATTATGATAACCCAGAAGGTTCAGTTTACGTGCTGCCAAATACAGGTGGTACAAAAGCGTATGACAGTATATATGACCGTCCTTTAGAACATATTAAGAAAGTTAGACCAGAGCTAGAAAATTTAACTCAAGAAGAATTAGATCATTATAATAGTTTGTTTGCGATAGGCGAGCAACCTCATAAGACAGATGCTTTTAATGATAGTCATGAAAATAATCGAGATTCATCTGATCAGAACTTCTCAGTTTATGATGTATCTGAAGGTAAATTAGTCGTTAAAATTTATCAATTACATGGCGATATTAGTAAAGGTGAACAAAGAACAGTTAAATTAGTTGATGAATTCGGTATTAAAAAAGACTAACCATAGATTTCAAAGTTAAATAAATATCCATAAGGCGTCTCCTTCAAATATGATGATATGGAGGCGCCTATTTGTTAATAGAAGGAGCGGTTACTTTGCGACGTGTATTCAATTATTTAAGTATGGCCATTGTGATGATAATGATATTAAGCGGTTGTCAAAATGGTTCGCAAGAAGAGACAAAGCAGCATAGTGAAACGAAACATGCAGCAACTAAGCAGATTCAACTTTCAGAGCAAGACAAAGATGCATTGAAACAAGAGTTACTAAAAATTGCTGACGAATATGGCCAAGATCAGCATAAAGCAGTAACTAATCGTTACTTTAGTCGAAACGAACAAATGGAAGGTGATGGCTATGCGATTACTGATGATGGTGAAATCCAAATAAAAGATCATAATAAACCAGGGTGGAAACATTTTAAGATCCATAATGTTGTCGGATTAACGATGTATCAAGGTCAGCATACTCAAGGTGGTTATGATGAACGAGCACAAGATTTAACTAATATTCAAGGATACAGTAGTGTCGCTAAAATGGATCAACCGATTACGAAATATTTGTTTGCAGATAACGGTAAAGTATACGAATATCAATTCAAGGCGAATAGTGAACCATCACTATCAACAGGATTTGCAACTAAAGATTACAACGGTAAAGATCCAAACTTAAAACCAAACGAAAAATTCATAGTTTCAAAGGATAAAATTTTAAATAAAAAATGGAAAATGTTGCTTTCAGAATATAAATGATAATATTTTAAAAATATCCATTATAAATTCACAGTTTAGATACGTGAAAATTTATGAAAAAATGTTATAATTGTGAATGGAAAAATAATAGCAATCATATATAGGAGGCAATTATGTCTAATTTACTTAATGTTCTAAGCGACAAACTAACAGGTAAAAATGTACGTATCGTATTACCAGAAGGTGAAGATGCGCGCGTATTAACAGCAGCAGTTAAATTACAAGCTACAGATTTGGTTGCACCAATCGTACTTGGTAATGAAGAAAAAATTAAAGAAACTGCAGCTGGTGCAGACTTATCAATCGATGGTCTTACAGTCATCAACCCAGAAACAAGTGAACTAAAAGCAGATTTAGTAGAAAAATTTGTTGAACGTCGTAAAGGTAAAGCAACTCAAGAACAAGCTGAAGAATTGTTAAATAACGTTAACTACTTCGGTACGATGTTAGTTTACACAAATCAAGCTGACGGATTAGTAAGTGGTGCAGCACATTCAACTGCAGACACTGTACGTCCAGCATTACAAATTATCAAAACAAAACCAGGCGTTACAAAAACATCTGGCGTATTCTTCATGACTAAAGGTGAAGAACAATATGTATTCGGTGATTGTGCAATTAACCCAGAACTTAATGCACAAGACTTAGCTGAGATTGCAATCGAAAGTGCTAAGACTGCTCAAGCATTTGGTATGTCTCCAAGAGTAGCAATGTTAAGCTTCTCAACTAAAGGTTCGGCTAAATCACCTGATACTGAAAAAGTATCTGAAGCAGTTTCTATTGCTCAAGAAAACTTAAAAGAAACAGATTTAAAAGATGTTGTATTAGATGGTGAATTCCAATTTGATGCAGCAATCGTTCCAGAAGTTGCTGCTAAGAAAGCACCAAATTCTGAAATTCAAGGTGATGCAAATGTATTTATCTTCCCTAGCTTAGAAGCGGGTAACATTGGATACAAAATTGCTCAACGTTTAGGTGGATTTGATGCAGTTGGTCCTGTATTACAAGGCTTAAACGCACCTGTTAACGATTTATCTCGTGGCTGTTCAGCTGAAGACGTATATAGTCTTTCAATCATTACAGCTGCTCAAACATTATAATCATGGCAAATTTGCAAGATTATTTTACACAAGAATGGCGATACATTGACCACACTTCAGGACTGCAGCCAATGCAGTCCTTTAGTTTCGATGATACATTTTGTGATCAAGTAGGAAATGATAAAAGTCCAAGTGTTGTTAGGACATGGATACACAATCACGTCGTGATATTAGGCATACATGATTCTAGATTACCTTATCTAAAAGACGGTATTGCATATTTAAATGATGTTAGAGGTTATAGTGCAATCGTTAGAAATTCTGGCGGATTAGGTGTTGTGTTAGATAAAGGTGTCCTGAATATATCTTTAATCTTTAAAGGTAAGCATGATGTATCCATTGATACAGGATATGAAGTGATGTTACGTCTTATTCGTGAAATGTTTAAAGAAGATACTAATGAAATTGAGAATAAAGAAATTACTGCATCATACTGCCCTGGTAGTTATGACTTAAGTATTCATAATCAAAAATTTGCTGGTATATCACAACGAAGAGTGAGAGGTGGTATAGCAGTTCAAATCTATTTATGTGTGGAAGGATCAGGCGCTGAACGTGCCGAAATGATGAAAGCATTCTATGAACATGCACTGAAAAACGAAAAGACAAAATTCATTTATCCGACTATCATACCTGAAAGCATGGCTTCATTGAACGAATTATTAGGCACTGAATATACAACTAACGACATACTATTTAAATTGTTAGGAAGTTTGAAAAATTTAGGTGCAACTTTGAATATGGATCCTGTCACAACAGAAGAATGGACATTGTACGATAAATATTTCGAAAGAATGATTGAACGCAATGATAAAATGATTCGAAATATGGAAAAACGATAAAATGACATTCTCAAACAACTGTTAAGGTGGTATAATAATTTATTGCAAAATTAACAATTAAGAAAGGTGGGGAAACAAATGCGAAATAAATTTCAAGTCTGCGATGATTGCCAAGCGGTTAACTTGCCATCACTTTTGAAAAAAATTAAAAAATTAGACCCAGAAGCTGAAATAGAAGTAGCATGCCAATCATATTGTGGACCAGGTAGAAGAAAGACATTCGCATTCGTAAATAACCGCCCATGTGCCGCTTTAACAGAAGACGAACTAATGGAAAAAATCCAAAAACAACTTCAAAAGAAACGCGATCCAGAAGAAGAAGAAAGATTGCGACTTAGAAATGAAGAACGAAAACGTCGACAAAAAGAATTAGACGAGAAGTTAAATAAGAAGTTGAAAAAGACACAGTCATAATATAAATATTAGCTATAAATCCCCTCAATACAACATGTAGTGGGGGATTTTTTATACTATATTATATGTTTGCTAATTTTTTTAGTGCATCCATATTTAATATGTTATAGCTATTGTTCTCTTTTGCTAAATATCCTTTTTGTACAAAGTCTGCGATAACAAATAATAAATGTCGATAAGATACGCCTAAGTATTGTGCGACTTGTGTATGTTTTTCTTCATATTTACCATTTTGTTCTGTAACTAAAATAAAAGAAGCAAGTCTTTTAGACAATGGATATGATTGGTTTCGTGTTGAAGTTCGAATATTTTTCATATTCTTATGTGCGATATAAGATAGTAAATTCTTTAATAATACTGGATCCGTTAATAAAGTGTCTTTAAGTTCATTAAGTGGTACTGCTAAACACCAACAATCTTCTATTGCTTGGACATTAAGGGGTGCAGCGTGTTCATCTATTAGTTCCATTTCTCCTATAAAAGAAGAAGGCGCAAAAAAATCGATTAAAGAAACTTGGCCATTTTCCATGTATTCGTATAATTTTGTCTTTCCTTTAACAAGATAAAATAAATATTCGGGTTTTTGAGTGTCTTGAATAATATGATCTTTTTGTGAAATGAAAAAGAGTTTTACGTGTTGTTGCACATCGAATCCAAAGAGATCGAGATAATTGAATTGGTCTATTAAATCTTGTTTAAGTTTGTCGTTATGAATTTCTCTCAATATTTCACACCTCTTATATGATATTTCTCATACTTACTTTAATCTTTGCAGAAGTATAATACAAGAATAAAGAAAAGGCTTACAAAAAGGAGAGGAATTATAATGGAAAAACAAAAAATAATTTTAGATTGTGATCCTGGTCATGATGATGCAATAACGATGTTAATGGCATACATTCATCCTAATATTGATTTACTTGGTATAACAATTGTTTCTGGGAATCAAACGCTTGAGAAAACTGTTAAGAATGGTTTGAGTGTCGCACAACACTTGAATATGGACGTTAAAATATATAGTGGGGCATCTGAACCTTTAGTGAGAGAACGTGTAGTTGCTGACAATGTTCATGGAGAAACAGGCATGGATGGTCCTGTATTTGATGCGTTAAATAGAGAACCCGAAGATAAAAGAGCAGTACAATTTATCATTGAAACGTTATTAGATAGTGAAGGAGATATTACGCTAGTACCAACTGGACCATTAACAAATATTGCTTTAGCGATGAAATTAGAACCATCCATCACATCTAAAATTAAAGAAATCGTATTAATGGGTGGCGCGTACGGTAATGGGAATTTCACGCCATCAGCAGAATTTAATATTTTTGCTGATCCAGAAGCGGCACATATTGTTTTTAAATCAGGTGTACCAATCGTCATGATGGGTCTAGATGTAACAAACAAGACACTATGCACACCTGAAATTATCAAACGTATGGAATCAACAAATAATAAAGCTGGGCAATTGTTTAGTGATTTAATGAACTTTACTTTAAAAACACAATTCCAAGAATTTGGATTGGAAGCAGGTCCATTACACGATGCAACAACAATAGGCTATCTTGTAAATAAAGACTTATTTGAAGTTCAAGATATGTACGTAGAAATCGACATTAATCGCGGACCAAGTTATGGACGAACAGTATGTGACGAATCCGACGTACTCAAAAAAGAACATAACGTTAAAGTAGCCAAAAACGTCAAAGTCGATGAATTCTTCGATCTAGTATATGAATGTATACGTATGTATTAAAGTATAAGAACATTGATTTGAAGGTGGTTTATTAAGGAATTAAAAATTTCTAAACATCTTCATTCTTGTTTATTAAATGCAATCATAATAATACTTAGAAAAAAAGGTAAAATGATAACTTTTGTTGTTTCTAATTCATGTTGAAGTATACTTTCGACTACGATAAATATTATCATTATTGAAAAATAATAAATTAAAAAAGTGTATAACAGTTTCATGATGTATCTCCTTTGAAATAGTTCATTATTTAAAAGTTAGTTTAATAGAAAAAAATCACTACAATTTGTTTTTTTAACAATGCTTGTAGTGATTTTTTATTACGATATATATATTTACACAGAATCAAGCTACATAACATTACAGAGCTTATGCATTAATTTTACATACTTCTAATCATATTTATTTTCTCTTGTATAGTTTTTGATTTTTCTATAGATAAAGAAGTTAACTTGATATATGACAACACTTAATATGAGTATTACAACAATAAAAAGAATCGTTCCTAAAAAGCCCGAGTAATTAAAAATAGGGAATCTTTTGAGTATTAAACAAGCTATCAAGAAAATAATACAGTTTAAAATCATAAATATCTTATTTTGTTCGAATCTTTTATATTTCATGTGAAAAACTCCATTTTCATTTCAAGTTATATATAATTTTACCGTATTTAAAGTATGAAATAAATAGAACTTAAAAGAATTTAATATAAAAAGGACTGTGTTCGTCAGTCAAAACACAGCCTTCAAATTATAAATTCATAAAATATCTGTTGGAGTGAGGTACTTTGCTTGAAGTCTTCGTGCGCTAGGTACAGTTTTTAGGGTATAACGCACGATATCTGGGAGTCTTCGTGCGCCAAGCCTCATTTTAACCCTATAACGCACGATATCTGGGAGTCTTCGTGCGCTAGGTACAGTTTTTAGGGTATAACGCACGATATCTAGAAGTCTTCGTGCGCTATAGCCCTGCCAACACAGCCTTCAAACATCAGCTCACTCAAAATATTCCATTCAAGTTTAGATTCATAACTTTATTCCAATTTTCAAATGTGAGTTCTTCTTCTGTTACGTTGTATGTCATCCCAACTTTATTGACTAACATATCAATTTTGCCAAATTGTTCTATGACGTTATTGAGCATTTGATTTACCGATGTTGGATCGGTTATATCTACTTTTAATGCTATTGTTTCAAGGTCTTCGCTCTGTTTAATTCCTGAGAGTGTTTTGGTTGTTGATGAGACGTTATGATCAGCAATGATAATCTGAACACCTGCTTGTGCTAATGCTAATGCCATTGATTGACCTATTCCTATTGTGCCACCGCTAATGATTGCAACTTTACCTTGTAATTTGAAGTGCTCTAATATATTTGTCATAGCATATCACCTTTTTATTCATGATTGGACTGCATTATTACTATCGTTGAGCTTATAATGGTTTGAACATAGCTAGATTATGAAGAGATATTAAAGATAAATGAGTTTAAATCGCCTCTGTATTTAGAGACGGAATATTCTATTGGTACACGATTCTCTATATAACCCACACTATGGAAGTAGAAGAGTGGGGCATCTATCTCTACAGATAATAAATCACTTACGGTTTCATCTGCTGTGATTAATTCAAGCTTTCTCGTAATTTCTTTGATAGGTGTTTGGTTTTTTTCTAACACTTCGTAAAATCGTGTCGTAGTAAAATCAATTTCTTTTAAATTAGGTACTAAGGATAATGGAATATAAGTTGTTACAAGTACGATTGGGTCTTCTTCTGCATATCTTAAACGGACTAATTTATATACAGATTCTCCAGGTTTTAGTTCTAATTGTTGCATGACTTCTTCATTGGCAACTTCTGATTTCAATGATAGAACTTTTGTCTTTGGGATTAATCCTTTTCTTGTCATTTCATCATTATAGCTTTCGATGACGTGTGTAAATTCTTGATTGATTTTACGTTGTCGAACGATTGTACCTCGCTTTTTTCGACGTTCTAAAAAGCCATCAATAACAAGTGCATTAATTGCTTGCCTAACAGTAGGTCTACTTACTTTATAATGTGAAGCCAAATCAACTTCATTTGGAATTTTATCGCCAACTTTATAGTCTTCGAATTCAATTTTATTCAGTAAATCTTCTTTAATTTGTTGATGTAAAGGTTTGTTTATCATAATTTATCATCCAATTTCTATCGTTTTCTGATCTGATTCTGTAAGACGTTCTTCTAATGCTTTGATGATATTGATACCTGAACTAGCGCCAATTCTTTCTGCACCATTTTTAATCATATTAATAAATGTATCAGCATCACGAATACCACCAGCTGCTTTAACTTTAACTTCGCCTTCTACAGTCTCGGACATTAATTTAACATCTTCTACAGTTGCACCTGATGTCGCAAAGCCAGTAGATGTTTTAATGAAATCAGGTTTAACGTCTTTTGCGATAAGGGATAAAGTTTTGATTTCATCTTTAGTTAAATAGGCATTTTCAAAGATTACTTTTGAAGTGACATTGTGTGCTTTACAAATTTCTACTATTGAAGACATTTCTTCTTTGATATAGTCTAAATTGCCATTTTTCAATTCAGTAACATTAATAACATAATCAACTTCTGTCGCACCGTTATGAATCGCATCTTGCGTCTCGAACTTCTTAGATTCAATAGAAGTCTGTCCTAATGGAAAAGCAATGGCAGCGCCTATTCCTATATCGGTTCCAGCTAATATTTCTGAACATAATTTAGATTGTACTTGGTTAACAGCAACCATCTTAAAATGGTATTTCTTTGCTTCTTCACAAAGTTGTCTTATATCTTCTGGGCTTGCATCTGCATGTAAGTTAGTGTGATCAATCATTCGGCAAAGGTCATCAATTGTATAAGATTTCATCAAAATAAACACTCCTTATTTGTATTGACATAATGATATAATAACGCGATTACATACGTCAATTGGGCTAGGAATCTAATAATAGTGACATTATAAATTATTATGTCATTACATAATAAAAAGTTTGATATTTTTTAGGATGGTTTTTATACTCTGAAAATGGGTATATATCTCAATGAAAATATAAATAAAAAAGGTGGATTATCATGACTAAAATTTTTGTTACTGGCGCTACTGGTTTAATAGGTACAAAATTAACTAAACGCTTAATTGAAGAAGGTTATGAAGTAGCTGGGTTAACAACTTCTGAAAAAGGTAAAGAAAAACTTGATAATGCAGGTGTAAAAGCATATATAGGCAACATATTAGAATATGACACAATAGAAAAAAGTATCGGTGATTTTAAACCAGATATAATCATGAACGAAATCACGGATTTAAAACAAGTTGATATGTCAGCTAATACGAAAGTTAGAATAGAAGGTACGAGAAATCTTGTAGAAGCGGCAATTAAACACGATGTGCCACATATCCAATCACAAAGTATTGCATTTGTTTATGAAGCTGGAGATACATTAGCAACAGAAGAAACAAGTTTAGACTATGATGCTAGTGGCGATCGTAAAATAACAGTTGATGGTGTAGAAGGATTAGAAAAAGAATCAGCTAGATTAAACAAACATGTTATTTTACGTTACGGTTTATTATACGGACCAGGTACTTGGTATGGTAAAGATGGTATGATTTATAATCAATTTATTAATGGTGAAGTTACGATGACGGACGGCATACAATCATTTATTCATATAGATGATGCAGTTGAAACAGCCATTCAAGCATTAAACTTTGAATCAGGTATTTATAACGTAGCAGATGATGAGCCCGTAAAAGGAGACGATTGGGCTAAATGGTATGCCAATGAATTAAACGTCACACCAACCCTAAACATCGAGCCAGCAGCACCATTTGAGCGCGGCGTAACAAATAAGAAATTTAAAGACCAAGGCGGTAAACTTATTTATACAACTTGGAAAGACGGAATGCACCCGATTAAATAAATATATTTAATATTAAATTAACCCCCCTCTACTATTTTTATAGTGAGGGGATTATTATTTAGTAAAAATGATTGTTAGTTTTTCATTTTTTATATTTTGACGTTCTGTATTTTAAATTTGTGTTAACATACTTAACAAATATTACATTTCTGTAGGGTTTTCGGGTATAATTAAGTATTCTGAATATTATAGTTTTTAATATATAAATGATATAATTATTTATAACGTGAGATATAAAGTTATTTTAAATGTGTACATTGGAACGTTATTAAACGGGGATTTACAAACTTAGATTAATAGACATCATGAATTGACGATTGATGTGTAAGGTAGATAGAGGAGAGATATTTATGGCAAATGTAAGAAAAGCAACAATTGAAGATTATTCAGGTATTAAAAATGTAGCGTCTAAGGCTTGGTATGACACGTATACCAATATTTATACTGCGAGCACTGTGACGGCATTTTTAAATGCGTCTTATTCTAAAGAGATGCTTCAAAAGCGCATTAATGATTCTGATTTCTTTGTTGCAGAAGATGAAGATAAGATTGTTGGTTTTGCTAATTTTATCAAAGGTACTGAATTGTATTTATCTTCTCATTATGTTCTACCTGAAGCGCAACGTGAAGGGTATGGTAAAGCTTTATTACAAGCAGGTTTAGATCAATACAAAGATTTATATCATGAAGTTTATTTAGAAGTGGATGGCAAGAATGCTATCGGTATAGCCTTTTATAAAAAGGAAGGTTTTGAAGTGATACGTGAATATGAAGAATTACTTTTTGGTGACACAATGCGCACGACGTTAATGAAAAAAACTTTTTAGGAGGTTGATTGTAATGGAACAATCACTAAATAAATGGATTTCGCAATTTTATGAAGCTTATGAGAATCAATCAATTATTCCAAATGGTGTTTTACCATCGAATATAACTGAACATGCTGCATATGATATTCAAGAAGGTGTGTTGCAGCGTAAGGAAGAAACTGAAATTCATAAAGGTTATAAAATTAGTTTAACGAGTCAAGAAACGAGAGATATCTTTTCTTCAACAACGCCATTATATGGTGCAATGGGAGAAACAACTATTCTGGACAAACATATTTATTTAAATGACTTAAATGAGCCTTTAGCAGAGTTAGAATTAGTCTTTATTGTTCAAGAAGAATTAACAGAAGAAGATAGCCTTGAAGATATTATGGATAAATGCTTGATTGCACCAGGGGTAGAGATTCCAGATTCACGTTTTAGTAACTGGTTCCCTAATTTATCAGTAACAGAAATTATTGCCGATAGCGCAGTAAGTGGTGGCGTTGTTTACGGTGAACCTAAGAAATTAAGTTATGAAGATATAGATAACATTAAAGGGACATTATATTTAGACGGTAAAGAATTAGCTTCTGGATTTAGTACAGAAGTTGAAGGACATCCTGCTAAAGCTGTTAAGTGGTTGATTAATGAAATTAAAGAATATAATCGTTCATTAACACCAGGCATGTTTATTTCAAGTGGAACATTTATTTTGCCAAAACCTTTAACACAAGGAGAGTATAAAGCCGTATATGAAAATGTCGGCGAAGTTGAATTTATTGTAGAATAATTGGATGAAATGGAGGGAACAAAGTGACACAGGAAGCTTATGGAACAAAAAAATTACCTGAAGAGAAAGTTTTTAAAGACCCTGTTCATCGTTATATACACGTAAGAGACCAATTAATTTGGGATCTTATCAAAACGAAAGAATTTCAACGCTTAAGAAGAATTAAACAACTTGGAACACTCTATTTATCTTTCCATACAGCTGAGCATAGTCGCTTTGGACATTCTCTAGGTGTATATGAAATTGTACGACGTATGATAGACGAAGTATTTGAAGGACGTGCACATTGGGATAATAAGGATAGACCACTCGCATTATGTGCAGCACTTTTACATGATTTAGGGCACGGTCCATTTTCACATTGTTTTGAAAAAATCTTTCTAACGGATCATGAAAAATTTACACAGCTGATCATTAAAGGTGATACAGAAGTTAATGAAGTATTGAGTAGAGTGTCGCCTGATTTTCCAGCTGAAGTAGCAGAAGTGATTAATAAGACACATGAAAATAAATTAGTCATATCAATGATTTCATCTCAAATAGATGCTGATCGCATGGATTATTTACAGCGAGATGCTTATTTTACAGGTGTGAGTTACGGTCAATTTGATATGGAACGTGTACTTAGATTGATGCGTCCGTCTAAAGATGAAGTGTTGATTAAAGAAAGTGGTATGCATGCAGTTGAAAATTTCTTAATGAGTCGTTATCAAATGTATTGGCAAATTTATTTTCACCCGGTGAGTCGAGGTGGAGAAGTGTTGCTTAATCGCTGCTTTAAGCGTGCGAAAGTACTTTATGATCAAGGGTATTCATTTAAAGAACAACCCAAATATTTAATTCCATTTTTTGAAGAAGACGTTTCAATCGCTGATTATATTCGTCTTGATGAAGCGGTCGTAATGTATTATTTAGAAGAGTGGACTGAAGAAGATGATCCAATCTTAAGTGATTTAAGTAAAAGATTTGTTAATCGTGATTTATTTAAATACTTACCATTTGATGGATCTATTATTACGATTGGTGAACTGACAGATCTATTTGAAAAAGGTGGCATTGACCCAGAATATTATTTCGTTTGTGACTCGTTCTCAGACTTACCGTATGATTATGATCGACCAGGATCAAATAGACAGCCGATACATCTATTACAGAAGACAGGTCGTATTAAAGAAATTAGTAGCCAGTCAGTCATCATCCATAGTATTACAGGGATTAAACGTTTAGACTATAAACTGTATTATCCTAAAGAATTAATTATAGAAATGGAAGATGAAACGATTAAAGGCGATATTATCAATATATTAAATGAACTCGTGTAGATTACAAACTTGAATGTCAGTCTGATACTCTAGTATGATGTAATCATGAATTAAATGAGGTGAAACAAGTGGCTGAAAAGAAAGGATTTCAATTTAATATCATTAAAAATGATCCATTAGATGGGCATAAAGGTACAAATATAGGCTCTAT
The DNA here is from genome assembly GCF_022386995.1 of Mammaliicoccus sp. N-M50. Lineage (NCBI taxonomy): Bacteria > Bacillati > Bacillota > Bacilli > Caryophanales > Staphylococcaceae > Mammaliicoccus > Mammaliicoccus sp. N-M50. The sequence goes on along the minus strand of NZ_JAJNJA010000006.1, from coordinate 141,250 downwards.
AAGTTTAGACAACGTTGCGCCTGTATTTGTCGATGTATCAGAACAAACTGCATTTATCGATATTGGTGCCATGCATGCTAGAGCTGAAGTAGAAAAGCGTGTGAAATGGGTTAAAGATATAGAAGAAGTCAAAGGTGAAGAAGCAAAAGAATATTGGCTTTGCTGGGTTACAACTGAACGTGGCGAACAAGGTCCATATTATGCAGGGCTAACAGGATGCTATTTAATGGTTAATAAACCGAAGAAGCGTGGATATAAAAGTATGCCAGAACATGTGAATATGATGGATAAATCTATGAAACATCAAGTGAAGATTGACCAAATTGGTGACGAAAATAGAGCAATTCTTAAAAAATTCCTTCAAGAACATAATTCTGAAATGTGGCATAACAGCAGTGATGAACTAAAATCATCTTTAGAGATAAATTAAATATGTCTATTTTGTGACTTAATTGTGAATTATCACAATTCAATTAAATAGCTATTGTCTTTTCACAATATCATAAGTAAAATAGTTGATAGCTACTATAGCTAGGACACTAAAAAAAGCAGGCGCTTTTCGCCCTGCTTTTTTTAATTTTAATAGTCAAATATGCTATAATGATATACGTTCTTAAACGGTGAGGTGGCCAATTATGAAAGAAAATATTAATATAAATATTAAACAAGTCGTGAAACAAAATGGCGAGAAAGAAACATTTCAAACAAAAACATCAGGTACATTTCATAGAAGAAATAGCGATATAATTAGATATGAAGAAACGATTGATGAACAAATCGTAAAAAATATGCTTAAAATAGAAGATGATGGCGTGAAAATCCACCGTACAGGCGCGGTCAAAACAGTCTTTCATTTTGTTGAAGGACAGGAAACGATTAGTTATTATGATACTGATGCAGGACGCATGACAATGCACGTTAATACATTATCAATCAAACACTTTATAGACGATCAACAAGGTAAACTCAGGATACATTATCAGCTAAGTGATCAAACTGGGTTACTTGGAACATACCAATTTCAAATTAATTATAAGGAGATAAATGAATGAACATTATTAACAAAGTTAAAGAAACGTTAATTGAAGAAATTAAAGCAAGTATCATTAAATCTGAACTTGTAGAAACAGTTCCAGAAATTAAAATCGAAACACCTAAAGACCCTACAAATGGAGATTACTCTTCAAATATTGCGATGGTATTAACAAAATTAGCGCGTAAAAATCCTCGTGAAATTGCGAATCAAATCGTTGAAAATTTAGACACAAATAAAGCGAATGTTAAAAAAGTAGATATTGCAGGTCCTGGATTTATTAACTTTTATTTAGATCAACAATATTTAACTGAAATTATTAAGACAGCTTTATCAAAAGGCGAAACATTTGGTCAAACAGAAGAACGTAAAAACGAAAGTATCATCGTTGAGTATGTATCTGCAAACCCAACAGGAGATTTGCATATTGGACATGCACGTAATGCAGCAGTAGGTGATACGTTATCAAACGTGTTAAGTGCAGCTGGTTATGATGTAACACGTGAATATTATATTAACGATGCAGGTAAACAAATTGAAAATTTAGCGCATTCTATCGAAGCGCGTTATAACCAAGCGTTAGGTTTAGATGCTGAATTACCTGAAGATGGTTATTACGGTAAAGATATTATCGCAATCGGTAAAGACTTAGCTGAAAAACATCCTGAAATTAAAGATCAAGCTGAAGAAGAACGTATTAAGACATTCCGTAAACTTGGTTTAGATTATGAAATGAAAAAATTAAAACAAGACTTAGCAGATTTTAATATTCATTTTGATAATTGGTTCAGTGAAACATCATTATATGAAACAAACAAAATTTCAGCTGTTTTAGATAAAATGACTGAATTAGGCTATACTTATGAACAAGATGGCGCAACATGGTTAAAAACATCAGAATTTGGTGACGATAAAGACCGTGTGTTAATTAAACAAGACGGTACGTATACGTATTTCTTACCAGATATCGCTTATCATTACGATAAAGTAGAACGTGGTTTTGACAAATTAATTAATTTATTTGGTGCTGATCACCACGGTTATATTAATCGTTTAAAAGCATCTCTTGAAACATTTGGCGTAGATTCAAAACGTCTTGAAATACAAATTATGCAAATGGTACGATTATTACAAGACGGCGTTGAAGTGAAAATGAGTAAACGTACAGGTAATGCTATTACATTACGTGACATTATGGATGAAGTAGGCATTGATGCTGCTCGTTACTTCTTAACGATGCGTAGTCCTGATACACACTTTGACTTTGATATGGAATTAGCTAAGAAAGAATCACAAGATAACCCAGTGTATTATGCACAATATGCACATGCGCGTATATCATCTATTATTCGTCAAGCAGAAGAAAAAGGTATCACGATTGATCAAAATGTTGATTTATCATTAATTACACATGAAAAAGCATTTGATTTATTGAAGAAAATTGCTGAATTTGAACCAACAATTGTTTCTGCTGCAGAATCACGCAGTCCACATCGTATTACGAATTATATTCAAGATTTGGCTGCACAGTTCCACAAGTTCTATAATGCAGAGAAAGTATTAACAGATGATGCAGAGAAGACAAAAGCGCATTTAGCTTTAATTGAAGCGGCGCGTATTACACTTCGCAATGCGTTAGCATTAGTAGGTGTGTCAGCTCCAGAATCTATGTAATTTAATCATTATTTTAATTGAGGTGCAGCTCAATCTTATTTGAGTTGCGCCTTTTTGTGTACCATTTTTTAATTAAATATATGGAGGGATTAAGTATGAAAATAAACAAAATAATTTATTTAATCTTTGCTGCTATGATCATCGTGACAGGTTGCCAAAGCGGAGATAATACGGATAACAAGAAAGAAACGAAACAAGAAACAACTGATAAGAAAGAATATAAGCGTATTGTGTCGCTTATTCCAAGTAATACAGAAATATTATACGCGTTAGGACTTGGAGATAAAGTCGTTGGGGTATCAACTGTTGATGATTATCCTAAAGATGTGAAAGATAAAAAACAATTCGATGCCTTTAAACTTGATACAGAGGCATTATTAAAAGCAAAACCTGATTTAATTTTGGCGCATGAGTCGAACAAATCTACACAAGAAAAAGATTTAAAAAAATTAAGTGATGCAGGCGTGAAAGTCGTCTACATAGATGATGCAAATTCAATTAATGAAATGTATGATACATTCAAGCAAGTTGGAAAAGTAACAGGTAAAGAAAAAGAAGCAGATAAATTAGTAAGTAAAGTGAAGAAAGAAATAAAAGATGTTGTAAAAGATGTCCCTAAAGACCAACAAGGTAAAAAAGTATTTATGGAAATTTCTTCTCAACCTGACATTTACACGTCAGGATCAAATACGTTTTATGATGATATGTTAACTTCTATCAAAGCTAAGAACCTTTATCATGACCAAGAAGGATGGATTAAAACGGATAAAGAGAGTATTCTTAAAAGAAATCCTGATGTTATGATTACAACAAGTGGACAGTCTGAAGCGGAATATCAAAAATTAAATAACAATAGAGATGGCTTTGACCAAGTTAATGCTGTTAAAGAGAAACACGTTCATGCACTCAATGCAGATATGATTTCTAGACCAGGACCAAGATTAGCGAAAGGTCTAAAAGAACTTTCTGAAAAAGTTTATGACTAAAAATCATAACGTTTATCGTCATGTTGTGATATGGTTTCTCGTTCTATTGTTTGCAATTGGCATTTCTTTATTCGTAGGATCTACGGGTATAACATGGAAATTTGATAATCAACTAGAATGGACGATTTTTTACAAGTTAAGAGTACCGCGGACACTGTTAGCATTAATTGCTGGTATGGGGCTAGTCATGAGTGGTCAAATCTATCAAACGATATTGAATAATCCACTCGCGGATAGTTTTACATTAGGATTAGCGAGCGGGGCAACATTCGGAAGTGCACTTGCCGTATTTATCGGCGTATCCATTTGGTTTGTGCCACTATTTTCAATATTCTTCAGCTTGTTAACGCTTATCGTTGTTGTACTGATTACAGAAACGATGGTCAAAACATTTCATGTAGCAACAATGATACTTTCAGGTATTTTTATTGGTGCGTTCTTTAGTTCGGCACTCTATATCCTTTTATTGCTTAAGCCGGATAAAGTTAATAGCATGGTGTCATATATGTTTGGTAGTGTTTCATCTGCCGAAAGAATAACTGTAGAAATCACTGGGATTGTTACTTTAATCTGTATCTTAATCTTGTTTATGATGAGTCATTATATTAAAATGATTCAATTAGGTGAAGATAAAGCAACTACACTTGGTGTGAATGTTCGATTGATATCATGGACATGTTTGCTATTAGCTGCTATAATGACAGCCGTTATTATAAGTTTTACGGGTATTATTGGATTTATAGGTATGATTGTACCTCAAGTTGTTAGAAGGGTGTACAAGGTACCTATTAACGTTCAAATGATGTTGAATTTATTAATCGGCGGCGCACTTTTATTAATTGCAGATACTGTTGGCAGAATTATCATAAGTCCGATTCAAATTCCGGTTGGCATTATACTCTCAATTATTGCCATACCGATTATGATGTATTTAATGATTACAGAACAACGAAAAAAAGAAAGAACTTACTGAATATTTAATGTATCTATCAGTATTAAATCACAATCAATAGCTTACGGACACCAATCCTTTAAACATTATGATAGAGGGTTGGTGTTTTGTATGTAAAAATTGTATTGCTTTCTTTATGGAATAGTTTAAAATGTTTCTATGAAAGGGATGATGACATGTGTTCGTGTGATATTCAAGCGATTATTTTTGACTTAGAAGATACGCTTGTAGATCGTGAGAAATCGCGAATGAAGTTTTTGGAAGAACAGTTTGAGAGGTTTCATGAGTTAATGGTAACAGTCCAAAGACGTGATTTTGAAAAGGTATATTTAACGTTAAATCCCTATGGTATAGAAGATGTTGAATGGGTATATCAAGAACTCGTAAAGAGATTAAATATAGAAAGGATATCATGGAAGACATTTTATAACGACTATAAAATGCATCATTACAGATACCATTTTCCTTTCTATGATACATTGGTAGCATTGGATAAACTACGCAGCATGGGTTATAAATTAGGTGTTGTAGCGAATGGTAAGAGTGAAGAAATTACACATGTTATGAATGCAATCGGTATTTATCCATACATTCATTATGTTTCAACTTCTGATGAGGTGGGTGCTATGAAGCCAGACCCAATCATATTTGAAGATATATTGAAACATCTTGGCATAACGGCACATCATGCATTATATGTTGGAGATTGTCCTTTAAATGACATCGCAGCAGCACATGCTATGGGCATGAAGACTGCATGGATGGCTAATTCAGTCATTGGCACACCAGAGGAGCACGAATTAGATTATACAATCGAAAGTTTAAGTGATCTCATAGATGTTTGTAAACAAATCGAAAGAGGTGAAGCACGATGAACTTATTTTTAACGAAAGAAAATGTTGCCATACACTATAATACAAAAGGAAGCGGCTATCCAATTATCTTGTTACATGGTGTTTTTCAAGACATGGATGTCTTTGAACCACTGATTAAAAAATTAAGTAAAAATTATCAAGTTATATCTATTGATTTAAGAGGTCATGGTTTAAGTGATACACCACATGATAGTAGAGTAGATGACTATATTTCAGATATTCAGCAACTATTAAATGCATTATTCATTAATTCAGCATATGTAATTGGCCTAGAACTTGGCGCAACAATTGCAACAGGTCTCACATATAAGAATCCTGATTTGATCAATGGCATGGTGTTAATTAATCCTACAGACGATCATTCAACGTTTCCAGATAACCGTATTTATGATAGACATGCTGATGAAATTAGAACGATGTCTGATGAGGACAAAGAAAAATATTTATTAAGATTCAGATATAAAAATATTAAACAAGCTAAAAAGTTTGTAAAATCACATATTCCGTCGAATGACCTTCAAACGATGGAAGAAGAAATTGCTGTTAAGCGCTCTTTTAAAGACTTTGATATTATATCGTTACTTCCAGATATTGAAACTCGTACGCTCGTCATTTCTGGACAATACGATGGCAAAATATTATATAGCGAAGGTAAAAGAATAAGTGAACTGTTGCCGAATGCTGAATTTAAACTGTTTGAAGGTTCAGGCGAATTACCTTTTATTGAAGAAAAAGAGAAATTCATTAAAGTATTGGAAGAATTTTTAAGTTAATCAAGCGATATTTCACGGTTTTGTTACATGATTGTAATAAAAGTGGTCATTTTGTAATCTTTATGTTATAATTAACGCAGTTCAATGCATAGCATATAAGACACAGACTGAAGGAGAACCTCATATGAAAAAATGTCTCTTAATAATTGCAATGGTACTTATGGTTCTGCCATTTTCAACTTTTGCTGAGGCAAATGCTGCAACTAAAAATCAATTAAATATTAACGAAAATAATGTGCAGACCTATAAAGACGGTACAGTAACAATCGAAGGTATTAAAATTGGTGATAAGATTTCTAAAATTAAATCAAAGTATCCAAATTTAATGTTCTCATATTCTGATGATAGTAATGATAGAGAAAATTATTACGAATTTGATACTAAAAATGGACATATGATTATTACTGCCAAAGTTAAAGGTAATAAAGAAACAGTTAAACGCGTTACAATGATTTATGACAAATTAACAAATGTGAAATTAGATTCGCTTGTCTCAATTCTTGGTGACAATACGACTAAACGTGTACAAAATAATAAGTATACGGGCGGTTATGCATACGTGAATAATGGACAAGCACACTTCCAGCTTTCAAAAGCAACACCTGATAGTAAACAATTTAAAGTATATCGTGTTGATATAGGTAAATACTAAATCAATAGCGAATTTAATCCCCTGTTATGTTATATACATATTGCATAATAGGGGATTAATTTATACAATATTATAATGAAGGTGGTGTATTTATTTGCGTCCGAACAATAATGTATTGCTGGAAAATGTAAATGATTATTTACAGCATGTCGGTGTATTACCTAAACAAATTGATAAAGTGCAACATTCATTAAAGAAGGATATGAAAAAGTCAGATGAGAAAGATATAGATTATGCAGAATATCGACACAAATCTCACGCTGAAATACTTCAAATCATAGAGAGAAATATTGTGGTTGTTAATTATAATCCAATCATTTTTTATACACTACACTTCTTATTATTAGCATATTTATTTGATAAAAAGCTCATTCCGTTTAATGCCGTAACGGGATTGTATATATTTTATTTTGTAATTATATTGTCTATTTCACTCGTTATATATTTAATTATAAAAAAACATAGTTATCTCTATCCTAATCAGAAATTGATGATGACCAATATTTTCTTATTTAGTATAGGCATTGTTCTATGTATGCTTAAAATATTTAATGTTACGTTAGGAATGTATGTATTACCGTTACAAGTCTTTCAAGCCATATTTGGCATCGGGATTATTCTCGTCATACTCGCAATATTTATGAAAAAGCTCGAAGTCGCTGCAATGGGATTAGCAGTTATTCAAAAAACAATCGCATCCATAACGATGAATGAAACAGTAATTATGATTGTTACATTTGCGAGTTGGTCTATTATCCTCGTGATTATCCTTTATTTTGTAATGATGTATTCTACAAGAAAATATGTATAACATAAATGCAGAAAATGATGTATTGGCTACAATCATTTTTTGCATTTATTTTTATGGCATTAACTTAATATTATAAGTGTGAAAAATTGTTAAATGGGTATATTATTACTGTAAAGTAGGGAGGTACTCATTATGGGAGAATTATTAACAAGGGATGGGACTCATATAGTGTATGAAAAACACGGTAAAGGGAAACCATTAATTATGTTACATGCATTAAATATGAATTTAGCGACATTTAATTCAACAGTACAGCTTCTGAAAGATCAATTTACAATATATACAATGGATTCTAGGGGACATGGTAAATCAGATAAACAACAAGAAATTTCAATCCAAAATCATATAGATGATATTGTAGATTTAATGGATGCTGAAGACATAGAATCAGCTTATATATTAGGACATGATATGGGTGGCGTCATTGCTCAAGAATTTACAAACCAACATCAAGAAAAAGTAGAAAAGTTAGTACTCGTATCTTCAATTTCCAATCAAGGTAAACAACCACTTATTAAATTAATAGCTAAACATAGAGATAAAGTTGCAGGATTTAGTAAAGAAGAAGCAATGTTAATATTGTTCAATGAAATATTTCATGATGTTAAATCGACTTTTAAATGGTATCAAGAAGTGAAAAAATATTATCGAATGACACCAGAAGAAGATGCAATTTCTGTTAGATCGATAAATGGTATAAATATCAAAATAGATCATATAGACATTCCAACACTTATCGTGAAAGGTAAACATGATCCTTTTGATATTGATAATGATTCGGAAAATATCAAAAACGCTCAAACAGAAATATTTGAACATTCAGGGCACGCACCATTTATTGAAGAAAGTGAAAAATTCAAACAAGTCGTATCATCTTTTTTAAACCAACCTGTAAGAGATAAACAAGTCATATAATAAAGAGAGCTAGGACATTTGATGATGTCTTAGCTTTTTTATTGGTAAGGTGAGGAAGGTGTGGGTGTGAAGTGGGTGTGAAGTGGTTTTGAGTAGGATGAGCGGTTGCGAAGTGATGTGCACCCAAATATTTGACCTAAACAAATCAAAATATTGGGGTGCACATCAAAGTCGTGGCTTAAGTAGTGAATAAAGCCAAGAGATGAGGCAAGTCGTGGCTTAAGTCCAGAGTAAAGCCAAGAGATAGTCCAAGTCGTGGCTTAAGTCCAGAGTAAAGCCAAGAGATCATCCAAGTCATGGCTTAAGTCCAGAGTAAAGCCAAGAGATGAGGCAAGTCATGGCTTAAGTGTCTAATAAAGCCAAGAGATTGTCTAAGTCGTGGCTTAAGTAGTGAATAAAGCCAAGAGATTGACTAAGTCGTGGCTTAAGTAGTGAATAAAGCCAAGAGATAGCCCAAGTCATGGCTTAAGTAGTGAATAAAGCCAAGAGATGAGGCAAGTCGTGGCTTAAGTCCAGAGTAAAGCCAAGAGATGAGGCAAGTCATGGCTTAAGTCCAGAGTAAAGCCAAGAGATGAGGCAAGTCATGGCTTAAGTGTCTAATAAAGCCAAGAGATTGACTAAGTCGTGGCTTAAGTCCAAAGTAAAGCCAAGAGATTGACTAAGTCGTGGCTTAAGTAGTGAATAAAGCCAAGAGATCATCCAAGTCGTGGCTTAAGTGTTGAATAAAGCCAAGAGATTGTCTAAGTCATGGCTTAAGTAGTGAATAAAGCCAAGAGATAGCCCAAGTCGTGGCTTAAGTCCAAAGTAAAGCCAAGAGATAGCTGAAGTCGTGGCTTAAGTATTGAATAAAGCCAAGATCACCCCCACACCCCATACCCCACAAAAAAGCGGAGACATCATAGAATGTCTCCGCTTCGTCATATTATTCGTTAATTTCAGTTTTAGCGATTTCGTTATCGATTTTTTCAAGCACTTCAGAAATTGATTTACGTTGTTTTTTATTAACTAGAATTAAAACTGTACGCTCGTCATATTCATTTCTTCTTTTTGTAAAGTAGTCTTGTTGTGATAAGTTTTTAACTGCTTTTACAATTTGTGGTTGTTTGTAGTTTAACTTGCTAATGATTTTTTTAAGATGATATTCTTCATCGTCTGTTTCATTAATGTAAGTTAATACTGCGAATTCTTCAAAGCTAAGTGAAAAATCCTTTTTAATGATTGATTTTAATTTGTCCACATATGTTACAAGTGCTAGTAAATCGGAACAATTTTCTATTTTAGAAATTGCCATTTTGAATCCCCCTAGAAGTGAGTATTTTGCTTCTGTAATTGAAATAATACAGTTTGGTGGTAAAGCCTCGCATTATCAACATGGAAGCGTTTTAAATTTTTAATTCATAAATACAGTTTATCAATTATTTACTTATTTTAGCCTAAAAATAACTGTATGTAAACTAATAAGAGTAGGATTTAATTAAATAATAATATAAATAATATAACTGTCACAAACGAAAGGTAGGTATAATATAATCTCAAAAAATTAAAGTGCATGGTTATTATTAATTCTATCAATAAAATAAATTGAAAATTACGAAATATGCCGATATTAAATGAGAATATTATAAAATTAACCATATAAAGAAGTCGTATTTAACATACGACTTCTTAAAAATTATTTATTGATTGAAGTATATTGAATGATTACTTCTTCGATAATATCTGATTCTAATTCTGCATATTTACTTAAGAATTCAGCAACGCTATGTTCCTTGATATAGTCATTTTTCTCTACTGTTTCTTTATCGTTTTCATCTTGATATTCTAATAAATAGCAAAGTGCTTTAACGAGTTCAGAATGTTTTTTATTCGTTTTAGATAACGCTACTAGCGGTTTAACGATACGATCGTTTGGTCCAACTTTACGTAATACGCCACGACCAACTCTAGTTACATCGTCAGATAAATATGGGTTTTGGAAACGACCAATTATTTTATCAACATAGTAAGATTGATCTTCTTTTGTAAACTCATCGAAGTTAGAAACAAGATATTCACTTGTTTCTTTTAATACTTCACGTAAACCTGCATTAATTTCTTCATCTTGAATCGCTTCAAGAATTGTATTGTAACCTTTGTATTGACCAAAGTAAGCTAAATAAGCATGACCTGTATTAACTGTTAATAATTTTCTTTCGATATAAGGTGTTAAATCATCAACATAGTGTACATCTTGTAATTGTGTACCTTGCCATTTTGAAGCTTCTACAACCCATTCAAAGAAAGGTTCAACTAATACGTCTAATGATCCTTCTTTTTGACCTTGAGGTACGATACGGTCAACTGCTGAGTTAGGGAAGCTAATGTCATCAGATAAAGGACCTGTAATATCTAAAATGGCTTTTTTCAGTTGGTCTGTTGCCATAATAGCATTTTCACAAGCAACGATATTTAATGGTTTACCAGCTTCACGCTCTTTTAAGAATGATGCAAATGATTTAGCGATAATAGGTAAGATGTTTACACCTACAGCTGTCGTAATGACGTCTGCTTCTAAAATCGCTTCTTTTAATTTGTCTGTTTCAGTAATGCTATTGATACCTTTAACGCCTGAAACAGGTTCTTTAGTATTTTCTTCATTTGCGATAACAACTTGATAAGCTTTTTCTTCATTAATTTGATTAATAATTGTTTCGTTAACATCGACGAATGTCACTTCATAGCCATTATCATTTAATACTTTACCTATGAAGCCACGTCCGATGTTACCAGCACCAAAGTGAATGGCTTTCATTAAAGTTCAACCTCCTCAAAGATTGCAAGAATTTCATCTTTAGATTGTGCATTGATAACACGTTCAACATTTTCTTCTTCACTAAATACAATAGCGATTTGAGAAAGGATATCTAAATGCTCGCCATCTTTACCAGCGATACCAACAACTACTTTAGCTTCATTGCCATCCCAATCTACGCCATCTGGAATGTGAAGTAATACAAGACCTGATTTTAATACTTCAGTTTTAGCTTCATCTGTACCGTGTGGAATAGCTAAGAAGTTACCCATATATGTTGTAACGATTTGTTCACGTTCTTTCATTGCAGTAATATATTTGTCAGTTACAGCACCTTCTTCAACTAATGCTTGGCCAGCTTTTTCGATAGCTTCCTCTTGAGAATTTACTGAAAGATTCATAAAAATGTTTTCTGGATTAAATAATTTTGTCATGTTAATTCACTCCGTTTTCGTTAGTTTTTGTTTTAATTTATTTAAGAAAAATGATTTGAGCGTGTTCTCTATCTTTACTCTATCATTTAACAACTGATCAATATCATCCAAATGTTCTGTAATTAAGGATGACACTTCGCTCATAAGTTGTCCTTGTTCCGAATTTCTCGGAATAAACATACATACAAGCCAATTTACTTCTTGTTGTTCATTTTCAATCGTTTTTAGCATTAATGGTTTTGTTAATTCCGTAATAATCAATTGTGGCTTTTTGATTGATTCATCAGAAAGATGGGGAATAGCAACTGGATAACCGGTTAATGCAAAGCCTTGTAAATTCATCCGGCTGTTAAGCTTTTCACTGAACGTATGTGTATTATCAATCACACGATGCTTCGACAATGTTTGAATGAGATATCGTTCTAACTGTGTTACTTTTTTCTTTTCAACGATCATGTTTTGAATCAGTGCCAAACTTTCTTCTATAAAAGTTACAGTGCGATCATAATCTTCATATGATAGTGGTTGTTCTTGATTCTGCGTATTTTGAGGATCATGGACAACAGATTGCTGTAATTTCAAAAAGTATTTCACATTTTCAGCGTCTTGCTTTGGTAATAAAGGATTCACTGTAATATGTGGGTACTTTGTGTCTACAGCTACAGTTGAAATCATGCCATCATACTTTGAAAAATCAATCGACTTCAAACTACTGACAGAAACTTCGGTAGTTTGCGTGATTTCAGAAAAATGCTGTTTCAAACGATTGGATAGAATACGGCTTGTACCAATTCCACTGCTACATACAACGAGAACATGTAATGAACGTCTTTGTTTTGCTTGTAACATGCCACCAAAGTGAAGTGCGATATAAGCAACTTCGCTTTTTGGAAAATGATAATTCATGAATACAATCTTTAAACCTGATGAAACAGCTTCAAATAATTCTTGATCATAGGTTTCTATCATTTCGGTAAGCGGATTGTAGGTTTCAATGTTTGCCTCAAGTCTATTAATCGCAGGTTCTAAATGTAAGTTTAGTCCTTTGAATAGGGCATCTTCATCTTTAAATGAAAATCCTTGATCTTTTACAAATTCTATAAGTTCGGTAACGCGCTGCTTATGAATATCATTGTTTTCATAAGTTGTTTCGTGGCGACGTCTTGCACCTCTTAAATGCATTGTAATAAAAGCAATTTCAGAATGATTAAATGTCACATCATATATATCGCTTAATACATTGGTAAGTCTCTCTGATACTTTAAATTCATCCGTCGAAATCAATTCATTTAAAATATCATCCTCAATTTCTACATGTCCATCTTGCTTAATACGTTCAATTGCTAAAACGATATGAATCGTTAATGTGAGATAACTTGCTTCAGTTAATGTATAAGGTAATGTACCGAGTTCATCCATTAACAAGCGTTCAACATTAAACAATCTATCTATATCAACAATACCTCGAAGATGTGTTTCGTTTAACGTATGATATACGAAATGATCTTCTACTACAGAGTACACGCTATCACCATCTAATTTTTCTAACATGATTCTAGCGAGTAACTGCCTTTTGTTGACTTCTTCACCATTCAGAATCAAACCTTCGCCACGTCTTCGTTCTAATGAAAGTTCAAATGTGTGTAATTCAGGTTCCAATTGTTCAATGATTTTGTTAAGTGTATGCGTAGATGAACCAATTTCATTCGCAAGACTATATAATTTCACTGGATCTTTAGATTGAATAAGGTTGTATAGAATAATAACTTTTCTTTCTTCATCAGATAAATCGATTGTATTTTGCTCAGTCAATGATTGTACAAAATTGTCAATGTCTTCTGGTTCTCCTTCAATACGTAATCCTAATTTAGGAACTCTTGTCAGAGATAAGTGATATTTATTCAGTGTATCTTCAACGCTTTTCATCTCTCTATGAACAGTTCGAGAGGAAATACCAAGTGCTTGTGCAATATCATGAATTGTTAAAAAAGAGTGAAGACGCTCAGATAGTAATTTGAGAATACTCTTTTCCCGGTTACTGATCATCATCGTTCTTCACTCCTTTGTGTAAAATTATTTTTTCAGTTCGTTAATTAATTCTTCATATCTTGGTGAATTTAAGAAATTATCTACTGAAATATGAATGGCTTTAGGATTTTTCTTAATTGCTCTATCTGTTAATGTTTTTTGCGTAATGACAACATCAGCATCGTCTGGTAATTGGTTAATAGCTGTATTTGTAACTTCAATATCAGTTAACTCAGCTTTTTTGAATTTATTTCTTAACATACCAGCACCCATAGCACTTGAGCCCATACCAGCATCACAAGCAAAGATAACTTTTTTAACATTAGAGAAATCATGTGCATCAATATTTTCTGTGTCATATTGATCTAATAGTTCTTCAGATTCATCTTTTTCTTCTGTTTCTTCAGAAGCTTCACCTTTTTCTTGTTCTTTAGAACCAGTTAAAGCACCGCTAACAGAAGATTTTTTACCTTTACGAGCTTCCATATCAGCAGTAGCTGATTCAATGTCGCCTTCAGGGTCTTTAGTGAATTTTAAGATGATAGATGCAACTACAAATGAAACTAATGTTGCTAAGAAGATACCAAGTAACATAATTAAGTAACTTCCTTTAGGTGTAATAGCGATATAAGCTAAGATTGAACCTGGAGATGCTGGTCCAGTAGTACCGAAGTCGAACATACTAAAAGTTGCAACACCAGTCATACCACCTAAAATAACGGCAACTAATAATAAAGGACGCATTAAAACATATGGGAAGTAAATTTCATGAATACCACCTAAGAAGTGGATGATACCAGCACCATATGAAGTTGCTTTTGCAGTACCTTTACCGAATACCATATAAGCTAATAGAATACCAAAACCTGGTCCAGGATTTGATTCTAAAGTATAAAGAATAGATTTACCAGCGTGAGCTACTTGTTCAGATGCAAGAGGTGTTAAGACACCGTGGTTAATTGCATTGTTCAAGAATACTGTTTTAGCTGGTTCAATAATAATACTTACTAATGGTAATAAGTGATGAGAAACTAAGAAGTCAACACCCATACCTAAGACTTTCATTAGTCCTTCAACTAATGGCGCTAATCCTTTGAAACCAACAATCGCCATGATGAAAGCTAGAATACCAGCTGAGAAGTTATTGAATAACATTTCAAAGCCTTGAGGTGTTCTAGGAACTAAGAATTGGTCAACTTTTTTCATTAACCAACCAAGTAATGGACCCATAATCATTGCACCGATTAACATCGGCGTATCTGGGAATGCTGCGATAACACCCATAGTAGCTGTGGCACCAACGACACCACCACGTAAACCGTGAACTAAACGACCACCACTAAATGCAATAAGTAATGGAATTAAATATTTAATCATTGGATCAACCATTGAAGAAAGTTCTTCATTAGGTAGCCAACCATCTTTGATAAACAGTGCTGTAATTAGCCCCCAAGCAATAAAAGCACCAATGTTTGGCATAATCATACTACTTAAAAATGAACCAAAAGCTTGAACCTTAGGACCAATGCCTTTTTTCTTTTCAGCTTGTTCTGCCATATTGAACACACCTTCCCTTATATAAAAAGTATTTTGTAACTTAATCATACGAAGATGTATGTACATATACAATGATTAGTAAATGCAACTTTGTCACATCCATTTTGACATGCGTGTCTTAAACATTTATTTTGGGGTATTCAAATAGCTTATACACACTTGTAATGTAATTATACACTTTTGAAGGGACGCTTCATACTGTTATGGAATATAAAATAGGAAATAAAGTTGAAATAGAAGAAGAGTGAGGAAAAAGAGGAGGTTTCTGGACCGATGCGTGGGAATTATCGGTCCAGAAAAGATAAATATGGACCGATAAAAATAATTACCGGTCCAGAAAAGATAAATATGGACCGATAAAATAAATTACCGGTCCAGAAATGGGAAATATGGACCGATAAAATAAATTATCGACCCGAAAACGGGATTTACAGGCCGATAAATAAAAATATCGACCCGAAAACGGGATTTACAGGCCGATAAATAAAAATATCGACCCGAAAACAAGATTTACAGGCCGATAAATAAAAATATCGACCCGAAAACGAGATTTGCAGGCCGATAAATAAAATTATCGACCCGAAAAAAGGCTGGGACGATAAAATTCGTCTCAGCCTCATATATATTCTCTATTTTTCTTTCGTTGTATCAACACCGAAGTATTTATCTGATAGGTCAGATAGTGTGCCGTCTTTTTTAAGTTTTTTAACGCCTTTATCGATGTCTTCTTTTAGGTCTTTATTTTCTTTTGTGAATGGGAAGCTAGTTCCGACTACATTAAATGGTTTACCTACAAATTTAATTTCTTTCCCGCGTTTGTTTTTATCTGCAGCTGATACTGAGTCTGAATTGACATAACCGTCTAATCTTTGGTTTTCTAAATCAAGTAGGGCGCCTTCACGGTTTTCATAAGTTTTAGTTTTGAACCCGTAATTATTTTCTTTATTAAAGTTCTCTAATGCCTCTGTGTGATTTGATCCTAACACGCCTGCAACTTTTTTACCTTTTAAGTCTTTATAGCTATTAATGTCTTTGTTTTTAGATGATGTTATGATCTGGCTACCGATATATGAGTACGCATCTGTGAAGAGATATTTCTCTTTACGTTCATCTGTTGTTGCGACAGCATTTGCTATTGTATCAATTCTTCCTGATTCTAATTGTCCCATAAGTCCTGAGAAGTCAGCTTTTACCCATTTAACTTTGTAACCAGCTTCGTGAGCGATTTTTTCAAATGCTTCGATGTCGTAACCAACTAATTTACCATCTTTTTCATATGAATTTGGATAGCTTTGTCCTGTAGTACCAGCGACAATTGTACCTTTATCTTTTTTGTCTGAATCATTTGAACAGCCTGCCAATACGATGAGGCCAATTAGTAAAAATGTTAATATTTTTTTCATATTTTATATGTCTCCTTTAAATATATAGTTTTGTAACATTTTAGTATCTTTAATTTCATAAAAATCATTTATATTTTCCCAATGCTTATAAGACGCATGTTTGAGTTTATTAAGATGTTCGTCTTTCGTTAATGGTTTATATGGACTACCTTTAGGTGCATCTACTCTTTGTTTAAAATGTTCACCCGTAACTAAAGTTATTTCGACGATCGTAAATCGATTTTTCGGTAGGGCATGTGGACTTGGTTGAATGTCATCATCGTAGTGTCTACCGATTTTCTCCATAAGTTGATTAACGTCATGACTAATAGGTTTATTTAAAAATTGATCCACCGTTAATTCTTGATCCAGTAATAAAAGTGCTGATACATATTCAGCACTAAAAGCACCTTCTAAGCCAGTTTCTGGTGATTTAAACTTTAATGCTGCATCACCGTTCGTAGGAAAAGTAATTTTGACAGACTCTACTTTTTCCTGGGAAATATGATGTGCTTGTTTAATAGTATTAATAGCATCGATTAAATGGTAATTTGCTGAGCAACATGGATAAAGTTTGTACCACATTCCTGGATGTGTAATTGACCATTGATCGCCGAAACTTTCAATAATTTGTGTAAATGAACGATTTGATGTACCAAATAATTCATAAAAAGCAGGCATCATATTGTTATTACCTTCAAGTATGCGTTTCTGTGAAATACGTGCAGCTAAATAGGCTTTTTGCGATGCAAGTCCAACATGGAATGGTTTAACGTCAGAACCGAATTGGTTACGTAAACCACTTGCTTGTGTAACTGCTATTCCAATAGCATTCGCGAATGAAGGAACATCTAAGTTTAAATAGTAACAACATGCAGCAGTTGCACTTAATAAGCCGATTGTTGATGTTGAGTGCCAACCTTGTTCGTAATGATGAGAACCAATTGTTTCGCCAATTTGAGTCGCCATTTCGACACCGATAATATAACTATCTATAAAGTGGTTGAAAGTTTGCGTATCGTTTTCTGCAACTGCTAATAAACTCGGTAGTATAACAGCAGTAGGGTGACCTCTCATACTTGAGTGAACATCATCAAAGTCTAAAATATGTGCAATAAAACCGTTCACTAAAGCAGCATTTGAAGGTGACAATTGAGCATCATAACCTATGATAGATGCATTGCCTGATCCTTCTTCTTCTTGAATGAAATGTATTAAATCATTGACTTTATGATGATTGTTAGCGCTGTAAGTTGTTGCTATAAAATCAAGTATGCCAGTAATGGCATTGTCTCTTTCAATAGTAGAAATATGTTTCGACTGACGATAAATCCTTTCAACTAATACTTCTGTATCTGTCATTAGAGAACCTCTTCATCTTGTTCAGTTTCTATTTTATTTATGAATGATTGTGTTCTAGAATTGTGAGACTGATTAAACACTTCGTCAGTTGTACCACTTTCAATAATGTTTCCATCTTCCATAAAAATGATTTTATCTGCAACATCTTTTGCAAATGACATTTCATGCGTTACAAGAATCATTGTTTTCTGCATTGAAGCAATGTCTTTAATGATTTTTAGAACACCTGAAACAAGTTCAGGGTCAAGCGCAGAAGTTGGCTCATCAAAAAGTAACAATTCTGGGTCCATAGCTAATGCTCTTGCTATACCAACACGTTGTTGCTGACCTCCAGATAAAGTTGCAGGATATTTATCTTTGAATTTTAATAAACCGACTTGGTCTAAATATTTTTCGCCAATTGCATATGCCTCATCTTTAGGTAACTTTTTAGTTGTAATAAGTCCTTGTGTGACGTTTTCCATAACGGATTTATTTTTGAAAAGGTTATAATGCTGAAATACCATTGTTGATTTTTGAATAAGTTGTTGAACTTGTTTCTTTTTATAATTTTCTGCATCTACTGATATATCATCTATTGAAATAATGCCTTCATCTGGCACTTCTAACCAGTTCAAACATCTTAATAAAGTGGACTTTCCTGATCCAGATGGTCCAATAATCGCAAGGACTTCACCTTTATTAAGTTCTATATCTATACCTTTTAATACAGGTGTTTTGTGGAAAGATTTTTTAATACCTTGTATTGAAATCATGAATGACACCTAACTTTCATAAGGTTTGTTGAGTTTTTTCTCTAATAAACTTTGCAAGTATGTATATATAATCGTAATTAACCAATATACAATTGCGACAGCTAAGAATGTTTCTAAATATTTATATGAAGCGGCAGATAATAATTTACTTTTCGCGAATATTTCAGTAACACCTAATGTAAATACAAGTGATGTTTCTTTAATTAAACCGATAAAAATATTACCTGATGCTGGTATGGCATTACGTGTTGCTTGTGGCAGTATAATTTTAAGGTAAGTTTGGAATTTGTTGAGTCCGATAGAATGGGCTGCTTCAAATTGACCTTTATCTACTGATGTAATAGCCGCTCTGAAAATTTCTGCTAAGTAAGCTGCATTTTTAATACTTAAACCGATAACAGCTGCTGTTAAGGCATCAACAACTCTCATACCTGGAATAAGTTGTGGTAGCCCGTAATAAATTAAGAATAGTTGTACTAAACTCGGAATGGCTCTAAAGAACGAAATATATAGTAGAGCAAGTTCTTTAAGTACGGGTAATTTAGTACGTAAAATTAATGCGATAACTAATCCACCTAAGATTGAAATGACTAGTGAAATAACAGCTAGTGACAATGTAATAGGTAAATAGGGCATTAATTTTGGAAATGTTTGTAGAAAATATATTGGATCAAATTTCAATTGTTTCACCTTCTTCGAATATGACTTGATTAAATTTTTCTTTAAGTTCTTGTGTACCTTTAAATTTGTTTTGGTTAAGGACTTTCACTAAATATTGCGTAATATGTCCTTTTTTTAAGTCTTGCTTACCAAATTTTTGATAGCCTTTTTTGACGTACATATCTATTAACCACGGGTGATGATCAGCAGTACCAAGTGAAACGGCTGGAACGTTTAAATGCTTCAGTAAATAATCATTTTCTACATAATTTAAAAGTTTTGACCCGAATTTTTTATTTTTATATTTAGGTGATGTTGCGAACCACCATATATGGGGGAAATAGTATGGTCCAGGGTTGTCACTCCATGGCATTCGTAATGAAAGTGTACTGACAATTTCATCACCAGATTCAAGTACGAAACAAATATTTTCTTCTAAATTTTTACGTATTGAAGCTTCGGTTGGGTTAGCAGACTGAAAATTAATACCTAGTGCTCGAATGGGCTCGTAGGCTTCGTACATTAAATTGATTAAGTCGTGAATATCATCTTCAGTTGCACGTCTAACGATTGTTTCCATAGAGCACCTCTATTCATTTTCTAAGCCTAATTTTTGTCGTAATGTTCCTTCTGAATAAGCTTCTTTATATAAATTTCTTTCTTGTAAAATTGGTATAACGTTGTTGATAAATAATTCAAATTGTGATGGTAGAATAGGTGGCATAATGTTGAAACCATCTGCAGCAGAAGATTTAAACCATTCTTCCATCTTATCTGCTAATTGTTCTGGTGTACCTACAAAGATATGGTGACCTCTAGAACCAGCAACTTTTTTATAAACTTCTTCTAACGTTAAATCGTCTTTAATCGCTTCTTTAAGAATAATTTCAAATCGACTTTGCACACCGTTACCTGTAGATAGATCTAAATCGGCAAACTTAGTATCTAAGTCATACTGTGATAAATCGATATTTCCAACATAAGGTGCCAATATACTTAATCCAACTTCAGGTAAGATTAAATCTTGAATTTCTTGATAATTTTGATGCGCTTCTTCTTCTGTATCACCTAAAATAGGGAATAATCCTGGCATGATATAAACTTCTTCAGGATTACGATTTTGTTTAGATACTTTCTCTTTTAACTGTTTATAAAAGTTCTGAGCATCTTCAATTTGAGTTTGTGCTGTAAAGATAACATCAGCTACTTTTGAAGCTAAATCCGTTCCTGTTGGAGAAGAACCAGCTTGTATTAATAAAGGTCTTCCTTGTGGAGAACGTTCAATATTTAAAGGACCACTTACTTTGAAATGTTTTCCTTCATGATCAATCGTATGTAATTTTGATGCATCAATAAATGCGCCAGTTTCTTTGTCACGAACTAAAGCACCTTTATCCCATGAGCGCCATAACTTATTCGTTACTTCGACGAATTCATTTGCGCGTTCATAACGTAATTCATGTTCCATTAACTTAGTGCCATTAAAATTTTCAGCAGTAGAAGTTATTGAAGAAGTAACAATATTCCAAGCAGCTCTTCCGTGACTTAAGTGGTCTAAAGAACTAAATTGACGTGCTATATGGAAAGGTTCACTGTATGTAGTAGAAGCAGTAGCAGCTAATCCGATATTAGTCGTTGCTGTAGAAAGAACAGATAAAAGCGTAAACGGCTCAAATCTACTTAATATATTTGGATGTGAACTTTCAGATACGAATAAGCTATCAGCAAGAAAGACTAAATCGAATAAACCTTTCTCAGCTAATTGAGCAGTATTAATTAAATGATTTAAATCCATAGGACCCTTTTCAATAGCCTTTTCATGGCGCCAACTCGCCACATGATGACCATATCCCGCTAAAAAGAGACCTAATTTTATATGTTTATGTGTTGTCATAATATCCTCCCAAACATTTTAATCCGATAGTTTTAATAAGATATAAAGAATACCACTTAAATTTAACAATTGTCAATTAAATCTGACAATTTTATTAGGGATTAATATTAAAATAATGTACTATTTGTGAACATTTGTATGATGATATAAAAAATTGAATGTTATGCTTGTTAAATCGGGTTTTTATAAGTGGAATTTGATTAATAATATTATTAAAATATATTAAAATAGGGTGGAGGGATTGATGGAGTTATGTTGGCGAAGATTTCTGGACCGATAAATAAAATTACCGGTCCAGAAATGGGAAATGTGGACCGATACGAAAAATTATCGGTCCAGAAGTGAGAAATATGTACCGATAAAATAAATTACCGGTCCAGAAACGGAAAATATGGACCGATAAATAAAATTATCGACCCGAAAACGGGATTTACAGGCCGATAAATAAAAATATCGACCTGAAAACGGGATTATCAGGCCGATAAATAAAAATATCGACCCGAAAACAATGTTTTCGGGTCGCTCAATCTTTAAGATTCTATCAATTTTTCGTTATGTAAGTTAATATAATATACTTCGTTATCTGTCCATTCATCAAATTCATAAATAAAGTTCTTTCTTAATACTTCAAATTCAAATCCTAATTTTTTAATGAGTTTTTTAGAAGGTTCGTTATCTACATTAATATGTGCTTCTATTCGATGAAGTTTTAATGTTTTATAACATTGACTGATGAGTTCTTTCATAGCTTCAAATGCATAACCTTGATTCCAAAATTGGTTGTGCAAGAAATAGCCACATTCTCCCCATTGGAAGTCTGATCTGCTTAATACTTTAATATCCAGCATGCCTACATGTTTGCCATTTTCTAAAAATATTCCAAATATAAAAGTATCGTCTTGTTTAATGAGCGCTTGTTGTTTATCAACGAGTGCTTTAAACCAAGTTTCGTCGCATTCTTCCATATTGATTTTCCCTTTGTCGTGTTTATATTGCGAAGGGTAGCGATTTTCAAAACCTTCAACCCAAACTTTGTGGTCATCATAATTTAAAGGTCGAATCGTCAACCTGTTCGTACGAAAAGTTAATTCTTTATCTGTATACATTAAAAATCCCCTTTGTAAAAATATGTGTAATTTATTACATTATACCATTACAAAAGGGGTGTATAAATTATAGAATTAATAAGCTTTCTCTATATCATCTAATTGTTTAATTGTTGAACTAATGCCACCAGAACCGAAGAACCATGTGTTGGAATCGAATTTCAGTATATCTTTATTTTTGATTGCACTGACGTTTTTAATGACTGGATTTTTAAGTTCTTGTGGTAATCCTTTAGAATCATCATCTGTTCTATTTATATAGAAGATTTTGTCTGGATTCTTTTCAGCGATATATTCATATGACACTAACTGTCCGCTTGAGTTTGCTGGCATGTCAGGATCGATATGTTTGATACCTAAATCACCACTTAAAAAGCCACCATATCTACCAGTTTTACCGTATGTCTTAATGCCTTTTTGGTCAATATTCGCAAACATAACGGTATCGTCATTCACTTTACTTTTTACAGATTTAACTTTTTGATCAAGTTTCTTTATGAGTGCTTCAGTTTCACTTTCTTTATCGAATATTTTTCCAATATTTTGGGCATTTTCCTTAACAGATTCTATGTAACGATCATCATCCGGACTCACATAAAGTACTTTTGCGTTTGGTGCAGCTTTTTTAAATTCTTTTAAGTTTTTAGTGTAAGCTTGCCTAAATGATATTAAAATTAAATCCGGATCTTCTTCAGCGATTTTTTCAAAATTCGGTCTGCCGGGATTCCCTAAATTGGTATATTTATCATCTTTAAACTCTGATAAATAACTTGGTAAGAAATCACCATTTGGACCTTTAGGAATAGCCGTTATATGATTTTGTAATTTCAAATCTTTCATAATATCTAGAGCGCCATAATCCATGACAATAACTTTTTTAGGATTCTTAGGTATTGTTACAGTTTCAGTTTTTTTCTTGCCTCTATTATGATCTTTATTCTTTTCTTTATATTCAAAAGTCTTCTTAATTGTGACAGTATCTTTATGACTGACTTCATCTTTACTATTACTACACGCAGATAATAATAAAAGTACACAAACGATGACGGTAATATACTTTTTCATAATTGCCTCCCATTTTCTAATTGATAACATTTCTCAATTATACAAAATTATTTGAGAATAACAAGTGCTAATCTTAAAAATTGGAAATGTTTTAGAGGTTGCATATTTACTTATTCCACACATAGGATAATTTGTATATAATTAAAGTAAGTCATGATATGGTGGTATGCAATATGAAGAAAAACTATATATTTATTATTTTATTTACCTTTTTTAGCATTATTGGCAGTAAATTATTTACCTTTGCGCTTTCATTTCATGTTTTAAAGATAACAGGAAGTGTACAAGCCTTTTCTAATATTATGATTATATATTCGCTCATATTTATATTGGGCAGTACTGCTATCGGATATTTTATAGATAAGATTAATAAAAAAGCATTTATCATATCTATGCAGTGCATTTCGATTTTATCAATTATAAGTATTTACTTAATACCAAATAGTTTAAACCAACTTCTATACATATACATAATTGTAATCATTTTGACAGTTACAGATATGGCTGTATCACTCACTTTTAACAGTGGTTTATTAAGTTTAGTTAGTGAACGTTTTATAGATCAAACAGTTTCATATAGAAATGTCATTCAGAATGTATTACAAATTGGGGCTCCAATTTTAGGTGGAATAGTATACGCTTATTTCGATATTAAGACTTTTATGATTATTATGTTTGTAACTGAACTCATTTCATTAATAATAGTGCTTAATATTGCGTTTAATAAAGTTCTAGCAAATAAAGTCTATGAAGAAGTTAAGGATACATTCTTTAACAGTTATAAAGTTGTATTTAAATTTTTGAAATCAAATAAAGATATATTTTTAATACTATTATCAGGATCTATCATTAACTTTATGTTTGGTTTCGTTACGGTAGGTATTCCAGGAAGTTTTGTCACTATATTTAATATGAATTCTAAACAGTTAGGAATCATTGAAACAGGATTTCCGTTAGCAGGTATATTGTTTGGTTTGATTTATCCTAAGTTGAAGAATAAAGGAACACTTGTAGCAAATATGCAAGTTGCCATGATTACTTTAGCTGTGGGAATACTCATCTTATGTATTCCGTTTATAACAGATTTATATAAATTATCGATACTTGTAATATATTTTATAAGTATATTTATTATCGGAAGCGGCGTTGTACTGAGTAATGTACCGATAAACATTTATGTACAAAAAAATGTGCCAGAACAAATAAAAGGTAAATATTTAGCATTGTCACAAACAATGTCACAAGTAATGATGCCTTTTGGAATTTTAGTTGCAGGTATACTTTTTGACATTAATTCAGTATTCTATATTATTTCGTTCAGCATTACAGCAATATTATGCTTTATCTTGGCTTATCTTTACACATTTATTAAAAAACATGACGGTGTAATTTGAGACATTATTGATAAAGCAAAAGAAGGATTAGAATAAAATATATATTAAACCCCAACTCGAAAATATCGGGTTGGGGTTTTTAAATTTATTAAAATGATTACTATTAAACAAAAGTAATAAAAACAAATAAATGTTTTATTTAATATTCCTTGTAATTGAAATTTAAAAGTGTAGGATGAAGGTGTATCGTCTTATGATACATAATCTATATAAAGGGAGAGTAATCGAATGAACAAATTTTCAAAAGTTTTTGTTTCAACCGGTTTAGCAGTAGCGACAGTATTTACGGTAGGCGCGGCGGATAACGGTCATTCCGTTGATGCGGCGAGCAACAGTAATATGGATAGCCAAGCTTCTCAACCTTATACTTCTTATTACAATGGATATGTGAGTTATGACCCTGGATTTTTCATAACGGATACATTCAAAAAAGGATTTGAGTCAGGTAATTTCACGTTAAATGGATATGAAACACCTGCACATGAAGATTATGCTAAAGAACATCAAGATGAAGCTAAAAATATAAATTTATATGATCAAAATTTAAATGTATATAGTAACTACGGTTTAGATGCTAATGCACAACCGACAAATGCAAATCAATTTAATTTATCAATAGATGATGTAGTTGATTCATACGGTACAGATTTCAGTAAATCAGGCAGTCCAAGAAGTGTTGAAGGTCAATATTCTTGGAGTTTAAATGGTTATAAAATTGCCTTCACTTCTGATGAAACAGGTACTGTAACGAGAATTGATTTCTATACGATAGTTGAATAGTGTTATAGATTGTTAAATTGTTCTATACGATATTGAAGTTCATCAAAGTCTATTATACGGGCTTGTCGGTGAACTTCTTTTTGTTTGTAATAAAGTAATACGACAGGTGAAGTGAATAAATTTAATTGTCCGACTGCTTCTGGCATTTGGTTAGCAACAATTTCGTATGCTGGAATGTCATATTCCTCAACCATTTTTTGTACGATTGGATGATCGGCTTTACATACCGAACAATTCTCGCTAGATACATAGATTAGTGTGAATGTATGTGCATCAATCTGTTTATTTAATTCATCAAAAGTTGTGATGATTTTCATGAAATTTAACTCCTATCATTTAATTATAATGGCAAATATTATACCATTATATGAGAAAAGGAGGAAAAAATATGTTTGGTAACAAAGATAATGATTCAAAAGATAATAATCGATTTTATGTTAAATCGGTAGATAATGTTAAAGGATTAGGTCGCATTTCAATTCTTGTTGATCGTGAAACAGGTGTTAATTATATCAATGCTTGGGTAGGTACAGGCAGCGGTTTAACACCATTGTTAGATGAGAATGGAAAACCTGTAATAGATAAAGTTTAATAAAATATGCATCAATGACAAAGGAGTATTTAAATGTCTAGAAGATTTCTAAAAATGATGATAACAGTCGTGACGATGATGTTTATCATCAATGTATCATCTGAAGAAGTAGAAGCGGCCCAAGAAGAAGGTACGATGGGTCATGGTTATAAGAAATACATAGAAAATGAAAATCAAAATACTTTTAGAAACAAACAAGAAATAGAGGAATCTTCGACAGTAGCTAAAGATGATTCGATACTTGATTTATCAGAATGGCAAGGAGAATTAACGTCAGCTCAAGTTAAAAAGCTTAAAGCCAATTATGATTTTATTATTATAAGAGCACAGTATGGTTCAGACTATAAAGATGCAACATTTGATACAAATTCAAAATTACTTTCTGCCAATAATATGAAGTATGGTGTATATACATATAGTATGTATGAAAATGCAGGTGAAGCAAGAACAGAAGCGAAATCATTATATAATAGAGCACCTAATGCAAGTTTCTATATCAATGATTATGAGGAAGAATCAGTTGCTTCAGGAGATACGAATGCAAGTACACTCGCTTGGTTAAATGAAATGAGGAAGTATTCAGGCGATAAGAAAGTATTACTATACTCTTATGAAGACTTTATGGTTAATCATACAGCGAATGCTGTAGGCTCTTATGATGGTTATTGGTTAGCCTCATATCAAGAAACACAACCCGAAAGAGAACATGTATTATGGCAATACACAGATAGTTACTATTCATCAGAACTTGATCAAAATGTCGATGCCAATGTACTAGGACCAAATGTACAATCAAGCTGGTTTATAAATTGATGAGCATTATAATTTCTCTTTTATAAAGTGAACTGTATAATCACTTGAAGAAAAGAAGGTGAATATAATGAACATATTAGATGAATACTTTATCTTATTTGATGAAGCAAGATACAGTGAAGAAAGTTTTCATAAATTAAATGAACTATTTCATGATGATATAGAATTTGTATTAAATAAGAAGACTTTTAAAGGTAAAGAAGCTTGGAAGCAGTTTGTTAAAAGTGTTTATACAACAAATAAAGATTTAAAACATATGCATAACGGTTGGACGCAAAACGAAGACGGTAGTTATGAAACAGATTGGGCAATTTGTGGTAATCGATATGAAACAGGTGTCTATACACAAGAAGGCAAAGATATCGCAAGATTAGATGAGAACGGCAAAATTATCTACTTAGAAAACCAACCTAAAGATGATCAATTGTTTTCAAATCAATGATAAAAAACTTAGAACAGTTCCTAAAATTATTTTGGGAACTGTTCTTTTTCCATTAATGGGACGGACCATTATTGACGATTGTTGTGAAATGTTTGATTAAATAAGATTTATCGATTCTTTTTTCGTCTTGTATCCAATGTTTAATAAATGAAATACCTGCACCTGATACATAGCTAGTGAAATATAGTAATGGAATATCACCAATAGTGTTGTTGATATTTTTATATGAACTTAAATAATCAAATATCAATGGATAATAGATAAAAATCAAGAAAGAGCTCTTTCTTCAGACGATTATGTTAAGTATTACGAATTTTATAATTAAATAAATATTGTCTAATTTTACATAAATTGGTGTAATAATGTCAATAAATAATCGGCGTTGTGGCGCAGATATAAAAATTAATACTGCACAGAAATAATAAATGAGACTGAGACATTACATTGTGTCCCAGTCTTTTTTATATGGAAAAATCAATCTAAACGTGAGCCTCTATGTTGCTTGTTTGGGGAGTCTTGCAATATACAGAGGTTCTATGTTGCTTGTTTGATGAGACTTGCAATATACAGGAGTTCTATGTTGCTTGTTTGATGAGTCTTGCAACATACGAAGCGCCTATGTTGCTTGTTTGGCCAGTCTTGATAAATACGAAGCGTCTATTTATCTTGTTTGGTCAGTCTTGATAAATACGAAGCGTCTATGTTGCTTGTTTGATGAGTCTTGCAACATACGGAGGTTCTAAGTTGCTTGCTTGATGAGTCTTGCAACATACGAGGCGCCTATTTATCTTGTTTGGTCAGTCTTGATAAATACGAAGCGTCTATTTATCTTGTTTGGTCAGTCTTGATAAATACAGAGCGCCTATTTATCTTGTTTGGTCAGTCTTGATAAATACGAAGCGCCTATTTATCTTGTTTCGCCAGTCTTGATAAATACAGAGCGCCTATTTATCTTGTTTGGCCAGTCTTGATAAATACGAGGTCCTCAACATTGCTAGTCACACCTCACTTGCAATATTCAGCCTTTATTTCTAAAAATATGAAAAGTGTCTAGAACATTTCTGTCCAAGACCTTTGTATATCTTAAATATCTATATAAATAGATACTTTAAAGCTAGGATTTTATATCCCAGCTTTATTGTTTATGTTCTTCTATAAATGCTTTTGTCTTACCGGTAATGAGTGGTCCGCCTGTGTATATGACTCTAGTTGATGGGTTTTTGACTTTTTCAGTTGGACGAATGCCATGTGCATGTATACCGATGACATGGTTGTCTTGATTAAATACTGGAGATCCTGAAAATCCTATTGTTCGATGCATGTGTCCGATATATTCGATATAGTCTTGAGTTGGTTTAAGATAGAATCCTTTTGATTGATACATATATTGACCGTCATATGGTTCTTCATTTGGATAACCTGCCATAAATAATGCTGATTTAGGTTTCAATTTTTGAATTTCACGTTCGGATGCTATAGTTAAAGGTTTAATTTTAGGTGTTAATGATTTTTCAGTAATGAGTACTGCGACATCTCTTTCGTTTGATTTATAAAATTGCTTAATCTTGAATTTCATCGGTGTATATTGATTAGATTTAGCTGGAAAGAAATAAAATTGTTTCTTTTCCTTATTTCCATCATCATCACTTGCGACATGTGACGCAGTGATAACTGTATGATCATCGACGACAAACCCTGTTGCGCCATTTCCTGACTTACCTGTTTCATCAGATGTGACTTTACCAACTGCTTGATTGATAGTTTTATCGTTTGAATGAAATGGTTTGATTTTAAGATGTTCATTTGGAATTTGTGAACCTAATTTAAAAGCTTCTTGATAATCATGATGTGTTGCTTTAGTAAATGTATCTTTATAGGTTGCAGGGACATCAGGCTGTATCAATAAATAATTGAACATGGAAATAATGAGTATTAAATATAATTTGAGGTATAACAGCATTTAATCACAATCTTTCTCATAATTGAATCATCACTATGTTATACCCTTATATTGCTATTATAAAAATCCAACGACAATAAATGTGATTACTGATAACACGACTGACGTTATAAGCATTGCTATCATTGGTTTGAATGCTTTCGTTTTTAAGTCACTGAAAGATACATTTAAACCGATACCGACCATTGCCATAATTAAGATAAGTGTTGTAAATGTGCTGATTACATTTAATATGGCTTCAGGAATAGGAATGAACGTATTCACAGCGCTCATAATTAAAAATCCAATTAAAAAGTACGGAAAGTCTATTTTTTGTGATACTTTATGTGATCTCTTTCTATTAACGATAATTAAGAAAATAATACTTAATGGTATTAATAGAAATACTCTACCTAACTTAGTTAACAAACCAATACCTAGTGATGACTGACCACCGGCATCTGCTGCTAAAATAACGTGTGCAATTTCATGTAAGCTTGAACCTGACCAAATACCATAAAATTCAGCATTCATTGGAAAAATAGCGAATAATAACGTGTAAGTTAAAGAGAATATTGTACCCATTATTGCCACTAAACCTACACTAATCCCAACATCACTATCTTTAGATTTAAGGATAGGTGATATCGCGGCAATTGCAGCTGCACCACAAACACCAGTTCCAACACCCAATAACAAGACTAAATTGTTATCTCCTTTAATGATTTTATTTAAAAACAAAATAAACAATATCGCAAAAGCGACGACACTAACATCTAGTAATAATAATGTGCTACCTTGATGAATAATCGTCCATAAATTTAACTTAAGCCCGTATAGAATAATCGCAAATCTTAATAATTTTTTTGATGAAAATGCAATCCCCGATTCGATTTGCGTAGGATATCCCCTGAAATGTCTATATAAAATAGCTGTAATAATCGCAATTGCGAGTGCCCCGACTTTGTTAAATACCGGTAAATACGATAAAAGTATACTGACAATAGCAACTAAAAAAGTAAAGCCAATACCGAGTAAAAAACGTTTATTAAATTTCTCCCCCATAATGTTCACCTCAACGTAAGTTTAAGCGCAAGATGAATATTTGTGAAATGCTATTTTTAAATATATAATATAACAAAAATGATATGAGGTGGTTGCAGTGGAAGATAAATTACAAATCTTAAAAGTAATTGTAGAAGAAGAGGGCTTTACGAATGCTGCCGAAAAGTTATATAAATCACAGCCATCAATAAGTAGAGATATCAAAACACTTGAAGAGAAATATCAAATTAAGATTTTTGAAAATACAAGAAAACATATAATTTTGACAGAAGAGGGAAGAGAGTTATATAACTATGCATGCCAATTAGCAATATTAGATGAGCAATTGCAAACGAAAATTAATCAGCATAAAGAAGATGTGAAAGGGAAGTTTGTCATAGGAACGAGTCACACATTTGGCCAATCGATGTTATTAGATTTAACAATCTATCTACAAACAAAATATCCGAAACTCAATATTCATATTTATGTCTATAACTCAGCTGATATATTAAGTAAGTTGAAAGATTACTCACTAGACCTAGGCATTATCGAAAAGCCAGTACTGGACGACAAAATCAATAGTGAAGTCCTAACGAGAGATAAACTATTACTCGTGAAAAATAAACAAACAAACCAAAATTTAAATCAATTAAGATGTTACGTTAGAGAAACAGGATCAGGAATAAGATATTATCAAGATATGCTATTACAACAATTGAATTTAACATCTCGTAAAGTCGTCATTAACGATAACCAATTAATTTTAGAACTCGTTAAACAAAACATGGGCTTTACGATATTATCTAATTTCTCTATAAAATCATTTGATGAAGATTATATCGTCACAAACGACCTAGATTTAAATCGGAATTTCTTTATAGTGTCTAACAAATCAAGATACAAGACAAATAAATATAATACGATCGTAAATGAAATTAAGAACTATGAGTTTAGATAAATAAACGAATCCCCTCACTAATATTAAAAGTGAGGGGGTTTATATGTAACAACATTTATTTATTATCTTCAATTTCTTTAGCCAATACTGTGTCTACAGGATTTACACTTTTATTAAGTTCCTCAACAATATTCTTTTTATCAATGTCACTACGATTCTGGCTTAGTTTATAAGCAGCATCAATTTCTTCAATTTCCATTTTAAAACCTACAATACCTTTAACTTGTTTTTTCGTTTGATCTGATAAATTGTTCCAAGTAGCACCATTTTGTCGATGACTTTCATATTTATTTAAAAGGATCGTCAAATCATCTACTAACTCTGACTCACTTAACAAATGCCCTTTACCATACGCATGTATACTTTGGTAATCCCAAGTTGGAACATCTTCTTTTTCATACCATGTAGAAGAAATGTAAGCATGAGGACCATGGAATATGATAAGGATATGTTCGTTTGATTCGATTGTTTGCCATTGTTTATTAGCCTTTGCAAAATGACCTGATACATATAAGGTATTATCTTTTTCTTCAATATTAACAGGTAAATGTGTAGCAAGAGGTTTTAATTCGTCATAAGTAATGATGGTTGCAAAATTATTATGCATCATAAAATCTTTGATTTTTTCATAATCACGCATCTGATAATATTTTGGTACATACATGTAAACGCCCCCTTATAAATTATTCATCATAACGCACGAAGACTGAGAGATATCGTGCGCTAAGGTATAAAAACAGGGTGTAACGCACGAAGACTGAGAGATATCGTGCGCTAGGGTATAAAAACAGGGTGTAACGCACGAAGACTGAGAGATATCGTGCGCTAGGGTATAAAAACAGGGTGTAACGCACGAAGACTGAGAGATATCGTGCGCTAAGGTATAAAAACAGGGTGTAACGCACGAAGACTAAGAGATATCGTGCGCTAGGGTATAAAAACAGGGTGTAATGCACGAAGACCGAGAGATATCGTGCGCCACCCCCGCTCTAAAATTACTAAATCTCTTAATGATACCCAAGTAATCTCGAAATTTTGTTGGCACATGTTTTTAATTCATCTACAAAGAACTCTTTCTTATCTAATTCTGTTGTAGGGAATGAAAGGCTGATAGCGCCTTGGACTTCGTTTCGATAGTTTACGAAGTATGTACTTACGCAATATATGCCTTTTTCGTTTTCTTCATTATCAACCGAATAACCTTGTTCTCGGATGACTGCTATTTCATCGATGAATTGATCATAGTCTGTGATTGTATTTTCGGTTAGTTTAACAATGTTCGATTGATTCCATATTTCTTGGATTCTTTCATTGTCATACGTCGAAAGGATAGATTTACCTACTGCTGTGCAATACATGGGTGCTCGTTTCCCAATTTTTGATGCCATCGATCGATTGTTATTGCTTGGTATAAATTTATCTATATATACCACTTCGTTATTGTCTTCCACTACTAAATGACATGTTTCCCCAACTGTTGTCATCAGCTGACTTATCATACTTTTAGCTACATTTAAAAAATCAATGTTTTGTACACGTTTATTCCCAAGTTGGAACATTTTAAAAGTTATTTCATATTGATTGGTCAATGCGTTTTGTTGAACGTAGCCATTGCTAATCAATGAATTAACAAGTCTATGTACAGTTGCTTTAGATAATTGAGTTTCATCTACTAAGTCTTTTAATGATATTTGTTCTTTTTCAGATATGATTTCTAAAATGCTTAATGCACGGTCAATGGATTGAACGTTAGAAGCCATAATCATCACCTCTTTGATAAAAATATAGCATAAATTAATCTACGAATTAAGTAACATAGATGAAAATAAATAATTGACAACGTTTTCACAAACGTTATAATAATACTAAATATTACTATACAATACATTGTATCACAATGTGGAACGGAGGACTATTTTGAAAAAGTATAAAATTTTAAATCAGTTACATGAAAATTACCTCGTTGCAGTTGTTAGAGGGAATGATGAGGATGAAACAAAGAAAATTGTGGATGAAATCATTAAAGGTGGATTTAAAAATATAGAAATTACGTTTACTGTACCGAATGCTGAAGAAGTGATTAATCAAGTACATAAACAATATGGTGATGATATCGTTCTTGGTGCAGGTACAGTGTTAGATGCTGCTACAGCACAAATAGCGATTAATAAAGGTGCACAATATATTGTAAGTCCACATTTAGACACCAATATATCTAAATTATGTAATGTATATTCTATTCCATATTTACCAGGTTGTAGTAGTGCAACAGAAATTATAGAAGCGTTACGCTATGGCTCTGATTTAATTAAACTGTTCCCAGGAGGACAATTAGGTGCCGGATTTATTAAAGATATTAAAGGTCCAGTACCTAATGTAGAACTAATGCCTTCAGGAGGCGTGAATTTAGATAACGTATCAGATTGGATTGAAAAAGGTTCATTCGCTGTAGGTATTGGTGGCGACTTAACGAAAGAATTTACAGGAAATAATTTTGAAGTTATTTCAGAAAAAGCTCAAAAGTATGTAGAAGCTGTTAGAAATCGATGAAAGTGAGTGGTAGAAATGAGGCTTTTCACAATAGGTGATTCCATGATAGCCATGAACCCTAGTAATAAAGGACCTTTAAAATTTAATCATACATTCCAAAGAACAATTGGAGGCGCGGAATTAAATGTAGCAATTGGTGCGAGTAGATTAGGGTTAGAAACAACTTTTTATTCAAAAGTTGGTAAAGATGAATTTGGTCAACATATTATCAATAATTTACGTGGAGAAGGTATTGATACAGAGCATATCGAACAAGTACCAGGAAAAAACACGTCCGTTTATTTTAAACAAATCAATGCAGATGGAAGCGGTGCATCATTTTATTATCGAGACAATGCACCCATTAAAGACTTAACAGAAGAAGATGTCGCACATATTAACTTTGATGATATTGATTATTTCCACGTCAGTGGTGTGTTTGTCGCATTATTACATCATAAAATTGAACTGATACAATCAATGATGAAAAAAGCACAAAAAGCAAATACAACCGTAACTTTAGATCCAAATATAAGACTAAAAACTTGGTCTAAAGAAACAGCAAGTGAAAGTCTAGGTGCGTTATTACCTTATACAGATATTCTGTTAACAAGCGATGAAGAACTAGAAATTCTTAAAATAGCGACACCATTTGAAAATATTGAAGATTTATTAAAAGAACAAGACTTACAAGAAATCATTGTCAAAGGTGGACATTTACCTACACAATTTGTAAGTAATGAAGAACAATTTGAAACAGAAGTTTTTCCAGTAAGTCCAATCGATACAGTAGGCGCTGGAGATGGCTTTTCAAGCGGATACTTGTTCGCTTTAAGTAAAGGATATACAGCAAAAGAGCGCGTAAGATTTGCAAATGCAGTTGGCGGAATGGTTACAGAAGTAATAGGCGATAACGAAGGATTGCCATATTTAGAACAAGTAGAAAGTTTCTTGAGTGGTAAAGGTATAATAGAAAGATAATCGGCAATTAGGAGATGGATAAAATGGAAATGACATTTCGTTGGTACGGAAGAAACAATGACACAATTACATTAGAAGATATTAAACAAATACCTAATACAACTGGGATTGTATGGGCACTTCATGAAAAGCCAGTTGGTGCTGTTTGGGAAAAAGAAGAAATTAAAGAAGAAGTTGAATATATTGAATCATACGGATTTAATGCAAAAGTTGTTGAAAGTGTAAATGTTCATGAATCTATTAAATTAGGTAATAGTGAACGTGATGAATTAATTGAAAACTACAAACAAACTATTGAGAATTTAGCTGAATATGGTGTGGAAGTTATTTGTTATAACTTCATGCCAATATTTGATTGGACTAGAACAGATATGTTCCATCCATTAGAAGATGGTTCTACAGCACTATACTTTGATTATGAAAAAGTTAAAAATTTAGATCCGAAAGAATTAATAGAAACTGTTTCAAGTGCGAGTAAAAATCTAACAATGCCAGGTTGGGAACCAGAAAAATTAGATCAAATTTCAGAACTATTTGAAGCATATAAAGATATAGATGAAGAAAAATTATGGGAAAACTTTGCATACTTTATAAACGCAATCATTCCAACTGCAGAACGTTGTGGGATTAAAATGGCAATTCACCCAGATGATCCGCCATATTCTATTTTCAACTTACCAAGAATTATAACTGGCGCAGATAGTTATGAGAGAATGTTTGAGATCAATAATAGTCCAAATAATGCGATTACGTTATGTACGGGCTCTATGGGTGCTACTAAAGATAATGATATGGCAGAAATTGCTTTGAAATACCATGAGCATGCACCATTTATGCATATTAGAAATGTTCACATCTCCGAAAATGGCAGTTTTGTAGAGACTTCTCATTTTACAGAAGACGGTGATATTGATATTGCACAAATTATGAAACATTTATCAGATGCAGATTATAAAGGATACATTCGTCCAGACCACGGTAGACATTTATGGAATGAAGAATGTCGTCCAGGATACGGATTATATGATAGAGCATTAGGCATTATGTACTTAAATGGATTATGGGATGCATATCAACTTGAAAAGGAGTCTGGTAAAAATGTTTAGTAAACATGAAAGTTTAAAAGATAAAGTTGTTGTAATTACAGGTGGAAGCGGAGTGCTTTGTAGAACAATTGCGAAAGAATTAGGCAAACAAGGCATGCAAATCGCCATTTTAAATCGTACTTATGATAAAGGTGTAGAAGTTGTTAAAGAAATAGAAGCTGAAGGTGGTATTGCTCGTAACTATTCAGTTGATGTTACGAATGAAGAATCGCTAACGAAAGCTAAAGATGAAATTTTAAAAGCATTTGGAAAAATTGACTATTTAATTAATGGTGCAGGTGGTAATAATCCTGACGCTATTACAGATTCAGAGTCATATAATGCTGAAGATAAAAAGAACTTTTTTGATTTAGAACAAAGTGGATTTGAACATGTATTTAATAATAACTTTATTGGCTCATTTGTTGCTGCTAAAGTATTCGGCAAAGAATTACTGAAGTCAGAGCATGCAAGCATTATTAATTTCTCTTCCATGAGTGGTTATGCACCATTGACTAAAGTGCCAGCATATAGTGCTGCAAAAGCTGCTATTAATAACTTTACGCAGTGGTTGGCTGTTTATTTTGCAGAGGAAGATATTAGAGTTAATGCGATTGCACCAGGATTTTTCTTAACAGAACAAAATAGAGACTTATTATTAAATGAAGACGGAAGTCTGACGGCACGTTCAGAAAAAATATTAAGTCAAACACCTCTTGGAGAATTTGGGAAACCAGAAGCACTTATCGGTACGGTTTTATGGTTATTAGATAAAGATTATTCATCATTTGTAAATGGCATTACTGTACCAGTCGATGGCGGATTTATGGCGTATTCAGGTGTTTAATAGAACTTTAATTTCAAACTCATTTTAGCAATTTTGCTAAAGTGAGTTTTTTTGTGCGCAATTTTAATTGGTATGTAGACTTTTTACAAATGTAGAAGTGTAAAAGAGGTTAATTCATTACTTTAGTAACATGATAGTTTATAATGAATGATATTTTAATGTCTATTGTAATGGACAAACAAAAGTAAAACGCTTACATATATTTGTTTTATGATAAAGCTACAGGGAGGTTGTAAAAGTCATGGAAGGTGATAATCAAGAGAAGTTAATTCATTACTTATTAAATGCGCATTCGTTTGTCGATTCGAATCGATTGGCTAAACATCTAGATGTTTCTACTAAAACGATTTATCGACTTGTTAAACGTATAAATGATTATTATAAAGAGCCTCTTATTATATCTGAAAAAGGTAAGGGCTATCGTATTGATGATAAAGAATATATTGAACAGCACGAAATGGGGCAACTTCATCAAAATGATTTGTTTTCTCCTATTGAAAGACGAAATATGATGACAAAAGATTTATTGTTAATCTCCCCTAAGTCGATATCTATCTTTAATATTATCGAACGTTATTATATTTCTGAAAGTGTACTGAACACAGATGAGAAAAAAATTGAAGAAATGTTAAAACGTTTTAATTTAAATTTAGAAAGAAAGAATCGTCATTTATCTATAAATGGTGATGAAAGTGATATTCGAAATGCATTGTTAGAACTCATTGGAGATGGGCAACTGTCTAATTTCTCTGCATATAATGTTATCGATCAAAATGAGGATAAAGATGCACATTTTGTGCAAGAACAAATAAATAAGATTGAGAGTTATAAAGATATGATTATTCCTTATCCTTATAATGTGAACATTTTCTCTCATTTATATATTTTAATCATGCGCTTTAGAAAAAGAGGCGTGATCAAACAAAACAAAGATAGAAAGACACCTGAATTGATAAAGTTAAAAAATGAGTATCAATCATTTTATAGAATGAGTGACATGGTAATTGGCAATGTTGAACAATATCTTCATACTCAATTACCTGAAAATGAACGAATTTATTTGTTTGAATATCTTATTTCTTCCAGATTTGAAACGCAAAATGTTCAGCATAATCAAGAAGACATGCAATATTCACAAGAAGTCATCGATATAACAAATGCATTGATAGATGGTGCGAGTCAAGAATTAAATCATTCATTTAAAAATATTGATTTAGAGCAGCAACTTCTTAAACATATTAAACCGATGCTCAATCGAATTGAACATGGGTTAAATGTCAGGAATGCTTTAATAGAACAAATTAAAATTGAATATCCACATGTTTTTACAGTTATTCGACAGATTTCAGATCTAATTTCTGAAACATATCATATTAAAAAAATGAATGACGATGAAATAGGCTTTTTAACATTGTATTTTGCGAAAGAACTTGAGAGAAACCCGAAGAAAATACAAACACTGATTACTTGTACTACAGGCATAGGTACTTCTGAATTATTGAAAACAAAAATAGACAGAAACGTACCAGAAATTGAGATTGTAGATGTTAAATCTTCTTTTGATTTACAAGAAGATGACTTGCATAAAATCGATTTGATTATTTCAACTGTTCATATACCTGAAGTAAAGCAAATTCCAATCGTGGTCATCAGCGCAATGTTTAATAAGAATGATCAAATTAAATTGCGAAAGATGATAGAAATGTTAGGTGATAACAATGAATGAATCGTTATTTTATGAAATTAAAACAACTAACACAATGTATCAAGATGTCATTGAAGAAATAGGTAGTCAGTTAAAGATAGATCAGTACATTCAGTCTGAAAGTGTTTTTATTGAAGAAGTACACGAGCGAGAACAACATGGGAATATTGAAATTTTTCCAGAAGTGATTTTACCGCACATTCAAAGTGAGAACATATTAAAGACTAAAATATTTTTAATAAAAAATGAGACAAATCTTATGAACTGGCATGACCAGTCATTGAAATTGATTATTTTGTTAAATCTTAAACCACAAGAAGATCAAGCAGTATTGCAAGACATTCAAGCATTTATGAGGAATTTAGCAGACGAAGACTTTGTAGAGTCATTATTATAATTGGAGGAATGAAATATGAATATCGTGAGTATTTGTGCTTGTACAGTAGGTATTGCACACACATATATCGCAGCTGAAAAGTTAGAAAAAGCAGCTGAAAAGAAAGGTCATAATATCAAA
Source organism: Mammaliicoccus sp. N-M50 (assembly GCF_022386995.1). Taxonomy (NCBI): domain Bacteria; kingdom Bacillati; phylum Bacillota; class Bacilli; order Caryophanales; family Staphylococcaceae; genus Mammaliicoccus; species Mammaliicoccus sp. N-M50. The sequence continues at coordinate 101,916 of NZ_JAJNJA010000006.1, read as the reverse complement.
ATTGAAACACAAGGGACAATAGGTGTAGAAAATGAATTGTCACCTGAAGATATTAAACAAGCTGATATCGTGTTGCTTGCTGTAGATGTAAAGGTAAGCGCTAAAGAAAGATTTGAAGGTAAAAAAGTCATCGAAATACCGACAGATGTCGCAATAAAATCTCCAAATAAATTAATAGAAAAAATCGAACAAATTTCACAACAATAAAGGAGATGCCATATGAATTTAATAGATGTATTAGATGAGAACACAATCTTAACAGAACTTGAGACAAATAATAGAGAAGAAACTTTAGAAACACTCGTTCATTTATTTGATAAAGAACAATATATAGACAATCCAGATTCATTTTTAGAAGCAGTTTATAAAAGAGAGTCTGAAGGCGTAACAGGTATAGGTAACTTTGTGGCGATTCCACACGGGAAAAGTAGTAGCGTTAACAAAGTTGGTATTGCAATTGGCGTCTTAAAAGATGAAGTAGAGTGGCCATCTTTAGATGATACAGGTGCGAAAGTCGTTATTTTACTTGCAGTTGGTGAAGATAGCGACAATTCTAAAGAACATTTGAAACTCTTATCATTAATCGCAAGAAAGTTGAGTAATGATGAAGTGATTGAACAATTATTAAATTCTAAAAATAAAACAGAAGTTGTAGCAATTTTATCTAACTAACAAAGGGGGAGATAACGTGAAAACATTTTTTAATCAGTTGAATTTAAAAGGTCATTTACTTACGGCAATATCTTATTTAATTCCAGTTGTATGTGGAGCGGGATTCATGATTGCAATTGGGATGGCGTTAGGTGGAGATTCATCAACAGATTTGACGAAGACTGGCTATTCATTCTGGGATGTACTTGCAACATTAGGTGGTGTTGGACTGGGCATGTTACCAGTTGTTATTGCAACAGGTATCGCTTATTCAATTGCTGATAAACCGGGTATAGCACCTGGCCTCGTTATTGGTTTAACAGCTAATGCAGTTGGATCAGGTTTTATCGGAGGATTAATAGGTGGCTTCTTGGCAGGTTATCTTGTTGTATTAATTATTAAATATATCAAAATGCCAAATTGGGCAAAAGGTTTAATGCCGATGCTTGTAATTCCATTTATTGCTTCGCTTGTAGGTGGACTCATTATGGTCTATGTAATCGGAGCGCCAATTACACAATTTACGCATATTTTGACGGAGTATTTACAATCTCTAAGTGGTACTTCTAAATTAATTTATGGCATTATCATCGGTGTATTAGCAAGTGTCGATTATGGTGGTCCAATTAATAAGACAGTATTTGCTTTTGTATTAACACTACAAGCACAAGGTATTCATGAACCTATAACAGCATTGATTGTCGTTAACACAGCTACGCCAATTGGATTCGCATTTGCATATTGGATTGGAAGATTAATGCGTAAAAATATTTATAAAAAAGTAGAGGTAGAAACATTAAAAACAGCATTCCCAATGGGTATTATTGAAATTGTTGAAGGTGTCTTACCGATTGTCTTAAACGACATTATTAGATGTGTTATTGCTACAGGAATCGGTGGAGCAGTAGGTGGTGCGATTTCAATGGTGATGAACGCTGACTCGAAAGTACCGTTTGGTGGCATGTTAGCAATTCCAACAATGTCTCAGCCATTAGGTTTCGTCATCGCTATCGTAGCAAATGTTATTGTTACAGCTCTAGTACTTGTGCTACTTAAGAAACCTGTAAATGAATCAGAAGAAATGATCGATGAAATCGAAGAAGATGACATAGAATTAGGCGATATTAAAGTATACTAATGGAGGTTTAACACATGGAGAATGTAAAGTTTTCACCATCATTAATGACGATGGACTTAGATAAATTTAGCGAGCAGATTACATTTTTGAATCAGCACGTAGAATCTTATCATATAGATATTATGGATGGTCATTATGTCCCGAATATTACACTGTCACCTTGGTTTATTGAACAAGTGAAGAAAATTTCTGACGTACCTATTTCTGCGCATTTAATGGTCACGGAACCTTCGTTTTGGGTGGATGAATTATTAAAAGTAGATACAGATTATATATGTATACATGCAGAAGTCGTCAATGGTGTTGCTTACCGATTGATTCATAAAATTCATGATCATGGTAAAAAAGTAGGGATTGTATTAAATCCAGAAACACCCATTGAAGTGATTAAACCATATATTCAATATTTAGATAAGATCACAATTATGACCGTTGACCCAGGATTTGCTGGAGAAAAATTTATCGATGAAACATTAGATAAAATAGTAGAATTGAGAAAGTTAAGAGACGAGCATCAATACAAATATTTAATTGAAATGGATGGTTCTTCAAATAAGAAGACATTTAGTAAAATTCAAAAAGCCAATCCAGATATTTATATATTGGGAAGAAGCGGGTTATTCGGTTTAGATGAACGTATCGATGAAGCATGGCATAAAATGAAAGCAGATTTTAATGATGCATTAACTGAAGTATAATGAATAAAACCGCCACATGAGTTGAATGATAACTCATGTGGCGGTTAAATTTTATTTAAACTATTTAATAATATCTATTAATTCTTTCTTAGATGCTGATCTTGCTGGTATCCAACCAAAGACAATACCAATTAATGTTGAAACGCCGACAGCAAGTAAAATAGATCCTAGACTCACAACACTTTGAACCATATCAGGCGTAACGGCTTCTACAAGTTTAGAAATCAAAATACCTATGATTAATCCGATAATGCCTCCAATCAGACATAGCACGATACTTTCTATTAAGAATTGTATTTCAATGTCTCGACCTTTAGCTCCAAACGCACGTCTTATCGCAATTTCTTCTGTACGTTCAGCGACTGAAATATACATAACGTTCATCACACCTATACCCGCAATGAATAATGAAATACCTGCTACTGCTGCAACAAAGTACGTAATGGCATCGAATACTTGTGTGATATTTTTCATGATTTCTTCCATATCTGAATATTGATAACTACCTTCGCTCATACCTGAACCTCTTTTATTTAAGAGCTTAGCTGCCTTATTAGCAATTTCTTTTTTGTTGTCATCGTTATCTACTTTTAATTCAAGCTGTGGAAGTTCCTGACTTAAGTCGCCCATATATCGATTGAATGTTTCGCTTGGCATATTTACTGTATTTTCATACATAGGATTATTGACAATACCTACAATTTTAAATCCTTGGTCATCTATAAATAACGTCTTACCAATCGCGTCACCTTTGAACGCTTTTTTAGCGATCGTTTGATCGATTGTGACGACTTTTTCTTTCAATTCATTATCTGATTGCGTTAATCCTTTACCTTCAGATGCATTATCGACATGGTCTTTCTTAAAGATATTGATGTCAGATTGCTTTTGTGAATTGGTCATTTTTGCCCCATAACTTTGACTGTCATCTTCTTTAATTTTAGCATCTGTGACACCGTCTATTTGTTTGACGAGATCAATATCTTGTTTGTCGAATGGATTTTCTTTAGAGCCTTCCATATTTTCAGGCATGAAGCTAATCATAGCTTGTCCTTTACTCGCACCCGTATCTGCAAATTCATCAGATGCTGTCTTTTTAAAACCATTACCTAAAGACATAATGGTAATGACTGCAGCTATACCGATAATAATACCAATCATCGTAAAGATGTTACGGCGTTTATTCTTCATGATAGATTTGAGAGAGACTGATATGATATTCGGTAAGTTCTTCATTCTATCACCTCTTCTCGCTGAACACGGCCATCTAATATATGTATCACGCGATCAGCTTGTTCAGCTACTTTACGATCATGCGTAACAATAATCATGGTTGTATTTTGTTCACGATTAAGTCGCACAAATAAATCCATAATATCTTTAGAAGTTTGAGAATCAAGCGCACCTGTTGGTTCATCAGCAATAATGAATTTAGGTTTATTGACAATCGAGCGCGCGATGGCGACACGTTGTTGTTGACCACCCGATAACTTATTCGGTACAAGATGTTTTTTATCTGCAATTCCAACGTCTTTTAAGACAGATTCAACACGTAGTTTACGTTCTTTTGAAGACATTCCTGAATATAATAGGGGGATACTAACATTCTCCATAATCGTATTATTTTGTATCAATTTAAAATTTTGAAAGACAAATCCGACTGTTTTATTTCTAATAAAGGCAAGTTTATTATCTGAAACTTGTTGATAATTCTCATTATCAAACAGATATTCACCTGTGTATCCTCTATCTATAAACCCTAAAATATTAATCAATGTACTTTTCCCTGAACCAGAAGGGCCCATAATCGCGATAAATTCACCTGTATCAATAGATATATTAATATCTTTCAATATATGATTTGTTTCTTCTCCGTTTTTAAAGTGTCGATTCACATTAACTAAATTAATCATGATGCTATCTCAACCTTTTCACCATTATTTAATGTTTTCTTAGGTGAAATGATCAGTTTATCTCCAGATTTAAGTCCTTTCTCAACATATATTTCACCATTTTGTCGTTTAATATTAATATGTCGTTTATGAACTTTATGATTTTTATCGACAACAAATACATGGTTACCTTTTGTTAATACAGATTTAGGTAATTTAATCGTATCTAAAGGAATCTCGCCTTCAGTTGAGAAACCACTACGAACAGAAATGTCTAATTTACCAATCGTTACTTGGTATTTAGAATTACCTTTTCCAATGCTTGGATTATTTGAAACAGGATTAGAAGTCTGCGTTGTTTCACTTTCTGGATCAGCAGTATTCATCGATTCACTTTGGTTACTATCATTATAACTTGTAGGTAATTCAGAAATCTTTGTCACTTTCCCTTTACCTTCTTCACCAGTACTGTTCACAGTTACATTAACTGCATCGCCAACTTTAATTTTAGTAATATCAAATTCTGATACAGAAGTTTTGATTTGAGGTTCGCTCGCGACTAATTTTAAAATAGCTTCACCACTGTTAGCGTCATTATCATTTTCCATTTCGACTTTACCATCAAATGAAGCATACATACTTTCATTTACTTGACGATCGTACTGCGATAATTGCTTGTTAGCTTCACTTAATGTATTTAAATCTTTAGATAAAGTGTTTTGTAAATCATTATTGTTCGGTTGCTGATTTATATTTTGATAGTCTTGATCCACTTTGTTTTGTGCAGCATTTACTTTATCTTGTAAACCTTGGCGCTTTTGATCATTCACATTATAGTTAATCAATTGATCACCTTGTTTAACAGATTGACCATCATCAACAACAGTACTCACAAATTCACCTAACTGATCATTATTGTTATAAGTTTTAATTTTAGTAGGTGCAGCCTTACCAGAAATACTTAAAGGAGATTCCTTTTTAACTTTATATGTATCATAACCGTCTTTTTTATCGTCTGTATCATTTGTCGTTTGTTTTACAATAAGCGCAACAATAACTAACAAAATGATAACGATAATCCCGATTATCCAAAATAATTTACGCTTCAACTTATTCCACTCCTATATATTTTTATTCTCACATGGGAAATGTTATCACAGTTAGGAACAATAAAAAATAATACTTATGAGATTTAAGAATATTAAATTTGTAATTAATTATTCATGTTTTTTTATGTAATTCACAAACAATAGTGGAATCATACATGATTGATAGAGCGTAAAATTAAAAATATCCATAAAAAAGCACAAAAAAATAACCATCGCTAACTTTGGAAAAATCGATGGTTATATGGTGAATCCCCCTTTTAAAGAAGGTGGGTGACACCTGTGAAATTGGTTTAGTATTAATAAGTAATAATAGCCATAAAAAATAATTGTTTTTAACTTTGGAGGTTTAAATGGTTATTTTTAACATAATCAAAAATCCACCGTCTTTTTGACGGGCTCACAGGCAACGTGTGACAGCACGTTGCCTTTTTATGCATATATTATACAATAAATACAAATATTTTGTCTATAACAACCTAAAAATAATGTTACAAATAATGGGAATTTGGTATAATATAACAGAGCAAGTTAGATAGATGGTGGCTAATCTCTTAAATGAAGGGGTGATGCCTATGATAATGGTTTCAACTCCTAGAAAGGAGTAATATGACTGATTATGAAATACTAATGATTGTTATTTCAATCATTAGTTTAGTACTAATTAGTAACAATAACCATAAAAAATAACCATCGCTAACTTTGATCGGTTCGATGGTTAAATTTATTAAACTTTAACTTTTGAAACAGTCACCGTCTTTTTAACGGGCTCACAGGCAACGTGTGACCGCACGTTGCCTTTTTCATTTACATAATAGCATAATTTGGTATATTTTGTCTATTTCTGTTGAGTGATCATATGAATATTTAATTTGCATAGTTCTTTAAGAAGTACATGAATATCATATTCTATGCAAAAATTAAATAACGATTATAAAATTTAAGAATATTAATTATATAATTAACTATTTTATTAATGCTTTATGAATGTTAACCTTAAATTATACAAAAAGCAAAGGAGTATAGTGATGAAACGTTCAAATTTATTATTTGCACCAACTTTAAACAACTATAGAGAACGACCTAAGTGGTTGTTAAATATGATTTTGGTCATTATTTTATCAGTTGCTTCAATATGGATTACATCAATAACAACTGATCTTACTGCTGATTTAAAAGAAGCTGGATTAAGTGAAACTGAAATTGATCAAATGTCTACATTTACTACAGTATTTGCGTACATAGGTGGTATTTTAGCACCAATTATAGGGATTGCCTTTTCATTTCTAATTTTTCTTATTATCTCAAAAATTATGAAATCTGATGTGAAAGCTTCAAGTTTATTTGCAGCTGCAACGTTTGTAAAATTAATTACAACAATCTTTAATTTCATTGTTTTAGCTATTATAGCAATTGTTGGTTTAGATCCAGTTAAACACTCTATTACAAGTTTGGCAGTATTTAGCCAAAGTAATGATTATCTCGATGTATTTGATTTATCAACATTATTAGCAGCTTATTTATTTGGAGTTGTATTATATGCAACAAGTAGATTTAAAGGAAAGACAGCAGTAATATGGACTGTGATTTATCTTGTTGTCGTAATTGGAATAGGTTTAATTCAAGCAAGTATATAATGAATTGATCAATAAAGCCCGTTTTCAAGAAAACGGGCTTTAAATATTATTTATAATTTTTTAAGTAATACGCGCCACCTAAAAGTCCGACAGGAATTCCAAATAAAGGTGTGATTAAGACACTTAAGACAACAACCGCAACTAGTACAACTGCTATATTATAGCTTGTTAATTCTAACTCTAATAAGTCATCGTAGCTTTGTTTAATTAATTCTTTAACTTTCATACGTAACACTCCTTAAACTTTTTTCATAGCGTTATTTTTCTGATTATATAACATTATACCATTTATGACATTTTATGGTAAAATAATATACTAAATGAGGAGGTGTGTCATATGGGTTTTTATATAATGTTACTTTCAATTATATTAGGTTTAGTGATTGTAGTAGTTGGCATAAAACGTAGAAAAGAACATAATATTTATAAAGGATCTATAGTTGTTGGTGCGGTTCTTATTATCTTTGCTATTTATTTAGGATGGCCAAAATAAAGAATAATGTACTAAAGGGTGAATCTTTATGAAACAAATTATTTTATTAATATTAATAGCAGGTATACTTCCAGTTATCGCAACTAATTTAGAAGGAAGTTTAACCAATTTATCTGCAGTATTATGGGGAGTTTCAATATTTCTCTTTATAATAGCTGCATATAAAGTAGCAAAAAGGGTCAAGAATTGATATAGCTCTTTTAATTAAAAACAAACGATACACTCTATGACTTTATCTCTTATCTAAGTGAAAGTGACGGAGTGTATCGTTAATTTATATTTACATATTTTGATTTTGAGCTTTTAACTTTTTAGAAGTGATGAGATTGACGATTAACCAAACGAGTTGTGTTAAGAATGGAATGATAAAAAGTGTTGCCATGATACCGATAGAGAACCATTTTATTTCTGTTGTTTGCACAGCTCCAGTGGCATCAACTTCTCTAAACCATAAAAAGATTGAGAACGTTAAAAATGCACCAACTTCAATGATAGTTAAAATCCACCACAATATCCAAGATACTTTCATGAGAATACCTCTTTTCAGTATAATATAATAATGTAATATTATCATTTAAATATTAAATGAGCAATAAAGGGAAGAATGCTTGAATATATGCTATCGTTTGAAAAACATGTAAATAATAGTATGAGTTTGAGGAGGGTTATAGTGGTTAAGAATTTAATGGAATGGGTTGCGTCTATCGTTGTTGCTATTGTTGTGGCGTGGCTTATTACGACTTTTTTATTTAGTAGATATGAGGTGCATGGACAGTCTATGTATCCTACGTTTAATGATAAAGACAATTTGATTGTTAGTAAAATTTCGAAAACGCTTGGTACGATTGATAGAGGTGATGTGATTATTTTTCATGCGAATGAAGAAAAGGATTATATTAAGAGATTAATAGGTGTACCTGGTGACACTGTCAGTTATAAGAATGATCAATTATATATTAATCATGAAAAAGTTGCAGAACCTTATTTAGATTTTAATAAAAAGCATAAATTTACGGAGTATTTAACGGAAAACTTTGATGTTTCAGATACAAAAAATTCTGATGGTGAAAAAGTAATTCCAGAAGGTAAATATTTAGTCCTCGGTGATAATCGTTTGAATAGTAACGATAGTCGCCAAGATGTTGGACTCATTACCGACGAACAAATTGTAGGGAAAGCTAAATTAAGAATTTTACCAACGAATAATATGAAATATGACTTTTACGCTGATTCGTTTGATCATGTAAATGAGAATTGATTGGAACAATATGCTAAACTTTAACTAACTGCATGTACACTTTATAGAATAGGATGAGGCTAATGTCATTTGAGATTGAGACTTTAGATAAAGAGAAGAATATAGATTTGATTACAATCTATGATGAGCGTTCAAAGATTCAATTTACGAATTTTGGTATGCGGATTGTCGATTGGAAAATTGATGGTAGATCCGTTATCCTTGGTCCGACTGAAAGTGATGATTTAATAGAATATTATGAGCAAAATCCTTATTTCTTTGGTGCGACTGTTGCAAGATATGGTGGAAGAATTGAAAATGGTCAGTTTGTATTAAATGGTGAATCCTATCAGCTTGAACAAAATGATGGTGTTCATAATTTACATGGTGGCTCTAACGGTTTATATACTCAAGTGTGTGATTATGACATTGTTAATGAAGATGATATTGTTCGCATTGTATATCATGTAGAATTGAAACATTCAGTTGATCATTTCCCAGGTGATATTAACATGACCGTAACACATCAATATGATTTAACAAATTTGAAATGGACAATTATATATGAAGCAACGAGTACTGAAGATACTTTATTGAATCCGATGAATCATGTGTATTTTAATTTGAATGAAACAAATGCTTCTATTGAAAATCATCAACTTCATCATAACGTTCAATTCTATCCGCTTAAAGATAATCAAATTGTGGAATCTCTTGATACAGAGAATATTAATGTAGAAATTGGGAAAGATAGTATAACTTTTAAAGATATATTCGACAGTGGATTTCAACAAATCAATCAATTTAATGGTATTGATCATCCAGTGACATTAGAAGATGGTACTTTCAAAGTGTCGAATGATGAATTGGAACTTGAAATGACGACTGATCAGAATGAAGTTGTCATATTTACATTGAATGATGTAGATTGGAATGATCATGAAGACTCTATTAACGTACATAGTGGCTTTACATTAGAAACGCAATCACTACCTAATGATATTAATTTATTAAATGAAGCAGCACCATCAATTTTAAGAAAAGGCGACACATTTAATAGTGTCACAAGTTATCAAATCAATTATAAGAAATAGTATATATAATAGAAGACAATCATACTTTCATGACCAAACTTGTTTAGAAGCGTTGGTTATGAAAGTATTTTTTTTATTTATCAATGACTTTCATAAATAATGTCTTTTAATTTTAAAATAGCAGGTTCGATATCTTTTCGATTTATTTTCGCAAACCCGATAATGAGTGTCTTAAATGGTGTGTTTTCAGGTTCATCAGCCATGAAACGTCTAATCGTATATAATTCTATATCGTGGTCATGCGCCTTCTGTTCAATTTCTTGATAACTTAAGTCCGTCTTAATATTAATTAGAAAATGTAGTCCTGCTTCCATGTCGTATATCGAGACGTCTTCTTTAAATGCTTTTTTTAATACTTTTAGAAAAAGCTCTCTCTTTTCAGTATAAGTATGATGCATCTTACGAATATATTTCTCATAGTTTCCAGATTTAATAAATAAATGAAGCGCGTAAGCATTGATTAAGCTTAAATCTGTAATGGATGTATCTGTTATCGCATCGAATTTATATAAAAGTGGATAGGGTAAGACCATATAGCTTATTCTCAAACTTGGCATTAATGTTTTCGCGAATGTACCCAAATATATGACACGTTCATTCTTATCTAAACTATATAATGAAGGAATATTGTCTGTACCATATTTATATTCACTATCATAATCGTCTTCTATAATATATTTATTATGTTCAGTTACCCAGTTGAGTAATTCAATTCTTCTTGAAATTGGCATAATCGTACCTGTTGGAAATTGATGTGAAGGTGTTGTCACGACAAAGTCAGGCTTAGCCTGTTTCACATGTTCAACAGATAATCCTTTGTTGTCTAGTGGAATATTAACGACATCCTGTCCCATGCCGATAAATAGCTTTCTCATCCTTGAATAGCCGGGATTTTCGATAGCAATTTTTTGATTGTTTGAAATTGCTTTGAATAAGCTACTGAGTAAGTTCGCTGTACCTGATCCGACAATGATTTGTTCAGGGTAACAGACGACACCTCTTTTGTATGAAATCAATTGAGCGATTGATTTTCTTAGTTCAAGCGGTCCTTTATAAACAGGAATTTCTGACATTTCATGTTTGAAAAGGTGAAAAGCTTCTTTCACATATTTTGACCATAAGTCTATTGGAAATTGTGAGATATCGGTTGTCATATGCGATAAAGAATAACGATATGAAGATTTAATTTGAGTTGGGCTATTGTTTAAAGGTTGCGTAATATGTTGATCTTGAATGATTAACTTATTTAATGCTTCAACAAAGTAACCTTGTCTTTCCTTTGTGTAAATATAACCCTCAGCAAAAAGTTGTTCATAAGCATTCTTAACAGTGTTAATACTGACATTTTGATCGATTGAAAGTTGTCTTTTAGATGGTAATTTTTCGTGACTGTTATATTTCTGAGAGAGTATATCTTGTTTTAATTTGAGATAAATTTCTCTATATTTGTAAGTTTGAGTCATATCGTTCGCCCCTCTGGTACTATTAAAAATTAAAAACTGGTACTTTTCATTATACCAATCTTTTTTTAATATGTACTAAATAAACAATAGGAGGGATTTTGATGGGTAAGACTCAAGAACAATTAGAATCTTTACGTAACGAATATGTAGCAAGAGGTGTCAGTAATGGTAATACACATATTGCTGATTTTGCAAAAGGGGCAACAGTTACAGATAAAGACGGTACAGAGTGGATTGACTTTGCAGGAGCAATCGGAACATTAAACGTTGGTCATTCACATCCTAAAATAACTGAACATTTAAAAAACGAGCTTGAAAGATTTATTTTACCTGGTTTCAATGTGATTATGTATGAAAGCTATATTAAATTAGCAGAGAAATTAGCAGAAATTACACCAGGTGACCATAAAAAGAAAACAGTATTACTAAATTCTGGTGCAGAAGCAGTAGAAAACGCTGTGAAAATCGCTAGAAAATATACAGGTAGACAACAAGTTGTATCATTTATTAGAGGTTTTCATGGTAGAACAAATTTAACAATGTCTATGACAAGTAAAGTAAGACCATACAAATTTGGGTTTGGCCCATTTGCACCAGAAGTATATCAAGCACCATATCCTTATTTAGCAGATAAACCTGAAGGATTAAGTGATGAGGCATACATAGATTCAGTCATTAAAGATTTGAAGAATTTCTTTATCGCAACAGTGGATCCTTCAGAAGTGGCATGTGTAGTGATTGAGCCAGTACAAGGTGAAGGTGGATTTATCATTCCAGATAAGAAATTTATCCATGCATTAAAAGATATTTGTGAAGAACATGGTATTGTATTTATTGCAGATGAAATTCAAACAGGCTTTGCACGTACTGGTAAGACATTTGCAATTGAGCATTTTGATGTTATTCCAGATTTAATGACTGTATCAAAATCTCTAGCAGCAGGATTCCCATTAAGTGGTGTTGTTGGACGTAGTGAAATTATCGATAGCCCAAATCCAGGCGAAATTGGTGGTACATATGCAGGAAATCCACTTGCATGTGAAGCGGCATTAAAAGTAATTGAAATTATTGAAGAAGAAAACTTAAATGCTAAAGCTGAACAACTTGGTGCAACGATTCAATCAAGATTAGAAGCATTTAAATTAGAACATTCATTTATAGGAGATATTCGTAGATTAGGCGCAATGGTCGCAATGGAAATTGTTGATCCAGAAACGCAATCACCTGATAAAGTTAAAACGTCACAAATTGTTAAAGCAGCAAATGAAAATGGTTTATTATTATTATCAGCTGGTATTAACGGAAATGTGATTAGATTTTTAGCACCATTAGTCATTACAGATCAAGAATTAAACAAAGGATTATCAATCTTAGAATCTAGTCTTTAAGAAATTTGACTAATAAAAATGGGGTATAATTATGAATTCTCAATTTAATAAATCAATGAACATAGCAGACGTATTATTTCTCGCGATTGGCGCCATGCTTGGATGGGGCTGGGTTGTTCTTTCGGGAGAATGGATTTCACAAGCAGGATTTCTAGGTAGTATTATCGCATTTGTAATTGGTGGATTATTAGTAATTTTTATTGGATTAACATATGCAGAGCTTGCCTCTGCAATTCCTGAAACAGGTGGCGGATTTGTCTTCGTTAAGAAAGCATTTAGTCCAGGTGTAGCATTTATATCTGGTTGGTCAGTGTTATTTGGCTATGTATCTGTTATTACATTTGAAGCAGTCGCATTGCCAACTGTTATAGATTATGTCATACCATTTGAACATTCTGGTTTATTATGGAATTTAGCTGGATGGGATGTTTACTTAACTTGGGTACTTATCGGTTCTTTAGGTAGTGTTATATTAACGTCATTAAACTACTTTGGCGTTAAACCAGCTGCAGTTATGCAGACTGTATTTACAATATTTATTGTTGGCGTAGGTTTATTATTATTCTTTGGTGCAGGATTCAATGGTGACTTTACACATCTGAAACCATTATTTAATGGTGGTGTAGGTGGAACAATGTCTGTTCTGATCATGATTCCATTCCTATTTGTAGGGTTCGATGTTATTCCACAAATAGCTGAAGAAGTAAAAGCACCTTCTAAAAAAATTGGTGGTATTTTAGTTGTCTCTATCATAGCATCGGTTATCTTCTATTTATTAATTGTGTTTGGTGTTGCAACAGGTTTAACACCAAGTCAATTAAGTACAAGTGAATTAGCTACAGCAGATGCAATGGTGAATTTATTTGGATCAAGTGGATTTGGTATATTACTCGTATTAGGTGGAATTGCAGGTATTATCACAAGTTGGAATGCATTTATTATCGGTGGTAGTCGTATTTTATATGCGATGGCGAAAAATAATATGATTCCTAACTGGTTTGCATACATTCACCCTAAATACAAAACACCAACACACGGTATTATTTTCCTTGGTGTATTAGCATTTGTTGCACCTTTATTAGGTCGACCTGCATTAGTATGGATTGTTGATGCTGGTGGCATCGGTGTTGTATTAGGTTATTTCTTAGTTGCTTGTGCATTTTTGAAATTAAGAAAAAGTGAGCCTAACTTAGAAAGACCATATCGTATTAAAAGTGGTAAAGTAGTCGGTTGGATTGCTGTTATTTTAAGTATTGCATTTATCGCAATTTATTTACCAGGAATGCCTTCATCACTTATTTGGCCACATGAATGGATTATCGTATTCGTATGGTATGGCATAGCAGCAGTCTTATATTTAACAAAATCAAAAGGGGATGAAGTATTTGAAACAGCTAAAAGTATACAATCCAGCAACGAATGAAGTCGTTAAGTCGATTCCTTATACTTCTGAAGAAGAAGCTATTCAACAAATTGATAAAGCACAAGTTGCATTTGAATCATGGCGTGAAAAAGACGCACATGAACGTTCATCTCTTTTATTAAAATGGTATCAATTAATTGATGAACATAAAGAAGAATTAGCAGAATTAATTACATTAGAGAACGGTAAACCTTATAAAGAAGCATTAGGCGAAGTTGCCTATGCGAATAGTTACATTCAATGGTATCAAGAAGAAGCAAAACGTATTTATGGTAAGACAATACCTGCTAATCAAAAAGGTAAAAAAATTATCACTGATCCGTTCCCTGTAGGTGTTGTTGGTGCAATTACACCTTGGAATTTCCCAGCAGCAATGATTGCGAGAAAAATGGCGCCAGCATTAGCAGCAGGTTGTACAATTGTTTGTAAACCGGCTTTAGAAACACCGTTAACGACGATAAGAATGGTTGAATTGGCACATGAAGCGGGTATTCCTAAAGATGCCATTCAATATGTTGTATTAAGTGGTAAAGACGCAGGTAGAATATTTACTGAAAGTCCAATTATACAGAAGATAACATTCACTGGATCTACACCAGTTGGTAAACATTTAATAAAAGATTCTGCAAATACAGTTAAAAATGTCACGATGGAATTAGGTGGATTAGCACCAGTTATTGTTCATAAAGATGCAGATATTGAACTTGCAGTTGATCAAACAATCGCGACTAAATTTAGAAATTCAGGTCAAACTTGTATAAGCGCAAATAGAATTTATGTACATCAAGATATAGAACAAGCTTATACAGAACGTTTAACTGAAAAAGTAAATGCATTAAATGTAGGAAATGGCTTAGAAGAAGGCGTTGAAATGGGACCTCTCATTAATCAACAAGCTGTAGATAAAGTCATTGACCAAATTGAAGATGCTGTTCATCATGGTGGAGAATTGTCATTACCATTAGAACAATTAAAATTAGGTGGAAATTTCTTAAAGCCAGTCGTTATTAGACAAGCGAATCTTGATATGAAAGTGATGCACGAAGAAACATTCGGTCCAATCGCAGCAGTCATGGCATATGAAGACTTAGATGAAGTTATTAAAGTTGCCAATGATACAGAATATGGTTTAGCCGCTTATTTCTTCACGAATGACTATCGTACAGGATTTGATATTTATAAGAAGCTTGATTTCGGTGTGATAGGTTGGAATGATGGTGCGCCATCAGCAGCGCATGCACCATTTGGAGGATTTAAAGAAAGTGGATATGGTCGTGAAGGCGGTATCGAAGGTATTGAACCTTATTTAGAAACTAAATATTTATCAATCGGTAATATGTAATAAATGAACCCCCTAAAAGTGACAACTTTTAGAGGGTTTTCATATGTATCTATTTCTAGAATACATTTTTAAATACTATGATATTATCTAATGTCTTTGACGATTTGACCGTCTATTGAAACAACTTTAATGTTATTTGGATCTCTTAATACTTTGATATCTTCTAAAGGATTTTGATCTAGTAAAATAAAGTCTGCTTTCTTGCCTACTTCAATTGTACCTAAGTCTTCGTCATAACCTAAACATTCAGCAGCTGTCTTAGTAGACGAAACAATGGCTTCCATTTCTGTCATGCCGTGTTCAACCATAAGCTCTAATTCTCTTAAATTAGTTCCATGTTTGAAGACACCTGCATCAGTACCCATTGCTATTTTCACACCAGCTTGATGGGCTTTTTTAAAGCTATCAATATGGTCTTGCATGACTTGTTTAGATTTCTTAATAGAATTTTCACTCATACCTAGTTCTTCAGCGAATTCTATAACGGAAAGAGGTGCGAGTAATGTAGGTACGAGATACATTTCTTTTTCTTTCATTAATTGAACAGCTTCATCATCTAAATAGATACCATGCTCAATTGAGTGAATGCCTGCTTCTATACATTGTTTAACACCTTGCAACCCTTGAGCATGCGCCATAACTTTTCGATTATTTCTAAATTGAGCTTCTTCTACAATGACTTTTAATTCTTCTAATGAGAATTGCGTATAATCTGGATGGTCAGTTGCACTTGTTACACCACCCGTTGCATGTACTTTTAATACATCAGCACCAGCTCTTAACATTTCGCGTGCTTTTTTACGGACTTCATTCACACCATCACATATACCACTCGGTAATCCAGGATAGCCATCTTGCAAAATAGGGAGTTGTATACCAGATTTAGTATAACTGTCTCCATGGCCACCTGTAATGGTTAATGCGTTAACACTTATTTGTAAACGTGGTCCGAGTATTAAACCATCATTCACAGCTTCTTTTAAACCTAAATCTGCGCCTAAAGCATCTCGAACGGTTGTAACACCTGCATCAACTGTTCGTTTTAAATGATCAATTGCTTTGTAGAAGTTATATGAAAAAGGTGTAGCTAATCTTCTCTCTAAAGGTTCCATTTCCAACATAACATGTACGTGACTATCAATCATACCAGGTAATAGATATTGACCATTTCCTTCTATTATATTATCGCCATTTAAATGAGTACCAATTTCAGAAATGACATTATTTTCAACCTTTATATCAACACCTCGTTGAATGTCTTTTCCAGTACCGTCTATTAAATTGATGTTTTTTATAATCATATCTAAGTCCTCCTCAATTACTTAATAAAGTTCATTAATATAGATGTTAAAATAACAGATGCTACTGTAACTGTTGTAAACCCACCAATAATCATTGGGCTCAATAACTCATTAAATACATCTTCTCTGTCTTCCTCATTATCAGTAACAGATCGACTGACTTCTTCACATAAAATAAAATCACCTGGGAAACCATATAATGCGGTTAAAGCAACAGGTAATGCTTTAGTTGGTTTCCATCCAATTAATTTAGCACCGATAAATCCACCAATTAAAATACCAATTGTACCTATAACAAGAATAGATAAAATAGCAGGTAGGTATTCCCATAAATCATGTGGTTTAATGCCGCCCATAGAACCGATAACGATTAAAATGATAATAACCATCATAATTGTAAATGATTGATTACGTTCCAGTTCTTTTTGTTCAAATAATCCAATTTTCAAACCGATGACACCAAATAATAAACTGATGAGCGTGAAATGAATGCCTGTTACTTCACCAATCATGAAGGCAATACTTGCTAAGAAGAACATAATAAAGAGTCTGATGACATTGTTTTGAAGTAACGGATTCTTATTAAATATCGTTTCTTTCTTGGATTCATTTTTATTAGAAATATTAGCGACATTTTTATCTGAATGTCTATTTGCTAAGTAATATTTTGAATAGCGCTTCATAAGAATAGAACTTAATGGCATACCAATAACACCTTGAAGTGCCTGAACGATAGCTGGTAAAACAATAAGATTTGCCAATCCTAAATCTTGAAGCTTTTCGACTGTGATGAGCAGCGCGACGATACCTCCAGCAATAGGTCCAACACCTGAAGCGGCAGTACGGAAATCAAATAGGAGCGTAACGAAGACTAATATTAAGGTTGTAGAACCCAATATACCTAATATTGATATAACAACTGCTTTCCATTGTGATTTAAGTATATGAAGCGGCATCATTGTACCCATATGCATGATAACTGGTGCAATAATAAGCGCACCAAGTGAGGGTAAAATGGCATTATCTAATATCTTTTCAGGTAAGACGCCTGCCCAAGATAAAAGCAAGTAACTGACCATTGCTGTTAAGAGCATTGGTACACGAGCCTTTGTAAGATAAGATATAATTTCCCCGAGAACGATTAATGCGAATAGTATTGTTGCTGAAATAAGCGGTTCACTAACCATTAGCATTCCCTCCTTTTTAAAGTTAATAGTCAAACTTTAGCATATCTAAATCAAGAAGTTAATAGTATTTTCTAAAAATTTAGAATATATAGATAAATATTACACTATTAATTGCATTCAATATATAACAAGAATTTAAATATTATTCGATGGTATATAACATTTGTTCAATAAAAAAACAGCAAACATGTCATATGACGATGTTTACTGTTTATAAGATTTATTCATTTGAAGTAGATTGCTTGCGCTGATTCAAATAATAAACAACAAGCAATAGTATAATCCATAATGGTGAGTACATTAATGCTGTACGTGTATCATTTGCAAAGAACAAAATAACTAATACAAATACAAAGAATATTAATGCAAGATATGATCCAATCACACCAAATGGGTTTTTGAATTTAGATTTTTCATGTAAAGATTTATCTTCTTTTCTAAATTTGATATAGCAAATTAAAATGATAGACCAAATAAAAATAAAGAATATCGTAGCCAATGTCGTAACGAGTGTAAATACATCATCCGGTATAAAATAATTTAATATCGCAGCGAAGAATAATACAACACCTGAGAAGATTAATGCTGGATAAGGGACACCACGTTTATTTGTCTTGCTTAATCCTTCAGGAGCATGACCTGTTTGACCTAAACCATAAACCATACGACTATTACTGAATAATCCACTGTTTGCAGCACTAGCAGCTGAAGTTAACACAACAAAGTTAACAATACCCGCAGCAGCTGGAATACCAGCTAATACAAATAAATTAACAAATGGACTTTCAGCAGGATCAATTTTATTCCAAGGTGTAATACTCATAATGATTAATAAACTTAATACATAGAAAATTAAAATACGAATACCGATAGAATTAACCGCTTTAGGTAAATTCTTTTCAGGATCTTTCGTTTCACGTGCTGTAACACCTACAAGTTCAATTCCTACAAAGCTAAATACCGCCATTTGGAATGCCAGTAAGAAGCCCATAGCACCATTTGGGAAGAAACCATTATGACTATATAAATTATGAAATCCGGATTGAATACCTGTACTAGATTTAAATCCATTAAATATCATCCATAAACCTATAACAATTAATAATATAATGGCGATAATTTTAATAAGCGCGAACCAGAATTCGACCTCACCAAATAATTTAACAGTCATAAGATTTAAACCTAAGAGTATAACAACAGTCGCAATTGCAGAAACATATGCAGGAACATCAGGATACCAAAACTGAATATACTTAGCCACCGCCGTAATATCCGCTATACCCGTTGCAACCCAACAAAACCAATACGTCCATCCAGTTAAAAACCCGAATAAAGGACCTAAATAATGTTCAGCAATATCAATGAAAGAATTATAGTTACTATTTGAAAGTAATAATTCCCCTAAAGCTCTCATCATAATAAATAAGAAAAAACCAATAATAATATAAACTAATAAAATAGATGGACCCGCTAATGAAATACTCTTACCAGCCCCAAGAAAAAGACCGGTACCAATCGCGCCACCAATAGCAATTAACTGAATATGCCGGTTAGACATACTTCTTTTTAACTCATGATTTTCCATTTTCTATTCGCTCTCCTTAGATGCAATAAAACATATGTAAACAATAAGATTTAAAAAACAATATAAAAAGCATTATACTACGATTATTTGTATTTTGCATATTAATATAAATAAATGTTTTTAAATGTAAGACAAAGGTGAGGATATATAACACGATGAGTAATGTAAGTTTACTCATTTTATGTACTTATAATTATTTGATATAGAATAAGAATAACTTAAACAAAGGAGGAGGTTTCTTATGTTAACAAGTATCTTACAACCAATCGTAGATTTGATTACAGCTTTAGGTCTTTAATTTAAATTGGATTTATTTTTTATCTGTGTATGCAAACAAAGGGGTCAGTACATAGTGCTGTAAGTACTAAAAAAGCCACCAATTCGTATTTTGCGAATTGGCGGCTTTTTTATTTAGTAATAATAATTGACCAATGTGGTCGATAGCGTTATGATGTAGTCGACCGAACTGGTCTAATATATTTCGGAAGGTGTATATGATGAATGATGCATTCTATAACTTAGATGAAGAAAAGCGTCAAAAAATAATCAATTCAGGGCTGATGGAGTTCTCTAATTATGGCTATCAACAAAGTTCTACGAATCGTATTGTTGAAAATGCTGGTATTGGTAAAGGGATGCTTTTTTATTACTTTAAAAATAAAAAAGGACTATTTAAATTTCTTGTGGATTATTCATTAGATTTCATTGAGGAATATTATTTTAAACAGATTGATACTTCTGAGAAAGATATTTTTAATAGGTTAGTTAAACAAGCAAAAATAAAATCTAATTTAATGACGATTCATCCTCATATGTCGAAGTTTTTAACGAAAATTGTTCTGGAGGAATCTGAACATCATTATATATCTGAAGAACAAGACCAACATATTAAACAATTACAAAGTAAAGTTCAAAATGCTCTATTTGAAGATTTAGATAAGGATCTTTTTAAAGATAATTTAAATGTTGAAATGTCTATCAATATTATAAAGTACTCGATTGATGGTTTAGCAGAATCTATGAAGACACGAATAACGCATCAAATGATCGAGCAGAATGATTATCAAAGCTTTTATGATGAATTCGATTTATATATAAAGGAAATGCGTAAAATCTTCTATAAGGATCGTGATTAATATGACATTGTTAAAAGTAAATGATGTTACGAAGACGTTTGGTAAATTTAAAGCTTTAAACGGTGTAAATTTCACTGTTGAAGAAGGAGAAATATTTGGTTTTATTGGTCCGAATGGTTCAGGGAAATCTACGACCATTAAAGCAATTTTAGGGATGCTTAAACCTGATTCTGGTACTATTGAGGCATTTGATAAAGATGCTTGGAAAGATGCAGTTCAAATTCATAAACAAGTTGCCTATGTTCCAGGTGATGTGAATTTGTGGCCAAACTTAACAGGTGGAGAAGTGATAGATTTATTTCTGAAATTAAGTGGCACTAAAAATAATGAGAAAAGAGATGAACTAATTAAAAAATTTGATTTAGACCCTACTAAAAAATGTGGGTCGTATTCTAAAGGTAATAGACAGAAAGTTGCACTTATCGCTGCATTTACTACTGATGCACAACTGCTTATATTAGATGAACCTACATCTGGATTGGATCCTTTAATGGAACAAGTATTCCAATCATGTGTATTAGAAAAGAAAAAAGAGGGCAAAAGTGTTCTATTATCAAGTCATATATTAAGTGAAGTAGAAAAACTATGTGACCGAGTCGGCATTATTAGAAAAGGTGAAATCGTAGAAATGGGAACGTTGGATGATTTGAGACATTTAACGAGAATGCATTTCGTCGTTCAGTCTAAAGAAGCTTTAACAGATTTAGAAGAGCAAGATGGTGTACATGATATTTCTAAAGAAGGAGAGACGTATCATTTTCAAGTGGATTCAGAGCAAGTTTCTAATATTATTAAATATTTAAGTCGATTTGAGTTGCTGAAATTAGAAAGTATGCCACCTACATTAGAAGATTTATTTATGAGACATTATGGTGTGAATATTGAAAGAGGTGAGTAATATGAATAATCTCTTTAGCGGTGTTGGACAATTAACGTTATTTTACCTCAAGACTCATAAATGGAAAATGCTGTTTTGGATATTAGGTATTGTCGTTTTAACAGTTATCATTCCATCAACATTTAAAAGTATGTATCCACACCAATCAGATATGCAACCAATTGTTGAAACTTCTAAAAATCCTGCAATGGAAGCAATGTTAGGACCAGGTCAATTTGAACACGTATCAGTTGGTGTGTTATTTACACACGAGATGTTACTATTTACAGGTATTCTCGTTGCAATAATGAGTATTTTACTTGTTTCAAAAAGTACAAGAGGAGATGAATCTGCAGGTCGTATTGAAATGATTAGAGCATTGCCAGTTGGAAAAGTATCACCTCTCGTAAGTGCACTTATTGAGATGATTATTGTGAATATCATGATAACCATTTTGATTATGGTGATATTACCTTTAATGAATATTGATAGTGTGGATTGGCAAGGTTCAATTGTTTATGCAGTTTCATTAGGGGCAATTGGTATTCTATTTGGTATGATGACAGCTATATTCGCACAGTTAACTGAAACAAGTAGTAGTGTTACAGGCTATAGTATTACAGTACTGCTCTTAAGCTATTTAGTGAGAGCGGTTGGTGATGTCATAAATGAAGATATTTCTATGGTTTCACCTCTAGGATGGATTACAAGAACGTTTGCTTATTCTGAAAATAATTGGTGGCCAATCGTCATAACTTTGATAACGGCTATTATATTATTGATGATAGCGATGATACTTTATTTTAGAAGGGATATAGAGTCTGGCATACTGCCTTCTAAACCAGGTAAAAGAACTGCACATAAACTATGGTTATCTCCACTCGGTTTACAACTTAAATTGTATAAAGTAGGGCTTATTTCCTGGGCAATAGGAATGCTTGTATTTGGGGCTTCATATGGATCAGTATTTGGTGAGTTAGACGATTTTATCAAAGATAATGAAATGTTGCAGCAAATGGTAGCTGGTAAAGGTGATCATTATATAGAAGCATTCTTACCTATTTTAATGATTATAATGGCTATCGTATCAACAATACCTGCACTATTAAGTTTATACAAAATAAAAAACGAATTAGATACTCATCGAATAGAACTTATAATGTCTCGACCTATTTCAAGAATTAAATTGTTGAGTAGTTATTTAGTTGTTTCATTATTTAATGCTATTTTTATGATTTTTATAGCTGCATTCGGTTTGTATATTGCCCAAGCATCTGTGTTAGATGATCCATTTAGTTTTTGGACAATAATAAAGGCAGGGATTGTGCATATACCAGCCATTATATCTTTCGTAGCACTCGGTGTTGTACTTTTAGGATGGTTTAATAAAGGACACTTTATTGTTTATTTATATTTAACTTATACATTTTTTGTCGTTTACTTAGGACAATTGTTAAATATTAAAGACTGGTTAAAAGATATAACGCCATTTCATCATATTCCTGAAATACCTGTTGAAGATATGAATTATTCGGGTATAAGTATATTAATCATAATATCTATAGTGCTCATCATGATTGGATTTATAGGGTTTAAACGAAAAGACATTTCATAAAGGGAGCTGTGTTCGGATGACAAATTTGCCGAAAATAGGGAAACCAGCAACAAATGCTTTGAATACGATCAACATTACGACGTTAGAACAGGTTGCTCAATTAGATGAACATAATTTGGCGAAACTACATGGTATGGGACCAAAAGCAATAGGCATTTTGAAAGAAGCATTAGTAGAACAAGGGTTATCATTTAGTCAATTAGATGATGATTTAAAAAATGTAAAATTCACTGTACTGGGAGATTTAAAATGTGATAATGCACCAAAAAGAAGAATTATTAGAGACATTGTGATTGCTTCACTAGTTGGTGATGAAAAGTATCTCACTGAATGGCTAACAGATGATTTAGTATGGAAAGTACCGGGTTCTTTTGAATTAAAGGGTAGAAAAGCATTTTTAGAAGAAATAAATGAACACTTGCAAAAAGTATCTAGCCTTGAAATTAAATCAATGCTTACGCACGGTAAAGAAGCTTCTTCACATGGCACAATTATATTGAATTCTGGTGAGGAAATTTATTTTGCTGAAATGTATGAATTTGAAAATCATAAAAAAGATGCTAAAGTAAAAGCGATTACGTCATATATCATCATGAAACCTTAAATTTATGAAAAATCCAATACCAGTATTTATGAAAATGTGATAAATTATAGAGGTTATTATAAACTTTCGGAGGTTGAAAGATGGAAGCAACATTACCAAATTGCCCTAAATGTGATTCAGAATATACTTACGAGGATGGACAATTTTATATTTGTCCTATGTGTAATCATGAATGGTCTATAAACGACGAAGATGCATCAAATGAAGAAAACACAGTTATTAAAGATGTAAATGGTGTTGAATTAAATGATGGAGATACTGTAACGGTCATTAAAGATTTAAAAGTAAAAGGATCATCTAATTCTATTAAACAAGGTACAAAAGTTAAAGGTATCAAATTAGTAGACCCAGAAGATGGTCATGACATTGATTGTAAAATACCTGGCTTTGGACAAATCGGATTGAAGTCATCAGTTGTTAAAAAAGTGAATAAATAAGCGTATAAGAGTCTGAAACATTGAAATTGTTGCAGGCTCTTAATTTTTTAGAAAGTATGTTGATATAAATATTAACGAAATGCTTATTATTTTTTGTTAAAAATTATTAATTGATTATTTTAAGTTTTTGAAATATTAATTCGTTATATACATCAAATGTTTTTTGTGGTAAATATGTAATAGAGATTACGTTTCCAACAAATATATAAGGGGAGAAAAATATGAAGGCTTATATGCAAAAATTTGCACAGTCTCTAATGCTACCTATTTCCATTTTACCGGTAGCTGGGTTACTTTTAGGTATCGCATCTTTTATTGATTCAGGTGCAATTAACGGGGAAGGAAATAGCGTTGCGAACTTTTTAGCAAATGGTGGTTTAGCCGTTATTAATAATTTACCAATACTATTTGCAGTAGGGTTAGCATTCGGTATGTCTAAAGATAAAAATGGAGCAGCTGCACTTAGTGGACTTGTATCATTTTTAGTGGTTACACAAGTACTAAAGCCAGAAGCAATGGCGAAAGTATTGCATATTGCTGAGGATAAAGTTGATATCGCATTTACGGGTATTAGTAATGTATTTATCGGGATTATTTGTGGTCTAGTTACAGCTGCAATTTACAATAGATTTAAAGATACGAAATTACCAACAGCGTTTGCTTTCTTTAGTGGTAAACGTCTTGTGCCGATATTATCAGCGGCGGCAATGTTAGTGATTTCTATCGCGCTTATGTTTATTTGGCCACCAGTATATAATGGATTAGTGTCATTTGGGGAAATGATTTCTAAACTTGGTCCTCTTGGGGCAGGGTTATACGGATTCTTTAACCGTTTATTATTACCATTTGGATTGCATCATGCGTTAAACCAAGTATTCTGGTTTGATATTGCAGGTATTAATGATATTGCAAACTTCTGGTCTAGTAAAGGTGAAGCGGGTATAACTGGTCGATACCAAGCAGGCTTATTCCCAATTATGATGTTTGGATTACCAGCTGCAGCATTAGCGATTTGGAAAAATGCTGAAAAGCGTAACAGAAAAGTAGTAGGTTCTTTAATGGTTACAGCAGCGATTGCTTCATTCGTAACTGGTATCACAGAACCATTAGAATTCTCATTCTTAGTAGCAGCACCGATGTTATTTGGAATTCATGCGTTATTAACAGGTATTTCATTATTTATAGCAGCAACATTCCATTGGACTGCAGGATTTACATTTAGTGCAGGATTAATAGATTATTTATTAAGTTTAAGTATTCCAATTGCGAATAAGCCATTAATGTTACTTGTCCTTGGTTTGATTATGGGTGTCGTATACTTCGTTGTATTTGATTTTGCGATTCGTACATTTAATCTTAAGACACCAGGTAGAGATGGCTTAATGGAAGAAGCGGCAAAGCAAGATCCTAGTCTTGAAGAAGATGAAGCGGGTACTTCAACAAACAATAGTGGTGTGAAAGTTTCTAATAAGACAAAGCTTATATATGAAGCAATTGGTGGTAATGATAATATAGAAGTTATCGATCACTGTGCAACAAGACTTCGTCTAACTTTAAAAGATACAAGCGTTGTTGATCAAGAAAAAATCAAACAATCTGGCGCATTAGGAAACAAAGTAATTAGTGATAAAAATATCCAAATTATTATTGGAACTGATGTACAATTTACAGCAGATGAACTGATGCAAATGCAACAAAATCAAGGTCATTAATTGAATATATCAATATTTAAACAGTAGACATTCATTTTTATAATTTGAATGCCTACTGTTTTTTTATTTATAATAATAACAATTTTGAACAAATATGAACAAAAAATAATGATAAATGTGTGATTTTTTACTTTTATAGTAGTAATATGAAACTATTGAATGATAAAGGGGGACGATTCAATGGGTATAAAAAAAGCGATTTTATTAGGTGCAGGTGACCGTGGGGGAAGAGTTTACGCGAATTTGATAAAATCTTTACCCCATAAAATTAAATTAATTGGGGTAGCAGAACCTGTTAAAGAAAGAAGAGAACGTGTAAGCAGTCACCATAATCTTGATGAACGATACGTACAAGAATCATGGAAAGCATTATTGGACTTAAAGCCAGAAGCTGATATAGCAATTATATGTACTCAAGATAAAGCTCATTTTGAACCAACGATGAAAGCATTAGATTTAGGATATCACGTATTACTTGAAAAACCGATGTCTCCTAGTCCTGAAGAGTGCATTAAAATGGTAGAAAAAGCGAAAGAAATGGATAGAACATTAACGATTTGTCACGTATTAAGATATACACCATTCTGGAGCAGAATAAAATCTATCGTTCAAAATGGAGATATTGGTCAGATTGCATCTATCCAACTTAATGAAAATGTAGAATATATGCATATGTCTCATAGTTTTGTAAGGGGAAATTGGAAAAGTAAAGAACAGTCAAGTCCAATGATATTAGCTAAATCTTGCCATGATATGGATATTATCAGTTATATCATGGATCAAGATTGTAAAAGGATCAATTCCTTTGGTTCATTGATGTACTTTAATGAAGCTAACAAACCAGAAGGCGCACCATTAAGATGTCTAGACGGATGCCCAGTAGAAAATGAATGTCCATTTCACGCTGGAAGGTATTATTTAGGTATCGGTAGAGGATGGGCGATGAAATTTACAGAAGAAAATTCTAACGAAGCGATCATTGAAAGATTAAATCATACGGATTATGGAAAATGCGTCTTCCAATCAGATAATGACGTTGTCGATCACCAAGTTGTGAATATGGAATTTGAAAATGGCGCAACAGCAACATTTAGTATGAGCGCATTTACAAGAGAACAAACAAGAATAGTTCAAATAATGGGAACAAAAGGTGAAATAAGAGGAAATATGGAAACAAATGAAATAAGTATTTTTGACTTTTTAACAAGAGAAGAAAAAGTCATTAAATTCCCAGAAGTGAGCAGTGGACATGGTGGAGGAGACGAAGGTATTATAAGAGATTTTATAGATGCAATTAATAGCTCAGATCAAAATGTATCTAAATCAATAGCAAGTAAATCCTTAATCAGTCACTTAATGGCATTCGCAGCAGAAGAATCAAGACTGAACCACGGGCAATCCATAAATATAGACGAATTCTATAATGAAATAGCCCTGACATCATAATATAAGATAAATAAAGACGTGATACCGATAGAAAATAGCAGTATCACGTCTTTTTGTTATGCGCGAAAACGAGGCGCTAACGCTCAAGAGTCGAAAACAAGATCGTTAGAAATTCTAACGTTCAAGAAAGTAAAACAAGATCGTTAGCGGTCAATAAATTTTAAAAAATGTGCAAAAACGAGGCGCTAACGCTCAAGAGTCGAAAACAAGATCGTTAGAAATTCTAACGTTCAAGAAACCGAAACAAGATCGTTAGCGGTCAATAAATTTTAAAAAATGCGCAAAAACGAGGCGCTAACGCTCAAGAGTCGAAAACAAGATCGTTAGAAATTCTAACGTTCAAGAAAGTAAAACAAGATCGTTAGCGGGTAATAAATTTAAAAAAATGCGCGAAAACGAGGCGCTAACGCTCAAGAGTCGCAAACAAGATCGTTAGTGCCCCACAAAATCCACGCGTGTTATATTTATTAACTAATATAGTACCTTAATATCATTTTCATCGCAGAACTGTTGTATTTCTTGAGGGAGTACTTTATTAGTAATTATTTTGTCTACGTCACTTAAATTGCAGTATGTTAGTAATGTTGAATGTCCTATCTTACTATTATCCGCTAAAACATAAGTTTCCCGTGCTTTTTTTGTAATAAGTTGTTTGATTAAATTTTCTTCCATCTCTGAATTAGATAGACCATTTGGAATATTAACACCAGTAGCTGCCATAAAGCATTTATTAATATTAAATTTATTCAATAAAATATTAGTATCTATTCCTATGAATGATCGTGTACGTGGTTTGTATTTTTCGCCAATGATAAATAAAGTTACATTTTCAAATTGTGAAGCTTTATTCATGATATCAAGACTGTTCGTAATAATTGTAAATGATAATTTTTTGTCGACATAATCTAATACATGTATTGTTGTTGTTCCTGTATCAATATAAATAATGTCGTTAGTTTCGATATGTGCAGCAGCTAATTGACCGATATGTTTTTTTGATTGATAATTCTCAACATTTCTTTTTTGATAATCAACCGCTTTATATTCATCCTCGATAACTTCAATACCACCATAAACTTTTTTAACTACATTCATATCTACTAAAAGGTTGATGTCACGCCTTATTGTATTAACAGATACATTAAATGTGTCCTTCAATTCATCAATTGAAGCTGTTTTGTTTTTTTTTATGAAAGATTCTATTTCATAAATTCGTTTAGATTTCATATACGATTCCCCCATTTCTTACAATATACCCAAAATTTGCTTATATAACAACTATAAAAAATATAAGTTACTCAAAATTTGACATATTCTACTCGTTATTATAATATTATCTCAACAAGTAACCAATAGTTAATCAATATATACTCATTTTTTAAAAGGTGATGAAAGCGGTTACTTTAATATTTATAACTGGAGGATATGTAAATGGTAGAAATCTTAAAGAATTACGTTAATGGACAATGGCAAGCGTCAAAAAGTAAGGAAACAATAGATGTATACAATCCAGCTACTAAAGAAGTGATTGCTAAAGTACCTGTTTCAACTAGAGAAGAATTAGATGAAGCGGCAAAAATTGCACATGAAGCGTTTCAAGAATGGAAAGAAGTTGCTGTACCTAAACGTGCTCGACTTTTATTCAAACTTCAACAATTACTAACAGACAATAGAGAAGTATTAGCTGAAATTATTACAAAAGAAAATGGTAAGAATACGACAGAAGCTTTAGGTGAAGTACAAAGAGGTATTGAGAATGTTGAATTCGCTGCAGGTGCTCCTTCTTTAATGATGGGTGACTCACTTTCAAGTATCGCTACAAATATAGAAGGAACAAGCTATAGATATCCAGTAGGTGTTGTAGGTGGTATCACACCATTCAACTTCCCAATGATGGTGCCATGTTGGATGTTCCCGATGGCTATTTCGTTAGGTAATACGTTTGTGATTAAACCTTCTGAAAAGACACCATTACTTGTTAATAAACTTGCAGAGTTAATTGAAGAAGCAGGTTTTCCAAAAGGTGTATTCAATGTTGTACATGGTGCACATGATGTTGTGAATGGCATTTGTGAAAATGAACATATTAAAGCTGTATCATTCGTTGGTTCTAAACCAGTAGGTGAATATGTTTATAAAAAAGCAACTGAAAACTTAAAACGTGCGCAATGTTTAACAGGTGCTAAAAACCATACAATCATTTTAAATGATGCGAACATTGATGGCGCAGTTAAAGATGTAATTGGTGCAGCATTTGGATCAGCAGGTGAACGTTGTATGGCAGCAGCTGTAGTAGCTGTTCAAGAAGGTGTTTATGACGAATTTAAAGAAAAACTTGTACAAGCTTCTAAAGATATCGTTATCGGAAATGGCTTAGAAGATAATGTTTTCTTAGGTCCAGTTATTAGAGAAGAAAATGTTGAACGTACATTAAATTACGTTGATCAAGGTGTCGAAGAAGGTGCCAAACTCGTATTAGATGGTAGAGAAGACAACAACAAAGATGGTTTCTTCGTAAAACCGACTATTTTTGAAGATGTTACAACTGATATGAAATTATGGCAAGATGAAATATTCGCACCGGTGCTATCACTTGTTAAAGTAAAAGATCTAAAAGAAGGCATTCAATTAGCGAATCAATCTGAATTTGCGAACGGTGCATGTTTATTTACAGACAGTGCATCATCCATTAGATACTTCAGAGAGTACATTGATGCAGGTATGTTAGGTATTAATTTAGGTGTACCAGCACCAATGGCAATCTTCCCATTCTCTGGATGGAAATCATCATTCTACGGTTCATTACATGCGAACGGTAAAGATAGTATTGATTTCTACACACACCGTAAAGTCGTAACTGCTAGACATGGTAATCCACAATTTTAAGGAGTGAAAAATAGAGATGGCTCGATTATTAAATAAACCTGTACATCATCCATTAAGTGATGATGTACAAGTAATACATGATTTGAAACCTGAAGATATTGATTTAGCTTATATTGGTTTTAAAGTGTTAGACATAAAATCACAAGGTACTTACACAGAATCAACAGGTGATTTTGAACTATGTATTGTCGCTTTAACTGGCAATATTGATGTGTCAGATGGAGAAAGTTCTTATGAAGATTTAGGAACAAGAGATTCAGTATTTGAAAAAATACCAACAGACAGTATCTATATTTCAAAAAATCATGAAGTAACGATTAAAGCGAATAAAGATTCAAGAGTTGTATTTTGTTATTCACCAGCAGATGAAGAAAGAGCAACACAATTAATCCCAGCATCTGAGAACTCAGTAGAAGATAGAGGTAAATATTCAAATAAACGACATGTTCATAATATTTTACCTGATACACATACAGCGAGTGAAAAATTACTTGTCGTTGAAGTGTATACAGATCAAGGTAATTGGTCGAGCTATCCACCACATAAACATGACGTTGATAACTTACCAAATGAATCATTACTTGAAGAAACTTACTATCATGAAATGAATCCAAGTAAAGGTTTCGTCTTTCAACGTGTGTTTACAGACGACCTTTCATTAGATGAAACGATGACAGTAGAGAATAGTGATGTTGTTGTTGTGCCTAAAGGTTATCATCCAGTAGCTGTACCGGATGGTTACGATGGTTATTACTTAAATGTTATGGCAGGACCTAAAAAAGTTTGGAAATTTTATAATCAACCAGATCATGAATGGATTATTGATAGAGAATAAGGGGTGTACGTGAATGTCTAATAAAAAACAAATTATAGCAATAGGTCGTGCAGCAATAGATTTAAACTCAATAGAAATTAATAGACCAATGGAAGAAACAGAATCATTTCGCAAATATGTTGGTGGCTCACCAGCTAATATCATGATTGGTACAGCAAAGTTAGGTTTAGATGTGGGTATGATTGCCAATGTATCAGATGATCAACATGGAAGATTTATTACGAATTACTTTGAAGAAGTAGGTGTTGATACTTCTCAAATACATGTAGATGAAGATGGACATAAAATCGGCTTAACGTTTACAGAAATTAAAAGTCCGAGTGAGTCTAGCATATTAATGTATAGAGAAGAAGTAGCAGATTTATATTTAGCGCCTGAACATGTAGATGAATCATACGTTAAAAATTCAGAATATTTGCTTATTTCAGGAACGGCATTAGCTAAATCTCCATCAAGAGAAGCAGTATTAAAAGCACTGTTACTAGCGAAAAAACATAATGTACAAGTAATCTTTGAATTGGATTATAGACCTTATAGTTGGAAAGACGAAGAAGAAACTTCTATTTACTATGAGTTAGTCGCTGAACAAGCTGATGTCGTAATTGGAACACGTGATGAATTTGATATGGTCGAAAGATATAAAGCATTATCAGACAAAGAAATTAGTGAACTATTATTTAAAGCTAATCCACATTTAGTTGTCATTAAACACGGTGTGCAGGGTTCAAATGCATTTGATAAAGAAGGCAATACTTATGAAGGTAAAGCATTTAAAGCCAATGTCGTTAAAACATTTGGAGCTGGCGATTCATACGCAGCCGCATTTATTTATGCATTAGTTAAAGGTAAGTCAGTTGAAGAAGCATTGAAATATGGTGCAGCTTCAGCAGCGATTGTTGTAAGTAGTCATAGTTCATCTGAAGCGATGCCTACAGTTGATAAAATAGAAAATTTAATTAAAGAACAATCTTAAGGTGGTATTAAACATGGTTAATACAGTGAAGTTAACAACTGGAGAAGCAATTGTTAGATTTTTGACGAAACAATATATTTCGATTGATGGAAAAGAGACAAGATTTGTTGAAGGTGTCATGAATATTTTTGGCCACGGTAATGTCCTTGGTTTAGGAGAAGGACTATCAAATTATCAAAAAGAATTAAAAATAATCCAAGGCAAAAATGAACAAGGTATGGCACATACAGCAATTGGTTTTAGTAAACAAAGTTTACGAAAAAAAGTATTTGCAGTGACAACATCTGTCGGTCCAGGTGCTGCTAACCTTGTAACGGCAGCAGGTACAGCCGCAGCAAATCATATACCAGTATTATTTTTACCAGGAGATACATTTGCAACTCGTCAACCAGATCCAGTATTACAACAGATTGAAAACCCTCAAAGTATTGGTATTACTACAAATGATGCGTTAAAACCAATTTCGAGATATTTTGATCGCATAACGAGACCTGAGCAAATCATGTCTGCCTTAATTCGTGCATTTGAGGTCATGACAAACCCTCAAACAGCGGGTCCTGTGACATTAGCATTGAGCCAAGATGTTCAAGGAGAGTCATACGATTTCCCAAAAACATTTTTTGAAAAGCGCGTACATTATGTTGATAGACTTCAACCTTCTAATAGATCAATAGATGCAGCAGTTGAACTATTGAAGACAGCTAAAAAACCACTATTAATTGTTGGTGGTGGTGCTAAATATTCAGAAGCTCAAGATGCTATAAAAGCATTTATAGAAAAAACGAATATTCCCATTGCAGAAACTCAAGCAGGTAAATCAACAATAGAAGCCTCTCATCCATTGAATCTTGGTGGTCTTGGCGTTACAGGAAATTTAGCAGCCAATCTATATGCAAAAGAAGCTGATGTCATTATTGGTATTGGAACAAGGTATTCAGACTTTACAACTAGCTCAAAGACAGTAGCTAACTTTGATAATGCAAAATTTATAAACATTAATGTTAATAGAGTTGATGCTTATAAATTAGATGCGATACAAGTAGTTGGAGACGCAAAAATATCAATTAGTTTATTGGATAAAGCATTAAGTAAATGTCAATTTAATACATTAGATGAAGTAAATGATTTAAAAAATAAATGGTCAGAAGAAAGAGAAAGATTATCTCATGTAGATATTAATAAAAATGATTTTGAAGCTGAAATATCAGGTCATTTTAGTAAAGAAAAACTTAATCAATACATTGAAGCCTTAGAAACGGAATTACCACAAACAAATGCGGTTATTAAAGTTAATGAAACAATCGATAATGATGCAATAATCGTTGCCGCTGCTGGATCTTTACCAGGAGACTTAGAAAGATTGTGGGAGACCGATATATTTAATACTTACAATATGGAATATGGTTATTCTACGATGGGGTACGAAATTGCAGCTGCACTTGGTGCAAAAATAGCAAATCCCCAAAAAGAAGTATATGCATTAGTTGGTGATGGAAGTTTCTTGATGCTGCACACTGAATTACTAACTGCATTGCAATATAACTATAAAATTAACATTGTATTATTTGATAACAGTGGATTTGGTTGTATCAACAATTTACAAATGGGTAATGGTAGTGAAAGTTTTTGTACTGAATTTAATGATTATAACGGCAAAGTCATGAATGTAGATTATAAGAAAATTGCAGAAGGATATGGTGCTGTTTCATACAAGGTTAACAGTCTTCAAGCTTTAGAAGATGCAATTAAAGATGCTAAAAAAGAAACAAAATCTACATTAATAGAAATTAAGACTTTACCTAAAACAATGACTGACGGATATGAATCATTCTGGAATGTTGGTGTATCCGAACATAGTGAAAAATCAAATATAAATACATCATATCAAGAAAAGGTTCAAGCTATGAAAAAAGCAAAACAATATTAATAAGGAGATTCATAACATGACAAAAATAAAAATTGGTCAAGTTGGTTTAGGTAGATTAGGAAAAGTGCATGCAGAAAACATTGTTAATCATGTGAAAGGCGCAGAATTATTCGCTGTTGCAAGTGTTGTTGAGCAAGAATTAGCATACGCCAAAGATGAATTAGGTGTAAAAAATTGCTATACATCCTATTCAGAAATGATAGAAAACGATGAGCTAGATGCAGTTGTAATTGTTTCACCAAGTGGATTTCATGCAGTTCAAATTTCACAAGCATTAGATAAAGGTTTGCATGTCTTTTCAGAAAAACCTATTGGACTTGAATTAGATAATATCAAACAAGTTGTTGAAAAAATAAATAGTCACTCAGACAAAGTGTTTCAGTTAGGTTTTATGCGTAGATTTGATGATTCTTACCAATTTGCTAAAGACGTTGTTCAGAATGGTGAACTAGGTAAAATTACAGCAATGAGATGTTATGGAATAGATCCTAGTGCAGGGTTAGATAGCTTTATCCAATTTGCGAAGAACAGTGCGAGTGGTGGCATATTTTTAGATATGTCGATTCATGATATTGATCTAGTACGCTGGTTCACAGGTTCAGAATTTAAAACTGTTTATTCACTAGGTAATAACATAGCAGCACCTGAATTAACAGAATGTGAAGAATTGGAAACAGGTGCATGTCTGGCAGAATTAGATGACGGTACAATCGCATACTTATTAGCAGGAAGAAATGCACAACATGGATACCATGTTGAAACAGAAATCATAGGAACTGAAGGCATGATAAGAATCGGAAATGCACCTGAGAAAAACTTAGTTACACTTTATGACAAAAACGGCGTCGTTAGACCGACTTCAGGTCATTTTCCTGAACGATTCAAACTAGCATTTATTAATGAAATTAATGCATTTATAGAATCTATCAATAATAATGTTCCTTCATCAATAACAGGTATTGATGGATTGAAAAGTACAGAGGTTGCAATTGCAATGCAAGAATCTTATGAAAAGAAAACAATCATTAAGTTGTGAGGTGAAGTAAATGACTAAAAATATTCGATACGCATGTGCACCGATAGCTTGGACAAATGATGATATGCCAGAACTAGGGCGTGAAAATTCATTTGAGCAATGTATAAGTGAAATGGCACTCTCTGGGTATGAAGGTACAGAAATTGGTAACAAGTACCCGAAAGATCCTGAAGTTTTGAAATCATATTTGGAACCAAGAGGACTATCAGTCGCAAGTGCATGGTTAAGCTTATATTTAACTTCCGAACCATATGAAGTAACAGAAGAAGCATTTATAAAACATAGAGATTTTTTACATGCATTAGGCGCTAACGTTATTGTTGTGTCAGAACAAGGCAATAGTATTCAAGGAGATTTAACGAAAGCATTATTTAAAGAAAAACCTATATTCACCGAACAAGAATGGCAATTATTAATAGACGGATTAGAGAAGCTAGGACAATTAGCACATGAAAAAGATATGGAAATCGTATACCACCATCACATGGGTACAGGTGTACAAACGACAAAAGAAATAGATGAATTAATGGAAAGAACAAACAAAGATAATGTTTCTCTCTTATTTGATACAGGACACCTTGTCCTTTCTGGCGAAGATCCGATAGACATATTTGAAAGATATGAAGATAGGATAAAACATATTCATTTTAAAGATGTTCGACAAGATGTTAAAGAAGCTGTAGATAAAGAAAGTAGTTGCTTCTTGGATGGTGTAAAAAAAGGTATGTTCACAGTACCTGGAGATGGTGTAATAGATTTTAAACCTATCTTAGATTTAATTTATAAATCTGATTACAGTGGGTGGATTGTAGTTGAAGCTGAACAAGATCCAGCGATTGCAAAACCATTTATATATGCAAAAAAAGCAAAAGAATATATAGCACAATATCAATAAAATTTTAAACAAAATGGTATAGGAGTTAAGGGCTCCTAAAGGGAGAGAATTATCATGAGTATGTTTGCAGCAATTTCATTTGTTTTAGTTGTTATATGTGTCGGTGTATATGCTTACTTACGAAGTAGAAAGATTAATACTCAAGATTCAGATGGATTCTTTATGGGTGGTAGAAGTTTAACAGGTTTTACAATTGCTTCTACAATTATTATGACTAATTTATCTACAGAACAAATAGTTGGTCAAAATGGTCAAAGTTTCGTTGCAGGTATGGAAGTTATGGCATGGGAAGTAACATCATCAGTAGCCATTGTAATATTAGCACTTGTCTTTTTACCTAGATATTTTAGGTATGGTGTAGATACAATATCAGATTTTATTGAAATGAGATTTGATACTTTCACGAAACGACTCGTATCTTTATTATTCATATTTACTTATGTTGTTTCATTCTTACCAGTTGTCTTATATTCTGGTGCACTAGTGTTTAATAAAATTTTCAATGTAAGTGAAATGCTAAATATAAGCGATATGACTGCAGTTATTTTAATATCAACAGTAATAGGTATAGTAGGAATTATATATTTATTCATAGGTGGATTATCTTTAAGTGCACATAGTGATTCTATCTACGGTGTCGGTTTAATTATAGGTGGACTTGCTATACCAACTTTAGGTCTCATTATTTTTGGAGATGGAAACTTCTTACACGGGTTTGATAAAGTGGTTCAGAACACGCCGGAAAAACTCAATTCACTGGGTGCGATTGATTCTAAGATAGTACCATGGCCAACGTTGTTCTTTGGTATGTTCTTCAACAATTTATTCTTCTGGTGTACTAACCAAATGATTGTTCAAAAAGCACTTGCTGGTAAAAGTTTAAAAGAAGCACAAAAGGGTGCTATGTATGTAGGTACATTTAAAATTTTTGGTGCTTTATTCTTAGTATTTCCAGGTGTATTAGCATTCAATATGTTAGGAGACAAAGTTACAAATCCTGATAATGCTTATCCAATGCTAGTTAATGAAGTATTACCAGAATGGGCATATGGTCTATTTGGAGCAGTTATTTTTGGTGCTATTCTAAGTTCGTTTGTTGGATCTTTAAATAGTACAGCAACTTTGTTCTCTTTAGACTTTTATAAATCAATTATCAACAAAGAAGCTAGTAATAAACAAGTATCAAGAATTGGTAGATTGGTTACAGTATTAGTAGGTGTAATTGTTGTAATAATTGCACCAATGATTTCTCTGTTCCCACAAGGTTTATATGCAGTTGTACAAGAGTTTAATGGTATTTATAACATGCCACTTTTAGTACTTGTATTGGTAGGATTTTTTGTAAAACGTACATCACAGCTTGGCGCTAAAGTGATGTTTATTTTACACATTGTATTGTATGCGCTTT
Organism: Mammaliicoccus sp. N-M50; assembly: GCF_022386995.1. Taxonomy (NCBI): domain Bacteria; kingdom Bacillati; phylum Bacillota; class Bacilli; order Caryophanales; family Staphylococcaceae; genus Mammaliicoccus; species Mammaliicoccus sp. N-M50. The sequence goes on along the minus strand of NZ_JAJNJA010000006.1, from coordinate 64,494 downwards.
CAAAAGTTTTGATTACAGAAATACATTTCTTATATGTATTAAGTGTACTATTCTTTGTAGATTTACTTATAGTGATGTTATTCAATAAATGGAAACCATCTGATGAGTTTGATTTCAGTGTAAATTACGCAAAAGTAGATATCACACCATGGAAACATAGATATTTAGTAGGTGGTATTATCATATTTGTAGTTATTGGCACATACGTATTATTCTCACCACTCGGATTAGCATAGGAGGAAGAAAAATATGACACTAACATTCGGAGTAATTGGAGCAGGTAGAATTGGCCAATTACATATAAATTATTTAAGAACACATAAAGATGTAAATATTAAGTGGATTTCAGACTTATATTGCGACAAGATGGAAGATTGGATCAAAAAAGCAGGAATAGAAAATAAAACTAAGGATCATATGGATATTATTAATGATCCTGAGGTAGATGCAGTAGTAATATGTTCACCTACCGATACGCATGTAGATATCATTAAAGAAGCTAGTGCAAAAGGAAAGCACATCTTCTGCGAGAAACCGATTAGTTTGTCTATTGATGAAGCAAAAATTGCATTAGAAGCGGTAAAACAATCAAATGTGAAACTGCAAATGGGCTTTAATAGACGTTTTGATAAAAACTTCAAAGAGTTAAGAGATATTTTAAATAAAGGTGAACTTGGTAATATTCAAACATTAAGGATTACTTCAAGAGACCCAGAGCCACCACCAGTAGAATATATTAAACGCTCAGGTGGGCTTTTCATGGATATGATGATTCATGACTTTGATATGGCAAGATATTTAATGCAATCTGAAATAACAGAAGTGTATGCAACTGGTGGTGCACTTGTAAATCCTGAAATTGCTCAATATGATGATATCGATACAGCACTTGTAACACTTAAATTCGAAAATGGCTCAATGGCCATAATTGAAAACTGTAGAAGAAGTGTATATGGATATGATCAACGAGTTGAAGTATTGGGTGATAAAGGTGCAATTGATGTAGGTAATGAACAAACAACGACATTAAATTATCATAGAGCTGAAGGAATATCTAAAGACAATCCGCCATACTTCTTCTTAGCACGTTATAGTGACGCTTATAAAGTAGAAATGGATGGATTTATTGAAGCTATCTTAAATGACACTGAAGTAATTTGTTCAATAGAAGATGGCTATAAAGCTCAAGAAATTGCTGTGAAATGTAAAGAGTCGTTACTATCAAATGAACCTAAGTCGCTATTAAATAAACAATCAAAGACACTTTAAAAAAGGAAGGTGGAACGTTATAGAATGAATACATTTATACACAAAGCAAAGACAGAACATTATGCTATTCCACAAATTAATGTTAACGGATTAATATGGATTGAATGTATTTTAAAAGTTGCTGAGAAAACACGTTCCCCCATTATTTTAGGAACGACAGATAAAATTATAGATTTTTTAGGTGGGTATGATTTTATCTGTAAAACAATCAGAAATAAAATAGAGTCAATGAATATAACAGTACCAGTAATTATACATCTAGATCATGGTTTAACTGTTGAAGGGTGTAAGAAAGCAGTAGATGCTGGTTATGATTCAGTTATGTTTGATGGGTCTAAATTACCAATTGAAGAAAATATAGAACTTACCAAACAAGTAGTAGAATATGCACATAAAAATAACGTGATTGTAGAAGGTGAAGTTGGAGCAATTGGTGGAAACGAAGACGGTGTCATAGGAAATGTACAATATGCGAAGTTAGAAGATTGTATAAACTTAGCACAAAAAGCACATATAGATACATTGGCACCAGCACTCGGGTCAGTACACGGTAAATATAAAGGTGAACCTAATTTAGGATTTAAAGAAATGAAAGAAATTCAAGAAACAATTGATATACCTTTAGTATTACATGGTGCATCAGGTATATCAGACGAAGATTTAGTGAAAGCGATAAAATTAGGTCACGCAAAAATTAACTTTAATACAGAAATAAATATTGCGTGGAGTAATGAACTTAGAGAAGTATTAACTAACGATACAAGTTTGTTTAATCCACAACAAATATTGAACCCAAGTAAAAAAGCAATCGAACGAACAGTTGAATCAATTATTTATAAATGCCAATCTAATGGCAAAGTATAATAAGACGATAAGTGGTGGATAATATGCCTTTAATGAAAATAGATATAATAAAAGGAAGAAAAAAGAGTGAAATCAAACAAATATTGGATATAGCATATGAAACAATGCTAACTGCATTTGATGCGCCAATAGGTGATAGATATCAAATAGTTACGCAACATGAAGATTATGAAATGGAAATATTAGATACTGGATTAGGTGTAGAGCGAACAGAGGGTGTTATAATTTTCACGATTATTACAAGACCAAGAACCCAACAACAAAAAGTACAGTTCTATAGAGAAGTTGTAAATGAGTTGCATGACAAATTAAATATAAGAAAAGAAGACGTTATGTTTAGTATAGTCGAGAATACAGATGAAGATTGGAGTTTCTTCAAAGGAGAAGCACAATTTTTGAATGGAACTTTATAAAAAGTTAAACATAATGATGAAATTCTACTTTTTAATAAATGCTGACACTGATTAATAAATTAGTGCCAGCATTTATTTTGTTTAAACTAATCTAACGCTCAAGAATCGTAAACAAGATCGTTAGCGCACGAAAATGAGCTCAAAAACTGAAAAAAAGTAGTTCTAACGCTCAAGAGTCGAAAACAATATCGTTAGAAATTCTAACGTTCAAGAAAGTAAAACAAGATCGTTAGCGCACGAAAATGAGCTCAAAAACTGAAAAAAAGTAGTTCTAACGCTCAAGACTCGAAAACAAGATCGTTAGAAATTCTAACGCTCAAGAAAGTGAAACAAGATCGTTAGCGGTCAATAAATTTTAAAAAATGCGTGAAAACAGGGCGCTAACGCTCAAGACTCGAAAACAAGATCGTTAGAAATTCTAACGTTCAAGAAAGTGAAACAAGATCGTTAGCGGGTAATAAATTTTAAAAAATACGCGAAAATGAGCCCCTCAACCCCCAACTAAAATCCCAACCAAAACATTTTTACCTCATTCTACATATTGATTATATTTTTAATAATGAGTGCTGCGACGAATAAGATGATGATACTTGATACTTTATTTAATATGATGATAAATTTACCTGATTTATCAAACATGCCGACTTGTTTACCTGCTATAGCGAGTCCGAAGAACCAGAACCAAGAGATAAAGATTGTTGCTACTGTAAATCCGACTTTTTCATACCCTGAATATAGTGATGCACTTGTACCGATAACACCGACTGTATCCATAATGGCATGTGGATTGAGCAATGATACAGATAGTGCAAAGCTGATTTGTTTTTTAGCTGATATTGCTAAGTCTGAACCATTGCTTGATGATTTTTCGTTCCATAACGTCCAAGCCATATACAATAGAAAAATTAATCCAACGATATATATGATTAATTGCAGTGATGGATAATGATTTAAGATGAGTGATACGCCAAACACTGCAAGTAATATGAGTAATGTGTCACATAGACCAGCTGTAATAACAACGGGTAAAGCTTTATTTAAGCTTTTATGATTTGCACCTTGATTAAAAACAAATATATTTTGAGCACCTAATGGTAAAATTAAACCGAGTGCTAATAAAAGACCGTGGATGACTGCTTGAAACATTTGATTGAACCTCCTTTTTGTATAGTATAAAAGAAATAAGCTACAATGAAATCATCCAGAATTAAATTTATGCCCAACCAGATTGGAGTTACATTTATGGAAAAACCTATCTACCAAAAAATTATAGATGATATGTTAAGAGATATTAATAATGGTCAATTAGAAGTTGGTATGAAAATACCTTCGCAAAGAGCTTTAACACAAAAGTATGGTGTAAATAGATCAACAATTGTACATGTGATTGATATTTTAAAAAGTTATGGCGTGCTTGAAAGTAAGGAAAGAAAAGGGATATATGTTTCGAAAAATAAATGGAATGAGTATGTAAGTAATAATTTGAATTGGCAAGATTATATAGGTAATAGTATTAACCAGAACAACCAATATTATATTAGAGAAATTAATCGATGCGAATTTATACCTAACATGGTGAGATTAGGGACAGGCGAACTTTCGCCAGAATTAATACCTAATGATACATTTCATGAAATCATTTCTAAAGATTTAAGTCGTCAATTGACATCAAATTATGAAGCACCTAAAGGGAATATTCAGTTGAGACAACAAATTAAAGAACTTGTTAAAAAAAGAGGTATTGAGTGTAGTGTAGAAGAAATTTGTATCACTTCTGGTGCATTACAAGGTTTGAAGTTGATAGCTGATGGATTATTAATCCCCAAATCAAAAATTATCGTTGAAACACCATCTTATATCAATTCAATTAGAACTTGGCACAAAATTCATTCCAAAATGATACCTTTATCAATTGATTATATAAGAAATAATATTCATACGATTTTTAAAGAAGATGAAGATTACAGTAATAGCATATTTTATTGTAATCCTACATTGCACAATCCTACATCACACACATATACATTGAAAGAAAAGGAACAAATTCTTGAACAGTGTAAAGCGAAGGGTATTCCTGTTGTGGAAGATGATATATATAGTGAGCTGTGGTTTGAAGGTCCGATACCTAAATCTATGAAAGAGCTTGATACAAGTCATAATGTGCTGTATTTAGGAAGTCTATCTAAAACAGTTAGTCCAGGTCTTAGAATAGGGTGGTTAATTGGTAACGAACGAGTCATTAATCATTTAGCAGATTTAAAAATGCAAAATGACTATGGTGCAAGTTCGATTTCTCAATTTATAGCTACTAAATGGTTAGCACATTACCATGAGACACATATTGAAGACATTAAACGCAATTTAAAAAGGCGCAAAGATATGATGGAAGATGCTTTAACAGAATCTTTCTTAGATATTGGTAGATGGTCTAAAGTAGAAGGGTCTTTCTATATATGGTTCAAATTTAATGAAAGTATTGATTTAAAAAGGTTATTCCAACTGGCCATAGAGGAAGGGTTACTCATTCATCCAGGGGAGATATATTCAGAAAAAGAAAAGCATAGTTTAAGATTTTCTTTTTCATATATTGATGAACATGATATAAAAGAAAGTATTTATAAATTAAGAACGATCATCGATAAAGAAAACTTGTTAAATAAAAGAAAATCCTCGGACTCTTAATATGAGTGCGAGGATCTTTTTATTATTTGTTCACAATGTAGTCTGGTGTACCACCTTGTAGTTTCTTAATCGTATTATTTGCAACGATTCTTGCCATTTCATCACGTGCTTCAAATGTAGCATTTCCGATGTGCGGTGTTATCACGACATTGTCCATTGTTTTAAGTGCATCTGTAATTTTTGGTTCAAATTCAAATACATCTAATGCAGCACCTTCGATTGTTTTAGATTGTAGAGCTTCAACTAAAGCTTGTTCATCAACGATAGGTCCGCGAGATGCGTTAATAATATATGCTGTATCTTTCATTTTTTCAAAAGTATCTTTATTGAATAAATGATGTAAATCATCAGAGTAGGCAGCATTAATTGTAATGAAATCTGCTTGTTCTAACATCTCATCAAGACTGACGTAAGTAGCCCCTAATGAAGCTTCTTGTTCTGGCTTTCTATGTGGTCCAGTATAAAGGATGTTCATGTCAAAACCTTTGGCACGTCTAGCAACAGCAGAACCTATTTCACCAAGTCCAACTATGCCGATAGTCTTACCGGAGACTTCCCTACCTCTAAAGAATAGAGGTGCCCAACCGTTGAATCCAGTTGTTCTACAAAGTTGATCGCCTTCAGCAATTCTTCTAGATACGGCAAGTAAAATGCCAATCGTTAAATCTGCTGTAGCATTTGTTGAGGCTTTCGGTGTATTTGTAACATCTATTCCTTTTTCTCTCGCATATTTAACGTCAATGTTATTGAAACCAGCACCATAATTTGCGATGATTTTTAAGTTTGGTGCTTGATCAATAATTTCTTTATCGATATTTGTAGATAGTGGACTAATAATTGCATCTACGTCTGTTACTTTTTGAAGTAAAGTATCTTTCGTAATTAATTGATCCCCTTCAAAGACTTCTACTTCAAAATGTTCTTGTAGCATTTCTAATCCTTCTGTTGGAATTTCTCCAGTTATGAATACTTTATTCATGATGTAACCTCCTATAGAACTTTTCATCGTTTATATGATAATTATACCCTAATGAGCAAGTTTCCATTCACTGAATTTACGTACGATGACTTCAAAAGCAATGTGATACGGTAAGAAGCTGGAATAAGAAGTTTGATTAAATAATTCTATCGGTGAACTATTAACATATATATTGTAGCTCGCATTCTGAGCTAAATAGTTATCCTTTAATGTTGTAATAGAAATATAACTAATATTTCGTGTATGCATAATTTCGACGTTCTCTCTTAAGTGTGATGTTTCGCCTGATAATGAAATGATGAAAATTAAATCATCTTTATTCATTTGATTCATAGCGATTTTAAGTTCATTCTCGTCGTTAATAACCATTACTCTTTTATTGATAGAAAGAAAGTGTCGTTGAGCATCACGTGCAACGTTTAATTGTGCGACACCTGTACCATATATGTAGATATAAGGCGCTTGATTGATTTGTTCGCTTATATAATCAAAGTCGATCATTTTTAAATGTTTCATAGTTTGTTGTAAATCTTGCTCTAAACTTTCAATGATATCTGTCGATGGTTTAGATGTTTGTCTATTTAATTTAATGTAAGCTTTAAAATCACTATAACCATCAAAGCCAAGTTTGCGAGCGAGTCGGTGAATAGAAGAAATTGAAGTGTGTGATATATCGGCGATTTCTTGTATTTTTAATCGATGAATCAAGTGAATATTTTGATTAATCATTTGTATGATATGTATATCGTTGTCATTAAGTTGTTGATAATGTTCATTAATCAGTTTATCCAAAATCATTATAATCCTCCATTCGAAGTGAAAAAATTTTCATGTTATGAAAATATAATCTAAGTTTACTATGTGATTTCTATTTACGTCAAACCTATTGGCAAATGTAAGCGCTTCCTATATTGTTGAGATAAATTGATGAGGAAAAGGGGTTAAAATATGAATGCAATTAAACGATTTGGTAGTGCCATGATTGTTCCGGTATTACTATTTGCATTTTTTGGTATTGTTGTAGGATTTGCAACATTATTTAAAAATCCAAATATTATGGGTTCAATAGCTGAAGATGGCACAATGTGGTTTAAAATTTGGAGTTTAATTGAAGCGGGTGGTTGGACAATATTCAACCATATGGAGCTAGCGTTTGTGATTGGACTTCCAATCTCACTTGCTAAAAAAGCTCAAGGTAGAGCAACACTAGCAGCTTTAATGATTTATTTAGTATTTAACAATTTTATTAATGCAATTTTAACCCTTTGGCCAAAGACGTTCGGTGTAGATTTATCAAAGGGTGTTGAAAATTTAACGGGTGTAAAAGAAATAGCTGGTATTCCAACATTAGACACAAGTATTATTGGTGCAATTTTCATATCAGCAATTGTTATTTGGATACATAATCGTTTCTATGATAAGAAATTACCTGAAATGGTTGGTATTTTCCAAGGTCTACCATACGTTGTTATCATTGGATTCTTTGTTATGATCCCAATCGCTTTTATCGTATGTGCGGTATGGCCAACAGTACAAGCAGGTATCGGTTCATTACAAGGTGTCATGTTGAAATCAGGATTTGTAGGGGTTTGGCTATTCCACTTCTTAGAAAGAATATTGATTCCTACAGGGTTACATCATTTCATATACACACCATTTGAATATGGACCTGCAGCGGTCAACGGTGGATTGAAACCTTATTGGATTCAACACTTAACAGAATTCTCAAATTCTGCTAAATCTCTTAAAGAACTTTATCCATATGGATTCTTGTTACAAGGTAACATTAAAATATTTGGTTGTTTAGGTATTGCGTTAGCGATGTATGCTTCAACACCGAAAGAGAACAAGAAAAAAGTATTAGCATTAGTATTACCAGCTGGATTAACAGCAATTTTCGCAGGAATTACAGAACCATTAGAGTTTACGTTCTTATTTATAGCACCATACTTATTCTTAATTCATGCATTATTAGGTGCGACAATGGTTACAATTATGTACCTATTTGGTGTAGTCGGTATTCAAGGTGGTGGCGCGATAGAAATCGCGGCTATAAACTGGATTCCATTATTCTCTAATCACGGTATGACTTACGTTGCACAATTTATCATTGGTATCATCTTTGTTGTCATTTACTTCTTTGTATTTAAGTTTATTATTGAGAAGTTTAATGTTCCATTACCTGGACGTGTACCTGATGATGGAGAAGCTAAGCTTTATACGAAAGAAGATTATAAGTCTAAGAAAGCAAGTGCTGATACACAGATGGATGACAATGCATCAGAATACGATACGAAAGCTATTTATTTCTTAGAAGGATTAGGTGGCAAAGACAATATTAAAGACGTTACAAATTGTGCGACACGATTAAGAGTAACGGTTAAAGATCCAAGTTTAGTAAAAGATAATGACTATTTCACGCATAATCAAATGGCACATGGTGTAGCGAAAAGTGGTACAAATGTTCAAGTAATTGTGGGACTAAGTGTACCTCAAGTAAGAGATTCATTTGAAACGATGATATAAATATATGGAGGTCATAAATAATGAAGAAATTTAACATCACAATAGCAGGTGGCGGAAGTACATTTACGCCAGGTATTATATTAATGTTACTGGACCATTTAGAAGATTTTCCGATTGATACGATTAAACTATACGACAATGATAGTGATAGACAACAAACCATTGCGGATGCTTGTGAAATACTTCTTAGTGAAAGAGCGCCTGGTGTTAAGTTACTGGCGAGTACGGATCCTAAAACAGCTTTTGAAAATGTAGATTTCGTTATGGCACACATACGTGTTGGTAAATATGCGATGAGAGAACAAGATGAGAAGATTCCATTGAAACACGGTGTAGTTGGACAAGAAACGTGCGGACCTGGTGGGATATCTTATGGTATGCGTTCTATTACAGGCGTATTAGAAATTGTAGATTACATGGAACAATATTCACCAAATGCTTGGATGTTAAATTATTCAAATCCAGCAGCAATTGTAGCTGAAGCAACTCGAAAATTAAGACCTCACTCTAAAATTTTAAATATTTGTGATATGCCAATCGGTATTGAAGAACTGATGGCAACAAATATTGGGCTGAAATCTAGAAAAGAAATGGTCGTTAAATATTATGGTTTAAATCACTTCGGTTGGTGGACAGATATAAGAGATAAGTCAGGTAATGATTTAATGCCAAGTATCATTAAACACGTTGAACAATTTGGGTATTCGACTGATACGGGCAGCGATATTGAACAAGAAGCAAGTTGGAATGACACGTTCAAGAAAGCACGTGATGTACAAGCGCTTGATAAAGATACGTTACCTAACACATATTTAAAATATTACTTCTTCCCTGATTATGTTGTGGAACATTCAAATAAAGACTATACAAGAGCAAATGAAGTAATGGCAGGACGAGAAAAATTTGTGTTCGGTGAATGTCAAAAAATTATTGATCAAGGCACAGCTAAAGGAACGGAATTAACAATAGATGAACATGCATCTTATATCGTAGACTTAGCAAGAGCGATTGCGTTTAATACGAAAGAAAGAATGTTGATGATTGTTGAGAATAAAGGTGCCATTTCAAACTTTGAACCAACAGCGATGGTTGAAATTCCATGTTTAGTTGGTAGCGAAGGTCCAGAACCATTATCAGTTGGTGAAATCCCAAGATTCCAAAAAAGTTTAATGGAACAACAAGTAGGTGTTGAGAAATTAACAGTTGAAGCTTATGAAGAACAATCTTATCAAAAACTATGGCAAGCACTAACGTTATCTCGCACAGTTCCGAGTGCATCAGTAGCTAAAGATATACTAGATGACCTAATTGAAGCAAATAAAGAATACTGGCCAGAATTAAAGTAGCATTGAGAAATGTATTTGTATATATAACGTGCAAGGCTTACGAGTCTTGCGCGTTTTTCTTTGTCTTACAAACGTTTAAGAACACTATATCGTATATCGACTTTCTTTAATCGCAAACTTTTAAATGATATAATTAGATGAAGTGATATATATTTTTTATTTAAAAATATAAGGGAGCATATCTATGTATATAGAAAGAAAACCAACAATCAATTTAGCAGAATTAAAGAAGGAATTTACGAATAATTTAGGTGAAATTGAATATGCGCAGTCTTCTGAACAAGCGCTAGAAGAGTTGTTTAATTTTGTAGAACTACAACATCAATATGCTGCAGCTTTAGAAGAAATCGGGACAAAGTTGAAAATATTGGACGATGAATTCCAAGTTGCTTATAAACATAATCCAATTCACCATATGGAAAAGCGTGTTAAAGAATTTCCAAGTCTTATTAAGAAATTAAGACGCAAAGGATTTCCTTTAAATGCGAATTCAGCAAAAGAGAATATTCAAGATATCGCGGGAATAAGAGTGATTTGTAATTATCTAGAAGATGTCTATACAATTGAAAAATTATTACTTAGACAAACAGACGTAAAATTGTTAAAAAGAAAAGACTATATAGAAAATCCTAAAATGAATGGATATAAAAGTTTACATTTAGTTGTATCTATTCCTGTATTTTTGGCGGAAAGTGTTCAAATGATACCTGTTGAAATTCAAATTAGAACAATTGGAATGGATATGTGGGCAAGTTTGGAACATAAATTAAGATATAAGAATTCTCATGTATCTACTGAACAATATGAAGAAAAGTTAAAAGAATGTTCAATAGAAATAACAAATGTAGAACGCAAAATGCAAGAAATGAATGATGAAATCTATCATGATACGAATAAAAGTATGATAAAAATAGACAAAAATTAATACATTTGGCACAAAGAAGAGCAGAAATTTCTTAGATTTAAGGATATCTGCTCTTTTTTAATCATTTAGTATATAATAAATTAAAATCATTCAGGAAATAATATTGAGGAGTGAAAAAATGGAGAAAAATCCTAAAGTTGAAGCTTTTATGCAACGTGAAAAAAAGTGGAAAGATGAATTTGAACTATTAAGAGAAATTATACGTGAATGTGATTTAGAAGAAGATTATAAGTGGATGCATCCATGTTATACATTGAAAGGTAAGAATGTTGTATTGATACACGGATTTAAAGAATATTGTGCACTTTTATTTCATAAAGGTTCATTACTTAAAGATCCTGAAAAAATATTGATTCAACAAACGAAAAATGTTCAAGCCGCTAGACAATTGAGATTTACCAATGTAGATCAAATTAAAGAACAACGAGATATTATTAAAGCATATGTTGAAGAAGCAATCGAGCTTGAAAAGTCAGGTGCTAAAGTAGAATTAAAGAAAACAGAAGAATATGAAATGCCAGTTGAACTACAAGAACAACTTGATCAAAATAGTAACTTGAAAGAAGCTTTCTATAATTTGACGCCAGGAAGACAACGCCAATATATTTACTATATTAGCCAAGCAAAGCGCCCAGCAACACGCGTTAGTCGAGTAGAAAAATATATCGATCATATATTGGATGGCAAAGGGCTAAATGATGAGTGAAGGTAATGAGAATATGAATGCTGTGATTGAACAAGTCGTAGAATTTATAAAGCGTTCTAACCATCAAATTATGATTAGAATTGGTGGACATGGTGGTTCAGGAAAAAGTACATTTTGTCAGGAATTAATAAAATGTCTAGACCCTAAAGACTACAACTTGATCAGCACAGATACTTATATAGTAAATTCGAATTTAAGAAAACATACAAAAGCGAAATATATGTATAACGGTATAGAGCATGAAGCGAAAGTAACGGCTTGTATGCCTGAAGCGCATAATGTTGATATTCTGGAACGCGATATACGTGCTTTACGTAATGGTATAGATATCATGACGATTGAAACACCATGGCAACAATCTGAACGTTTAGATGCGACAAAGAAAGTAACAATCTTAGAAGGTATGACTACCACATTTATAGATTCCAAATGGGTTGATTTATCCATCTACATTTATACGGATAATGAAACTGAGCTGAAAAGAAGATTTGATCGTGATGTACATGTAAGAGGAATAGATATAGAATTTTTAAAGGCATCTCAAGATGAAAGACGTATTCAATATGAATTATTCATGCATCCTCTTCTTGAAAATTTTGATATTGTCATTGATCATTCAAATAATTTGTTTAAAATACTGAAAAATCAATTAAATTAAACCTTTGTTTGATACATTTTTTAAATAGAATGATATAGTAAAAGTGTTAATTAATTTTAAGGGGGATTTTTTGTGGCAGATTCAGTAAAATTATTAAAAACACTTACAGATATTAATGGTATTTCGGGATTTGAGTATAATGTTAAATCTAAAATGAAAGAATACTTAGAACCTGTAAGTGATGAAATTATTGAAGATAACCTAGGTGGTATTTTCGGGAAAAAGAACGCTAAAAATGGTTCTAAAACAATTTTAATAGCGGGTCACTTAGATGAAATTGGATTTATGGTTACACGTATCGATGAAGATGGGTACATTAAATTCACAACTATTGGTGGATGGTGGAACCAAGTGATGCTTTCACAAAAAGTTACGATTACTACAGATGAAGGTAAAGAAATTAGAGGTATTATTGGTTCTAAACCTCCACACGTTTTAAGTCCAGAAGAACGTAAAAAACCTGTCGATGTTAAAGACATGTTTATTGATATAGGTGTTGATAATAAAGAAGCGGTTGAAGGTCTAGGCATTGAAATCGGCAATATGGTGACGCCTTATTCTGAGTTTGAAACTTTAGGTGATGGAAACTACTTAACAGCAAAAGCATTCGACAACAGATTCGGTTGTGCGTTAAGTGTTGATGTATTAAACGAACTTAAAGATGATGACCTTGGTATTAACTTAGTTTCAGGTGCAACTGTACAAGAAGAAGTTGGTTTACGTGGTGCGAAAGTTGCTGCTAACAAAATTAAGCCAGATTTATCTATCGCAGTGGATGTAGGTATTGCTTATGATACACCAGGTATGAAAGGGCAAGATCACGATACGAAATTAGGTAACGGACCACTTGTATTGTTAATGGACGGTACGAATATCGGTCACGTTGGATTTAGAAAATTTATCAAAAACGTAGCAAACGAAAAAGGCATTGATGTTCAATGGGATAATATAACAGGTGGCGGAACAGATGCAGGTAGTATTCACGTAGCAAACGAAGGTACACCAACAATCTCAATCGGCGTTCCATTACGTTATATGCACTCAAACGTATCAATCCTTCATAAAGAAGACTACTTAAACGCAGTAAAATTAGTAGCTGAAATCGTAAAAGCATTAAACGATGAAACAGTTAAAAATATTATGTGGTAAGGAATCGAAATATAATTAAAGAGGTATAACCTAAACAAGAGACAAATCAAGTTGAATAACAATTTGGTTTGTCTTTTGTTTACGGAGAGAATGAGGTATGAAAATGCCTGATATTTATCAATTGGATTATGAACATCAAAATAATATTTCTTTCAAAAAGGTAGAAATGAATTTTTAGTAAAATTCATTATTATCAACTATTATGACCAAGTTGCAATTTATTATTATAATAAAATAAATTTTAGTAGTATAGTAATCGTTTTATTGGGTTTATTTTTTGTTTGTAAAGCTTGTAGATATGCTATATCATGATTAATAGAGATGGAAGTACTTGATTCATTCAAGTGCTTCTTTTTTTATATTTATTGAATAAAAAGGAAGTGTAAATCATCGAAAAAGAAAAGGAAAAGTTACTTCGAAAAATGGTTAAACCATTTGAAAATAACAATTTAAAGAAAAGTACAATTCAAATTATAAACACAATCATCCCATTAATTGCGCTTATTGTTGGTGGCTTGGTGAGTTATCAATTACATTGGTCATTATCAGTCCTATGTGGTGTATTGGCATCTGGTTTTATTATTAGAACATTTATCATTTTTCACGATTGTTGCCACGGATCATTTTTGAGTAAGAAAAAGAACAATGATTTGTTAGGAAATATAACTGGGTTATTAACATTCTTCCCATATGAAAAGTGGAGAAGAGAGCATATTATACATCATACGAGTAGCGGAAATTTAGAAAAACGTGGTATTGGTGATATTTGGGTCATGACCATTGAAGAATATCATGAAGCTTCAAAATTCACTCAATTTAAATATAGAATGTATAGACATCCGTTTGTAATGTTTATTTTAGGACCAATATTTCTTATGTTTATTTCAAACAGAATGAATGCTAAAGGTGCGAAAGCTAAAGAAAAACGTAACACTTGGTTGCATAATATAATCTTGCTAGTTCTTTATGTCGGTATTTTCTTTATTGTTGGTGCAGTTCCGTTTGTACTTGTATTTCTACCAATGTTGTTCATTGCAGGTATGTTAGGTATTTGGTTATTTTATATTCAACATACATTTGAAGATTCATATTTCGAAGAATCATCAGAGTGGGATTATGTAAAAGCTGCTATAGAAGGCAGTTCATATTATAAATTACCAAAAGTATTTCAATGGATGACAGGGAATATCGGCTACCATCACGTTCATCATTTAAGTCCAAGAATTCCAAACTATCAATTAGAACAAGCACACGAAAAGACACCACCATTACATCACGCAACAACCATAACAATTAAAGAGAGTTTAGAATCACTGAAATATAAATTATATGACGAGAAAAATAAATGCTTCATTACTTTTAAAGAATATACTTTAAGATTTAAGCGAACACATGCGTAAAAGTTAATATAAATAAAGCTCTTGATATTTTTATTGCCAAAAATTATCAAGAGTTTTTTGTATTGAAAAAGATAAGAAGGTAAATAATATTGTAATTAACAGAATTTTTTGAAATTTTCTGCAATAATGTAGAAAGTAATTTTCTAATAAGTTATAAGTTTTAAAACAAAGAATATACTGGTCTCCTAGTATTTAGTATCAGAACATTGTAAATGGAGGTATTTATGAAAAACTACATTGTAATATTTGAAGAGTGTTCTCTGTTCGAAGTAGTCTTATTAGCAAAGTTCTTGCGAAGTAAAAATTTAGATGTTTCAATAGTTTCAGATCAAAAAGTTGTCAAAACACATGAAGGTTTTACAGTGAATGCAGATTATCTGATCAATGAGATTGATATCAAAGCATTAAAATCTCTAGTAATTACTGGTGGTAATCCTTCAAATTTTAAAGGTAATAATGAATTAGCTGAGATATTAAATGTACTTTATGATAATGAAGAGTATCAAATTGGTTCTATTTGTGGAGGTAATTATATAATTTCAAGTCTTTTAAATATAAATTTAGATTTGATAAATACGAATGAATTGGTTGAATATAAAAATATTTTAGCAGCACCACCATATAAGTATGTTGATTTTGCAATACAAATGGGGAGTAAATTAGATATTTATGATGATAATGATGATTTAGAACAAACTATTAAATTTTTCAAAGAATTTAAAAATGTCTAGACTCACTGAAATATAAATTATATGATGAGAAAAATAAATGCTTCATTACTTTTAAAGAATATACTTTAAGATTTAAGCGAACACACGCGTAAAAGTAATGATTTGAAACGGGACATTGAGCATGTCCCGTTTTTTTATAAGCAAGTTTGGTGAGAAGTGCAAATACTAGTGCTGTTATTAGCAAGTTTGGTAAGAAGTGCAAATACTGAGTGCGTTATTAGCAGTTTTGGTGAGAAGTGCAAATAAGGGTACCAGTAATTACAATTCTTAGTAGTTTTGTAATTAAGGCTGCCCATAGTAACACTTCAGGCGACTTTTGTAACTAAGGAGGTCCATAGTAACACTTCGGCCGAGTTTTGTAACTAAGAGGGTCCATAGTAACACTTCAGCCGAGTTTTGTAATTAACACCTCCGTTATGAACAAGTTTAGGCGAAAGTGTTCGCAAGAGCCCCGTTACGAACAAGTTTAGCCAGAAATGTTTATAAGAACCCGCAACAACCCTCATCACACTCATCCTCCATATCTTTTTACTATAAATTCATCTTGTATATTAATACTATGAGGAGGATAATAATGTTTAAATATAGAAAATGAGGTGCATAAATTGTCAGCAAATAAAGCATATAAACAATTACTACTAGGAATGTTATCACTATTTATTGTCATGGCAATTGGGCGATTTTCGTACACGCCTATTTTACCTTTTATGCAAAAGGCGACTCATTTAACAAACGAAAATGCTGGTTTACTGGCTACGGTCAATTACTTAGGATATTTAATTGGTGCGATGATTCCGACCTTTTTAATTATTAAAAGTAAAGTCGTAGATTTGAAAATTTATTTATTAATCAATATTATCTCTGTTCTATTGATGGGTGTTACACAAGGTTTTCTTGTATGGAATATTTTAAGATTCATTGCTGGCATTACAAGTGGTACTGTATTTGTGTTAGCTTCAAATGTTGTGCTCGAGTCTTTAAATAAAGGCGGGAAATCTCATTTATCTGGATTTTTATATAGTGGTGTAGGGATTGGTATCTTTACAAGTAGTATATTTATTCAAATTTATACGGATTATAATACTTGGGCATCAACATGGATTATCTTAGGTATCGCTTCATTGGTACTAGGTTTTATTGTTATATTCTTTATGAAAGAAATTAAAGAACCTGTTATCTTAAAACAAAAGACAATACATATAAATGATCAAAATAGCACATTATATACAAAATGGTTTATGGTATGTTTCTCAATTGCTTATTTGTTAGAAGGTGCAGGATATATTGTGACAGGTACGTTCTTAGTTGCGATTGTTGAATCAATTCCTGATTTAAAAGAATATGCGGCCCTTAGTTGGATGTTTGTGGGTATGGCAGCAATACCGTCATGTGTATTATGGTCTATTTTAGGCAATAAAATTGGATTTATTAAAGCGATATATTTAGCATTCATTCTTCAAATTATTGGCGTGATTTTACCAGTGTTTTCGCATAATATTATAAGTTTAGTCATAAGTTCATGTCTGTTTGGTGGGACATTCTTAGGCTTAACGACTTTATTTATGTCGCGTGGCCAGCTTATGAGTGCTGTCTCAGGAAGAAATTTAGTCGCTTTACTAACATTTATCTATAGTCTCGGACAAGTTGTGGCACCTTACTTTGCAGGTATTCTTATCGGAAGTTCTAATAACTATAATGGCGCGTTGATATTTGCCTCTTCATTATTAATACTCGCTCTTGTCGCAATATTTATGAGCATAAGACCGTATCGACCTAAAAGTTAGAGTAGTGCAAATATACATTTTTATAAAGCGTTTACATTTTAAAGAGAATGATTTATAATTAAAACTGGTTATAACCAGTTGGAATAGGAATGATTGAGATGTTAAAAAATACACATTTATATTATCAAGTTTACACAAAGATTAAAGATAAGATTATTTCAGGTGAATACAAAGAAGGCGACAAGTTACCGTCAGAACGAAAGCTTTGCGATGAATATGATGTTAGCAGAATTACAATTAGAGAAGCGCTAGATAACTTAGAAGCGGAAAGCTTAATTCAAAGAGAACATGGTAAAGGGTCTTTTGTATTAGGTAATCAATATAATCAGAAGATGAATAATCTTTATAGTTTCAAAGATGAAGTTGAAAAAAGCGGCGACAAAGCAAGTACAAAGGTGTTAAGTATTCAAAGAATACAGCCAAGTATCTATATTCAAGAAAAAATGCAGCTCAAATCATTTCAAGAAGTGTATGAACTTAAAAGGTTAAGATTAGCCAATGATAAACCGTTAGTGTTTGAGACTAGTTACTTACCTTTAAAGAATTGCGAAGGGTTAGATCGATTTGATTTTAATGAAGTTTCATTATATGAAACATTAAATACGCATTACCATATTCAAATCAATCATGCTTATGAAACATTAACAGCAAAAAATATAACTAAAGAACAAGCGCAACATTTAGAAAAGCATGTTAATGATCCATGTATGTTTATAGAAAGATATAGTTTTGTAAATGATGAGATTATTGAGTACACAGAGAGTGTTACAAGCGGTAAAGACTATAAGTACACAGTAGACTTAATATAGTCTTTATATATACAAACTGGTTATGACAACATTACCAATATTGGAGGGGAAAGTATTGTTAAACTCAACGGACACATATTCAGAGATAAAACAACAACCTGAAATGTGGCAATTAACAGAAGAGATTATTAAAGATATTAAATCAGATTTTGACAAATTCATTAAAGATATAGAGGAAAACGTAACTGGGAAGTTAAAGGTACTATTTACGGGAGCAGGGTCATCAGCATATGTCGGAGATATTTTAAGAACAGCAATTGATACGAAACATATGCCTAAGTGGGATTTTGAATCTGTGCCAACGACACACTTTGTGACGAGTCCTGAAGCGTATATAGATTCAGAAACAACGTATTTAATTGTATCATTTGCTAGATCTGGTAATAGTCCTGAAACGAAAGCAACGATTGATTTAGTCGAACAATTATCAGATAACGTACATCATTTATTTATCACAAATAATAAAAGTGGTTATTTAGCAACTGAAGAAAGTTTAAAACATGTTTTTAAAGTGATTCTACCTAAACAAACAAATGATAAATCATTAGCAATGACATCAAGCTTTTCTTCAATGCTTGTCGCAGGTTATTTATTATTTAATGGATCGATTACGAATGGCTTTTATGATACTGCAGATTCGCTATTTGAATATTTGGAAGAACTAGCAGATCAAACATTACAAAAATCATTTGAAAAAGTATTCTACGTAGGAACTGGTTTGTTAGGTGAACTTACTAAAGAAGTTAGCTTGAAATTAAACGAACTAACAGGCGGTCATGTTGAGATTGCTAGAGAAACGACATTAGGATTTAGACATGGTCCAAAAGCAGGACTAAAGAAAGGGTCTATTTTTATATTGCTTAGAAGTAATGAAACGTATAAACGTGACTATGAAAGTGACTTATTAAATGAAGTGAACAAAGTTAAAGATAAGTATCAGTTGCTTATCTTAGATGGTCAATCTTCAGATGAAAGTACACAAATACCGAATATCGAGGATTATAACGACTTTGAAATAGGGCTGATTTATTTAATGTTTGGTCAATTATTAGCAAGTAAAAAATCTGTCGAACTTGGCTTGAATCCTGATAATCCGAGTCCAGATGGCTTTATCAATCGTGTTGTTAAAGGGGTAACAATATATTCATATAGCTAAAGGGTGAGAAGAATGATTTTGACCAATACATTAAATCCATCTATCGATATCAGCTATCAAGTTGAAAGTCTTGAAATTGGGGCGGTGCATAGACCAACGCAAATGATTAAAAATGCTGGCGGTAAAGGAATAAATGTGACGAAAGTTCTAGATGATTTAGGTGCAGACGTGACAGCTACAGGTTATTTAGGTGGAACGAATGGACAATGGATTCAAACACAACTCGAACAAAGAAATATTCAACTTCAATTTATAGATATAGAAGGTAATACAAGACAGTGTATCGCCATTAACGATGGTGAACATCAAACTGAAATTCTTGAAGGTGGACCTGAAGTATCTAAAGCATCGCAAGCGTTGTATCTTAAACAATTGACGGATATTGCCCATCAATACAAAGTTGTAACCATCAGCGGAAGCACACCAAAGTTAATGAATCAGTCAAAGACTGAATATATGATTAAAATTTTAAATACATTAACGAATAGTTACAACATAGTCGATATAGATGGTCAATCGTTAAAAGCTATTTTAGGACAGAATGCTCATATTCATGCGATAAAACCTAATCAATCAGAATTTGAAGACTTAGTTAATCAAAAGGGGTTAAGTCACCAAGACATTTTCAAGATTCTAAAAACAAATCAGTTGTTTAAAGATGTGGATGTATTTGTAACGCTTGGTTCTGAAGGTGCGATTATTAAATTGAAAGAGACAATTTACAAAGCATCTTTACCAAATATAAATGCGGTTAATCCTGTAGGTTCAGGAGATGCTACTGTAGCAGGTATCGCTTATAGTGTGGAGCATGATTTAGATCCTGTAACGACAATTCAAACAGCATTAGCATGTGGTACTTCAAATGCGATGCAAGCTGCAACGGGAAAAATCATTCAACAAGATGTGGATGATTTAATCAAAAAAGTGGGAGTGGAGAAATTAGGATGACAAATAAAGATATTAATAAACTCGTCGATGACAAAGGGATATTCGCTGCAATTGCTGTTGACCAAAGAGGTGCACTCAAAAGATTACTAGGTGAACAAGGAACGGATGATAATGTGGCATTATTTAAAAAGCTTGTATCTGAAACACTTTCACCAAGTGGTTCTAGTATTCTATTAGACCCTGAATATGGTAAAGATGGCATACAAGCTAAGGCTAAAGATGCTGGATTAATTTTAGCTTATGAACAAACTGGATACGATAAATCAGTAGTCGGTAGATTACCAAGATTAGTTGAAGGTTTATCTGTTAAACAATTAAAAGAGATGGGTGCTGACGGTATTAAATTACTCATCTATTATGACGTCGATGAACCGGATGATATTAATGATGTAAAGAAAGATTTAGTGCAACAAGTTGGACAAGAAACGGTCGAAGAGAATATTCCGTTCCTATTAGAAATCTTAACTTATGATGATCAAATAGGTGATGAAAAAGGTCAATCGTATGCTAAAGTTAGACCACATAAAGTGATAGAGGCGATGAAAGCATTTAGCGATGAAAAGTATAACGTCGATGTACTTAAAGTTGAAACACCCGTTAATATGAACTATGTCGAAGGTTTTGCAGAAGACTATGTCTTTAGTAAGGATGAAGCGGCATCATATTTTAAAGAACAAGACAATGCAACTTCAATACCTTACATATATTTAAGTGGGGGCTTAACTTCACAACAATTTAAAGATACACTTGTCTTTGCACATGAAAGTGGTGCGCATTTCAATGGTGTATTGTGCGGACGTGCAACATGGCAAGGTGGAACTGTTGTACTTAAAGAACAAGGTCAAGAAGCTGCTAAAGAATGGTTGAACAGTGAAGGCATTCATAATTTAAAAACGCTCAATGACATCATACAGAAGACAGCAACTCCAATAAGATAAACAAAGAACAGGTGGTGTAAAGATGCATAAATTTGAAATTGACACTGATTTCTTATTAGACGATAAACCTATTCAAATATTGTCTGGTGCCATTCATTATTTTAGAGTTCCTAAAGATGACTGGTATCATTCGTTATACAATTTGAAAGCACTCGGTTTTAATACAGTTGAAACCTATATTCCGTGGAATTATCACGAACCTCGGGAAGAACACTTTGAATTTAGTGGCGAAAAAGATATTCAACACTTTATTCAATTAGCTGAAGAATTAGGTCTGTATGTGATTATAAGACCATCTCCATTTATATGTGCAGAATGGGAATTTGGTGGTTTACCTTCATGGTTGCTCAATTACAAAGACATGAGAATTCGTTCGTCAGACCAACGATTTATCGATAAAGTAGACCGATATTATACACAATTATTTAAAATTTTAAAGCCGTTACAAATTGATCATAATGGACCGATTATCATGATGCAGATTGAAAATGAATATGGCTCATTCGGTGAAGATAAATCATATTTAAATATGATTAAAGATTTAGTGATTAAACATGGTACAACAGTGCCGCTATTTACTTCTGATGGTGGATGGGCACAAACGTTGAGAGCGGGCAGTATGGCTGAAGATAATATTTTACCAACCGCAAACTTTGGATCTAAGACTGATTTAAACTTTCAAAATTTAAAATCATTCCATGATGAATTTCAGAAAAAATGGCCACTCATGTGTATGGAATTTTGGGATGGTTGGTTTAACCGATGGGGCGATGACATTATTAAACGAGAAAGTGATGATTTAGTTGCCGAAGTAAGAACTTGCGTTCAACAAGGACATATCAATTTATACATGTTCCATGGTGGTACGAATTATGGATTCTGGAACGGTTGCTCAGCTAGAGGTACGGTAGACTTACCTCAAATTACTTCTTATGACTATGATGCACCACTTAATGAAATGGGCAATCCGACTCAAAAGTATTATGATTTGCAGAAAATGCTCAAAGAAGAAATACCACATATCGAGCAATCAGAACCTTTAATAAAAGATTTTATTGAATTGGATCACATTCAACTACAAGATAAAGTCAGTTTGTTTAATGTTCTAGATGAAATATCGTACAAGACGACTTCTAAATATCCAGAGACGATGGAAGAAGCGGGCGATGGACTTGGTTACATGCTTTATCGTACGAAAATACACAAAGATTCACCAGTTGAAAAATTTAGAATTGTTGATGCACGAGATAGAGTAAAGATGTATATCGATGGTAAACATGTTTATACGGCTTATCAACAAGAAATCGGCGATGCTTTTGAAGTTGAGTTACACTCAGAAGAACCTCAGATCGATATACTCGTTGAAAATATGGGGCGTGTCAATTATGGATATAAATTGCTCGCGAGTACACAAAGAAAAGGTTTAGGACAAGGTTTAATGCAAGATTTGCACTTTGTTCAAGACTATGAACAATTCCATATTCAATTAGAGCAACTAAACAAGGAGCATTTTGAAAAGGAATGGATTGAAGGGACACCTGCATTTTACAGGTATGTGTTTACGTTAAATGAAGCAAACAATACGCATATTGATGTAAGCGCTTTCTCGAAAGGTGTAGTATTAGTGAATGGCGTGAACATAGGTAGATATTGGAATGTTGGACCAACAGCATCCTTATATATATCAAAAGCACTGCTTCATGAAGGGGAAAACGAAATTATTATTTTTGATACTGAGGGGACATATAACCAAGAAATTAATTTGGTGAAAGAACCTAAATTTATTCAAAAAAAGGGAGAGATTTAAATGACAATTATAGCGAATAGAATTGATGGTAGGCTGATTCACGGGCAAGTAGCAAATTTGTGGACGACAAAGCTAGATATTACAAGACTTATGGTTATTGATGATGTAGTCGCAGAAAGTACAGTAGATAAAAGCGGGCTTAAATTAGCAACGCCAGCTGGTGTTAAATTAAGTGTATTACCTGTTAAAAAGGCAGCTGATAACATACTAAATGGTAAATATGACTCTCAAAGATTAATGGTGATTGCCAAAGGACCTGAACAATTTTTAGAACTTGTAAACTATGGTGTAAAAATTGATGAGTTAAATGTTGGTAATATGTCTCAAACAAATGAAACAAGATCAATTAAACGTTCGATTAATGTTACGGATAAAGATATAGAAACATTTAAAGAACTTAACAACAAAGGTATTCGAATTATTTCGCAAATGGTTCCAAATGATAATAGTGAAGATTTCATGTCATTGATTAAATAATATTTAAACAAAAAGGGGTTTTTAATTATGGAAATATTATGGTGGCAAGTTCTGCTTTTAACATTATATGCGGGTTATCAAATATGGGATGAGCTTCATCTTTATTCTTCAATAAGCCAACCCGTATTCGCAGGTTTAATTGCAGGGTTAATAATGGGAGATGTAACAACTGGTTTAATTATCGGTGGTAGTATGCAGTTAACAATTTTAGGGGTTGGTACATTCGGAGGTGCATCTAGAATTGATGCGAACTCAGGTACAATTTTAGCGGTAGCTTTCTCAGTTGCATTAGGTATGCAACCGACGCAAGCAATTGCTACATTAGCCGTACCTGTTGCGAGTTTGATGATTCAAACAGATATTCTAGCTCGATTTACAAATACATTCTTTGCACATCGTATAGACGCTAAAATCGAACAAATGGATTATAAAGGAATTGAACGTTATTATATTGCAGGTATTATTCCATGGGCATTATCAAGAATGATTCCAGTATTCTTAGCATTAGCTTTTGGTGGTTCTGTCGTTAAAACAGTTGTGAATTACTTGAATGCTGACTTAAAGTGGCTTGGAGATGGATTAACAACTGCTGGAGCTGTACTACCAGCAGTCGGTTTTGCAATCTTATTGAGATACTTACCTATTAAGAAACATTATATGTATTTCATTTTAGGATTTGTATTAACAGCATTATTAGCTACAGTATTTGATGGTATGAGTGGTTTAGGTACAGCTGTATCAGGACTTGATAAGAAATTTGATGCGGTATTCAATCCTCTACCTATGTTAGCCATTGCGTTAATCGGATTTTCATTTGCTGCAATGGAATACAAACGTACTTCTTTAGCAAAACCAGTACAACCTGGAGAAATGAATACTTCTAATTCTCAAAATGATGATGAAGGGGAGATTGAAGATGACGAACTATAATCAAAATGTTGATCCTAAAGAACAAAATGTCACAACAGAAGGTCAGTATAAATTAACTAAAAAAGATTTTAGACAAATTAATAGAAGAAGTTTATTAGGGTTCCAAGCCGGATGGAACTATGAACGTATGCAAGGATCTGGCTATTTATTTATTATGCTTCCACAATTACGCAAAATTTATGGTGACGATACACCAGAATTAAAAGAAATGATGCATACACATGCTCAATTCTTCAATACGAGTAACTTTTTCAACACAATTGTAACGGGTATTGATATCGCGATGGAAGAACAAGAACAAATTAAATCTAAAGAATCTGTAAGTGGTATGAAAGTAGGTTTAATGGGACCATTCGCCGCAGTAGGTGACTCTATATTCGGTTCATTAATTCCAACAATTTTTGGGGCGTTAGCTGCCAATATGGCGATTAACGGAAATCCGTTTGGTGCTTTTATATGGTTAGCAGCACAAATTGCCGTTATGGTCTTCAGATGGAAACAATTAGAATTTGCATATAAAGAGGGTATATCTTTAGTAACAACGATGCAACATAAGCTTGAATCATTAACAAATGCCGCTACATTGCTTGGGGTATTTATGGTCGGAGCACTCGTCGCCACGATGGTTAAAGTTCAATTTGCTTGGGAACCAAAAATTGGTGATTTAACGGTTAATATTCAAAATAATGTCGATATGATCTTGCCAAAATTATTACCATTAGCAATTGTACTAGGTATTTATTGGTTATTAGGTAAAAAACATATGAATTCAACACGTGCAATCTTTATCGTTATCATTGTAACGGTTATATTATCTGCACTAGGCGTATTAGCGAAAATTTAATCAATAGGAGTTTTCACAATGGGAAAATTAATTTTAGCAAGTCATGGTTCAATGTGTGAAGGTTTAAAAGAAAGTGTCGAAATGATATTAGGACCACAAGATAATATTGAAACTGTTGCACTTTTACCAGATGAAGGACAAGAAGACTTTGAAAAGAAATTTCTAGCAGCAATCAATGATGAAGAAGTAACTGTATTTACAGATTTACTAGGCGGTACACCAGCCAATGTCATTTCTAAAACTTTAATGAATGGAAAGCAGTTTGATTTATATGCCGGAATGAATTTGCCTATGGTTATTGCATATCTAAATGGAGAAATGTTGAATCAAGAGGTGGACATCATTAATGAAACGCAAAAAAGTATCGTAAAAGTAAATGATTTACTACAAGACTTAGACGAAGATGATGAATAACGATTAAAATTAGTCAATAAATGCTGTTACCCTTTATAATAAAGTAAAGATAAAAATGAGGGATGCATAATGAAGAATGAAAAAATATACGACATGCCAGTATCAAATGTTTATCCACATTACGTCACAAAAGCTGAGAAAAAAGGTAAAACAAAAGCAGACGTAGATGAAATCATCATTTGGTTAACAGGTTATAGTCAAGAATCATTAGATCAGCAGTTAGAGAACAAAACTAATTTTAGAACATTTTTTGAAGAAGCACCAAATATGAATCCAAATCGTAAACTGATCAAAGGCATCATATGTGGCATAAGAGTTGAAGAAATCGAAAAACCACTTATGCAAGAAATTAGATACTTAGACAAATTAATAGATGAGTTAGCGAGAGGTAAGAAAAAAGAAAACATATTTAGGTGAATATAAAGTAAAAGCATGGGATAATCTCCCATGCTTTTTTAATGATATGCTACCCAAAGTGTCCACTGATCTTTTTCTATTATCGGAGAATCGTCTCCTACATATTTAGGGAATTGTGCTACAAATGAATTTAATTCTTGGTCTGATAATTCAAATAGAATACTACGACCTTTTCTTGATAAATAATCATGCTGTAATGATTCTATCGTTGCATATGTTTGTCTAATTTCATTAATTTTTAAAGTTTCAACATTATTAAATCCAACATCATATAATGCCTTTGTAACATCTGCTTCTGAATGTCTTCTCTTTGAATCAAAATCCCGCAGTTTTGGAAAGTGCTCATATAAATATCCGCGTAGATTGGTTGAAGAAGCGGGAATCGCTAAATCTTCAATAGTTCGATCTTGAATGACAAATATGCTGTTATCTTTTAGAATACGCTTTGTTTCTAAAAAAGCTTTTTGTAAATCTTTAATATGATGAATGAGCGCTCTTGAAAGGATAAAATTCTGTGACTGGTTGGCTAAATGATTATTGAATATATCTCCAACTTCAAATTCTATATGGTTATTGTAAGCTTGTTCATTAGCTGATGCGATCATTACTTCAGATTGGTCTATACCTAAGACATGCTTGAATCCAAATTCACTTAATTGATTTGTATAAATGCCGCCACCACAACCGATGTCTAGTGCATTATCCTTATCAATATTAGATTGTTTGATGATGCTTCTTATCAAAGTTACCCAATTATAATCAACCTTTCGTCCACTATACATATACTTATTATGCTCATCATGAAATATATTATTCAAAATATCATCCCCTTTCCTTACACCATACACCTAAATGGATAGTTGTAATAATACACATAACTTATGAATAGCTATAACAAGGTGTTAATTTCAATATGATAAAATAAAATTACTATGATTACGGAGTGGTGAGAATGGAGACTTGGGATTTATACGATGAAAATAGGCAGTTATTAAATGAAACGATGACAAGAGGAAATGAAGTACCTGCTAATCGATATCATCTTGTGATTCATGTCTGTATTATTAATAAGCAGGGACAATTACTAATACAAAAAAGAAGAGATGACAAACAAGGATGGCCAGGTAAGTGGGACTTCTCAGCAGGAGGTAGTGCTGTTCAAGGTGATACAAATAGAGTTGCAGCAGAACGAGAAACATATGAAGAACTAGGTATTCAATTAGACTTGTCTAATCAAAGACCACATTTCACAATTAATTACTATGATGCATTTGATGATTTCTTTGTTATTCACGAGGAAGTAAATATAGAAAAACTAAGCTTTCCAACAGAAGAAGTACAAGAAGTAAAATGGGTTACAAAAGATGAATTATTAGGCATGATTAAAGAAGGTTTATTTATTCCGTATAGGAATAGTCTTATTGAATTTATATTTGAAATGAATATCGGTTTAGGAACAATACGAGAGTAAAGAAACAGTAAATCTGTTTCTTTTTTTTGCGTAAATTTTATTATTTAAATAAAGTTTTCGAAATAGTGTGATTATTACTTTTCCATTTATTAATCTAGTATGCACTCGTACAAAATATGTCTCACTAATAATTTGTATAATACAACAATTCTTTATAGCTATATAAAACGGTGTATATTACGAAACAAATAAATACTATTAAATGGATAAATATATTCTAACATTGCCTTAAATGTAATTTTATAACATTACTAAAATCTTATATAAATATAAATCGATTGTATATTATTAGATTTTAATAAAAGAAAAATAGTGCAAAATTAAAATTATGTAGTATTATAAAAGTGTATTTAATTAATTTGGGAGGAGTAAGACATGAGAGAAAAGAGAAGATACTCAATACGCAAATTTACAGTTGGAGCAGGATCAGTTTTAATAGGTTTAACGCTGTATTCGGGAATAAATACAGTAGAAGCAAGTGAAAATAATTTTGAAACATCAATTAAGGTTACAAATAATTCATCAGAAGATGATGGAACTTCAGAGAAAAAAGAAGTCATAAAAGATAATGACTTAAATACTGAACAAGTACAAACACCAATAAAATCAACTGGTCAAGATACAAAAGTTAATGAAACAACTGATAATACGGGAAATAACTCAAATGAATCTTTAGGTGAAGAATCAACTCTAGAACAAGAGCATAAAGAAGATACTAGTGTTTCAGAAGGTGCTTCTATTGTTGAAAATAATGAAAAAATAACAAATGAACAAGAGGAAGCTACATATGATGACCAATCGTCTCAAGAGCATCCAGTTAAAGATAGTGACTTAATAGAACAAAATACAGAAAAAGCAACAGAAGTACAAACAGAACAACAGAGTGAACAAGAAGTTTCTTCAACAGATGAACCAAATGTAGTAGACATTAATCAATCTTCAGATACTAGTGAGAAAGTTGAAGATGCTACAGATACAGATGGAAACAGTTCATCAGAAGTTGCTAAAGAATCTGAAGATACACAAGGTAGTGTAGAAGACAGTCTAGAAAAAACAGAACTTGATAATACAGAAGGATCAAATAATGAAGTAGATACAACAAATAACGCTTCAGAAACAAATATTAAAGTGGATGAAAAAATTAGTGAAGATGTACCATATTCGGAAGATATAACGGATAACGTACAACCGGAATCTTTAAATTCGAAAGAAGAGAACATTAGCATCAATGCTTTAATAGACGTAGAAGTTCTTAGTAATAAGAAGCTTGACGCTACACATAGCGATGGTAAATTGCAATTAAAAATGAAAGGTAGATCGTTAGTAAATCTGGGAATTGGAAGTACTTACCCTACTTTCCAGTTGCCTTCTCAGTTTAAAGATTTAATGTCAAATCCTAATTTTAGAGACGCAGTACGAATTGATTATGAAGCACGTGATGTTTTGAATTTAAAGTTGTTGGATAATAAATCAATTATGGGGAATGATTTAAATATTGATCCTAATACTGGTGTGATATACGGCAAGATATCAAGTTTAGTTTCTCTTAGTATTGGTACTAATATGGCGTATATTTTAACGTTAGATTTAAATGAATTAACAGATGATGGTATTTTACCAGGTTCTGACCAACCAGGTAGTCACGAGTATAACTTTAAATCTGATGTTGGAACAGGAATAATAAATCTTGATTTATTAACAAAAAATGGTAATGAAGATTCTATAATTATTGAAGTTGACCCAGAAGCAGAAGACGAGAATGACGATGACAGCACTGGTGATGAACCAGACCCAGAAGAAGAACCAAATGATGACTCAGAAGAAACGGATCCTGAGGATGACAATTCAGATGCTGGATCCGAAGAAGACACTAATGATGACAGCACAGAAGAAGAACCAGGTGAGGATAACGATGAAGATTCCGACACTGGATCCGAAGACGAAGGTAATACAGAAGACCCTGATTCAGATGTAGGCGAGGATGAAGACTCAGAAGAAGAACCGAATACTGAAGAAGATACTGACGCAGAAAACGGTACTGAAGAACCAGACGAAGATTCGAATGATAACGATGATACTGATTCAGATGTAGACGAGGATGAAAACTCAGAAGAGGAACCAAATAGTGAAGAAGACAATGGTGACAACAACACAGAAGAACCAGGTGAAGATGCAGAAGACAATTCCGACACTGGATCCGAAGAGGAAGATAATTCAGAAGACACTGACTCAGATGTAGGTGAGGATGAAGACTCAGAAGAAGATCCGAATACTGAAGAAGATACTGACGGAGACGACAACTCAGAAGATACAGAAGAAGATTCGGATGTAGACGAAGAAGAAACGGATTCAGAGGATGACAATTCAGATGCTGGATCCGAAGAAGACAATAATGATGACGGCACAGAAGAAGAACCAGGTGAGGAAAACGATGAAGATTCCGACACTGGATCCGAAGACGAAGGTAATACAGAAGACCCTGATTCAGGTGTAGGCGAGGATGAAGACCCAGAAGAAGAACCAGGTGAGGATAACGATGAAGATTCCGACACTGGATCCGAAGACGAAGGTAATACAGAAGACCCTGATTCAGATGTAGGCGAGGATGAAGACCCAGAAGAAGAACCAAATGAAGACTCAGAAGAAACGGATCCTGAGGATGACAACAACCCAGAAGAATCAGAAGAAGATTCGGATGAGAACGAAGATACTGATTCAGATGAAGGTGAGGAAGAAGACTCAGAAGAAGATCCGAATACTGAAGAAGATACTGACGGAGACGACAGTACTGGTGAAAATGAAGATTCTGAGGATAATTCTGACACTGGATCCGAAGAGGAAGATAATACAGAAGACACTGACTCAGATGTAGGAGAGGAAGAAGACTCAGAAGAAGATCCAAATACTGACGAAGATGCTGACGGAGACGACAACCCAGAAGAACCAGACGAAGATTCGGATGAGAACGATGATACTGATTCAGATGTAGACGAGGAAGAAGACTCAGAAGAAAATCCAAATACTGACGAAGATGCTGACGGAGACGACAACTCAGAAGATACAGAAGAAGATTCGGATGTAGACGAAGGAGAAACAGATCCTGCTGAAGAAAATAATGATACAGTTGAAGAATCAGAAGATGGTTCTAATACTGGTTCTGATGAAGACAACAATAAGGGTGAAGACACTGAAGATGAAAAAGGTACTGATTCGGAAAGTGATAATAACCCAGATGCTGTTGGAGATTCAGTTCCAAGTGAAGATACAAATGCAAACGGAAATAATTATTCGGATGTAGAGGAAGATCTAGAAGGAAATAATGCTACTGATGAAAGCACAAATTCAGAAACGGTTGATAGTGATTCTGTAATAGATGCTGATAACAAAACAGCAGAAGTGAATGACTTAAATAAGGACTTTGGTTTAGGTAACGATAGCAATGAATATAATCAAGACCTGATAAATATTAGTTCAAGTAATCATGACACTACTACAAATTTTGTAGCGAACGCTGATACAGAAACAGAAATATCGGATGATGAAAATAACGATGGTAAGTTACCTGATACTGGAGAAAATAACAATAATAATGGTACTTTATTCGCAACATTATTCGCAGGATTAGGATCTATTATGCTATTTAATAGAAGAAAAAATCGTAAAAAAGAATAATAAGTGCTTAAATTTGATTGTGGCCGGGGTAACATAGTTTATCCTAGCCACAATTTTTATTAAAAACTGGACAATCTCAAAGTGAAGATAATATTGCAAAAGTCATTTATTAAAATCCCTATACTATCTCTAATCATCATATTGCTATCACCTTTTGAATGTTATAAAATATTGTAAAAATGACAATTTTTGTATAAAGGAATGGTTAGGGATATGGTGATTTCAGCTGATGGTATTATTGCTAAGATGAAAAATCAAAAGATTAACTATGATAAGGTTATGCGTAAAATGATTTCTGAATGGGAACGTTCTGAAACAAGACCTTCTATTTTAATTCATAGTTGTTGTGCGCCTTGTAGTACTTATACGTTAGAGTTATTAACACAATATGCAGATGTTGCGATTTATTTTGCGAATCCAAATATTCATCCGAAAAGTGAATATGAACGTAGGGCGAAAGTTCAAGAAACGTTTGTTGAACAGTTTAATGAGCGTACAAATTCTAATGTTAAATATATTGAAGCAGCCTATGAACCTCATAAATTTATGAAAATGGTTAAAAGTAAAGATTTAGCTGATGAAAATGAAGGTGGGCTAAGATGTACGGCTTGTTTCGAAATGCGTTTAGAACTCGTTGCAGAAGCGGCAGCTGATCTTGGATATGATTATTTTGCGAGTGCGTTAACGTTATCACCTAAGAAAAATGCACAATTGATTAACGAACTTGGTATGGATGTTCAAGATTTATATCATGTTTATTATTTACCGAGTGATTTTAAGAAGAACAAAGGGTATGAAAGATCGATTAAAATGTGCAATGAGTATGAAATTTTTAGACAATGCTATTGTGGTTGTGTGTTTGCAGCTATGAAGCAAGGTATAGATTTTAAAGAAGTGAATAAACAGGCTAAAGCTTATTTAGAATCATGTAATAAAAGTTGTATGTAATTTTATTTGCAATCCTAGGATAAAACAGATATGTTGAAAGAGTATAGAAATTAAATAATTTTAAACCACTGGAAGTGCCTTTATAAAGGCTGAGATTAAAGTGATACCTTTAAAATTCCTTGAACCTGATCCAGCTTATACTGGCGTAGGAAAGTGGCGTATTGATTTTAAGGTACTCATGACGCTATTTTCTTAATGAAAATAGCGTTTTTTTTAATTATAAGGAGGATTTATAAATGAAATTTACAGATAGAGTATTCAATAGAGTTGAACCGATTTGGCAATCTTATATGGAACATCCTTTTATTATAGGATTAGGTGATGGCACGTTAGATCAAGAAAAATTTAAACATTGGTTGAAGCAAGATTATATATATTTAATAGAATATGCGAGACTATTCTCAATTGGTGCATCTAAATCAACTGATTTAAAAATGATGGCGACTTATGCTGATTTAGCGAATGGTACATTAAATACTGAAATGTCATTACATAGAGGTTATGCTAAGCAATTTGGTATATCAGAAGCGGAATTAGAAGAAACAGAACCGGCTCAAACGACTGTTGGCTATACGAGTTATATGTTGAATATGGCACAACAAGGTGGTATAGAGAATGTAATTGCGGCTATTTTGACATGTACTTGGAGTTATAATTATATAGGTTTAAAATTAGCTGAAATTAAAGGAGCATCGGACCATCCTTTATACGGAGAATGGATTAATATGTATGCTTCAGATGAATTTAGTCAGTACAAAGAAGGTTGTATTCAGTTGATGGATCAAGTTGCAGAAGGTAAGACAGAAGCGGAATTACAACGCTTAGAAGACATTATTGTTAAAACGAGTTACTATGAATATATGTTCTGGGATATGGCTGAACATTTAGAAACATGGCCAGTACCGGTTAAATAAATTAAAAAGACAGAAGCATGCACAACGCTTCTGTCTTTTTTAATACTATAATTTGCCTTCGTAGGCTTTTATTAAAGTTTCTACATCGAATTTTTTCATCTTAAGGAATGCTTTTGTAACGTTACTGATTTGTTCTGGTGTGCCTTCTTCTGCCATTTGATCCATGATTTTAGGGACAATTTGCCAAGAGACACCGAATTGATCTTTGACCCATCCGCATTGTTCTGCTTCTGGTACAGCAGATAATTTATCCCAATAATAATCAATTTCTTGTTGGTCTTCTAAAAATAGCATTAATGAAATACCTTCATTTAAGTTGAATTCATGTTTATGTGCACTATCAAGTGCGACAAAATATTGGTCTTCTAATTTAAATTCTGCATGAGCGAGTGTATCTGGCTTGTCTGGCTCCATGCCTTCTGGGTAATAAAATTTACTAATATCACCACTGTTTTTAAATACGCTTGTGTAGTAGTTAATCGCTTCTTCAGCTCTACCAACATTATCATTAATGAACATAAATGATGGTCTAATACGATCATCGAATGGTTGGTCTGTGATGAGGAGTTGCCATGAAACACCAAACTGATCTTCTAACCAGCCATATTTTTCACTAAAGTCATAAGCACCAAGTTCCATCATAATTTTCCCGTTATGTGCGAGTGCAGTCCAAACTTTGTCGAGTAACGCTGCTTCAGATTGATTGAAAAGTACTGTAAATGATATGGAAGGATTTTTCGTGAAATAGGGACCAGCATTGATTGCCATAAATTTATAACCAAAAACGTTAAAAGTGAGCTGCTTTGCATCTCCGGATGGTGTATCTGTAAACGTTACATCTGAAATGATTTCTGATTCTGGAAAAGTTTGCATATAATAATCGACGGCTTCTTGCGCTTCGTTATCGAACCATAAATGCGGAACAATTCTTTGATTATTCATTTCTTCATCTCCTCAATCCTTTTTACTTATTATACCCATCGTTATAAATATAAACATTTAGTTCATTGAGAGTTTATTGATTTGTGTACCATCATGATTAAAATTACTTTCATCTAGCCATTCTTCATAATGATTTTTGATAGATGGCCATTCTTTATCAATGATAGAGAACCAATCTGTATCACGGCTTCTTCCTTTATATACGAGTGCTTGTCGAAAAGTACCTTCATATTTGAAACCAAGTCTTTCGGCAGCGTGTTTTGAAGGTGCGTTTAAACTATCGCATTTCCATTCATAACGTATATATTTTAAAGATTCCAAAACGTATCGAGCAAGTAAATATTGTACTTCAGTAGCAATGCGCGTTCTTTTAAGTAGTGAAGAATAATGAATGTGGCCAACTTCTATCGTTGAAGCTTTAGGATTAATTCTTAAAAGTGACATTATACCTAATGCTTGATGTGTTTCTTTGTCGACAATCGCAAAGAAATAAGGATCTTTAGAAATGATTCTTTCTTCGATTAATTGCGTAAATGAAGCTTTATCGTGAATCGGTTCATGAGGTAAATACGTCCAGTTTGCATCATTTTCTGATGAACATAATAAAGGGAATAACTGATCGATATGACTTTCGTTTAAATGTTCAAGTTTACTGTACTTACCTTCAAGTAATTCAACATTAGGCATATTCGGTTCTTTAAATGATTCGACTTCATCACCAATTGGTTGATTAAAAGTATTATATCTCATAAAAAATCCTCCTTTATTTTTATCATAGCATAAAATAAAGGAGGTGAAATTTACGAGCGCGAGTACCTATGCATAAATTTAGTAACGCTTAAATAAACTAAATGAACAATGATTAAACTTGCGACAGTATCAGAAAAGAAGTGTGCACTTAAATAAATTCTTGAACACA
Source organism: Mammaliicoccus sp. N-M50 (assembly GCF_022386995.1). Taxonomy (NCBI): domain Bacteria; kingdom Bacillati; phylum Bacillota; class Bacilli; order Caryophanales; family Staphylococcaceae; genus Mammaliicoccus; species Mammaliicoccus sp. N-M50. The sequence goes on along the minus strand of NZ_JAJNJA010000006.1, from coordinate 29,456 downwards.
TCATAGACAAAATTAATATCGCAGTAATCCATTTAACTGTTACATGATTGTATAACGCAAGTATGAGAAAAATAGCTACAAATAATGTTAGTGTATGCATACTTGGAAAGCTGTATCCATCAATTAAATCAGAAGGTCTTGGTCGTTGAATAATATACTTTAACGCTGTTCCGATAAATAGTGATAAGAAAGAGAATATTAAATACTGTAGCAAATTTCTTCTATTATAAAAGTATAATCCAATTAATAATACGCATATTAATATACCACTATGTAGAGGTGAAAATATAAATGAAATAATGGATAGATAATTATGTAATCTAAATGCTAATGTTTCGGTTTGTATAAATTGATAGACATACTGATCAATAGGATTGATATAATTTGTAAAAATCAATGACACGATTAAAATTAATAAAATAGCATAACAAATAATGAGCTTGGAATCTTTCTTCATTGTGCTTAAAGCTCCTTTGAACGTAAATATTTAGACTTTTTTTCTATTGTAAATATAAAAATAATTTTAAACAATAGGACTTTAGGACTACCTAAATATCATTTAGTAATATACTTAAAAGTGCTATCATAGTAATTATAAATAAAAACTAGGAGTGTGACTATGAAGCTAACAAGAAAAGGTAAAGTAACTATTATTATTGCAGCTATTGTCTTAATTGCTGGTATATTTGTAACAGTAAAGGCGATTAATATAAATAACAAAGTTTATCAACCCATCAATAAACAAGATACAAAACATGTGAAAGAAAAAATTAATAACAATAAGCCGATTTCTATCGCAATTTTTGGTGTAGATTCTAACAAAGAAAGAGAATCAGAAAATATAGGTGAAAGAACGGATTCAATTATGTTAGCTTCAATTAATCCTAAAACTAAAACAACGAAACTCGTTAGTGTTCCACGTGATATGGCAGTAAATATTCCTGGATATAGTAGTCATGATAAAGTTGCACATGCATATGCATACGGTGGATCAAAAACAGCAGTACAAACATTAAAAAATGAATTCAATATACCGATAGATGGGTATATAACAGTAGATATGGATGGCTTTAAAAAGACAATCGATGCCTTAGACGGTGTAAATGTTAAAAGTAATAAATCATTTACTTTTAACGGTACAAAATTTAAAGCTGGAGAGAAAGTGAAATTAAATGGTCAAGAAGCATTAGACTTTGTACGCAGTCGTAAAGAAGCGGGCGCTGGAGATGATGAAGGAAGACAAGAAAGACAACGTATTGTAATAGAAGCAACAAGTAAAAAGCTTAAAAATAATTTGAATGTCAATAATTTCAATGAGTTGATGAATGTTGCTCAAGATAACATTACAACAAGCTTTAATTTAAATGACACAAGAAAACTAATTACTGACTATAAAAGTGCAACAGAACATTTTGAGAAGATATCTATCGATGGTGTGAATCAAGTAGAGAGTGATGGTATTTGGTATTTCGAAGCAGATAAAGGTGCGAAAGAGCAAATTGTGAAATCGTATAAAAATAATTTAAAAAGCTAACATTTGGATGTATCAATTTACTTAATATGAAATGGGGTTATTTAAGTGACTTCAATTAATGAAGTGAAGATTGAACAAAATATGAATCACCTTATTCAAAATTACGGTATTCAACTATTAAATTATATGAGTGATTGTGAAAGAGAAGAAAAAGCAATACTTTCAGCGTTTGAGAAAGTGGATAGTCATATTATTAAAGCATCTCTAGAATTGTTGAAGCAAAATAATCTTATCAATGTTAGAACTGAAGAGATTATGCCCCCAAACATCTATTATCATCTTACGAAAGATGGCGAGTTGATTTTGCAGATGATTTATAAGTTTGAGTCATTAACCTTTGAGTAGGTTACACAATAATAAATAGCTGTTGTTTTGAACTTTGAATAATTTTTAATACAATAACACATAGGAGGGATCGTCATGAATAAAGATTGGCAATCGCAATTACCTATAGATGATATTAAAGAGCTCATACCAGTAAGTGGTGGAGATGTGAATGAAGCATATAGAATTGAAAGACAGAGTGGAACGGATTTTCTACTTGTTCAACATAATAGAAGCGAAGATTTTTACGCTGCCGAAATTGCTGGTTTAGAAGCATTTGAAGAAGCGGGTGTTACAGCGCCTGTTGTTAAAGGTTACGGTCAAATTAATGGAGATGCGTATTTAATACTAAGTTATCTTGAAGAAGGTCGTCGAGGTAGTCAAAGTGAACTCGGCAAACTGGTAGCGAAATTGCATAGTCATTATCAACAAGATGGTAAATTTGGATTTCATTTACCTTATCATGGTAGTGATATTACGTTCGAAAATGGTTGGAAAGATACATGGATTAATATATTTGTCGAGCAACGTTTAGATCAATTAAGAGACGAAATTGTAAGAAGAGGACTTTGGTCTAAGGACGAACTTCAACAATTTGAACAAGTACGTACAGTCATTATTGAAGCCTTAACAGAACATAAAAGTAAACCGTCATTACTACATGGAGACTTGTGGGCAGGTAATTATATGTTCTTATCAAACGGGGAACCAGCATTATTTGACCCTTCACCATTATATGGAGATCGTGAATTTGATTTAGGAGCAACAAGAGTCTTTGGTGGTTTCACGGATGCATTTTATAAAGCTTATGATGAAGCATTACCTTTAAGTAAAGGTGCAAATGAAAGAATTAAATTTTATGAACTATACTTATTGATGGTGCACTTAGTGAAGTTTGGTTCAATGTATGCAGGTAGTGTTCAGAGAACAATGGATGACATATTAAATGATAAGTAAAAGGATTGGGATAAAAATTTATCCCAATCCTTTATTTATTGTGTTGATATTGTATAGTTGCTGTTAAATGAACATTATCTTCACCTATATTACGATAAGTATGTGTTACGTCAGATTCAAAACGTATAGCATCATCTTGACGAACTATGTGTTTAACGCCATTGATATCGATTTCAAGTGTACCGCTATGAACGATAATGTACTCTTCAGATCCATTGTGATGGCCTTCTGATATCATTTCAGCTCCACTTTGTAAAATCATATTAAACATTTCAAAATTTTTATCAATATTAAATGGGAAATATGGGTATATCGTGACGGATTGATTATCGTTATATATAGGTGTAATGTCTGATTTAGACACACAATTAATGTTATCTTCTTTGTTAGAAATTAAATCGGATATAGGTAAATGTAAGCCATTTGCTATTTTCCATAAAGTTGTAATGGTAGGATTAGATTGTCCATTCTCAATTTGATTGAGCATTGTTTTGCTAACACCTGTCAATTTAGATACTGTGCTTAGGCTTAATTGTTGCGATGTTCGGTACTGTGACAAATTATGCGCAACAATTGTATGGATATCTTTCATAAATATAAACACTCCTATTTACTTTATAACGAACGCGTTGTACAATATAGTGTGTTCTTTATAACGAACGTTAAGAACAGTATAACAGAAATTCAATTTAGGGAGATAATAAAAAGATGGATCATATAAATAGAAGTAAAAAACAAACTTTAATATTATTTATTGGTATCTTACTAATTGGAGCAAGTTTAAGAGCACCTATAACTTCAGTAGGGATTGCATTACCTTCAATTAAAGAAACTTTAAATTTATCCAATACATCTGTCAGTTTAATCACAATTATTCCATTGCTTTCATTTGCAGTAATTTCACTATTCGCTGCTAAAATTAGTCATAAATTTGGATTAGAACGTACAGTTTTTGGTGCACTCATATTAATTTGTATAGGTATTGCTTTAAGGGCGATTACTGGAGTCTCTTGGTTATATGTCGGTACGATATTAATAGGTGTAGGGATTGCGTTTGGAAATGTGTTAACACCAGGTATCATTAAAATGAACTTCCCGTTACGTATAGGTATCATGACAGGTTATTACACAGTTGTGATGAATATATTCGGAAGTGCTTCATCATATGTGACAGCACCACTTGTTAAACATTTTAATTACAACATAGCAATCAGTTTAATTGGTATTGTAACGTTTATAGGTATTATTATATGGTCATTCCAGTTAAACAAACATGAAACAGTTAATAGTTCTCAAACAACGACAAATATAAATGTTTGGAAATCACCATTGTCATGGCAAATTACACTATTAATGGGTGGTCAATCAATGATATTTTATTCATTGATAAATTGGTTACCTGAATTTTTATTAAGTCATGGTACGCCGATTAATGAAGCGGGTATTTATTTATCGATTCTTCAATTAGCCATTATTCCACTAACTTTTGTCACACCTATATTTGCTGAAAAAATGAAGAACCAAGTTCTGATTACTTTTGTGACAGGATTACTTTTCGTATTAGGTATACTAACGTTAATGTTACAACCTAACTGGGCATTTTTAGGTATTATATTGATTGGTATTGCCAGTGGTTTAGCATTTGGACTTGTTAATACATTCTTTGGATTAAGAACAGAAAATGGTTTAACGGCAGCTAAATTATCAGGTATGTCACAGTCAGTAGGGTATTTATTTGCTGCGATTGGTCCATTACTATTCGGTATACTGCACGATGCTACAAATAGTTGGAATACGTCATTTGGCATACTGCTTGTTACGTCAATTATCATTATGATTATAGGATCACGTGCTGGTAGAAATATTACAATAGAACAAACTTTGGGAGCGAGACATTAAATTAATGTCTCGTTTTCTTTATTTCTATTTATTAATTATAAATAAATTACAATATTATGAACAAAATACATATAATTTTATAAAAAAAGGAAAACGCTTTCTAGTAGTGCTTTATTTTCTGATTATTTATAGTATAATTGTCCCATGAAGTTTGAATAAAATTAAATAGATAAATCTTAACTGAAAAGTTTGTAATGAGGAGTGACATGAAAGAATGGAAGACAATCATTTAAAAAGGGGTCTGAGTTCACGTCAAGTACAGATGATTGCACTTGGTGGAACAATAGGTGTTGGTTTGTTTATGGGTGCTTCAAGCACTATTAAATGGTCGGGACCATCTGCAATATTCGCTTATTTAGTAGCAGGCCTTTTCTTGTATTTAGTAATGAGAGCAATGGGAGAATTAGTTTATTTGTATCCAACTACAGGATCATTCGCCAACTATGCGAGTGATTATTTACATCCAGTAGCTGGTTATGTAACAGCTTGGAGTAACATATTCCAGTGGATAGTAGTAGGTATGAGTGAAGTAATCGCTGTTGGTCAATATATGCAATACTGGTGGCCAGATTTACCAACATGGATACCAGGGGTAATAGTAGTAGTAACTTTAGCTGCAGCAAATTTAACGTCAGTTAAAGCTTTCGGTGAATTTGAATTCTGGTTTGCAATGATTAAAGTAGTAACAATTATTTTAATGATTATAGCTGGTTTCGGTCTAATCTTCTTTGGACTTGGAAATGGCGGGAATGCTATAGGTTTAGGAAACTTAACAGAACATGGTGGATTCTTCCCTAAAGGTATCGTAGGTTTCTTCTTTGCATTATCAATGGTTGTAGGTTCTTATCAAGGGGTAGAATTAATAGGGATTACAGCTGGTGAAACGAAAGATCCACAGAAAAATATTAAAAAAGCCGTTAATGGTGTAATTTGGCGTATTTTAATCTTTTACATAGGTGCAATATTCGTTATTGTAACAGTTTATCCATGGGATCAATTAGGTAACGTAGGTAGTCCATTTGTTGCAACATTCGCAAAAGTAGGTATCACAATTGCGGCAGGATTAATTAACTTTGTTGTTATAACAGCAGCAATGTCAGGTTGTAACTCAGGTATATTCAGTTCAAGCCGTATGGTTTATACATTAGCTCAAAAAGGACAAATGCCTCGTATTTTCACAAAAGTTATGAAAACAGGGGTACCATTCTTTGCAGTATTAGCAATTTCAATTGGTATTTTTGTAGGTGTTATTTTAAATATTGTATTACCATTAGTGATTGATGGTTCTGAAAATATCTTTGTGTATGTATACAGTGCATCAATACTACCAGGTATGGTTCCTTGGTTTATGATTTTATTTAGTCATATTCAATTTAGAAGAAATCATTCAGATGAAATTAAAGGTCATCCATTCAAGATGCCGTTTGCACCATACTCTAACTATTTAACATTAGGATTCTTTATCTTAGTATTAATCGGTATGTTGTTCAATTCAGAAACACGCGTTTCTGTTATTATCGGTATTGTATTCTTATCCGTAATGACAATTGTATACTTCTTAAGAGGTTATCATAAAGAAGATAAAGGTGAATATTAAGCCTTTAACATAAAGCGTCTAGAACAGAAAAGTTCTAGACGCTTTTTCGTATTTTCAGAAATATGGGGGTGGGATGAATATTTTAGATGAGGGGAACTTGTGAGTGGGGTGTGACTAGCAATACTTATGGCATTGTATTTATCAAGATTGACCAAACAAGATAAATAGGAGCTCTGTATTTATCAAGATTGACCAAACAAGATAAATAGGAGCTCTGTATTTATCAAGACTGGCCAAACAAGATAAATAGGAGCTCTGTATTTATCAAGACTACCCAAACAAGATAAATATGAGCCTTGTATTTATCAAGATTGACCAAACAAGATAAATAGGAGCTCTGTATTTATCAAGACTGGCCAAACAAGATAAATAGGAGCTCTGTATTTATCAAGACTGACCAAACAAGATAAATAGAGGCGTTGTATTTATCAAGACTGACAAAACAAGATAAATAGAGGCGTTGTATTTATCAAGACTGAGCAAACAAGATAAATAGGAGCGTTGTATTTATCAAGACTGAGCAAACAAGATAAATAGGAACGTTGTATTTATCAAGACTGCCCAAACAAGATAAATAGGAGCATTGTATTTATCAAGACTGAGCAAACAAGATAAATAGGAGCCTTGTATTTATCAAGACTGTCCAAACAAGCAACATAGAACGCTCGTATGTTGCAAGACTACTTAAACAAGCAACATAGAACGCTCGTATGTTGCAAGACTGCCCAAACAAGCAACATAGAACACCCGTATGTTGCAAGACTGCCTAAACAAGCAACATAGAGCCACCGTATGTTGCAAGACTCTCCAAACAAGCAACATAGAGCTCGTCTCCCTCAAATTTCCCATATGAAAGAGACTGGAATGCAATATTCCAGTCTCATTATTTTATATAAACAAGTATGGTTATTGATCTTGATGTATTGCTTTAATAAAGTCTACAAATTTTTCTCGGAATTGTTCGTTTTGTGCATGCATACATACTTCTACTTTACCTTCATCGCTAAATTCTGTGTATGTACATCCTGCTGCTTGTCCTTCTGTTATGACAGATACATCGGCACGCTCTGTTGTAAACATTTCTGGATATAATAAGTAGAAAATTGTACATAAGTCATGAATGATATGTTCATGTTCTTCGCCGGCATTAACATCGTTGTAAGAAGATAACATATCTATAATGATGTTTCCAAAGTCTCCTTGTGTTTGAATGATATTTAAATCATCTTTATTGATCATAGTTTCTCTCGTTACATCAAGTCCACACATTACGATTGGGACATCTTGATCGAAGACAATTTTTGCTGCATGTGGGTCTACAAAAATATTAAATTCTGCAACGGGCGTAGCGTTTCCTCCAACTGCTGCGCCACCCATTAATACAATTTGTTTAATGTTCTTTTTAGTTTCAGGAAATAGTGAGAATAACAGTCCTATATTTGTTAGTGGTCCAATTGGTACGAGTGTAATAGGTTCTTCAGAATTTAAGATGGTATCTCTCATTGCGATAACAGCATGTTCTTCTAAAATATCATTATGTAAATTGGTCTTGATGTGAGCATTTCCTATACCATTTTGACCATGTACATGTTCTGCTGTTTCAAGTGTATTGATGAGTGGTTTGTCTACACCTTTAGCAACTGGAGTATTTAAATGAAAGTAACTTACAATATCTAATGCATTTTGTGTTGTACGTTCAATGCCTACATTACCACCAATAGTTGTGATTAATTTTACATCTAATTCTTTACTATGTAGTGCTGCAGAAATCGCTATAATATCATCAATTCCAGGGTCCGTGTCAATAATAATCGGGATTGTCATGTTGTTCGCTCCTTTATCGATATGATATATATAGTATAACAAAGTACAATTATAATTACGGAATGTACGATTAATAGCATTTTTTGAAAATAAGACAGAAGGCAGAGTAACCTCTAAAAATAAATGACGTATTGTTAAAAAAGTATATAATGGTGTTAAAGGTTAGTATCATGCGTTTGCAACTTCAAGTTGCTCAGGGTGCAAAGTATAGTATCGGGATATTTTAAAGTAGTCGTTATATAGTAAACATAAGGAGTTGGTTGATATGAATATTGGAGCTAGAATTAAAGAAGAGAGAGAAATTAATGGATGGTCTCAAGAAGAACTTGCTAACAAATTACATGTCACAAGACAAAGTGTTTCTAAATGGGAACTCGGCAAAGTATATCCAGGTATAGATATATTGGTACAAATGAGCGATATCTTTGATGTATCTTTAGATGAGTTAATCAAAGGGGATAAAAATTTAAAAAACACGATTATTGAGACTTATCGAAATGACCCTAACCATAATCAAAATTATTATGATCGTCCGATGAATGGTTGGGAGTTCTTATCAAGATTTTGGTGGCTCGTATTTCCATTCGGAGGTATTATAATAGGTATCATTAACGCGCTCTTACAATAAATAGAATAGGTGATGAATATGGATAAACATTTATATATAGCACATGGCTATACTGCAAACAGTAAAAAGCATTGGTTTAAATGGTTAACAGAACAAGTTGACGATATAGATAGTAAAATATTGGACTTTCCTAATTCATCAAATCCAGTGTTAGAAGATTGGAATTCAACTTTACTAAATGAAGTAGATATAACGAGTGGTAATAATGTAATCGTTGCACATAGTTTAGGTGTTGTGACTGTATTAGATTATCTATCTAGATATGAAGGAGAATGGAATGTTAAAGGACTTGTTCTTGTGGCAGGCTTTTATGAAAAGATTCCTAACTTGAATAAAATTGATACTTACATGGATCAAACACAAGTAGATTTTGAGAAGATTATTAAACAAGTACCCAACATTGTGAGTGTCATAGCGTCTAATGACCGTTTAGTCCCGAGAAATTTAAGTGAACGATTGGCAGAAAAGCTTCAATCTACAGAGGTTATTGTTGAACATGAAGGGCATTTCTGTGATTCAGACGGTTATACTGAGTTTCCAGAAGTTGCTGAAATCGTAAATGATATGTTTCATAAATAAAATATATACAAAAAAACGCCCCTGGCTATTGCCGGGGGCGTTGGATTAATGTGTTGAATAAAATTTTAATACTGCTTATATATTATGCAGTTACCCATTGTGAAGGGCCTGCAGTGTTGTATAATTTAACAGCTGCTGCATCTTGTACTGATTCTGGAGCTTCTGTTGGAGATTTACCTACCCATTCAGATGGTGCTACTGAATCCCAAGTGCTTTGTAAGAATTGGTATTTACCTGCTGCACCTGAAGTTGGGTTAACAGCTTTTAAGTCTCCGCCAGATTCACGTTGAGCAATAAGTTTTAAGTGATCATTAACATTTACACTTGAACCTTCAGAAGCTGAAGATGTAGATGTTTGAGTTGTTTGTGTAGTAGTTTGTTGTGTTTCTTGTTTTGGTGCTTCTACTTGTTGAGGTGCTTCTTGAGTTGCTTGTTCATTAGCTGTGTTGTTTGCTGCTGGAGCTGGAGTTTGTTCAGCTACGTTTTGTTCAGCTACTGGTTGTTGTTGCTCAGCTACAGGAGCTTGAGTGCTTTCAGAGTCAGCTGCATTAGTTGCATGGTATTCCCAAGTAAAGTTATGACCATCTGATTGGAAGTTATACTCGAAACCATCTAATGTGAAGTTAATGTTATATGCGCCTTCTTGAATCGCATGTTCATTAAGTTCTGGTGAATTAGATTGAGCTAATTGAGCTAATTGCTCTTTATTTATGTCCTGTTCAGCTGCGTCTGCTACTTGTGTAGATGCAACACCTGTTGCTCCGATTGCTACTGCTAATGATGAAGTTAAAAATGCTTTTTTCATAATTTTAAAACCCTCCGAATAATTTTTTTATTTATAGTATCTTTTTTAAGATGATAATTTCTTTGTTAGTTAAAAATTCTTCCCTTAAATTTGGGACAAGACAACAATAACATATATAGAGGCTTTGTAAATTACAGTCAAATAACAAAAGATTACAATGTAGAAGAAATAATGTAATAATGAATTACGTTCGTTATATTTTGTAATATTACACCTAAGTTTACCGATTGTATACAATTGGATGATAAAATAGTCGGATTTTATATAATGAAATAGAATCCTTTCATGACGGTTTTGAAAGTAGATATATAAAATTTTAAAGTCGATTTCATTACTAGGAAATAAGGTCATAGAATAAAAATGTAAAATTTTAGATGTGTAAAATGAATCAATCATATTTTGATTATGAAAAGTTCATAGCAAGAATTTAATGTTTCTTATAATGCTTCTATAGTTAGTGCGCGTAAGTTTCAGCGTAATTTTGACGATAATAGACTGAATTATCAGTAATATTACTAGTGATATACCTACAATCCTCTTGTGTAATATTTTTGATATCATTGTAATATTTTTGTAACATTAAGGTGTACAATTATACTAAAAGGGAGTGATGATAATGAATAAAATAACTAAATTAACAATTGCAACAGGAATTTCTTTCGGAACAATTTTTGGTATTGTAGATTTTCCTGGTCAAGACAGTCATGAAGTTGAAGCAGCCACAACACCTTACTACACTTATAAAGGTTACACCGGTCATGACGGTAGTTTTATTTTAGATTCAGCTTTCATCAATGCTTTAGTGTATAAGAACGTTACAATGAATAATTATAGAATTGTTCAACCACAATCTTATGAAGGAAATATTTATACGCATAGAACTTCATATGATCAAACATTCTATTTTGGTGGAAAATATGAAGAAGAATATGCTGCAAGTGCTAAATTTCCGGTGAAAAAGCATCACATTTCAAAAGCACAAATTCTTAAAGCTTACGGAAATGATTATACTATAGAAGAAACTCGTAACGGAGATGAATATAGATTCCTAGTAGGTGGCAATCTTATCATATTTACAATAGATGATAATTACGTCACAACAGTTAATATTGGTGAGAATTTAAAATAGCATAAAGACATTGAATTATTATTTTTACAACTATATAATGAAACTAACTTAAACGAACGGAGGTGTTTTAGATGTTTCTTTTAGCTCAAAGTTGCAGATTTTTCGTAATCGTACGCAACAAATTTGCGGATGTTCTTCCAAAATTGGCGGAGTATGTCTTTTTTGAAGAAAAATATAGCTATAAGGAATGTCTAACACCAGCTTCCTTATAGACCGATTTTGGAGGAAGCAAAATGAATGTTATTAATATGTCTAAACTATCAAAGTCTTACACAGGTGATCTCATCTTTGAAAATATTAAATATGACTTGAATGAAGGAGATTGTGTAGGACTAGTTGGAAGAAATGGTGAGGGTAAGAGTACATTATTGAAATTGATGGCTGGTATCGAAGTGCCGACAGAGGGGCAAATAAGCTGGCAAAAGAACATTTCAATTGGTTATTTAAACCAGTTACCACAGTATGAAGCAGATAAAGAAATTTATGAATGCTTATCAGAAGTATTTAAAGAAATCAATCACGTCTCTCAAAAAATGAAATTTTTAGAAGATGAAATGGCAAATAATGCAGATGATTTAGAACGTTTATTAAAACAATATGGCGCATTGCAAGAAACATTTGAAGAAATAGGTGGGTATGAAAGAGATGCACTTATTAGAAGAGTTAGTCATGGTTTGAAAATCAATCAATTATTAAATCAAACATGGGGGAAACTCTCTGGTGGAGAACGTACTAAAGTAGGACTTGCACAAATATTATTGCAACAGCCTAAACTACTATTATTAGATGAGCCAACGAACCATCTAGACATTTCATCAATTGATTGGCTAGCAGATTTTATTAAACAATATAATGGTGCAGTTATGATCGTATCGCATGATCGATACTTCTTAGATGAAACAGTCAATCAAATTTTAGAAATCGATCAAGGGCATCTGCACATTTATCACGGTAATTATAGTTATTTTGTGAAAGAAAAAGAAGCACGCATTATACGTGAATTTGAAGCATATCAGACACAACAGAAGAAAATTAAAAAAATGGAAGATTCCATTAAACAATTAAGATTGTGGGCGAGTCAAGCAAAGCCACCGAATGCTGCAATGTATAAACGTGCGAAAAGTATGGAAAAAGCATTAAATAGAATTAAAAGACTAGATAAACCAGTACTAGAAAATAAAAAAATGAATGTAAACTTAACAGAAGGACAGCGTGTCTCAAATGATGTGATTGAATTCAAAAACGTTTCTAAAATGTATGAAGATATACTATTCGAAGATATCGATTTACTTATTAGAAGAAAAGAACACGTATCCATTATCGGTAACAACGGTACTGGGAAAAGTACACTATTAAAAATGATGATGCATCAAGTAGAACCAGACGATGGAGAAGTTCATTGCGCTTCAAACTTAAGAATAGGTTACTTATCTCAACATACGTTTGAAAATATAGAAAATCAAACAGTCATAGAAACTTTTAGGGATGTCGTGCATGTAACAGAAGGACAAGCAAGACACATACTTGCACAATTTATGTTCTATGGAGAAGATGTATTTAACAAAGTGGAAAGTTTAAGTGGTGGAGAAAAAATGAGATTAAGATGGGCACAAATCGTTAACCAAGACTTTAACGTGCTCATACTTGATGAACCAACAAACCATTTAGATATAGATTCAAAAGAAACAATAGAAGAAGCACTGTTAGAATACGAAGGTACCGTAATAGCCGTATCACATGATCGATATTTCTTAAATAAACTATTTGATATAACGTATTTACTACAAGATAAACAACTAACAAAATATGAAGGAAATTATGATTACGTAAAAGAGAAGTTATCATAATAAAAATAAAGCGACGCCCGAAAAAGGCGTCGCTTTTCATATTATATATAGGTTTTGTATCTGATTTTGGGCCGAATTTGCACCCGCTAACGCTCAAGAGTGGAAAACAAGATCGTTAGCGCACGTAAACCAGCGCAAAAAATGAAAAAATGTCGCTCTAACGCTCAAGAGTGGAAAACAAGATCGTTAGAAATTCTAACGATCAAGAAACCGAAACAAGATCGTTAGCCCATGCGAACCAACGCAAAAACAGAAAAAAAGTCGTTCTAACGCTCAAGAGTGGAAAACAAGATCGTTAGAAATTCTAACGCTCAAGAAACCGAAACAAGATCGTTAGCTCATGCGAACCAACGCAAAAACAGAAAAAATGTCGCTCTAACGCTCAAGACTGCAAAACAAGATCGTTAGAAATTCTAACGCTCAAGAAACCGAAACAAGATCGTTAGCGCAACATTTTTCGTTTAACTTTAATGCGAAGTAAATCTATTTATTGCTGTTTCTAAGATGATTTGAACAAATCATGTTTCTAGTCTATTATATTTTTTAAGAAGTAACGATTTTATATGCTTATGTATAATCAAATAATTTTTTTATGCTATATTCAAACGTATATGTAAAATTAAATATATAGTTGGAATACAGAGAAGTCTAACGAATTCAACAGGCTGGTAACACTTACTTTTATCAGAAAGGGAGCGAGTATATATGAAGAAATTTTTAAAAATTAATGATTTTTATTTGATATTATCTTCTTTAGCTCTTACAAGAATTAGTGAATCTTTATTAGGAATAGCTGTATTGTGGAGCTTATATGTTTATACAGATTCAGTGTATTTAGTGGGCTTATTAACACTTTTTCAAGTTTTACCAATTATAATCTTTTCTTTTTATTCTGGTGCACTGGCTGACTATTATAATAATAAATCGATCTTAATTATAACGAATCTATCACGCTTTGTTCTTTTAATGGTATCAGGACTACTTTTTTATACTATTCAAAGTGATTTGTTAAACATTATATTGTTATACATATTAGTTTTTATTTTGGCTATACTAACTTCTTTTTATCTTCCAAGCTTCCAAGCAACAATTAAGAAAACGATAAGTAATCAAAAACTTATAAATGCTAATAGCTCGGTTGAATTTATCAAACATATTTGTAATATTTTCGGATTACTATTAGGGGGATTACTTGTTGATTCACTAGGATTAATTAACACACTTTTTCTAGGTGGCATATTATTTTTAGGTGGAGCAATACTTATGAAAATAGCATATATTCCAATTTTTTCTCAACAAATCATTGATAAAAAAATTAAAGGAAGTATATCAGAATCTTTTAGTTACTTAAGAAGAAGTTCAAATTTATTACAACAATCTATATATTATTTAATCATTATTAATATATCTGTTGCTCCTATTAGTTTAATATTTGTCTTAATGTCTGATCAATTAAAATTAGGATCAATAGGTTTATCTGTTTTAATGATTAGTTTTTCTATAGGCTCAATAATAGGAACAATTTGCGCATCATATATTTTAAAAATAGTAGAAGAAAGTAAAGTTAATTATTTATTAATCGTGATGTATTCAGTATTTGTGATATTTACAGTATTAATATCTAATACATTACTAGTAATATTATTAATATTTTTAACAGGTATAACTTCAAGTTTAAGTGTCATATTTATTAATACCTTTATTCAAAGAGAAACAAGTAATGAGTTTATAGGTAGAGTTAGTAGTTTTAGGTCACTAGCACTAAGAATACCACCTCCAATAATAGTTATGATATTTAGTTACTTAGTCGATATATTAAACATAGTTTACGCTGCAATTATTATAAATAGTATTACCATAATTTTAGCTACATTTGTATTTATAAAAAGACATAAAAAGATGGTTGGAAATGAATAACTCTTAATAATTAATATAAGAGACTGATCATTTTCAACCATTTATTTTATGTTTCAATAAAACAAGATCGTTAGCGCAACATTTTTCATTTAACTTTAATGTGAAGTAAATCTATTTATTGCTGTTTCTAAGATGATATCTTTTTCAAGTTCTTCTGGTGTCCATGGAATATAGTGGTCTACTGGTATACCTGTTTTTCCCATACTCTTACCTAAATCTACATTTCCGTCTTTAGAGTGTGGGACGCTTAATTTATATTTACCGTTAATATCGACAAACATAACATTACTATAATCGTTCATACCTTTAGTAGGTCTACCTATAATTTCAATGTTTTTAAATTCATGTGCAAATTTTACAAAGTTATCTCCTGAACTGCCGCATTCAAAGTCCGCTAGTACCTTTACATCTGGACAATTTTCTTGAATGCCTTTAATCGTATCAGGTTCTGGATTGTTATTGATATTAACAAGTCCTTTATCGTAGTTATCTTTAAATAATTTTAAAAATGATTTATATTCATCAAGATCATCTGAATCTGGTATCTGTTTTATGAGTTCAGAAATTGCATGTATTCTTTCATCGCAATATGCTTTTGTAAATCTATGATAATAAGGCGTATCATCAGTTATTGTAATACTTTCGCTTGTTAAATAAGGTAATAACTTTAAATAAGCTAAATCTGAACCACCGCGATTACCTCGCACATCAATAATGATTTGTTTCGCATTTAAAAGTAGTTTTTTATGCTTATCTATTAAGTTAGAGATTTTTAAATGATCAATAAAGTCGGTAAATTTTAAATAAATATAGGTATGTTTATTTTCGATAATGTATGATTGTTCAAAGAAATCCGGTTTATCCTTTTGTAAAATAGATATTTCTTTAGAATCGGATACGATATATTTATATTTTTTAAGTACGTCTGACCATTCCATTCTTTCTGGGTTACTGGATTTTAATAAATCATGATCATTTTCAAGTATATATTTGATTGAGTAAGAACCTAAATTATGAATAACAGTACCCGTAGGAATTTGTGAATTTCTGGAGTCTATCACATATAATTGATCATTATGTAATTGAACTCTAATATTTGGATAAAGTCCGTTAAGTTCAACTAATTTAAGATGTGGATCGTGAAATTTATTCAAATATTTAGTCATGTAAAAATAAAATTCTTCTTCACTAATATTAGAAATTTTAGATGGAAATTGTGTTATAAGTTCTTTTTTATCAAAGTAACCTGCATATTCATTAATGAGTTGATTTTCAATGATGTTAAATTCTTTTAATGTCATATGATGCACTCCATTCATTTTAATATAGTTGAATATTGTTTTTCCCTTCCCCACACTACATCTTCCTACGATTTCAAATAGTATAGACTGAATTCTAAGTCGTTTAATAAGTGTTCTTTCATGAGTTCTATTGCCGCTTCGGTTTGTCTTTTTTCTAGCATTTCTGCTATTTTTTGATGTTCTTCTATAAGACATGGGCGTTTTTTATTGATAACTGTTTTGCTGAATAGGTATATATAACTTTTTAATTTACTATACGTATCTATTATAAAACTATTTTTTGTGGCGCTCATGATTTTTTGATGGAATTGATCGTTGATTTGTATGATTTCTTCTTCTGTTTTGTCGTCTCCGATTGTTGCGTAACTTTTTAATTCTTCGATATCGTCTTGTGTGAATACGATACTCGCTTTTTTGATTGCGTGTGTTTCTATTAAAATACGCATCTCAAAGATATTTCGATATTCTTCTACTGTTGGTACATAAATATAACCATCTCTTATGAAGTATTCTAATTCTAGTTGTTTTATAGCTTCTCTTATCGGTGTTCTACTAACATTATATCTTTGTGCAAGTTTACTTTCTGTTATTTTTTCATTTTGCGTTAAGTCACCATTTATAATGTCATTTCTTATTTTTTGATATATGGATAATTCCTTATTTGCCATCGTTTTCACCTCGTTAACTTCATCTTACTATAAAAAAATTTGAAATAAAATGTATACATTTATTAAATTTTGGTATACAATACCTGTAAACGTTTACAGAAAAGGAGCATAAAAATGAAAATTGGATTTGTTGGATTAGGTATTATGGGTAAGCCAATGGTGAAAAACTTAATCAAAGCTAATAAAGAAGTATTAGTGAATGATTTAAATAAAGAAGCTGAAAAAGAGGTAGAAGCATTAGGTGCGAAAGTTGTAACTATTGAAGAAATGGCTAGAGATGCCGAAGTGATGATTACAATGTTGCCTAATGGCGCTATTGTTAAATCAGTTTTATACAGTGGTGAAACGACCGTATTAAACCAAAGTGAAATTAATGTCAAAATGGTTATTGATATGAGTTCTTTAACACCTAATGAATCTTTAGAAATTAGTAAAGTACTTGAAGAAAAAGATATTCAGTATGTAGATGCACCAGTTAGTGGAGGAGAACCACTTGCGATTACAGGAGAATTAGCTGTAATGGTTGGTTGTGATGAAGGTTTATTAGAAGATATTAAAGAAGTGCTTCGTCCAATTGCTGGATCTGTTGTAAGAGTTGGTCATGTTGGTTCTGGTAGTGTCGTTAAATTGGCGAATCAAATTATCGTGAATACAAATATTGCAGCATTGTCTGAAGCGGTTGTACTCGCTAAGAAATTTGATATAGATTTGACAGAAATGCATGAAGCAATCAAAAATGGTTTAGCAGGTTCAGCAGTTATGGAAGCGAAATTCCCTAAAATGATTGAACAAGATTATAAACCAGGTGGCACTTTAAACATTAATTTAAAAGACTTAAAAAATGTATCGTCAACAGCAGATACAGCAGGTTTAACTTTACCAGTTGTTAATCAAATTAAAGAAATTTATAAATCAGAAGTTGCACAAGGTAATGGTTTAAATGACCATTCAGGTATCATTCAATACTTCGAAAAAATCAATAATATGTAGGTGATAATGATGTTAACAAAAGATTTAATAAATGAATTTAAA
Source organism: Mammaliicoccus sp. N-M50 (assembly GCF_022386995.1). NCBI lineage: Bacteria > Bacillati > Bacillota > Bacilli > Caryophanales > Staphylococcaceae > Mammaliicoccus > Mammaliicoccus sp. N-M50. The sequence goes on along the minus strand of NZ_JAJNJA010000006.1, from coordinate 11,415 downwards.
CATGATGATATAAACAAACATTTACCAGATTTAAAATATAAAATTATTGTACTAGATGATGATCCTACAGGCACTCAAACAGTTAAAGATTTACCTGTATATACGAAGTGGACTGAGGAATGGATTGAAGATGGTTTTCTTCAATCCCATAATATGTTTTACATTTTGACGAATTCTAGAGCGTTAAATGAACAAGAGACGATTTCTTTACACCAAGAGGTAAGCGCTAACATACAAAAAGTAGCTAATAAATTGGATATACCTTATTTAATTATTAGTAGAGGAGATTCTACATTAAGAGGTCATTTCTATTTAGAACCTAAAGTGTTAAGTGAATCTAGTGACCAAGATTTTGATGCTGTATTCTATATTCCAGCTTTCTTTGAAGGCAATAGATATACATATGAAGGCATTCATTACCTTAAAGAAGGCGAGCAATATATCCCAGTATCTGAAAGTGAATTTGCACAAGATACAACATTTGGATTTAAGTCTAAACATATGAATGACTTTATAAGCGAAAAAAGTTATGGCGAAGTTCAATCTGACGAAGTTTATCACATCACATTAGAATATTTACGACAAAGAGATAAAGAAACGATTTTTAATGTATTTTCAAATTTAAATGACTTTGATCAAGTCGTAGTAGATGCTGTAAATGATGAGGATATGGATTTCTTTGTAGCTTGTCTGACTGAATTTTTAGCACAACATGATAAACGCTTTATCTTTAGAACAGCGGCATCTTTTGTTAAAGCAATTTGTGAAACACCTGGAGAAATTATCAATTTAAATTCTTATAAAGAAAATGATAATGGTGGCATTATTGTTGTTGGTTCACATGTTAAAAAGTCATCAGACCAACTGAAATATTTATTAGACCATTCATTTATTAGTGAAATAGAATTTGACGTTACGCAAATAGCGTCATCCAATTTACAAGCTTATGTTGATGACATTACACAACTCGTTGAGCGATATATTGATAACGGAGAAGATGTTGTCATTTATACGTCAAGAGATGTTATTAGAACTGAGAACTTGCAACATAATTTAAGTATTTCTACTGCTATTTCAAATAGTTTAGTATCAATCGTTTCAAATTTAGATGTACAACCGAAGTTTATTATCGCTAAAGGTGGTATAACTTCAAGCGATGTTGCGACAAAAGGATTAAAAATTGAAAAAGCAAAAGTCATCGGTCAAATTACACAAGGGGTTCCAGTATGGCTAACAGGTCCTGAAGCGAAATATCAAAATATACCTTATGTTATATTCCCAGGAAATGTCGGAGATGAAGAAACTTTAAGCAGTGTATATGAATTAAATCGTTAAATATATAAAGAGAGAGGGATTTAAATGTTGGGAGAGTACTGGCCACTGGTTAGTGTTGTAATTGGTGTATTAATTTTATTAGCGCTTATTATGTACTTTAAATTAAATACGTTTGTTGCTTTAATTATCACTTCAATGTTAACAGGTATTATTTTAGGTATGCCACTTGATAAAATTGTGGAAACCATTGAAAAAGGTATGGGCGATACACTCGGTCATATTGCGATTATTTTTGGATTAGGTTCGATTTTAGGTAAGTTATTATCTGACGGTGGTGGTGCAACAAGAATTGCAGATACACTGATTAATACGTTTGGTAAAAAATATGTAACTTGGGCAATGATTATTGCATCATTTATTATCGGGATATCTTTATTTTTAGAAGTTGCATTTGTATTATTAATTCCTTTAGTGTTTACGTTGGCTAAAAGAATGAAAATTTCTAATTTACAAGTTGGTATTCCAATGGCAACTTCAATTGCTGTAACGCATGGATTTCTACCGCCACATCCAGGTCCAGTAGCGATATCAGAAGCGGTTAATGCCAATATTGGAGAAGTATTGATGTATGGTCTTATCATTGGTGTATCTTTAGCAATCGTAGTCGGTGGTATCTTCCCTAAATTTGCTTATGCTATTGCACCTGTAGCATTTGAAAAGAAAGGGAACACAGCAAGTATAGGTAAAATGAATGATTTTAGTAATGAAAAATTACCGAACTTTGGTATTAGTTTATTAACAGCATTATTCCCAGTTATTTTAATGTTATTTGCTACAGTAGTCCAACTTATAACTGGTCATGATCAAGAACCAACAAACTGGTTTGAATCTATCGTGTACTTACTTGGTTCATCTGTTACAGCAATGTTATTAGCTGTATTATTTGCGATATATTCAATGGGTATTAAACAATCTAAGAATATGACAACGATTATGAAATCATTTGAAGAAGCTATTGGACCAATAGCAATGTTACTTTTAATTATTGGTGGGGGCGGTACATTTAAACAAATCCTCATTGATGGTGGTGTTGGTGACACAATTTCAGAAATATTCCACGGTACAGAAATGTCACCAATTTTTCTAGCATGGTTAGCTGCTGCTTTATTAAGAGTAGCACTTGGTTCAACGACAGTAGCAGCAATATCTTCAGTAGGTATTGTATTACCATTATTACAAGCATCAGATGTGAATATTTCACTTGTCGTACTTGCGATTGGTGCAGGTAGTATATTCTGCTCACATGTAAACGATGCAGGATTCTGGATGTTCAAAGAATACTTTGGTTTAACAATTAAAGAAACGTTCTTAACATGGACACTTCTAGAATCTGTACTTTCTGTATTAGGTTTGATATTAATATTAATCGTCAATTTAATTGTATAATTTTAAAAAAGGCTGGGACATACGAATATGTCTCGGCTTTTACTTTTTTCATTATTACAAATTAATGTACAAAAGTTGGATTAAAAGGTAATATGGTAGCGATTACATTAATAAAGGAGCATGATTATGTGGATTGATATTACACAACAATTGACGAACAATATTGCACACTGGCCAGGTGATGAGCCATTTCATTTTAAACTTTCAGCGACTAAAGAAGAAACGGGTTCTGTAAATATTGGTAGTATTTCAACAAGCACACATATAGGCACACATATGGATGCGCCATATCACTTTGATGAAGAAGGTATCAAGATTCATGAAATTGACGTCAATCGTTTAATTGGCGATGCAACATTGATTGAAATTATGGATGAAACTTTAATCACCCAGGAAATACTCAAGAAATATGAGATTAAAGGGACGATTATAATGATTAAGACTAAAACAGAAGCACATTCTGAAGTGTTTCCAGAGTCAGTACCTGTCTTAACAGAAGATGCCATTCAATATTTATCTTCAATAGGGATTAAAGTATTTGGAATTGATGTGCCATCAGTAGATGATATCGACTCTAAAACTTTAGACAATCATCATGCATTTAATCAATACGACATCATTAATATTGAAAATCTATTATTAGAAAATGTATCAGAAGGTTATTATAACTTCATTGGATTACCTTTAAATATAGTAGGTGCAGACGGTTCGCCAATAAGAGCGATCATTTCTAAAAAGGGGGAGTAGTTGTGAGCGAATTTCAAGATGAATCACTTAAAGGGGAAAGTGTGAAGACGGATTTTTCGAAGGACATGACTTATAGTGAATATTTAGGTTTAGATAAAGTATTATCAGCACAACATACATTAACAGATGCGCACGATGAGAAATTATTCATAATTGTCCATCAAGTATCAGAACTGTGGATGAACTTAATTATTCATGAATTAAATTCTGCAAGTGATGATATTAAATCTGATCAATATAAACAAGCATTTAAAAAATTAGCTCGTGTAGGTAATATACAAAAACAACTCATTCAAGTATGGGAAGTATTATCAACCATGACACCAAGTGATTATTTGAAATTTAGAGATGACTTAGGGAATTCTTCAGGATTTCAATCTTTTCAAAATAGAATGATTGAATATAGCTTAGGATATAAAACAACACACGCTTTAAAAATCTATGAAAAAGACCCAAATATATATCAGCAGTTGAAAACACAACTAGAACGACCAAGTATTTATGATGAAACAATTAAAGCAGTACATAGAGCAGGATTTAACATAGATTCCGAAGTGTTAAATAGGGAAGTTACGCAAAATTATATGCGGAATGATTCAGTGAAAGAAGCTTTTAAAGCAATATATTTACAATCAGACGCATACTTTGAATTGTATGAACTACTAGAGAAATTAACAGATGTAGAAGATAGATACAGTCAGTGGCGATTTAGACATATGAAGACCGTACAAAGAATAATAGGATTCAAAACAGGAACAGGTGGAAGTTCAGGAGTAAATTATTTAAAACGGGTTATTGACCAGAACTTCTTCCCAGAATTGTGGGAATTGCGTACAGAATTATAAGTTGGGAATAGGAGTGTAGGGATTTTCAGGCCGATAAAATAAATTACCGGTCCAGAAATAGAAAATATGGACCGATAAATAAAATTACCGGTCCAGAAATGAAAAATATGGACCGATAAAAAATATTACCGGTCCAGAAATAGAAAATATGGACCGATAAATAAAATTACCGGTTCAGAAATAAGAAATATGGACCGATAAATAAAATTACCGGTCCAGAAATGAGAAATATGGACCGATAAAAATAAATACCGGTCCAGAAATGAAAAATATGGACCTATAAAATCAATTACCGGTCCAGAAACAAAAATGAAGCTGAGGCAATGACCGTTGCCTCAGCTTTCTGCTTTTAAAGTCCTTCTAAGTCTAGCTCATTTCGCTATCTTTAACATCTGTTATAAACATATGTCCTGGTGCGTGCGTAATCATGATGTCTGGTTTGGCATCTAATGCGACAGACTGTGGTGTTACACCGCATCCCCAGAATACAGGAACTTCTCCGTCTTTAATTGTTACAGCTTCACCGAAATCAGGTTGGTCAATGTTTCCGATACCGATTTCACTTGGATTTCCAATATGTATTGGTGTACCGTGTACTTCTTTGAAATGTGTTGTGATTTCAGTAGCTTTAATTGCTTCTGCCATCGTCATAGGTCGCATGCTTACTGTAATGTTTCCTTTAAAAGTACCACTTGGTTCAGCTGGTATATTTGTGATGTACATCGGCACGTTATGATTTTCTTCTATATGACGTACTGGAATGCCCGCTTCAAGCAAAGCATGTTCAAATGTAAAGCTACATCCAATCAAGAAGCTGACCATATCTTCTGTATACAACGCTTTAATATCTTCGTATTCTTGTACGAATTTGCCATCTTTATAAAGTCTGTACAATCCAACATCTGTTCTAATATCCGCTTCTTTTCCATATTTACTAAATGACGGCGATCCTACTTCGGATACATCAAGTAATGGACATGTCTTCGGATTTTTAAAGCAAAATTTCAAAAAATCATAAGCATATTTAGAAGGCAAGATGACGACATTTGCTTGGACATACCCTTTAGCCATCCCACTAGTTGGTCGTGTTAATGCGCCTTGTCTTATACTTGCTCTAATTTCCTCTGGTGATGCAGTTTGTAAATTCATGATATTATCCCCTTTCTGCATGGTTCTCCTTATTATATCATTTAAACATTATTCCGAGATTTCTAACAATCATATGGTAAAATATTTGTTGGTATGAACGTATAGAAAAGTAAAGAAACGATAGGTGTTTATATGTTAAATTTATTTGTCTTATTATTAGAACGTGTTGGTTTAATTATACTCGTTGCCTACATATTAATGAATACCACGTATTTTAAAAATATGATGGGTGAACGCGAAAAATGGTATGTAAAATGGCGATTGATCATTGTATTTTCATCATTTGCATTGCTATCTAATTTTACAGGTGTCGCGATTCATAATGGTGAAATTGTATCGAGTATGATTTATTTACATCTCGGACCAGAAGTGTCACTTGCGAATACACGTGTGTTAACAATAGGCGTTTCAGGGTTGATAGGTGGACCATTTGTAGGTCTGTTCGTAGGTGTGCTATCAGGTATATTTAGAGTTTATATTGGCGGTGCTGATGCATATACATATTTAATATCATCTATCGTCATTGGACTTGTCGCAGGTTACTTTGGTGCACAAGCAATGAAGTCAAAAAGTTATTTATCCGTGAAACAAAGTGCATTAGTAGGTGCATCTACGGAAGTTATTCAAATGATTTGTATATTGATATTCTCATCGCAAAAAGCAGATGCATGGGAACTTGTTCAACTTATTGCATTGCCGATGATTATCATTAATGGATTAGGTACTGCGATATTTATGTCTATAATTATTTCGACAGTTAAACAAGAAGAACAAATGAGAGCCATCCAAACGCATGATGTATTAAAGCTCGTCAATCAGACATTGCCTTATTTTAAAGAAGGATTAACAGAATCATCTGCACATCAATCAGCAAAAGTTATCAAAGATCTCATGAAAGTTTCTGCTGTTGCTATTACAAATAAGACGCATATATTGGCGCATGTTGGTGTAGCTAGTGATCATCACACACCTGATAAGACCATCATTACTGATTTATCTAAAGCAGTTATTGAAACTGGTCAACAAAAAGAAGTCTATTCTAGTAAAGATATAGGGTGTCAACATCCGAACTGTCCTCTTGAAGCGGCGATTGTTATTCCATTATATGTACATGATGATATTGTAGGGACATTGAAGTTGTATTTTACAGATCATCATGATTTAACATTTGTAGAGAAACAACTAGCTGAAGGTTTAGCTAAAATATTCTCTAGTCAGTTAGAACTCGGTGCTGTTGAAACACAACGAAAATTATTACAAGATGCTGAAATTAAGTCGTTACAAGCTCAAGTTAATCCGCATTTCTTCTTTAATTCGATTAATACGATTTCAGCATTAGTTCGAATTGATCATGAGAAAGCACGTCAATTGTTATTACAATTGAGTCATTTCTTCCGTTCGAATTTACAAGGTGCGAGAAACAATACGATTACAATTGAAAAAGAATTAGAACAAGTACGCGCTTATATTGCTTTAGAGCAAGCAAGATATCCCGATCACTTCAAAATTGAATTTGATATACCCGAAGAACATTATTCTGCACTTGTGCCACCTTTTGTTATACAAATATTAGTAGAGAATGCAATTAAACATGCCTTTACAAGTAGAAAAGAAGACAATCGCATTTGGGTTAAAGTGAGTCGTAATCATCAATCGATTCAACTATGTGTAAGAGATAACGGGCAAGGAATACATGAAGATAAAATTGCTATTTTAGGTAAGACAACAGTTGCCTCTCAGTCAGGAACTGGAAGTGCGTTAGAGAATTTAAATAGAAGATTAACAGGATTATTTGGAAATCATGCAGAATTACAATTTGATTCAAGTGATAAAGGAACGAAAGTATGTACGATTATTCCACACAAATATCGAGAGGAGGAAATGTAATGCATGCGTTAATTGTTGATGATGAACCATTAGCACGTAATGAACTGAAATATTTATTGAATCAAATTGGTTCATTTAGTCAAATTGAAGAAGCAGAAAATGTTGAAGAAACTTTGGAACAACTATTGTCGCACGAATTTGATGTTATATTTTTAGATATTAATTTGATGGAAGAAAGTGGCTTAGATTTAGCGAAGAAAATCAACAAAATGAAACATGTTCCGCATATTATCTTTGCGACTGCTCATGACACATATGCTGTACAAGCATTTGAATTAGAAGCAACAGACTATATTTTGAAGCCTTTTGAGAAAGCAAGAATTGAACAAGCGATTAATAAAATTACGAATATCGAAACACAACAATCAGTTGAGCCGAAACCGGTCAATCACGATGAAGTCTTGCCTATTGAAATTGATGATCGTATTTATGTATTGAATGTAGATGATATTATTGCGATATCTGTCAATCAAGGTATTACGACGATTAATACGACTGACAATGAATATACGACAAACGAGCCACTCAGTTTCTACGAGAAAAAGCTCAGTCACGCTAAATTTATTCGTATTCATCGCGCAAGTATTATTAATAAATGGCATATACAATCGGTTGAACATTGGTTTAATTCGACGTATCAAGTGACGTTGACGGGGAATATCAAATTACAAGTCAGTCGATCATATATGAAGTCGTTTAAATCAGAAATAGGGTTAGTATAATTTTCAGAGCATAGATTTTGTAACTTAGAGGTCAATTATTGCATTTCGCATTGAAAACGCTTTAAAAAATGATTTTCATATTAAGATAACCTTAAGAGATTACTTCGGGAGGTTGTCAAAATGAAAAAAGTCAATAACTTCTTTCATCAAGTATTAACAATATCAATTGTATTATTAATTTCACATGTCATAGAAAGCTTTATGCCTATACCAATGCCGGCATCAGTTATCGGATTAGTACTAATGTTTATCGCATTGACAACAGGTATTATCAAGTTAGAACAAGTAGAAGCGGTTGGTACAGCATTGACGAATAATATCGGATTCTTATTCGTTCCAGCGGGTATTTCAGTGATCAACTCATTAGGTATTTTAAGTACGAGTCCAATACTTATCATATTACTAATTATTATTTCTACAATTTTATTACTTGTTTGTACGGGTATCTTTTCACAAATGATCATTAAACCAAGTGAAAAATCAGCTAAACGTACGAAAGAAATTAACAATAAACGCGTGGCAGGTGATTATGCATGATGGAACATTTAGGCCTTAATACACCATATTTCGGTATCGGATTATCTGTAATATTATTCTTAGTCGGTACTTATTTATTTAAAAAAACAAATGGATTCTTCTTGTTTGCGCCATTATTTTTCAGTATGGTTGGTGGCATTGTATTTTTAAAAGCGACAGGCATACCATATGAAAATTACAAAATAGGTGGAGATATTATTAATTTCTTCCTAGAACCAGCAACAATTTGTTTCGCAATTCCTTTATACAAAAAACGTGAAGTACTTAAAAAACATTGGCATCATATCATGGGTGGTATTGCAATTGGAACAGTAGCAGCACTTGTTATTATTTATATTGTAGCGAAAGCATTCCAATTTGGTGATGATATTATCGCATCAATGTTACCACAAGCAGCAACAACTGCAATTGCATTGCCAGTTTCAGAAGGTATTTCAGGTATTAAAGAACTCACATCATTAGCCGTGATTTTAAATGCCGTTATTATTATGGCATTAGGAAATAAATTATTGAAACTCTTTAATATTACAAATCCGATTGCAAGAGGATTAGCCTTAGGTACAAGTGGACACACACTCGGTGTCGCAGCAGCAAAAGAATTAGGTGAAGTAGAAGAATCAATGGCCAGTATTTCACTCGTTCTTGTTGGTATCGTAGTCGTAGCAGTCGTTCCATTCTTTGTTATGTTCTTATTATAGAAAAAATGACAAGCGCCAGTAACATGTTTATGTTACAGGCGCTTTTCGTTTTATTTATCTACTAAAATCCATCTAGATAATATAAATGTTATTGGAATTGTAAAAATTAATCCGATAAATGGTGCAAAAGTTTCGTTTACATGAAGTAACTGTACAAACACAAATAATAATAATGTTTGTAATCCCATATTTACAACTTGTGTAATAGGAAATTGAATGAATTTTTTTACGGTAGGTTGAACACGATAAACAAAATAACAATTCAAATAAAATGAAATGATAAAGCTTATTATGAAACTCAATATATGACTCACTAAATATTGAATGTCGAACACTTTTAATAATAATAAATATATCCAGTAATAATTAACTGTATTGATGCCACCTACAAGTATAAATCGAATGATTTCTCCGTGTTTCTTGGACATATAGCTACTCCTTAAGTACGCAATTTATTATACGACCAGGCCACGTTTAGTACTATATTGTTCGTATAAATGATCTTGTGCAATTTCTTCTAAAATCTCAACGACTTTATAGACTTCTTCATATGATGTATATAAAGCAATAGGTGCTAATCGAATCACATTCGGTTCTCTAAAATCTGGAATCACACCTTTATCTTTCAACGCTAAACTGATTCTATATGCTTCATCATGTACTAAACATACATGTCCACCTCGTTTAAAATCATCACGTAAGTTCCCAACTGAATAACCATAGTCAGTTAACTTTTCATCAATTAAATACATTAAGTATGACGTAATATGAAGTGATTTCGTTCTAATAGCATGCATACCAACTTCGTTGAAAATGTTAAGCACACCTTCTAATGGTGCCATAGATAGAATATTTGGTGTTCCAACTTGCCACCCTGAAGCATCTCGTTGATGTTCAAATGTATGATTAAGTTGGAATTGTGTTTCGTCTTTATTCCCAAACCAACCGGCAGTACCAGGACTGCGATTAAAGTGTTTCTTATTGATATATAAGCCAGCAGTTGAACCAGGTCCACCTGATAAATATTTATATGTACACCATACAGCAAAGTCTGCATCAATTTGGGCTAAGTCCATTTCAATCGCACCGATTGCATGACATAAGTCCCATCCAATGATGATTTGACGTTCCTTCGCAGCCATTGTTATTTTTGCCATGTCTAATACTTGAGCACTTCGATAGAGTACAGTAGGCAATAGAACAAGTGCAATATCATCCGTCATTGCTTCAATAATGGCATTTTCATCAATGAATACACCATCTGAACTTTTAACAACTTTAACTGCATCGTTTGGATCTAATCCTTTTAGACGCACTTGACTATCTACTGCATAACGATCAGTAGGGAAGTTTAAGTCATCAACTAATATTTTGTATTTATCTTTAGTCGGTTCGTAAAAAGTACTAATAGCTTGATGTATATTGGATGTCGTGCTACCAACTACTACAACTTCTTCAGGACTCGCACCAATTAATGGCGCCATGTTTGAAGCAATGTGCTTAGAATAATGATAATATTTGCTGTCTTCAATATTCCAAATTTTGATGCCTTCTTTTTTCCAATCTTCTAACGCATTGAGTAATGATGCCTCAGCATCTTTAGAAGCAAGACCTAAAGAATTCCCATCCATGTAAATTTCGTTAGGTTGTATATAAAATCGATCACGAACATGATGTAACACATCCGCTTTATCCAAAGCTTCGGCAAATTCTTTTGTTGTATTAAATGAAGTATCCATTTGTTCATCCCCTTATAAATAATGAATCATTCTTTAAATATAATTGTATACTTTCCATGTAAAAGTCACAAAGATAATGATATTTGGGATGGGTGGATGTAGGAATGTGGGTGTGGGCAGAAAGTGAGGAGGTAGGATTGTAGTTTTCAGGCCGATAAATAAAAATAGAGACCCGGAAATGGAGTTTTCAGGCCGATAAAATAAAATAGCGACCCGAAAATAGGATTTCCAGGCCGATAAAAATAATTATCGACCCGAAAATGGGATTTCCAGGCCGATAAAAATATAATAGGGACCCGAAAATGAGATTTCCAGGCCGATAAATAAATTTAGCGACCCGAAATTGTGGTTTCCGGGCCGATAAATTAAT
>NZ_JAJNJA010000005.1:0-230198 GCF_022386995.1 Mammaliicoccus sp. N-M50 | reverse complement strand
CGGCGTGTCCGGGGTCTGCGGGGTGTCCGGGTTGTCTGGGTTGTCCGGGTGGTCTGGGTTTTCAGGGTTGTCTGGTTTCTCTGGGTTATCTGGGTTATCTGGGTTGTCCGGGTTGTCCGGATTGTCCGGGTTATCCGGATTATCTGGGTTGTCCGGGTTGTCCGGGTTGTCTGGGTTGTCTGGGTTATCAGGATTATCCGGGTTATCAGGATTATCTGGGTTGTCTGGAATTTCACATACTTCATTGATATATTCTACTTGTTTAGGTGTTAAACTTGATTTGATATAATCTAATTCTGCTTTATTAATCTCTTCTTCAGACATACCTTGTGCACGCATAGCTTCTTTTTTAAGTTCTAATTGTCTGCGTAAGTCTTCTTCGTTCCACTCTCCACTAACATTGACACTTGTAGTAAGCGGTCCGCCACTAAAGTCTTGTGGTGTATCAAATTGTTTATTAAATACAATACCGTAAGCACTATTTGCTACTACGTTACCTAAGTTAATGATTGCGATATTACCATCAAATGTGATGTTTTCAGGTGTAATGATATTCGTATATGAACTCTTACCATCCTTTGAAACAGCAGGATAATATCTATTCACTAACCAATCAGACGCATCAGAAGTTGTGACATTATCATAAGGCAACGTCACACGCATAACAGCATTATCAATTGCATAGTCAGTCGCAAAGACAATTCTCCAATTTTGTGCTGTTGTCGCTTCATTTGGACCACTTTGCCAATGGTGAACTTCTAAATTTCCCGGGCCATAATTATGAGCGTCAGTTGCATTTGGATGGTTATTTGGATTTTTCACTTTTTCTTGAAAACCATTGTTAGAATAGTCATCTAAATTTGTATCCATAACACTTTTAGCATTAAGATTAACTTTATTTGTATATTCAGTTGTCACTTCATCAGCTGTACAATGCTCGCTTGTTTTCACGCCGTTTTTAACAGTTTGTGTTTGTTCAGGCACATAACCATTTTGCGCATTGAAATACGTCAAAGTACCATCTTTATCTGTATCCTTTTTAGCATCAGCATCATTGTTTACTGCAATAGAATTTGTGTCTTGATCAGGATATTGCTTTGCAGCATAAGAAGTAGCTTCATCGTTATTATCTACAGGCGTCTCACTTGCTTCATTTGTTGTAACGTCTGTGTTCTCGTTCGATTCATTAGTCGTTTCTGGTTGTGTAGCATCGCTTGGTTGTTCCACAGCAGTATTTTCTGAATCTGTATTTGTAGTTTCACTATTGATGTTTGTATTGTCTGTTTCTACTGCGCTATTTTCACTCGCTTGTGCTTCATGTTGAATACCCATGACTAATAAAGTTCCCAATAAAATAGATCCCGTCCCGATTTTGAACTTCCTTAATGAAAATCTTTGATAAGTGTTCCTTTGCATTAAAATTCAACTCCATCCCGTATTATGTTACATATTACATCTATCTAATATATTTATACCTCACGGATATTAATAAAACAATAGGTTTTTTCATAAATATGTAACTGTTTACAAAATATTGAAAAATAAAGTTTATATATATAACAAACATTTTTGTTTTAAAGTAATTTTTAATATTTATAACAATGCATAATATGCAATAAAGTGCGTAAGTCATATGAATTGACGATGATTCCACACGAGTCTAATATAAGCAAAGAAGAATACAAATATAGTATTCTATCCAGTAAGTAACGGAGGAATTTATGATGCTAAATGCTAAAGCGAGAGCAGTAAGTAGTCCGGATTCTAATTTTTTTGCGACAGAAATTACGAGAAGAGATTTAGATAAACATGATATTTTGATAGAAATTAAATATGCAGGAATATGCCATTCAGATATTCACACTGCACATGGAGAATGGGGACCAGTGAACTATCCTTTAGTACCAGGTCACGAGATTGCAGGTATTGTTAAAGAAGTTGGTTCTGATGTAAGTAAATATCAAGTAGATGACCGTGTTGGTGTTGGTTGTATGGTTGATTCATGTGGCGAATGTGAACATTGTCAAAATGGAGAAGAACAATACTGCGTAAAAGGAATGATTGGTACTTATGCAAGTACTGACAGATATGGCGAACCTACTCAAGGTGGTTATTCAACACATATCGTCGTACATGAAGATTTCGTACTACGTATTCCAGATAATATTCCTTTAGATGAAGCGGCGCCATTACTTTGTGCAGGTATTACAACGTATTCACCTTTAAATCATTGGAAAGCATACGAAGGTAAAAATGTAGCTGTTATCGGTATGGGTGGACTTGGTCATATGGCCGTTCAAATTGCACATGCAATGGGCGCTGACGTAACAGTATTATCACGTACATTAAATAAAAAAGAAGACGGCTTGAAATTAGGCGCTTCTCATTATTATGCAACAAGTGATGAGTCAACATTTGAAGAACTTGCGAACTCATTTGATTTAATCATTAATACCGTAAGTGCTAATTTACCAATAGACGATTATCTTAGATTATTAAGATTAGACGGTACACTTGTAAACGTAGGAGCACCAGCAGAACCCGTATCATTACGCGTTGCTAATTTAATCGGTCACCGTAGATCATTTGCAGGTTCAGCAATTGGTGGTATAAGAGAAACACAAGAAATGTTAGACTTCTGTTCAGAACATAACATTCGACCACAAATCGAACTAATTTCAGCAGATCAAATAGACGAAGCATATGAAAGAGTCTTATCATCAAACGTTAAATATCGTTTCGTTATAGATACAAGCACAATGTAATAACGTAGAAAGTGTCCATATGATGGGCACTTTTTTTGATTTAAGGAGGGGGTTAGTAACAAATTAGGCGAGTTTTGTAATTAAGGCACCCGTTAGTAACACTTCGGTCGAGATTTGTAACTAAGGCGCCCGTTAGTAACAGTTTGGGCGAGTTTTGTAACTAAGGCGCCCGTTAGTAACACTTTCGGCGAGTTTTGTAACTAAGGAGGCCGTTAGTAACAGTTTGGGCGAGTTTTGTAACTAAGGGGCTCGTTAGTAACAGTTTGGGCGAGTTTTGTAATTAAGGAGGCTGTTAGTAACAGTTCGGTCGAGTTTTGTAACTAAGGATGCTGTTAGTAACAGTTCTACCGACTTTTGTAACTAAGGCGCCTGTTAGTAACAGTTCGGGCTAGTTTTGTAACTAAGGCACCCGTTAGTAACACTTTGGCAGAGTTTTGTAACTAACTCACCCAACAATCCCACACTACCAACACAAAAAATCCCCTGCTAACTCCAACGTTAACAGGGGATTCCTTTATTCTCTTTAAGATTCTACGACGTCTTCCATTTGGGCTTCGAATTCATCTAGTAATGCGCGTACTTCGTCTGTTGTTTCTGTACTCATTAATTGATGTCTTAATTCGCTAGCGCCTCTCATGCTACGTACGTATATTTTGAAGAATCTACGTAAGCTTTTGAATTGTCGTGTTTCACTAGTTGCGTATTTATCGAATAATGTGAGATGTAATCTAAGTAGGTCCAATAGTTCTTTACTTGTATGCTCACGAGGCTCTTTCTCAAATGCGAATGGATTATTAAAGATACCTCTACCGATCATAACACCATCGATGCCGTATTTTTCAGCAAGCTCAAGACCTGTCTGTCTATCTGGAATATCACCGTTTATCGTTAACAATGTATTTGGTGCGATTTCATCACGCAAATTCTTAATAGCTTCAATTAATTCCCAGTGTGCATCTACTTTACTCATTTCTTTACGCGTACGAAGATGAATAGATAAGTTTGCGATGTCTTGTTCGAAGACGTGCTTTAACCAATCTCTCCATTCTTCTATGTCATAATATCCAAGGCGTGTCTTAACACTTACCGGTAGACCACCAGCTTTAGCTGCTTGAATAATTTCAGCGGCACGTTCAGGTCTTAATATTAAGCCAGAACCTTTACCTTTACCTGCAACGTTTGCTACAGGACATCCCATATTCAAATCAATCCCTTTAAAGCCCATTTCTGCCATTCCGATACTCATTTCTCGGAAATGGTCTGGCTTGTCGCCCCATATATGTGCGACGATAGGTTGTTCATCTTCACTGAATGTTAAGCGTCCGCGAACACTGTGTATTCCTTCAGGGTGACAAAAACTTTCCGTATTTGTAAACTCAGTGAAAAAGACATCTGGTCTAGCTGCTTCACTGACTACGTGACGAAAGACGATATCCGTAACGTCTTCCATAGGTGCCAAAATAAAAAATGGACGTGGCAATTCACTCCAAAAATTTTCTTTCATAATATATTTTAACCTTCTTATTTATTAATTTATTAAATATTTATCCATGATGATATTACCATAAAAGTGCAACTTATACAAAAGGATATTTACTCATTTTAATTCAGATTACTTGTCATAACATTTAAACATTTTAATACGTAAAGCATGCATTTTGACTTTCTCGTGTGGCTTTGTATAACATGATGATATTAGAGAAAGATTTCGAGGAGATGTCGTCGTGGAAGAGTTGAAACACCGGGATAAGACTTTGCTTATTACGATTTTGATGGTAGGGTCATTTGTGGCCATTTTGAACCAGACACTCATGACTACAGCCTTACCAAGTATTATGAAAGAAATGCATTTAACGAGTAGTACAGTACAATGGCTAACGTCTATATTTATGTTAGTGAATGGTATTATGATTCCGATTACGGCATATTTAACACAGCGATTTACAACTAGAACGTTATACTTTGCAGCTTTAACATTCTTTATAGTAGGTTCTATAATTTGTGTTATAACGGATCAATTCACAGTCATACTCGCAGGCCGTGCAGTTCAAGCAATGGGTGCAGGTATTATGATGCCTTTAATGCAAACAGTATTATTCCTTGTATACCCAGCAGATAAAAGAGGACAAGCAATGGGGATGTTTGGATTAGTCGTCGGTTTCGCACCAGCAATCGGTCCAACATTATCAGGTTGGGTCGTATCTCAATACAGTTGGAAAGTAATATTCTACATTCTATTAGTTGTAGCTATTGTAGATTTATTATTTGCGATGAAGTTCGTTAAGAATGTAACAGATGTTACGAAACCTAAACTTAATAAACTATCTGTCACATTGTCTACATTAGGCTTTGCGGCATTGCTATTTGGCTTTAGTGAAGCGGGTAATTTAGGCTGGCATCATCCATTAGTGTATTCAATGATCATTGCAGGTATTGTCATCTTAACAATGTTTATCGTGAAACAATTAAGTATGACTGAGCCGTTTCTTAACGTACGTGTCTTCACCTATAAATCCTTTACGATCAATATGATTATCGTTTGTATCGTCTTTGTTTCATTTATAGGTAGTCAAACAGTATTGTCATTCTACTTACAAAATCTACACGGATATTCACCATTGATGTCAGGATTAGCACTTATGCCAGGTGGAATTATAACAGGTCTACTTTCACCATTCACAGGTAAAATATTCGATAAATACGGTGGTAAGTTATTATCCATCATAGGCGTTTCAATCGTTGTAATTACATCATTTGCTTTCACACAACTTGATGCACACACATCATTCGCTTATGTCACAATATTCTTTGCTATCTCACTCGCAGCAAATGCGATGGTATTCAATCCATTAACAACAGCTGCGTTAAACAATTTATCACGTGAATTAGTACCACATGGAACATCGATGAATAATACAATGCGACAAGTCGGCGCAGCAATGGGTTCAGCAATATTAGTAACAGTTATGAACACAGCCATCTTAAATCCACATGAATATGGAATAGAAGGATTAGTCCACGGCGTACGCATCGCATATGTTGTTATCTGTATCGTAGCAATACTCGGATTAATATTAGCAATTATCAACCCAACATCTAAAAAAGGCTATAAAGAAGCATAGCGAAATGAAGCATGGGAGCGGGACATACATAATGTCCCAGTCTTATGCTTATTTTTATAGGTCGAGCAGTGTGATATCAGACAACCCTCAGACTGACCCTATAGACCAGAAGTATATTATTGTAAAATTATCCTCGTTACTGTAAAATATAATTAATAAAATAGGGATAGAGGATGGTGAAAATCTATGAGTACTATATATTTGAAGGATTTACAGAAAGATAATAAAAAAAATAAAAGTAGGAATATTGATTTTATTAGAAAAAACTATGATCCAGATTTCTATTTAGGGAAAAGAGATTTTGATAAACCTCGTAAAAACCCTGAAAAACAAAAAGCAGTATTGAGATATGGAAGAAAGTAATTATGAGTTATACGTTAGAACAAGCACAGAAAGATTTGAAAAATATTTCTAAATCTGAGATTTTATATTATAGAATGATTAAGGTTGCAAGTATAATAACTAGATTAATAGATTCAAAAACAACAAATATATATAATAAGCCAATAGTTGTTGGAGGATTAAGTGTCGAGATATACACAGACAGTGATTATACAACTAGAGATATTGATTTTGTTACAAGTGCAAGTAAAGAATTGAATTGTATTTTGGAAGAATTGGGATTTATTAAAGACTCAAGAATGTATTTATATAAACCTTTAGAGATATATGTTGATGTGGTGAGTTCATCATTAGAACCATTAGAAGGTTATAAGCAGATTAATACATTACAAATTGATGAGGACAATTATATATATGTTATATCACCTGAAGATATCATTATTGATAGGACTTTAGATTATGCTTATGCTGATAATGAAAAATATATAAATTATATTTTGATAAATAGGTATGATGAAATTGATAAAGAATATATACGGAAAATTCTTAAAAGAGAAGATCCGGAAACATTAGAAATATTTGATGAATGGAATAAAAGAGCAAGAGATTATTTAAATAAAGATAAAGAGAGCCATAATTAAATTTATGGTTCTTTTTATTGGTTAGAAAAACTGATTACTTTATACTTAAATCAAAATGACAGAATAGAGGTTATCGTAGTGAAGAAGTTATGGATTTTAGGGTTAGGTATCATTGTTGTAATGATTGTTGGAATTATGATTATGACGAAACCATCTAACGAACACCATTCAACAACAGTTAAATCAACAGACTCAACTTATATAAATAGCCAAATACCGACATTATTTCTACACGGTTATGCAGGAAGTGCGAACTCTGAGAAATATATGGTTCAACAAGCAAAGAAAAAAGGTGTCACAAAAGAAATCATCACAGCATATGTATCTGGAGATGGAGAAGTTGAATTAAAAGGCAAACTTAAAAAAGATGCGACTAATCCTATTGTACAAATAGAACTAGAAAATAATAAACAAGGCGATCTAGATCTTAATGCAGAATGGTTTAAAAACGTACTAGCGAAATTACAAAGTGAATATGGTATTAAGAAATTTAACTTTGTCGGACATTCAATGGGGAATTTATCATTTGCTAAATATATGTTGAAATATGGTGATGATGAAACATTACCTCAGTTGAATAAAGAAGTGAACATTGCTGGTACATTTAATGGTGTATTAAATATGAATGAACAAGTAAATGAAATTAGTGTGGATAGAAGCGGTAAACCAAGTCGCATGAATCCACCATATCCAGAACTTCAACAATTGAAAGACATCTATAAAGGACAAGAAATAGAAGTATTAAACATATATGGTGACTTACAAGACGGCACCAACTCAGACGGCCGCGTATCCAACAGCTCATCGAAGTCTTTAAAATATTTACTAGGAAATAGTCCGAAAAGCTATAAAGAATCCAAATACGAAGGCAAAACAGCCCAACACAGCGAACTACACGAAAACAAACAAGTCGCGAATGAGATAGTGGAGTTTCTGTGGGGGAGGTAGGGAGATTGAATAAGTAAATCGAAAAAGTATTTGACCTTAAAGTGTGGTTTAATGATAGGTTTTAAATGAAGGGGGTATATTGTATGAGAATTGACGATGTTTCCAAAAGTTTAAACATTACTAAATCACAAATTAGGTATTATGAAAAAGTAGGTTTACTAAAGATTCCGAGAGATGCGAACCAATATCGTTACTTTGATGAACAAACGGTGATTGATCTCAAAATGATTATGAACTTAAAAGCATTAAATATTGATTTAGAGGATATCAAATATATCATTCAACTATTTCACGAACCAGCTACAGAAGCATGTAACGAGACTTCTATGGACTATATCAATAAAGTTATTCAAGAAAAAGAAGAAGATTTAAATAACCAAATATTTATCCTTAATAAACTAAAGAACATTCATGACTTATCTAAAAATAATCAGTATGCCTTAAATAAAGAATTGATTTTAAATGAGCTCAATCAAAGGAGAGGATCTGATGATTAGTGTCATTTATGGCGGTAATCAATCTGGGGTATGTTTTAAAGTGTATGAATCTATTATAAAGAATATTAATCAAAGTAATCGTTACGTGTTTAATTTACAACAAATGAACTTACCTCTTATATTAGAGAATGGCTATCATTCAACAGTCACAGATGAACATCAAGAGATACTTAATAAACTAGAACAGTCTGATACATTGATATTTATATATCCACTTTATTGGTTTAATGTCACACCAATCATGAAAAGTTTTATAGATTTAGCATTTTGGCCAGAATATGCATTCAGCTTTAAGAAGAAGCGGTATTTCAGAAAAGGATTCTGGAAAGGTAAAAAAGCAATTATTGTTTACACACAAGGCGGACCAGAAGTATTTCATAGAATGAAAAAAAGAATGGGGTACCATGTACTCAAATATCCATTAAACCTATCAGGTATTTATACAATATCTACTTATCATATTGATAATTTAAATAGAAGTAGAAATAAGAATAAAACTATGGATAAAGTGATAGATGAAATTGCGAAGAAAGTAATGAAAAAGCTAGAAGAATAGTTAAAAAATAAACTGTGTAAGTTGTGAAGTTGAGTACTAGTTGCACAGTTTTTTTAATTTGAATGTACTTTAATTTAATAAAAAAGAGCAAAAACTTCTATGCTATGATAATACAAAATACTCTTAGGAGGCATGACTATGAATTTAGGATTAAAGAATGATGAAATTAGGTTAGAAAAATATACAGATAAATGGCAAGATGAATTTATTAAAGTCAAAAATGAATTATTAAAACAGACTCAGCTTGAAGAATGTCGCATTGAACATATCGGAAGTACATCAATTCAGGGGATGTCAGCTAAACCGATAATAGATATTGTCGTAGGTGTTGATAATCTTAAGACAGTAGACGAAGAACTATTTAATAGTTTTAGTAAGGCTGGTTTTTTAAGACTAAGAGTTGAAAAGCCAAATGAGATCGTACTTGCGAAGTTTACAGATGAAACATACCAAGTAAAAACCCACTTTATTCATTTAGTTGAGTATCAACAAGAAATATGGAATAATCTTATCTTTTTTAGAGACTACTTGAATTCAAATGAAGAAGCAAGAAAAGAATACTTGGATATAAAAACGTCTTACTTAAAAAATACTTCTTCAGGTATCAAAGAATATACGGATTTTAAAGAGGATTTTGTTAAGAATATTTATAATAAGAAATCTAAGTAAGTATATAGAAAATTGATAATGGTTTATTAATTAATGTTG
Organism: Mammaliicoccus sp. N-M50; assembly: GCF_022386995.1. Classification (NCBI taxonomy): domain Bacteria; kingdom Bacillati; phylum Bacillota; class Bacilli; order Caryophanales; family Staphylococcaceae; genus Mammaliicoccus; species Mammaliicoccus sp. N-M50. Next base: position 220,619 of record NZ_JAJNJA010000005.1, on the reverse strand, counting down.
ATGTAATAACAATTTAATATAGTCGCATTTTTAATACAGTCGATCTTATAGATTAAGAAAAACTTTAATCATACTGTTAGAAGTAAAGTTAAATAAAATATATTTTTAGGGTGATAAAATGGATTTTCAGTTTGATAGTTCAATAATTTCAGCAATAAGTGCTATATTTTCTGCAGTAGCTGCTATATTTTCTCTATTAATTGCGAGGAGTAATTTGTCTCACATTAAAAATAAAGAAGCACCAAATATAGCTATTACAAGTAATTTCAAATACTTTAATACATTCATTGACCAACCAGACATGTATTACAAAGAGTTTATTAAAAAGCATCAATTTAATATACAAAACTTATCACTATTGCAGATTGACTTACTTTCAATAGAGATTACAGACGTAATTGACAGAGGAAAAAAAGAGCTGTATAAAAATTCTAGTGATAATCCAGAATTTTCATTTTTAGGTGGTGCCTCAGATTTAAACCCAATTATTAAAAACATGCAATCTTATCAACCTTCTTTACACCAAAAATTTAACTCTATAGAAGCAAAATCAGCAGAACGATATGATATACCATTGTTTATACTACAAGATTTTGTTCAAGCTACATATAAAATGAAAATTGATGAAAGAATTAAAATAAAAAGAAGAGCTAATTTAAATATAAGGTTTTATGATATTAGTAGAAATAAAATAGTGAAAAAGAAATCTAAGTTAATATATTATCTAGAGTATCAAGGAACTATCGGCAGAATAAGCTTTAATTTAGAACCAAAAATTATTAAACTCAGTAAATCTTTCTTCTTTAGAGGTTACTAAATTTTCAATTCAATTTGTATTAAATCTTTACAATAGGTAAATATCAGGTTCACTAGGAATTGATAATATATATCGCATACATGAATTAAAAGACCTACAAAGTAGCTTGTGATATGTTGTAGGTCTTTTATAATAAATATTATTGATTGAAATTATAGTATTATCAATAAAACATATTTAAGATTTTATAAATATTAAGCATTTTTACATAGTCTAATACTCTTTGCATTACCATATAATATTTGAGGCAGTTATTAAATTATTAACATCATATTCAATATAGAGTATGCTCACATTTTCTTCATGGTCTAGATTAAAATAAGTTGTTTTGTATACTACCTATGTTGCCAAATAACGATTAAATTAAAAATTATAATTATTTTCTTATCCTGATATATAGGCTTTTTATCGTTAGAAGATTTAAGTAATCTCAATTCTAAATTTACTTCATCATTTACTATAATTAAATGCTTATTTAAAGCAAAAGTCTATCAAATCCATAAAGATTATAATCATTACCAGTAATATTGTTGTTTGTATTTTCTATGAGAAAATTTTGGTATTGGATATTCTTATAAAATTTCAACTTTATAAATAATTTGCAGAATGTATAATTCAGCATAACTATCATATTTATAGTTTATATGATTATAGTTCCTTAATCTAAAAACTTACTTTTCAATAACTAATTTTTTTATAAAATTCGTTATCCCTGATAGCGTAATACTCATATTCTTATCAATATTTTTGAAAAAATTCATAATTTTATTAATATTCCCGATATTATATATGCAAAGTAACAATTTTCAATATTTTTCTGATATATTAAAAGAAAACTCTTTTTTCAGGAGGATATTATGGAACTTAATGAAATTAATAATAATGAATTTGAACTTGATACTGATAATAATGATGTGGTGTTAAATTCATTAAATATAGCTTTAAAATCATATTTTAGTAGTTATAAAAGTATAAGGGAAAAATTTGATAAAAGAACTTATGAAGATAGTCATACACGAGATTACTATGAAAATTTTTCAGAAACTATTCTACATTTTCATCACTTTTTTGAATTAACTTTAAAGAATCTATTAAGGAATGAAAATAAATTATTACCATTAGTTTTGTCTGATAATACAGAGTTGGTAGTGAAACTTATACAAAATACACCAATTTCAGATGAAGAATATAAAACACTCAAGAGCTTAAGTTTTAGTCAATTACTGGATAGGGTTTGTAAATTAATTAAATTAAAGCCAGAAGTGAATTTCAAATTCATAAAAGAATTTGAAAATGAATTAAAAGAATTAAATCGTTTAAGGAATAAAATATGGCATCAAGGAAAAGTAATGCTTAAATATAATGCATTTGACTTTTTTATAGGTAAGCATATATTACCTATTGTTTTAATGTGCTTAGATGTTTCAGAATATAGAGAAAAATATAGAAGTCGTCAAATTTGGAAATTTAATAAGAACAGTTTAAAAATCAATCCTTTGCAAGCTCTTTTAGAAGAATTTCAAAATGAATCTCCGGCGATTGATAAAATAGCTGTTCTAAAAGAACTTGGTAGGGCATCTTATTATAGTCATTATGATAAGGGGTTTGGTTCTTATATTGATAATAAAAATAAAAGTGCAAATGAACTGGCACAAGCAGAGTTAGAAAGTATTTTTACAAATACTAATGGAATATTAAAATGTCCATGTTGTGGGGCATTATCGTTAGTTACATATAAAAAAGATATAATTACTGATTTTAATGAACAAGAATATGAGGATGAAAATGGAAATATTCGAATCTTTCGTCAAGAAGAAGGGTATCAATGTATATATATGGTAAAATGTGCAAATTGTAGTTTCCAGTTAAATAAAAATGGTATTAAAAACTTGAAAGAATATGGTTTGAATATTGAAGATTACTGGTTAAAATTAGATTAATATTAATGAGATGGAGTGTATGATCATGGCAACTATAGGATTCGAAGAAAAGTTATGGCAAGCAGCAGATAAATTACGTGGCAGTATGGATGCAGCAGAATATAAAAATGTAGCATTAGGTATTATATTTTTAAAATATGTTTCTGATTCTTTTGAGGAAAAATATGAAGAATTATTGAATGATGAATATGCTGATGAAGAAGATAAAGATGAATACTTAGCAGAAAACATTTTCTGGGTACCTAAAGAATCAAGGTGGCAATACATAAATGATAATTCTAAGAAGCCAGAAATTGGTCAAATTATCGATAAAGCTATGATAGCAATTGAAAGAGAAAATGAGTCTTTAAAAGGTGTATTACCTAAAGATTATGCAAGACCAGCTTTAGATAAGGAAAAATTGGGAGATATTATTGATTTATTTACTTTCAAAGTCGGAGACTCTGAAAGTAAGAAGCAAGATGTCTTGGGACGTGTTTATGAATACTTTATTGCAAAATTTGCGAGCGCTGAGGGTAAAAATGCTGGGGAATTCTACACACCAGCTTCAATAGTTAAATTACTTGTTGAAATGATTGAACCTTATCAAGGTAGAATTTATGACCCTTGTTGTGGGTCGGGCGGAATGTTTGTACAAAGTGAACATTTTATAGAACGTCATCAAGGCCGTATAGATGATATTGCTGTTTATGGTCAAGAATCTAATCCAACTACTTGGAAATTAGCAAAAATGAATTTGGCTATTCGAGGTATAGATAATGATTTAGGTGATCATCATGCAGATACATTTCACAATGATTTACATAAAGATTTGAAAGCTGATTTTATATTGGCTAATCCACCATTCAATGCAAGTGATTGGGGACAAGAAAAATTATTAGATGACTATCGCTGGAAATTTGGTATTCCACCTAAAGGTAATGCCAACTATGCATGGATTGAACATATGATTTCTAAGCTTGCACCAAGTGGTACTGCAGGATTTGTATTAGCGAATGGTTCAATGTCTACAAGTAGTAAAGATGAATTAGAAATACGTAAAAACTTAATTGAACAAGACTTAGTAGAATGTATAGTTACATTACCAGGGCAACTATTCTATTCAACTCAAATTCCAGTATGTTTGTGGTTCGTGACAAAAAATAAAGCTAAAAACGGCAAGAATGAACGACGTGGAGAAGTACTATTTATAGATGCAAGAAATATCGGAAGCATGGTATCAAGAACATTAAAAGAATTTTCAGATGATGAAATAAAAGATATAGCAAATGTCTATCATTCATGGCGTGGAACAAACGATAATCAATATGAAGATAAAGCAGGTTTCTGTAAAGTAACAAAGACAGAAGAAATAAAAGATAACGAATATATCTTAACACCAGGACGTTATGTAGGTTTAGCAGAAGTAGAAGAAGATTCAGAACCATTTGAACAGAAAATGGAAAGAATCACAGCAGATTTAAGTGAACAATTTGCAAAATCAAAAGAACTCGAGGATCAAATCCGCAAATCATTGGAGGGTTTAGGTTATGGAGTTTAAAAAATATAAGATACAAGAAATTGGGGAAGTAATAGGAGGTGGAACACCTTCAACAAAGAAAAGCGAATATTACGGAGGTAATATACCCTGGATAACACCTAAAGACTTATCTAATTTTAAAGAGGTATTTATATCAGAAGGAGAAAGAAATATAACTGAAGAAGGTTTGAAAAATTCGAGTGCAAGAACACTACCTTCCAATACAGTCCTAATGACTTCTCGAGCACCTATAGGATATTTAGCTATAGCTAAAAATGAAGTAACTACTAATCAAGGGTTTAAAAGTATAATTTGTAATGAATCACTGGTAAAACCGTTATTTCTTTATTACTCATTAAAAAATGACATGGATAAAATAAAGTCCTTAGGTACTGGGTCGACATTTAGTGAGATATCAGGAAAAGTTGTAAAAAATATTGAAATAAATATACCCAGCATAGAATATCAAACTATTATCGAATATATTCTAGGTAACTTTGATAAAAAAATTGAGTTAAATCAAAAAATCATAGCAAACCTTGAAGAACTTTCACAAACACTATTCAAACGGTGGTTTGTAGATTTTGAATTCCCAGATGAAAATGGAAATCCATACAAATCAAGCGGTGGAGAGATGGTTGATAGTGAAATAGGGAAGATACCAAAAGGATGGACAGTAAAACCTTTAAATGAATTTATTGATATTATTGATAATAGAGGGAAGACACCTCCCCTAGTTAATGAAACGAGAGCACATCCTATAATTGATGTAAAAGCACTTAGCGGAGATACTAGAGTTATTGATTATAAAAAATGCTTGAAGTTTGTTAGTAAGGAAACATATGATACTTGGTTTAGGAGTGGTCATCCTAAAAAAGGGGATACATTATTATCAACTGTAGGAAGCATTGGAGAAACAAAAATGTTTTATCATGATATTGGTACAATAGCTCAAAATGTCGTTTCATTAAGGAGTGAAAATTCATATTTCACTTATGATTTAATTAATAACGTTAAAAGTTCTTTTTTAACTTTTAATATAGGTTCCGTTCAACCTAGTATTAAAATTACTCATATAAATAAGATTAAAGTAGTTTACCCTTCCAAAATAGTCATTGAAAATTATGAAAAAATGGTTAAAAAATTTATTTCTAATTTATATGTAAGAGATTTAGAAAATCAAAATTTAATCCAACTCCGTGATACATTACTACCAAAATTAATGTCAGGTGAAATTGAGATACCTGATGACATCGAGGTGAATGAAGATGAGCTTTCAATTTAGTGAAGATGATTTAGAACAGGTTGCATTGAAATGGTTTGAGGGTCTTGGTTATTCTGTTAAGAATGGTCGAGATAGTAGTGACAATGGGATTATGAATGAACGGGAGAGCGACAAAGATGTTTTGCTTGATGATCGTTTGGAAGCGGCTTTGAGACGTATTAATCCTGAACTAAATAATAGTGCAATTGAACAGGCAATTCGTGAAATTTCCATTGAGAAGTCTCCTAGTTTATTAGAGAATAACCGTTCTTTCCATGAAATGATTACAAATGGTATTGAGGTTGAACATTATAATGATGATGGTGAAACGATTAATGATTTGGTGTATGTATTCGACTTTGATAACCCGGGAAATAATGATTTTTTAGCGGTTAATCAGTTAACTGTTGTAAATGGAGATTATAAAAAGCGACCTGATATTGTGTTATTCATAAATGGATTACCGGTAGTGGTAATTGAACTGAAAAATTCTACAAATGAATCTGTTGGTATTGAAGACGGATATCATCAGTTAGAAACTTATAAAATGAGAATTCCGCAATTATTTAATCATAATGCAATATTAGTAACGAGTGATGGTGTTAATACAAAAGCTGGTTCTTTAACTGCTGATTATGATCGTTTTATAACTTGGCGTACTAAAGATGGAAAAACTGAAGATTCATCAACATTTCGTAGTTTAGATATATTGATTCACGGTATGTTAAATAAGGAAGTACTATTAGATTTAATACGTCATTTTGTTTTGTTCCAAGATGATGGTAAAGGAAATATAGTTAAAATATTAGCTGCATATCATCAATATTATGCAGTGAATAAAGCTGTTGATCGTGCTATGGAAGCAACATCTGAACATGGTGATGGTAAAGGTGGTGTTATTTGGCACACACAAGGTTCTGGTAAGAGTTTGACAATGGTCTTCTTCTCAGGAAAGTTAATTCAAAAATTAAATAATCCAACATTAGTGGTCGTAACAGACCGTAATGACTTAGACAATCAATTGTATGGTACTTTTGTTAAGTCCAAAGGACGTTCAGGTAAAGGATTACTAAGACAAACACCTAAACAAGCAGAATCACGAAAAGAATTGAAAGAACTATTATCTGTAGAATCAGGTGGTATCGTATTTACAACTATGCAGAAATTCGAACCTGAAGAAGGTCAAGTGACAATGGATGCATTAACAGAACGTAAAAATGTAGTAGTTATGGCAGACGAAGCACACCGCACACAATATGGTTTTAAAGCAACTTACGATGAAAAAGGTGAAGGTATCAAATATGGGTATGCAAAATATTTAAGAGATGCTCTACCTAACGCTTCGTTCGTTGGTTTTACTGGAACACCTGTATCTTCTACAGATAAGAATACGCAAATGGTATTTGGTAATTATATTGATGTATATGATATGACACAATCTGTAGAAGACGGTAGTACGGTTAAAATATACTATGAAAGTCGTATTATTCCATTAAATTTACCAACCGATTTAGATATTGATGAAGCATATGATGTCATTACTTCTGGCCAAGAAGAAGATACTAAATCTCGATTGAAATCTAAATGGTCACGTATAGAAGCTCTATCTGGTGCAGAACAACGTGTACATGCTTTAGCGACTGATATTATTAATCACTTTGAAACAAGACAGAAGGCAATGAAGGGTAAGGGTATGATTGTCACAATGAGTCGTCGTATTGCAGTCGATTTATATGATGAAATTGTAAGACTTAAACCCGAATGGCATTCAGATGATGATGACAAAGGTGTTATCAAAGTAGTTATGACAGGTTCATCTAGTGATCCGCAAAATTTCCAAAAACATATAGGTCCGAAAAAGAGAAGAAATCTTCTAGAGAATCGTATGAAAGATGTTAATGATGAACTGCAACTCGTAATTGTGCGAGACATGTGGTTAACAGGATTTGATGTACCTTCAATGCATACAATGTACATAGATAAACCTATGAAAGGTCATAATTTAATGCAAGCTATTGCGCGTGTTAATAGAGTATTTAAAGATAAACCGGGCGGATTAATTGTTGATTATGTAGGTATTGCTGAAAGTCTGAAGGAAGCACTAAAAGAGTATACGGACTCTGATAGAGAACAAACAGGTATAGACACAGAAAAAGCGCTAGAACTAATGTTAATGAAATACGATATCATTCAAGATATGCTATATAACCATGACTATTCTGACTTTGAGTCAGAAGATCAATTAAATCGTTATAATGCTATCTCAAATACGATGGATTATATTATTGGATTAGGTGAGAAAGAAAGAGAACGATTTGTAACAACAGTGACAGAGCTTTCTAAGGCATTTGCATTATGTGCAACTGAGGAAGCGGCTCAAGAACTGAATAGTGAAATTGCGTTTTTAAAAGCAGTAAAATCCGGACTTGTTAAATTATTAGCTCCACCTAGTGAAGGAAGCAACCGTAAAAAGACACCTGCTGAAATAGAAGCAGAAATAAATCAATTGATTTCAAAATCAGTTGTAACTGAAGAAGTTGTAGATATTTATCAAACACTCGGAATTGAAAATCCAGATATCTCAATCTTGTCAGATGATTTCTTAAAAGATGTAGAAGGACTACAGCAAAAAAATGTTGCAGTTGAGTTGTTGAACAAATTACTTAAAGGACAAGTTAAGTCATTAATGAAAACAAACGCTACAGTGTCTAAGAGATTTTCTGAGATGTTAAGTAAATCAATACAAAAATACAATAATCGTTCTATTGAAGCTTCAAAAGTAATAGAAGAATTAATTCAAATGGCTAAAGAAATTAAGCAAGAACAAAAACGAGGTAATGACTTAGGTTTAAGTACTGAAGAAATTGCATTTTATGATGCATTAGCTTCACATGAAACAGCAAAAGAGGCAATGGGCGATAAAGAATTAAGGGCCATTGCACATGAACTAACGAAGCTTATAAAAGAAAATATGACAGTGGATTGGGTCGTACGAGAAAGCTCGAAAGCAAAAATGAGAGTACAAGTTCGTCGACTGCTTAAAAAATATGGATATCCACCAGATTTACAAAAAATTGCCGTTGAACAAGTAGTTGAACAGGCAGAGTTAATGGCGAGTAATTTATAATTTAGAAGACCTGCAATATAGCTTATGCTATGTTGTAGGTCTTTTGTTATAAATAGTATTTAATGACTTTTTAATATATTAATCAATAAATTTCATTCCTTTTATGATTTTATGTCAGAATATTGTTAAAATAATATATAAAATCATAAGAGTTAGGATGGAACTTAATGGATAATTTAGTGAATAGTACATTATCAGCTTGGTTGCTTATTGAGTCTTTAGAACCTGGAGAAGTTAAATATACAGATCATAATGTCTTAAATAAGAGTGTGTTTTTAAACAATGAAAATCAAGAGCAGCTACAGTCGTTTCCGCGTTATTATGATATCTGGAATGCAAATGAATTTAAATTATCTGAGCGTGCAAAAGAGGAAGGTAAACTCAATTTTGTTTTATATAGAAATTGCTTTATGTATAAAGAAATAGATAAAGAAATTCGAAGTATATTTAAAGATGATCGAGAAATATTTAACCTTAATAAAACAAAGTGCTATGGATATAAATTTAAAACTGATGATACTGGTAATGTTATTCCAGGTAGTTTACATATTCCTATGATCATGAGTGCTTTGAAGGAAATTAGAAAAAATAAAAATGCTGATATTGAAGAAATCTTCAATGACTTTAAAGGGAAATTTGAGAAAAAATTCTTCGAAATTGTCGCAAATGAACCAATTGATGAAAATAAATTAAATCGTTTGGATAAAGCTTATAATGAATATTTTGAAGTATTAACTTCAAATAATTCAGGCATGTATAACCACTATTTTGCTATCGAGTACTTAAAAAAAGATATATCTCCTAAACATGAATTTAATAGCTTTTATGTAAGTGATATTGAAAGAGCGCGCAAAGATCCTAATGCAACATTAAAAGCTTTTATTGAAGGAGTAGATTATTCTAAGAGAATAGATGTTAATGAAAATAAAGAAATGATCGAAAGGTTTTTAAACCCAGAAAATTTACCTGATGGTCGATGGCCGTCACAAATAGAGCATCAGTTATCTTTGATGCAACAAGTTGCTGTAAATAGTATTACAAATAATAATGAATATATTAGTTCAGTAAATGGTCCACCTGGTACAGGTAAGACAACTTTATTAAAAGATATATTTGCACATTTAGTAGTTGAAAGAGCAAAAGCTTTATCAAAACTATCTAACCCGAAAGATGCATTTGAATCCAAAAGATTACATGATACAGACTCAAAACCAGTCCATGTATTAAAAGAAGAATTCGCTCAATATAAAATGACTGTTGTTTCTAGTAATAATGGTGCAGTTGAAAATATATCCAAAGATTTACCCAAATTAGGCGAAATTGTTCGAAAAGACATGGAGACAGAATATCCAGAATGGGAAAAAGTATATACAAAAGAAATTGAAGCAGTAAATAGTTTAAGTGGTGTTGCATCTGATTTAATAGGAGAGCCAGCATGGGGGGTATTTTCAGGAGCACTTGGTAATAGAGATAATACTGATTATTTTATGAAATATGTTGTTGATGGTGATCCGAAAAACAATAAAGAACCTTTAGTAAGAATACTTCAAGATGAGAATGAAAAAATAAAAAATTCCTTCATATCGAAATGGAAAGCATGCAAGAAAGAATTTGAAGAAGAATTGAAAATAGTTCAAGAACTGAAAAAATCAGCTATTGAAGACTTCAATAAATATAAAGAAAATGAAGAAATATTAACAGAGGAAAAAGATTTAAAAGAAGAATTACATATTCTTTCTGAGCAAAACAAGAAATATGAGAAAAGTTTAGAAGATTTAACGAGTGATTTACAGCATGTAAATAAAGATATTCAAAGGATAAAAGAACGAATTAGTAATATTGAAGAAATCTATAAAACAAAGAATCAAAAGGGATTTCTAGATAAAATCATTGCTAAATTTAGTAATAATGAAATTGATGATGAACATAAAGAAGAGAAAATTAGGTTACTTGAGGAAAAGAAGGAATGTCTTACTAAACGTAGTAAAATCGAAGAAAAAATCAGAAAAATAGAAATCAATATCAAAGAAAACGACCAAGAAATCGAAAATAAAGAAAAGAATTTAAATATTTACACTGAAAAACTATCCAAATTTAGAGAGTATAAAAAGAATAGCAAAGTGAAGTTTCCAGAAGGCGATTTTTGGAGTGAGGATAATTATAATAAACGTCAAACAATGAATTTATGGAATTCTGATGAATTACAATATCATCGAGGTTTATTGTTTATAAAAGCAATGAAACTTCATAATTTATTGTTAAAAGCAAATAACGGAATAATTTATTATGCATTAAAGAATTTTAAATTACGTAATGTGATTATAGATTCAGAACCAGAGCGTGTAAAGAATGCATGGAATATATTGCATCTTATTTTCCCATTAGTTAGTACGACTTTTGCAAGTTTCAATAATTTATATCGAGGACTACCGAAAGACTTTATAGATTATCTGTTTATAGATGAAGCGGGTCAGGCTAAACCACAACAAGCCGTAGGAGCACTTTATCGTTCTAAACGAGCGATTATAGTTGGTGATCCAATCCAGTTAGAACCAGTTGTGACATTAGAACCGAACTTAATAGAGAATATAAGAAAAGGCTACAATATACATGAGCACTTATTGTCAGTTGAATCTTCAGTCCAATCAATAGCAGATTTAGCAAATAAATATGGGCATTGGAAACCGCAAAACGACAGAGATGAAAACAATAAGACTTGGATAGGTATACCATTATGGGTACATAGAAGATGCTTAGATCCAATGTTTACAATTGCTAATGAGATAGCTTATAACAACAAGATGGTTCAAAGTAGTACTAAAAAAGGTAAAGTGGGTTGGCTGGATATTAAAGGTACTGCAACATCAAGACAATATGTTAAAGAACATGGAGAAAGAGTAGTAGAATTATTGATTAATGACTGGAAGCAAGCAGTTGAAAATGGTGAGCAGGAACCAAGTGTATTTGTCATTACTCCGTTCACAGAAGTACAAGCCAGAATTAAAAGTTTAACAGGGAGTAAGTTATATCGTATTTATAAAAATGATAAAAAGAAAATTAGAGATTGGATAAAAAAATCTATTGGAACTGTTCATACATTCCAAGGTAAAGAAGCGGATAAAGTATACTTTGTAGTTGGTACTGATGATACACAAAATGGCGCAGTTAATTGGTCATGTGAAAAGCCAAATCTATTGAATGTAGCCGTAACAAGAGCTAAAAAAGAATTTTATATAGTAGGAGATCAAGACAGAATTAAATCAAGACCATATTATAGTACGATCAATGAAAATTTGAATGTTGAACTATAAAAATAGAGAATCTATCCAAATAATAAAAAGAACTCAAGATTTACAGCCTAAGGTTTCATGACCTTAGGCTGTTTTTTGTGATTCTCAAATTATATATAACTATCCTCATACATTAAATAATTGCGTTCTATATAATACATCTTACGTTATAATGAATTTATACATTAATAAAAATAAGGGTGATTATTATGGATGGTAATGTTCGGTCAGCGATTGAATTTTTAAGGGGTGCGGTTAAAATTTATATTCCTGTTTATCAGAGGAATTATGACTGGAATATTGAAAACTGTAAATTATTGTTTGATGATTTATTAGACTTAGAGGTTAATGATAAGAGGACACATTTCTTTGGTAGTATCGTTGTTAAACCTGGGAACTATTCTCAGGATATTATTGTAATTGATGGTCAACAGCGATTAACGACTTTGTCACTATTGATGTTAGCTATAAAGAATTGGTTAGATAAGAATGAAGAAAAAGCACAACATGTTCGTTTAACAGCAGATTATGTATTAAATACGTTTTTACAAGATCAGTATTTAAGTACGCCTGATAAATATATTTTACAATCTAACCCTAGAGATTATAAGTCATATAAATTATTGTTCGGTAATGAAAAGTTTTATGATAAATCTTCAAATATTACATTAAATTATAGTTATTTCTATGAATGTATTGATAGTATGGATATTTCAGTTGATCAGCTAATGAATTCAATCCAGAAACTACAATTTATGGTTGTTAATCTGAATTCACCAGAAGATGATCCACAATTGATATTTGAAAGTCTTAATTCAACAGGTGTGGCGTTAACAGATGCAGATAAAATACGTAACTTCTTACTTATGAACGAAGACTTACCCGAACAAGATAAATATTTCCAAAATTATTGGCAGCCTTTAGAAGAAAATACACACTTTGAAGTTAGTAAATTCTTTAGATATTATTTAACAATCAAGAATGCCGAATTTCCAAAAATCTCTAATGTTTATAATGAATTTAAGACGACTTACTTTGATTTAGAATTTAATAAACATGATTTATTTGAAGATATCAATGATTATTCCAATACTTATAAGATGATTCTTGAATGTAATACAGGAACAAAGCAGATTGATAGAATTTTAAATCGATTTTTAGAATTGAATGTAACAGTTATAAGACCATTTATTATGGCAATTATTAATGACTTCACATCTGATAGAATTTCTGAAGAAGAAACTATAAGAATAGTGGAGATTATAGAGAAGTATATAGCTAGAAGGATTATAACAAAGACACCTTCAAATGCATTAAATAAAGTAATTGCTACTTTATATAGAGACTTTAGACATTTTCAAGATACACATGATAATGAATACAAAGATTCAGAAGTTATCACATATTTATTACTTAAGAAACAAGGTTCTGGTAGAGTACCAACTGATGAAGAATTAATAAGAAACTTCAAAAATAATGACTGGTATAACATTAATTCATCATATCGTTCATATATATTTGAAAGGTTAGAAAATTATAACCATATTGAATCATTATCAATATATGAAGGATTAAAAAATAAAGACTATAGTATTGAACACATCATGCCACAGAAGTTGAGTTCTGAATGGAAGAAAGCATTAGGTGTTCAATATCAAACGATACATGATAGTTATGTAAATAGTTTAGGGAATCTTACGATAACAGGTTATAATTCGAAATATAGTAATAGAAGCTTTGAAGAAAAGCAAAATATGGAAAAGGGATTTAAAGAAAGTCATTTCGTTAACTTAAACAAGTTGCCAGCAAGAAGTGAAAATTGGTGTGAAACAGAAATTATTGAAAGAACAAATCAATTAATTAACACAGCAATTGAAATTTGGGAATTCCCTGAGTCTACGATACAAGAAGAAATAGAAGAAAATGAATTATTTGTTTATGACGGTGAAGAGAATTTTGCTAATTATAAAATACAAGGATTTACGTTTTTAAATGATGAGTATATACCGGCTAAGACATGGAAAGGATTTTTCTTAGAACTATTTAAGTTGCTTGCCAAAATAGACTTAAACCCATTAGTCGAATGCTCAAAAATAGATACTAATTTTGGTTATGAATCAGTTATTCTTAATAAGAAAACAGAAGATACTGAAGAAATCGTTCCAGGTATATACTTATTCTTAAAAGTATCTAATGAAAGAAAGATGAACTATATCAATAAGTTCTTCGATAAATATAATATCTCATACGATCAATTATCATTAGATGTAGAGTATAAAGGACAGAGCTAGGTTAAAAATAAAGTTTTCATCATAGATTACTATAGTACAACACGCTCTTCATCATATTTGAAGGGCGTGTTTTCAATCTTCTCTTTTGACTTACACATGCTATACGTGGTATATAATAATCATTGAAACGATTTGTTGAGGAGAGACGATATGGAAGACAAGACGATGGAGGTATTTAAGAGAGGTTCGAAGTTATTAAATATTCTTCAAGACGAGAAGCGCCAACAAATTCTTGTTCTGTTATGTAGAGAAGAACAACTAACGGTTAATCAAATTACTGAACGACTTACGATTTCACGTCCTGCTGTATCTCATCATTTGAAATTAATGTATGAAGTGGGCTTGTTGAGTGTCGAGCAAGTTGGGTTGGAAAGATATTATCGTTCTGATTTAGACGATGCATTACTGTGGTTGAAAGAACTGACAGCTTCTTTAGAAGAAAATATTAAAAATAAAGAAAAAGCTTAAAAAATTTTAGTCACTATGTTTATATGTTTAAACCTATTGAAACAAGGAATTAATAAATAATAAAAAGGAGCATTCGATATGCAAACAATTTTAGGAAGTAACGGACAAATTGGTCAAGAAATTGCTAAAGAAATTTATAGAAATTATACGAAAGATATACGATTAGTAGGTAGAAAACCTAAGAAAATTCATGATACAGACGAGTTAGTAGCGGCTGATTTAATGAAATATGAAGATACACTTAAAGCAGTGGAAGGTAGTGAAATAGTCTATTTTGCTGTTGGGTTACCTGCAAATTCAGAAATGTGGGAAGAACGCTTTCCAGTGATTATGAAGAATGTCATTAAAGCATGCCAAGAAACAAATACGAAACTCGCATTCTTTGATAATACGTATATGTATGAGAAAAACGATAACGTACAGGTTGAAGAAAGTCCATTTGTACCAGAAGGTCGTAAATCACAAGTACGTGCGGATATAGCTGAAATCTTGTTATCAGCTATGAAAGATCAATCTATTCAGGCTGTTATTGGCCGCGCTCCTGAATTCTATGGACCAGGATTGACGCAAAGCTTTACCAATTCATTAGTATTTAATCGTGTGAAAGAAGGGAAACGTGCATTAGTACCGGTTAATGCATCGGTGTTACGTACACTTATATGGACACCTGATGCAAGTCGTGCCTTAGCATTGCTCGGTAATACACCTGATGCTTATGGAGAAACTTGGCATTTACCAATAGATGGTAGTGTGTCTTATAAAGATATTTTGAAAAAAGCAGAGAAAGTCTTAAATAAGAAGATTAAGTATACGACAGTACCAATGTGGGTATTTAAATTAGGTAGTCTATTTAATCAACAAGTTAAAGAACTTATTGAATTATTACCAAGATATAAATATGATAACGTCTTTAAGTCCGATAAATTTAAAGAAAGATTTCCTGATTTTAAAGTGACAACTTATGAAGAAGGCATTAAAAATATCTTAAAAGGAGAATCGTAATATGAAGAAAATCATGATAGTTAATACAAGTGCAGAATATTATGAAGGAACACGTAAACCAACAGGACTGTGGCTAGGTGAACTCGTTCATTTTTATGATTATTTTAATACAAAAGATTATCAAATCGATTTATTTAATATAAACGGTGGTGAAACACCTATTGATCCGGTAAGTCTTAATCCACTAATGTTAGATAATTTAACAAAGTCTTATTATAACGATCATACTTTTATGGAGAAGCTTAAAAACAGTCCATCTATAAGTGAAGCGAATCCTGAAACATATGATGTCATTTACTTTACCGGCGGACATGGTGTGATGTTTGATTTTCCGCATAATACGTATATTCAAGATGCTGTTAATGAAGTATATCGTCACGGTGGTGTTGTCGCAGCAGTGTGTCATGGCATCGCAGCATTATTAAATGTGAAAGATGAAAACGGCAGGTACTTTATCGATCGTAAACAGATTACAGGATTTTCAAATGCAGAAGAAATATTAGCCAATCGTAAGCGTCTAGTTCCGTTTATGTTAGAAAGTGAACTTAAAATCCGAGATGCCAAATACAGTAAAGCAAAAGTACCATTCAGACCATATGTACAAGTAGACAATAGACTCGTTACAGGACAAAATCCACAATCACCAAAGCAAGTCGCACAAGCCGTTGCACGCATATTGAGTGGAGAAAGAAAGTAGTACAGGAAGACTGAGGTTAGTGTAAGAGTAACACAAAATAAGCTGAGACATTCAACGTGTCTCAGCTTTTATTATTATATAAAGGTATACATTAAATCTGAAACTGAAATTTTGACAAATGTTATATATCTATTTAAAATACATGCTATGGCATATATTTTTAGAGGTGGTACATGAATTTACATGATTTAATAGGTTATTTGATTCACCGTAATGATGTCAAAATGACAAATTACTTTACGAAGAGGTTAAAGCCATATGGTGTGACGCCTGAACAATGGAGTATTATGAGTATTCTTTCTCCTAATAAGTCGACGACTCAAAAAGACTTAGCAAAAGCGATTCATAAAAACCAAACGACAGTAGTGAGAATGATTCAGTCAATGGAAAGAAAGGGCATTGTTAAGAAGACTTTCAATAAAGATGATAGACGTGCTCATGACATCATGTTGTCGCAAAAGGGTGAAGAGTTGAAACAGACGTTACTTCCAATTGTTACAGATGCCCATAAATTTGTGACAAGTAACTTAACCTCAGAAGAAACTCTAGAGCTTAAAAGATTATTAGATAAGCTTTATGATACTACATATTAATATCTATTTCTTATGATTTATAAGGAATAGATATTTTAAAGGCATAATACATGCTATAGCATGTATTAATTTAAGGAGGATATTTAGACGATGCTAAACGATAAAGTAGCGATTATTACAGGCTCAAGTAGAGGTATGGGTGCTTCTACTGCCAAATTATTTGCTAAACAAGGTGCGAAGGTAGTTGTTAACTTTGCTCAGAATAAAGAAGCGGCTGAAGAAGTTGTTCGTACTATTCAAGATAACGGTGGGCAGGCTATTGCTGTTCAAGCAGATGTAAGGAATAAAGAGCAAATGGAAGCTTTAGTGAATCAATCAGTGAAACAATACGGCAAAGTGGATATATTAGTGAATAATGCAGCCATTCATTTTACTTTTAAACCTTTCGAAAATATGGAATGGGATGAATTTATCCCTAAGATTGAAGAAGAAATGAAAGCAGCTTTTGTTTCAACTAAAGCCGTATTACCGATTATGAAAGAACACGGTAACGGAAAGTTAATTTATATTTCAAGTTCATTAAGCAATCAACCGTTGCCTGGCTTTATTGCGCACGGAACTGCAAAATCTGCGCTTAATGCTTTTGTAAGATATATTGCACAAGAATATGGTGGTCAAAATATTAAAGCTAATGCTATAGGACCAGGTATGGTCGATACAGATTTAACGAAAGATACACCACAAGAAGATAAAGAGCAAACAGCAATGTTTACACCATTAGGAAGAATCGCACAGCCAGATGATGTCGCACAAGTCGCTTTGTTCCTAGCAAGTGATCAAAGTGAATTTGTAACAGGCAGTTACATACCCGTTTCAGGTGGCATGGAAATGAATTAAACATTAAACTTCAAAAAATATAGAAAAGAGTGAATAAGAAAATGAGTATCATAACTGTAATTCTTCAAATATTATTAGGCGGATTTTTCATAATGACAGGTACTAAAATCGCATCAGGCAAAATGGCAGATGAGTTTAAACGATTTGGTTTCCCATCGTTTTTTAATATCTTAACAGGAAGCTTTGAAATTATAGGAGCGATAGGTATGATTGTCGGCATATGGGTACCAATCATTGCTGTTTTAGCAGGAATATTATTAGGTGGAACAATGTTAATCGCAGCACTTACATTAATATTTATCGCAAAAGATCCATTCAAAAAAGCCGTACCAGCCATCGTATTATGTGTACTAAGTGTGCTAGTGATATTCTTAAATCTTTAATAAGTGAAATTAGGATATATCCCAGTACGAAGACTATGAGATATCGTGCGCTTATACTACTAAATAAGCTGAGACATTCAACGTGTCTCAGCTTTTTTGTGTCTGGATTTATTTGTGTATTTTGATGTCACTTTCTAACCCCATACCTCCACAAAATTCTTATTGCTTTTCTTTAATACATGATATAACATATAAAACGTAAATATTACGATTTAGGAAGTTGAGGGAATATAAATGGTGAAAGAATACGATGTATGGTGGCAGAAGGGACAAGAAACAGATGATGACATGGCAAATGATCATGTTGATGGATGGGATAGAACGATTCAATTGATGGATGATTCTGATGTTAGAGGTAATACGATATTAGATTTCGGATGTAATCAAGGTGGCTTTCTACGTAGATTATATGACACCGTTCCATTTGAATATGGTGTAGGAATGGATTTAGCGAAGTTATCACTTGAGAAAGCGAAAGAATTAAAAGGCGATCGTCCATTGGAATATGTGTTAACAGATAAACCTCAAGATACAAACAGAACATATGACACAGCAATTAGTACATCTGTACTTTATTTAATTGAGGATGTACCTCAACATGCACGTGATTTGAAAGCTGTACTTAAGCCAAATGGCGTCTACTATGCGACATTCTCAGATTTAACAAACAATCCAAGTCAGCAATTTATGGAAGACGTGATAAACAAATACGGTGCGACACCGTCTCAAAATCATTCTTTAAAACATATAGTAGATAGCTTTGTAGCTGAAGGATTTGAAGTGGCTGTTATTAAGGAACCTGTTCCTAATGTGATTGATTTAACGCATTATGATGACTTTTATTTATCACCAAATGATTATTTACAAACATTATTCCATGAATCATTTTTAGTAAAAGCAACATTGAAAGAAGGCACGAAGTAATGAAGAAGCGGTTATTAATGGTATTGTCAGCAAGTGCTTTACTGACATTAGCGGGATGTTCTAATGAACAGAAAGATAGTAAGCAAGTGACGTTATCACTACCAACAGAAGCGAAAGCAGATAAATTAGATGCACAAGGATATGAAGCAGCAATGCCTGTTTATAGTGCAGTTTATGAACCTTTAGTAAAGTACGATAAAGACAAAGGCGTATCAGCAGGATTAGCTGAAAAATGGGAAGTAGATAATGAAGGTAAAGTTTATGAATTTCATTTGAAGAAGGGCATTAAATTTTCAGATGGTTCTCCTTTTAATGCTGAAGCAGTGAAGTTCTCAATCGAACGCGCAAAAGCAATCAATAAAGATTCGACAGTTGAAACATTAAAGAAATTAGATCAAGTCGTGGTGAAAGATGACCATACCGTTCAAATTAAATTAAAGTCACCATCTAACCAAGTATTGAACGAATTAACGCAAGTACGTCCATTACGTATGATGAGTCCTCATGCTGTTGAAGGTGAAAAAGTCGACGGTAAGTTCAAAGAAGCAATTGGTACAGGTGCATTTGTCGTTGATAAGAACGGTAAAGAAAAGACAACATTGAAACCTAATAAACATTTTAACAATGAACATCCTGTTAAATACAATTTAGCCTTTCAAACAATTGAAGATGGTGATTCTAGAAATTCAGCAGTACAAAGTGGCACTGTAGATATATCAGGCGGTGCTTTAGGTATGCTGACAGACCAACAAATTAAAGAAGATAAAAAGAATAAAGCATTAACGATTGAAGATAAACCGAGCACTGTCAGTCACTTTATGGCATTTAACCCGAATCATAAAGTATTGAAAGAACCTGCGATACATGAAGCAATCAGCAAAAGCATTAATACGAAAGCTTTATCTGATAAAGAAATGAAAGGTATATTCCAGAAAAATGTTCAATTTGTAAATGATGATAATCAACAAACACATGAATACGATGTTAAATCTGCTGAAAAGTTATTAAAAGATGAAGGATATACTAAAAATAGTGACGGCATGTTTGAAAAAGACGGCAAAGTCTTATCATTTAATTTAGTTATCCAAACGGCAGAGTTCCCGAACTGGAAAGATAAGTCTGAACAAGTACAACAAGATTTGAAGAAAGCCGGCATTAAAGTAAATATTAAAACGTTAGATGCACAGACTTATTACGATACATTATGGACGAAAAAAGATTATGACTTAATCTTCTATAGAACGTATTCAGATGCATTAATGCCTTATAACTTTATGAGTTCAGTATTCGAAAATGTTGACGGTAAGTCTGGTGTGTTAGCAAACGATGATACTTTAACAAAACAACTAGATGATTATACAACGAAGATTTCAAGAGATGAACAACAACGCGCATTTGATGATATCTTTAAACATTTTAATAAACAATATTTTGGTGTGCCGATTGCTTATCCAAATGAAACATTTGTTGTGAGTGATAAAGTTAAATCATTTAAATTCACAGGTTTAACAGATGCACCAGTTGACTATAAATCGCTGAAAGTGAATGAACAATGATCATTAAGCGAACACTGAAATTACTATCTTATTTAGTAATCAGTTCGTTTATCATCTATGTGTTAGTTGAGAAGACAGCAGGTAATCCGGCCATACTTTATTTACAACGACATGGTTATACGACAATTACACAAGAGCATATCGAATTAGCGGAGCATAAATTAGGACTAGGACAAAATATATTCTTGAGATATATAGACTGGCTTGGTCATGCACTAACAGGCCATCTCGGATATACATTTAGTTCAAACGAACCTGTTACAGATGTCATCTTAGCGTCATTAAGTCCAACATTGATATTAATATCTGTATCAGCCTGTATATTATTATTGTTTGGCTATTCTATTGGATATATTATCGGGTCACATGCAGAAACAAAATATGCTCGAGTAATTCGTGGATTTGCTCAAGTTATGACGTCCATGCCCGAGTATTGGATAGCAATCTTACTCATTTATTATGCAGGCGTACGATGGCGATTAGTGCCATTTGTAGGCAGTGATTCTTGGCAACATTTCTTATTACCGATTATAACAATCGTCATAATTGAAGGGTGTCATGTGTTATTAATGACAGCACATCTCATTGAACAAACGTTAGAAAGCGATGCATATCAACTTACAGTATTAAGAAAAGTGAAGTTACGTGCACGTATTTATATACAAATAAAAGAAATATTTGCGCCATTAATGACGATATCAGTGAATAGTATGATTCATCTAATCGGTAAAGCCGTTATATTAGAAGTGATATTTAGTATGTCAGGTATCGGTAAGTTGCTGATTACCGCCATAAATCAACGTGATTATCCATTAATTCAAGGTATTGTTGTGATTATTATGGTCTTTATTATGTTGATTAACTATTGGGGAGATTTAATTATTTTGAAAAGTGAACCGAGATTACATATGCAGCGCGTAATGTCTCGTGAAAAGAGGCGTTCATTATGATGAATAAACGATTAATAATAGCGGTTAGTCTAGCAGTAGGTGTTCTGTTGTTATGCGGTATTTATGTTCAAATGCATGGCGGTGAAACGGATGCACCACTTCAATCACCTAGCCTTAAACATTTCTTAGGTACCGATCAATTAGGTAGAGATCTCTTAAATAGGTTAATGCTAGGTTCGGGAGTTACGTTATCTTTATCAGCAGTTGTGATGATTATAAGTGTAAGTATTGGATTAACACTTGGCATGATTGCTGGTATCGAGAGAAAGTGGATGGATAAAGTACTCATGTTTATCGCAGATATGATTTTAGCGATTCCAAGCTTTATTATCGCGCTAGTTGTCTTAAGTTTAATTAGCAATTCAACAGTTGGTCTTATATTGGCGTTAACCATCGCATGGGTAGGGCGCTATTTACGTTACTTTAGAAATTTAACACGTGACATTCAAAAGCGCCCGTTTATTTCTTATGCGGTGTTAAGTGGTAATTCAACTGTACAAACGACCATTACACATACATTGCCACATTTAATGGGTAATATATTAGCTTTGATAACAGCAGATATCGGTAAAATTATTTTGAGTATTTCAGGTTTAGCTTTTCTTGGTTTAGGCATTAAGCCACCTATACCAGAACTTGGAACGATATTATTTGATGGCAAAGGTTATTTTAACAGTGCACCGTGGCTATTCTTCTTCCCAGGTATGTTGATAGGAGGTTATGCATTATTATTTCAAATGTTGAACAAAAAAATAACGCAATAAAACGCATTTTAAATGTTCAAGATGTGAGTATTTTTGACGGAGATCATCCGTTAATTCAATCTATTTCACTATCGGTTAATCAAGGTGATTTTCATTGCATAATCGGTGAGAGTGGTAGTGGCAAATCATTGCTGACAAGGACGATATTAAATATGAAACATCGTAAACTTCATTACCTGGGAAATATTGATATCGATTTAAATAAGACGGATGCAGTATTCCAAGATGTGCACAGTAACATGTTTCAAAATATAACTTTGGCGAAACAGTTTAAATATTTGTTTGAGGCTAGTCATTCTAAATTATCAGCTGAAGAACAGTACGAAGAAATTCTAAAGTTGATGAAAGTATTTGGTTTAGAAAATGGTGAGGCGTTATGGAATTGTTATCCGTTCGAACTGAGTGGTGGTATGGCACAACGAGTAGCGTTTATTATGGCACTTATAAGACGTCCGAAGTGTTTAATACTTGATGAACCTACTACGGCACTAGACAAAGAAAACTGTCACAACTTAATGCAATACTTAGGCGATATGTATCGACAAAATGAAATGACAGTTATCTTTGTGACACATGATATTAATTTAGTAAAAGCATATGCGACACATATTAGTATTATGAAGGATGGTCAAATCATTGAGAGTGGCGATAAAGAAACGGTATTAAATCATCCGAAGCATGAGTATGCTAGAAAGTTAATGTCTATCGCACGTAGGAGAGAAGCGTATGCTTGAAGTAGAGAACTTAACTAAAACGATTAATCATCGGCATATATTAAATGGATTGTCGCTTACTATTGAAGGTCAGAATTTATTGATTAGTGGGAAGAGCGGAAGCGGGAAATCAACGCTCGCTAAAATGATAGCAGGATTAGATTCAAACTATACAGGTTCAATCAAGTTTAATCATCGACCGCAAGAAAGCATACCTCTTAAACAGTGGATGAAGACGATTCAATATGTACCACAATATCAACGAGATACATTAAATCCACGTAAGACAGTTGAATATATTTTAAGAGAGCCACTGAGAAATTATCGTGTTGATAAAGAGGATTATGGGCATAAAATTGAAACCGTACTGGAGCGATGTTTACTACCTAAAAGTATTTTGAAGCAGCGCATTAGTACATTAAGTGGCGGGCAATTCCAGCGAGTATGGATAGCAAAAGCTTTAATCGTAGAACCTGAAGTACTTATATTAGACGAAGCCACGACGAACTTAGACGTTATGAGTGAAGAAACCATTATCCAAATGTTAAAGACATTAGAACAAGTGCAGCTTATCATCATATCTCACGATCCATACGTACTGAATTCATTTGAAGGAATGGAACTTAAGTTAGGTGGGGAATAGTTGGTACTTAAGTAGATGTTATAAGATAGGTATGGGCGCACGAAGACTGAGAGATATCGTGCAGTTGGGGGTCAAAAAGGGCTGTATCGCACGAAGACTACGAGATATCGTGCGTTATGGGGTGAAAACAGGTCGTATCGCACGAAGACTGAGAGATATCGTGCGTTAAGGGGTGAAATCAGGCAGTATCGCACGAAGACTGAAAGATATCGTGCAGTTGGGGGTCAAATAGGGCTGTAGCGCACGAAGACTGAGAGATATCGTGCGCTAAGGGGTGAAAACAGGTCGTATCGCACGAAGACTGAGAGATATCGTGCAGTTAGGGGTCAAATCAGGCCATATCGCACGAAGACTGCAAAAATATCGTGCGCCAATTTCATACAACCCAGTAATATAGTTAAAAGCCGAGACATCCGTCGTCTCGGCTTTTTAATATTTAAGTATTGATCTCTTCAATTCATTCGACATCAAATTAATAATGATAAATATATATAATATGCCAACTAATGGTGCGTAGAATGTCCACCAGTTTGTTGTTAGCTCATTAGAGTGAAAGCCTAATAAACTGCTTAAGTCATTGATGCTTGGTCGCTCTATTATTTCGCATGCGGGTCCATAGCAAACCTTCGTACCTCCGAAGAATATTTTGAAGAAGGCTAGATGAGTCATGACGAGTAAAGTTTGAAAACATATTCTCAAAAATATGATCAAATATTGAGTTTGTATGTTAGGTAATACATGTTTGATAAATATATGCTTATCGTTAGGACTAATGGTATATGCAGCTTCGATATAATCTTGATTTAATATATATTGGGTTGATTCTTTTATCAGCATAGTTGTTGTCGGTATCATTAAGATTGTCAGAATAGTGATAGTGTAAGTCATTCTAAATTGCATAGTAGTTGTAAAGCCATCTATTGTTTCATATAGCAAAGGTTGCAATAAGATATACGCCAATATAGATTGTGGAATATAAAATAAAGCATTAGAAAAGACACTGTAAATACTTGTTGTCTTCCGATTAAATGCTAAATAAGTTCCAATTACAATTGAACAAAGAACCGATAAACTTGATATGACGATAATAATCAGTAAAGTGATACGATATCCAGATAACACTTCAAATAACATGTTTTTAGAAGCGGCATCCACACCAAACAATGCTTTAAAGCTAGGTGCAAATGGAGAACTTTTCATAATATCCCCATTAGAATTGTATAGAAAGTTCATAGGTTTAGGCGTGATGTTGAGTAAATCAAAATAAATCACACCAACTAGCGTAGGTAAGATAAGTAACGTTAATAGTATATAAAATTTCTTCATGATAACCCTCCCCGTACGCCAGTGAAGGCAAATAATACTTTATGACTCATAAATATGGCGAGAGATACAGGTACATAAATCAATATAAACGTGACAAATAATACTTCTGGAGAGCCATAATCAAATATAAATGATGACAAACCGTGCATGTTAAAGATTCTTTCCAAAAGTAATAAACTTGAAAGCGTGATCCAAATAATGTGTTTAAAATTGATTAGATATGATGCAAACAAATTCCTTAATATGTGTTTAAAATATAACTCTATATTTGATAAACCTTTCGCTCTAGAAAATTCAATATAATCTGCACGAGATACATCATCTAGAATACTACTTAAAAATGTCACACTACTCACTAAAGGTATAATCGATAGCACCAAAATAGGGAATATTAAAGCTTTATCTTCGGAACTATTCGCTACATTAAACAATAGAATATCTGTATATCGATAAAATAATATCACCAATGAAATAGAAAAAGGTATGTAAAAAATATCCGGAATAATAGATAGAACTGTATTAATTTTTAAATACCATTTTTTAATATGATCATTAACATATAGAATGTATGTAAATAATAAAGATACGATAAAAGCTAACAATAGCGCAGCAAACAAAATCACAATAGTATTTATCCAAGGTTCAATAAAGAATGGAAATAAACTACGTTCAACATGTGATATTTTATTTGTAAATATAATATCTTGAGGATGAAATATGTATAAAAACGTCGACTTCAATGCATTAAGATAATTCAAGAAACTAAAACGTTGATCATCAAATAAAGCTGGTAAACACGCTAATAATAAGAACGCAATAATCGTCATGATGAAATTGAATAATTTTCTCATAAGGCATTTACCTACTTTCTAAAATAATATGTATTACTTCTAGTGTAAAATGATACTTATATTTAATTTACATATTTTTGAAGGTAATGACAAGGGTGTATAGAAAGTATTGTTGCTGAGAAGAGAATTAATAAAAGCCACGACGTAATTTGTCATGGCTTTTACTAATCTTCTTTAGACTTTATATACCACGCATTCATATCTGAGTGGTCAGAACCTGGGAGTGGTTCGTTTAATAGTGTAAATCCAAATTTCTCATATAGGATACATGCTGCTTTTAGTTCATGCATTGTTTCTAAATAACAATGTTCATAATGTTCAAAGGCAAAGGATAGTGCTGTTTCCATAAGTTTCTTAGAAAGTCCTAGTCCTTGTGCTTTTGGAATTAAATATAACTTTTGTAATTCGCAAATTTTATCATGTTCGTTAAACGGTGCTATCCCAACGCCACCAACAATTTCTCCGTCAATTTCAGCTACCCAATAGTTCGCATGTTTTAAATTCGTATAATATTGATGAAGATCGTTAAGTTGAGGATCATAATAAGCAGACCCAGGAATCGCAAGGCCAAGTGATTCTAATGAATCTTGTATAATTTCTTTTACTTTTGCGTTATCTTCTTGTTTCATCTCTCGAATAATCATAAAAGAACTCCTTCGTTTTGGGCTTAATCTAGATAATGTTAGGTTAATTTATTTCAAATAATATTAGGACTCATTATATATGAACCCAATCATTTTGCCCAATTATTAGTGAAAACACCTAAATATCAAGACGACAAAAAAGCCGTGACGTCATTTGTCACGGCTTTTGCGTACTTGAGTATTTCTTCTATTTATATAAAGAATAATAACGCCAATTACAACAAAACAATAGATAAGCATTGTATAAGTATTTGCCCAATCAGCTGCGTTTAGCAGTATAAAACCTAAAGTCATACTCATGTATATTGAGAGATTTATAAATAAATCTTTAATCCTTTGTCTTCGTGTTTTATGTATTTGACTCTCATGAAATTGATATCTTAAATATAAACCAACACTGTAGGCAAATAAACATATCATATATGAAATGTTATTATGCGTCATATAGACAATTACATCATAAATAACATTAATCAAAATAATCCCCATTACAACCAATATCTCGACCATCTTGTATCACCTAAATATAAGTATAGAATTTGTTAATAGTGTTATTAAGTTAATTATTTGATAATGTTGTATATTGTTAAGCCTAGTACAATAGCACTTGCTATTAAAATTACTATAGATGTGTAGTATTGAAACATGGTACTTTTCATATTGATCACCTCGTGTTATGTTATGATTAGATAAGATTAGGAAGGGTGCGACCCTCTAATGATTTAATTGTGTGAGAAGATAAGATTTAGGATAGTACTTATTAGACTAAGTATTGCTGACATTAAGTTGAAAACTTTTATTTCTATGTCTATCCTATCTTGTCTTCTTTTTTTGTTCATTTTTAATATCTACTAACTTACATTTTCTATTAAAATTTATAATGTTATTTGTCACGCCTATCGTGTATTTGAGCATTTCTTCTATTTACATAAAGAATAATAACGCCAACTATGACAAAATAATAAATTATCGTTGTATAAATATTTGCCCAACCAGCTGCATCTAACAGAATATCACCTAAAGATATACTCATGATTATCATGATATTTAAGTATAATTCTTTAACCCTTTGTCTTCGTGTTTTATGTCTTTTACTCTCATGAGTTTGATAGCTTAAATATAAACCTAAGCTAAATAAGATAAGGAGTATCATATATGAAATATCGTTATGTGTCACATAGACAATTACATCATAAATGATATTGATTAAAATAATACCCATTACAACCAATAACTCGATCATCTCGTACCACACCCAAATAAGATTTTTGAATTTTTAATAGTTTGTTAGTTTACTTATTTTTATCATCTAATCGATAATATCCTCCTAGTATAAACAATGAGACCGTTAATAAAAGAGTTGGAATTGCAAATAGTAATAAACTTATATAACCTTCCTGAAAACCAACCATTACTGCTACAAAATATAAAATCATTGATATGCTAAAACTAAATGTAAAGTCGAAATATTTCATATTCTTTCTCCTTTTTTTTCCTATATTACCTATATTAACCATAAGTCTTAAAAAGTGTAAACCTATTTTAAAAAGAATATCTTTTAAAATTTTCGGATTTACTCATAATACATATCTCTATAAAAATATCCTGAACACAACTATCAGTGTTCAGGATTATTAGAAGTATTTATTTTTCTTTAACACCTTTATCATCTGGTTGATCTAATTTGAATTTTTGTGTTTTATCTCCAACTTCTGTTATTAGGTACTCATAGTCACTATATGCTGGTTCATCATAATCATTATCTTCTTCAATTAAATCAATGTTACTTAATCCTGCTATTTTTTTGTCATATATTTCAGTAGGGCTAACAACGTTTGATAAATTTACTCCATAGTTCTTAGAAGATTCCTTTGAATATCTATAAATACCATTTTTGCTATCTTCATCAAATGTTTGAGAACCAATATTTATAAATTCGGATTTCGTATTATTTCCTGAACCATCAGTTGTTATATTTATTTTTAATTTATTAAAAGTAGGTTCTTTATATTTAATATTTGATATTTTCTTTAATTCCTTTGTTAAATTAGTAAGTTGTTTGGAGTAAAATTCAACTTCTGGTACGCCTTCAATTTCATATCTTTCAGGATCATAATCATCTTCTTTAGCTCTTTTTTTAGCATTATCTAGGCTATCTTCGACAGATTCAATTTTATCTTTAGTTTCCTTTATTTTATAATCTTTTTCTACATTAAAGCTTTTTTTATCCATTTTTTTAATATAATCAAGTTTTTTATCGTCATCCATTTTTATCATTTTTCCTACATCAGTAGCATACTCATAGCTATCAGAATCTTCATCGCTATAATCCCTATATACTGCAATTTTACCGTCTTTACTTACTATGAATTTTGTAATTTTAGAGTCTTTTCCTAACTCTGCTGAATCGTCAGAACTATTTTCCACTAAGTAAGATATAGTTTCTTTTTTGTCATTCATAACATCGCTGAATTTGACTTCTTTTTCCTCAGTAGCCTTTCCGCAACCAGCTAATGTAAATACTAATAATCCAATTATTGTTAATATTTTCTTCATCCTAAAGTCCCCCATGTTAATATGCTTCACTATGCAAAATAAGATTGCCTTTAATATATTTTTCTAAGTCATTAAAACTATTGATAGAATAAAAATCGTTTACATTCATTTGAAAATAGTTAGTATAATTTATACTTACTTTACAGTCACCGGATTTTAAATCGGTTATTTCACAGTTACAATAATGTGTACTTACGTTTAAATCGATTGGTATAGGGTCATTAATGATATTTTTTAATTGATTTCCTAATTTATCACTGTTATATATAAAATCATTAATTGATTTTACTAAATCATAAGCATCATATCCGTTAAAAGTTTTTAGCCCTTTAAGACTATCAATTTCTGAGTACCCTCTTAATACTTCCACTACTTTTTTATCAACAGCTGATTCACTAGGAGGTTCCACATCTTCAAATTGTTCATTAAATGTTTCATTAAGTTCGTCATTCTCATTGAAATTCATTTCTTTATTAATTTGGTATAAAAACTTCAAAAATTTAAAAGCTATTATAGTAAGTATTACTATAATAATTAGAAGAACAATAATGATGTTATAAAACCCATATAAATCATTTGTAAAGAAATCCACAATTAACAATTCAATAATCTCCATTTCACTAATCGATTTTTTTGAACTTCATATTATCAATAATGAGCTTATCGTCTTGATAATCTACTTTAGCTTTTTCTCCATCAATATCCGCTTTTAAATTGCCATCTTTATCTTCTTCAATTTTACCTTTTAAAGTTAGACCACTTTGTGTAATTTCAAAAACATTGTCCTTTATTTCTACTTGATAACCTTCATTTTTAGTATCCTCCCAATTACCTTGAATTTTATCTTTTGTACTTCCACAAGCTGATAAAATTAAGGCGAACAATAGTATAGGAATTAATAATTTTTTCATTTTTTTCATCTCCTATATAACATATAAATATTAAATGATTTTTTACAATGTAATGCTACCATAGATGTCTTTTTACACTCAATACTTTATTTTTTGATTATTTTTATATTAGAATATTTTTTAATGCCACTTTTTATATTATAAATACTTTTGTTATTAGACATAAATTAGAATATGAATCTGTAGTTTGATAAAATAAAAAATGAATAAAGAAACATTTGTAAAAAATAGATAAAGGTGGATTATATGAGAGAGAGGGCTTTTAAATTTAATTTTTCCAAATAATGAGGATGAAAATTAAGAGTACTTTTTAATATAAATATCAATGGAGAGGTGAATGTTTTGGAACATAGAAGTTTTAGTATGTTAAGAATCATATTATACATATCATTGTGTACTGGAATATTAATTTTTTCAGCGGTATTTAGTACATATTTACAACATGCCATCCACATACCAAACAAAATTCAGCAGCTTTTAAGTGGACTAATATTTACGATAGGAACAGTTATAACACTTATCTTAATTAAAAGAAAGCGTCCAAATATAATATCTGATTTGAATTTAGAAGTACCTATAATAAACAAGTCATTTGTTATCGCAATATGTCTGCCACTTATCTTAATGTTATTGGTATTTATTGTGACTGGGTTAGCTGGTATGTATGATCAAATACATATAAATTTAAATAGTAGAGTATGGTTAAGTTTTCTTTTTAATATCGTCTTTGCAATTTTATATGAAGCATTTCCTGAAGAAGTCTTTATAAGGGGATTAATTTTGAATGAGTTGAAAAATAAGATGTCATTTAAAAATACTTTAATCATACAGCCTATATGTTTTCTAATCATAGCTTGTCTAGCACAATTGCTTACGCCAATCTTTTTTGGCGAAAAAGGGCAGCTAGATTTAAGTTATATTATCATCATTTTCACGTTTGGCATTGCACTGCAATTGTATAGAGAGTATGCACAATCACTATGGGCAAATATGTTTTTCCACATTGTATATTTAGAAGCAATGAGAAATATTTTCCCGGGTAATAGTGAATCACTCATTATCTTTCGTGAACAATTACCAGGGCTTGTTGCACTTGTTGGAATAATGACATTATATATAGGAAGTATTGTGATACTAGGTGTATTATTATGGCGAAGAAATAATACAAGTATAGATACGATGTCACGGAATTAAACTGCTTTATAAAACAAATAGGAGGAATTTAATATCATGAAAAAATTCTTAGCATTTATATTAGTTCTTTTAAACACAATCACTTTTGTTATAGGATTAGGATTTCTATTTGGTGAAGACGAAGAATCAAAGAAAAAGGCACACTAAGCTGAGAAGAAAAGAAACTTTTGAAAAAAGGGAGCTAATTCGAAAAATATAAAAGGTCAGGAGGTCTAAGAATTAATGAATAATGAGGAATTAGAGTCTAGGTTATTATTGATCAAACAGTCTATCGATGCTTTGCAAGAGCATTTAGCACCTGATTTAAAGACTAAAGATTTAGTTTTATTACGTTATGGTTATAATGTTGATGTAATTAAGTATGTATTAAATCATGAATAGAGGAGGAACTCTTATGAATGTTGGTGTTTTTGTAATTGTTCTTATTTTTTGTATAGTATTACCAACTATAATGATGGCTAAAAATAAGAAGGAATAGGTGATGAATATGGATAGAATCATATACATATTTAAAATAGGATTAATTTCATTTTTAATCATTTGTACGTTTAGATATATTTTCCCTTACCCAGAAAGTACTCTTGGGATTATTATTTATTCTTTCTGTTTAGGGATTTCAGTAAGCATCGTTTCTTTATTTTTATTAAATAGTCCACCTAAGAGAAAAAAATAAGTTCAAAAAACACCCTAATGAACTAGGGTGTTTTTGAGTTGTTGTTTATTGATATTTATTTTTCATTTTTAAAACTTTAACAAGTAAATATATCGCATTCACTCCTGCTATTATAGCTAATACGATAGACAAAGTTAAACTCTCTATTGGCATTGTAAAAATTATAGCGAATAGAAGAATAATATTTAACACCGTTGCCATAGTAAAATCATTATTTAAACTGTTCTCTTTTTTCATAATCGTTCCTCCTTAACTTCACTTAGACTACTAAAATTTATTGTTTTATTTAATCAGTGTGATAATGTTTAGTATTCCAAAATACAAAGATTAAAAAAAGTACTGTAAAGATAGTAAACGAAGTATCTAAATGATCTTGATTCATTTGTTTATAAGCAAAAAATGCTAAAAATATTGCTAAAATCATTTGTATAGTGAACAAAAACCACTTCAAAAAACCATTCTTTTTTTTATCAAACTTTAGCACAATGACGTACCTCCATAATATTAATTGAATCGATTAAGTGATGCACACTATACTTTTAGGTTATTTGATAATGTTGTTAAGCCTAATGCAATAGCACTTGCAACTATTACTTGTCGTTACTAACATTATTTGTATATTAATATGGCCTAATTGTATATGATATATTTGAATCCTCTATATTAAAATTAAGCTTTTTAAACATATTTAAGGCTTTATTATTATCACTATTCACACATGTTCTAATGTATTTATATTTATTTCTATCAACTGATTTTAATAAATGATATAACAATTCTTTGCTATAATATTTACCTTGATACTTTAAATCTATACCAATATAATCAATATAAATTTCTTGGTCTTCATCAGATTTTTCACAATATAAGTATCCTATATCTCCAAAATCATCATGTTCTAAAATGTATATTTTTACTTCCTCTTTTTTTAAATTTGAAAACAACTTTTCACCGTTATAATAACTATCTTTAAATAATGTATTATGGATAGATATTATATTTTCACTGTATTCTTTCTCTACAACTTTAACAGTTTTAGTATTCTCATACATATCTATCTTATCGTCTAATTTATAAACTAAATCTACATGTTCACCTTGTCTATCAGATTTTAAATATTGATCAACAAAGTTTATTCCCATTTCGTTTTCTTTATTAATAAAAAATAAAAATTTATAACCTTTAAAATTAGAATGTAATATATACTGCCAAACTTTATCTATATCTTCTATTGAAGTTTTATCATTATAATAAGGACCCCATACTTCTACATTTTGACTTTCTTTGTCCACATCTAAAGCAAATAAGACTTTTATTTCTTCATTTTCAGTTTGTAAAAAAATCGATTCATGTAACGCTAAATCAGAAAAATCTTGCTTAAGTGTTTCTTCTATCTCATCTTTAACAATTCCAGCATAACCTATTTTACTTTTTGAATGTTTATTATTTGAATATATAAAATTCACAACATTTTTAAAATCACTATCTTCAAATTTTCTAATCACATTATCTACTCCTTCAATAATGACTTAAGAGACTATTTTTAAGTAGCGTAGTTATTTTAATGTCGTACAAAATTGTATTTTCTTCCGTTTATTGATGTCTATTTTCTATATGTTTTTGCTCAATAATATTGCCTTCAGCATCTTTTTTTACGATATCTTCGCCTTTCGTTGTGTATGTACCAAGTATTTCACCGTGTTCATTACGATAGTTTACGTACCAATTACCGTTATCGTCCTTTCTCACGATATCTATTAAATATTTACTTTTTCCTATTGGTTCTCCTTCAAAATCAGAAATCATGCCATACACTTGTG
The DNA here is from genome assembly GCF_022386995.1 of Mammaliicoccus sp. N-M50. Lineage (NCBI taxonomy): Bacteria > Bacillati > Bacillota > Bacilli > Caryophanales > Staphylococcaceae > Mammaliicoccus > Mammaliicoccus sp. N-M50. The sequence continues at coordinate 186,866 of NZ_JAJNJA010000005.1, read as the reverse complement.
ATCTAAAGTGTGCTTCTGTTCCTGGGTTTTCTTGATCTTCAAACGCTTCTATTGTTTTATGGTCTGGATGTTCTTTCTTTATTTCAATTTTATTTGCGACTTCTTCAAGTGACGTATAATTTTTATTTTTATCGTATAAGTCTTGTAGGTTATATTCATTACCTGTTTTTAATAAATCTTTGTATATTAATACAGCTTGAGTTCCACCGACATACAATTTATCTTTACTCAAACCAACTACAGTTGCAAAGCTACCTTTGGCTGGGTATACAGTATAGAATTTCATACCATTTGGTGCGTCTTGGATATTTTTTTCTTCTATTAACAATAGTTTATGTAGTTTCTTTTTTTGTTTTTCACCTTGAGAAAATTGTTCAAAAACACCAGTTAATACTTCATCTTTCGTTACGATATATTCTCCATCTTTATCAGCAAAAAAGGCTAAAGCTAACTTTGTCTTATCTGAAACTTCATTAACATCTGATTTTACATTTTCAACTTGTTTAGGTTTATCTTCATGAGCTTTATTTTCATTCTTTGATTGGTCATTTTCATTTTCTTGTGAATCAGACTTAGAGTTGTCTTTATCTTTTTGCGTACGCTCATTTTTAGAACTATCATTCTGCTTACTTTCAGTTTTAGTACTTTCATCCTTTTGATGAGCAGTTGATTTTTCTTTATCACTACTACACGCAGCACATAATAGTACTAAAATACTTGTTACGACCATTAATTTCTTCATATTGAATAATCCTCCTTTGTTTGAGTGAGTTACCTAAAATAAAAAGAATAAAGTTATCTATATTATGTATAACTATTTTAGCAAAAAGAGTATGTTGTAATAAACCCTAAATTTTCCAAATTATAGTAGGTTAAAATAAAACAACCTGAACTTCAGTAAATAAGTTCAGGTTGTTTATCATCATATAAAAGATTCTATCTTAGTCATTTATGTGATTTCCCAGGCAATAATGTATCATTTATTCTCCGTCATTATTAATAGATGCATGTAACGTTTCTTCTGGGTAGTCATCTTTTTTAATTTTGATTGTATTATCGTCAATATACGTTATTATCAGTTTACTATTTTTAAGTACAGGGTTACTTACTTCATGAAGTTTTGATTCTGGTGTTTTTGCTATAACACCTTCAACAGAATGATCATCGATTTTTTTAACCTGATACATTTCACTCTCCTTGTCTTTAAATAAATCTTTATTTTTCCCGTCATAAATAATACTCTGTCCATCAATAGTGAATGTTTGATCATGTCTGTCTTCTTGACCATATTGCCATATGTGGTCAATGTCAGTAATCTTTCCATAAGCATTCGTGTCTTTATATAACAATTTTTCCAATTGATCTTTTTCTTTCTTAGATACTACATAATTTAGATCATATTCAAATTTGTTGAATTCTTCATCTTCATCGTCTTCTGAAGATGCATCTACTTTGTTTTCATTTTCTTGCAGTTCCTTTTCCAGTTCTTTATCTATACTGCTGACTTTACTATTTGATTCCGAATTATTTTTCTTTTCATGCTGTGAATTAGAAGTGTTATTTTCTTTAGACTTTTCATCATTTTTACTATCAGATCCGCAAGCAGCCAATAAAATAATCAACCCTAAACATATGCTTAATAATTTTTTCATGTTAAATCTCCCATTTAAGTTATTAATTCGGTGTTCTAGTTAAATTAAACGTATGAACATTGCGAGTTTATATAATAAAAATATAGTTATAATACATGTCATTATGATAGTGATTATCATTTTTCGGGATTTTGTTGGCGTTTCTTTGTAGAATTTTTCTCCCAAATATAGTGATGAAATGAAAATGTACTTCACTATAAAGAATGACATGATAAGGAATATTGGCGTAAATATGACTCGATAGATTTTATATAATCCAGCACCAATGTCTTTAAACCAATTTGCAGCTTCAGTATCACCGCCTAGTGCACTAAGTGCGCCTAAAAACATTAAAAATGTAAATGTACCTAACATTCCTAAAATACAACCACATGGCGTTTCTTCTTCCACGGGTCTGTGTACATAACCAAAGATTTTACCTCTATCGTCAAACACCTTTATACCTCTTCCCAAGGTTCAATATCTTCTAATTCTTTAATTCTTTTGTAGTATTTCTTCATAACGATAGGATGTAGGAATATTGAAATCGTAAATACGAATAAAAACATCCAAGCTAAAATATACTTAGCAATTATATTTATAATAAATCCAAAGAAAACACGTTTGATATAAGTTTCATGAGCTTCACGCCAAGTCCATTTATTGCCTTGAACATGTAATTTACTAGTAGGCATTGTTTGACGATTATAATCATACGACATTCGAGCAAGCGTACCGAAGTCTCTTCTAAAAATGACGCTTCTCATAAAGAAGTACCTTAGAAAAACATTACTTTTAAATTGTAAGACGTAATCACTCATCCATGCGAAAGTATAGCTACCTAGAAGAAACAGTATTATATTGTAAATCCAACTCATTAAGCTATACGAGCCATCAAACGTCATATAAATAAACTTCGTCAAGAATACATAGATATAAGGTGTGTAGTAAAAAGTAATAGGTACTTTCGGTGTATTAAAATATTTTTTGAATATGTCCATTTATATTCTCTACTCCTATTCTTTAGTCAACTCTACTTCTTCATCGCCATTCCCTGGACTATCAATGATGAGTTTGTCTCCTTTGACTTTATAGTTAAGTTGTAAATCTTGACCGTCTTCTGTTTTAAATGTCATGACTTTATCATCTGAGTTGACTTTTCCGTCAATGTTCCCGTCATTTGCACCTATGCCAAATAGTCCGCCTGATTCTAGTGCATCCATATGTAATGTTGCTTCTCCAGTCTCGCTATTTGCTGTAATACTAATGTCTTTATTCGAATATGTACCGTCTACATTCTTTCCGCATGCTGCTAATAATAGAACTAATACTAAACAAACGCCTAATAAATTCTTCATAAATCATTCTCCTTTGTATGTGTGTTTTATTTTGTCTAAACGGTTTATAAAGGCATCGATATAAGCTTGTGGACCTAACATGCGTGCGAGTGGTGCTAGTTGATATGCTATGTAATAGGAGTCTAGTTCTGTACATGATACTAAGACGATAATTTTATTATCTTTGTATTCTAAGATTTCTTTGATTGAAAATTGCTGTTTAAACTGATCCCAAATAGATACGTCTATTTCAAATTTAACAGGTTGTAAGTTGGGTACATTTTCATATGTAGAAGCTTCTAAAATATATACTGATTTAATATCTTGAACTTTAACGGTATGAATTTTAGCTTCATACTCATAAGTTAACCAGTAATCATAGTGCATATACATAAGAGACAATGGCTTTACAACCAACTTTTCATCTAATTCAATACGAACTTTTAACCCTTTCGTAATACATTCTTGCAAATTCATTAAATGAATACCTGGTAGTGGTTCGGAACGTAAATTAAAGTGATTCAAAACACTTTTTAGAATGTATTTATCTTCAATACGGTTAAGCGAAATATTATCTAAGAAAAGGTTATAAACACTTTTGTGCAACATAGGTGTTAAGCTTTTGATTTTAATTAATAGACTTAACAGTGCTAAGCTATCGGCTGAATATGAACCATTTGAAAGAACGTATCCATCTAGGGAACGACTATAAACGATTTTAGTATTCTTGTTATTCCAATAATCACTCTCATAGAAAAACATATTTAAATCATTAATATCCCTTTGTATCGATTTTTCTCCAACATTAGCAATATTGCTAAACTCTGACTTGTTCACAACATCCCCGTTTAATAGACGCGTGAGTAATGATAATACACGAGTGGCTTTGTCCAACTTAATCAACTCCTGATGTATAATATATATATTTAAATGGACATTATAAGTCCATTTTTCAACTTTATTCAAAATTCACTTCTATTTTTATTTATTTATATTGGTATATAAAGTTTATATAATTATTATATTAAATGTGCAAGCTGAAAAAGTGAATATTATGAGGATAGAGAAAATTTTTAATATATATAAAATGTAAAATATTATTAAAACAAAACAATATCCGGACATTTTAGTTCGTAAAATAACATTTAATTAATATAGTAAAGGGCTAATAATTGTAATAAAATGTAAATGTAAAAATGCTTAAAAGAGGATTAACATGAAAGCAGTGTAATGTTATTTTTATTTGGTATATTTAATTTAAATTCTTTATCTTTTACACTATTCAATTTAGTAAGTTCAAAAAGTGATTATAGATTCTTTCTATTAATTTTATTTATGAAGGAGTTAAGTGTATGAATAATTATAAAGTCGTGGCGATGCGTCTAAATGATAAAAAAGTACTATATGATAAGGGCAATAAAGACAAAAATGATTATGGACTGGGTAATGCTCTATTTTTAAATTATGTTTTAGATTTGCTTAAATATAAAAAGATTAAACTACAAGCAAGTGTGAAAATTAGTGAATTTATTTCTAAAACTTCTAGAAAAGATAAAGTGTTTTTAGAAGAAGGGAAAGAAATTACGATATATAAGTTATTACAATTAGTCATTAATCTTAATTGTAATGCAGCTGTATTGGCTATCGCAGAACATCTAGATCCTACTAGAAATAATCCTGCTATCAAAGTGAAAGTGAAGCGAGATGAGTATGATTTAGAAAAGCAGGTTGCTATAAATATTAGTGGTAGAAAGATGAAAAATAAGCCTCAATCTTATACGATAGAAGATCTTTTGAAGATTGGAGAAAAAATGTTTGGCCAATATGAAAAAGATTTTAAATTATATAATAGTTCATTAGTTGATTATCGTGGCACTGTTTATGAAAATCCAAGTTTCATAGATACTGATGATCGTGTCGTATGCAACTACTTATTTGGGTCACATGATAATAGTGGGATTGTCTTAACTAACATTAATAATGAGCGTGTGTTACTAGCTGTAATGGGTGCAGATAACGCGTTTCATAGAGATTTCTTACTGAAAGAAGCAATGGACGAAATTCAATTCGATATTAAAGCGCCTAAATTAGAAGTTGAAACATTCACAGGTGAAAAAGAAATTAATTTTTTAGGTGATACATACTTTGGAGAATTTTATACAGAACGTCGAAAAAAACGCAATCAAGAAGATGCATTAATGCGTTATGGTTATGATCATTCATTGAAGCATTTAAAGACATTCTTTAATCCAAATGGATATAACATTATCAATTTTGAAGCAGTATTTACTGAAGAAGGTGAAGTATCAAATTTAGAAGGTGCGAAACCATTTTTATTATGGGCAAATGAAGAGAAAACATTAAATGCATTAAAGTCATTAAATTTAAATGCTGTTTCTTTAGGAAACAATCATGCGATGGATTTCGGACTTAATCGTTTAAAACAGACTATTGAAGGCTTTAAAAATAACGATTTAAAAGTATTTGGTGCTGGTCTGAACTCTAAAGAAGCTTTAGCACCGATACATTTAAATATAAATAATAGAAATGTATATATTTATAATGGCTATTGGTATCGCAAAATTGCATATCGTAAATTTGATTTTTACGCTATTGGTCATGATGCAGGTGTGGCACCATTATATTTAATAAATGAAGAAATTCGAAGAAAGAAACAAGAAGATCCTAATTGTTTTATCATCGTACAACCACATTGGGGCGTTGATTTTAAACAAATTTTACCGTATCAAGTTGAGAATGCAGAACAATTAATTCATAGTGGTTGCGATTTAATACTTGGACACGGTCCTCATACGATTCAAAAATTAAGAAGGTATAACAACACAGTGATTGTTTATAGTATGGGAAATGGGATTTTTAATAGTAACGGTGAATTTGATAAACATGATGCATTACCATATGGTTTCTTAACAAAATTGAAGTTTCTTGAAAATGATGAAATTAAACTTAGATTAGTGCCATTCTACGCAAATAATTTGGATACTTTTTGGTGTCCTGATTATGTGAATGATGAACAATTTAAAGAAATAGTAGAATTTATTGCTGAAGGTAAAGAATATATTGAAACAGACTGGGAAAATCGAGCATTTGAAATAAAAATTAAATAAGAGAGGATTTTGTTTATGAAAGTAGGATTATTACGAGAAAAGCATAAAAAAGGTGTGCTTGGAAGAACACTAACATATATAAGTAATTTTTATAATATAGACTTTTTTGTATTTACTTATGATGATGTTGATCTTGAAAATGAGACAATTGATGGTTTGTTTTTTGAAGATGGACAATGGGTAAAAAAGCGTACAGAATTTCCTGATATAGTGGATAATGTACCGATGGATAAACGAAAATATCCTGAAATATTTAAAGCTTTAAAGAAGAAAGCTATATTTACAACACCAGGTTTAGGGTCTAAATCATTTATTTTTAATAAGATGCAAGAAAGTAAAAGATTTGAAGATTTAATTATTCCAACTGATGAAGTGGCTTCTTATGATGATTTAAAAAATCATCTACAAAAGTATAAAAAAATTGTATTAAAGCCGACTCTTGGCAGTAAAGGTAGAAATATATTTGTTCTGAATCAAAGCGATGAAAAAATCGATGTTCTAAACGATGATAAAAGTTGGACAATTGAAATTGATGAGCTACAAACTTTTTATAATGAGAATATAAGCGAAGAGAAGTACGTTGCGCAACCTTTCATAAAATCACAAACAATTGAAAATAACCCATTTGATATTCGACTTCATGTGAGAAAAAATCAAAAAGGTCAATGGGAAAAAGTTGAAATCTATCCACGCATAGGTGTAGGTAAAAATATCACATCAAATGTAAGTCAAGGCGGTGGTGTAGCAATGTTAACACCATTTTTAGAACATAATTTCGAGAAGAATTGGAAAGATATAAGGATTGAACTCAATAATTTATGTAAAACGATTCCGCTCAATTTTGAGAAGCTTTATAATTTCGATATTGATGCATTAGGTATAGATATTGGTATAGAACCTGACGGAAAAATATGGCTGTTTGAGGTTAATACGTTCCCAGGACAGCATTTCTTCTATGCTAGAGATTCTGAAGTGAGAGTGGCTTATTATAGATATTTATTAGATTTAAAAAATAAAAAATAATACAACTTCAATTCATTTCCCAGGCAATATTTTTCCATTAATTAAGAGATAAAGATTTAAAATAAATAATTTAGAAAAATTCATATTTCACCCGAGTTACTTTGCAACAATTATGTAAAATTACTTGATATGATATAAGTATAAATATTATAGGAGTGATTCGGATGATTAAGTATAGTGAATTTGAAGGCAAAACGGTTCTAATTACGGGTGCGTCTTCGGGTATTGGTAAGGCTACTGCTTTAAAATTTGCTGAAAATGGTGCCAATATTGTAATTGGTGATGTCGATGAACGTTCTGAACAAACGGTTCAAGAAATCAAAGACAAAAATAGTAATGCCATTTTCGTAAAAACAGATGTTTCACAACCTGACCAAGTGAAAAATTTAGTCGATAAAGCAGTTGAAACATTTGGCAGTTTAGATCATGCATTTAATAATGCGGGTATTCTAAATAAACCAAATAAATTTGCTGATATCGATGTTGAAACTTTTGATAAAGTATTAGATGTAGACGTTAAAGGTGTCTTCTTATCTATGAAATATGAAATTCCACAAATGCTTGAAAACGGTGGAACAATTGTAAACACAGCTTCTGTAGCTGGATTGATTGCAGACCCTGAAATGGGACCATATGTTGCAGCTAAACATGCTGTAGTAGGTATGACAAAATCAGCAGGATTCGATTACGGTGAAAGTGGCGTTAGAATTAATGCAATTGCTCCAGGACTAACAGAAACAGAAATGACAAAATCTTGGAAAGACGATCCAGAGAAATGGCAACAAATGATATCAGGCGTCCCAATGGCTAAAGCAGCACAACCTGAAGATATCGCAGAAATGGTATTATTCCTATCTTCAGACGCAGCCAAATTCATGACAGCACAAGTTTATCTCGCAGACGGCGGACAAACAGCACACTAAATGAAGTTGAATATATTGATTAAATGACAGAAGTCTCGATAAGAGGCTTCTGTTTTTTTATGGATAGAAAGTCTTATCCTACTGTAAATTCTTTACATAATGTCATTGATAATGATTATCAACTAGGTTATCATATTATTGTAAGTTTCTATAAAAAAGTAATATTAACATTAAAAAGATAAATATATTCATTGTAGTAATGAAATGTTATATAAAAAGAGGTGAATTATTTATTTTTTAAATCGTAATGATTATGCTTATAGATTCAAAATTTTAACAGACGGGGAGTTAGATTATGAATAAATTATCAGTTAAAGATTTAATTACAGTAGGTATTTTTACAGCGATATATTTAGTAGTGTTCTTTGTTACGTTTATGATTGGTTACATACCATTTTTAATACCGTTTGTAGGATTCATTTGTGCGATTGTATGCGGTATTCCGTTTATTTTATATGTTATGAAGACAGATAAATTTGGCATGGTGACATTGTCTGGAACGATTTTAGGTATTGCTTTTACAGTGATGGGCAGTGGCTTAATTATGATTCCGTTTGGCATTATCTTTGGTTTGATTGGTGACTTCATTATGAAATCTGGTGGATATAAAGAGTGGAAATCTATTGCTTGGGGCTATGCTATTTTCTCGTTATGGATGATGGGATTTGTCGTAAGAATGTTTATTGCAAGAGATCAATACTTTAAAGAGATCGGGAAGTCTTACGGTCAAGATTACGTTGATGTATTAGAATCTATTACACCTTTATGGACATTACCTGTGATGTTTATTTTAACAGTGATTGGTGGTCTTATTGGTGCTTGGTTAGGCAAGAAAATGTTTAGTAAACATTTTAAAAAGGCGGGACTTGTGTGAAGACGGTTGTTGGTTCTTTAAAAGATCATAGGAACATTGTCGCAAAGTTAGACCCTAGAACTAAGATCGCTTTAACGATTACGATAAGTACGATTTTAATATCAAGTGGTAGTTCACAAAGTATTTTAAGAGTATGTTTAACGTTATTTTCACTTGCATTATTATTATCTATTCATAAGATCAGTTTGTTTATTAAATGTGCAGTTACTTTTTTGGTGCTGATAGGCATTCAATATTGGGTTATCCCTTATGCAGAAGGCATGATTAAATTTATTCTGCTCGCATTTGTTGGAATCTTTATGAATATGTTTCCTGGGTTTATCGTTGGCTATTACACGTTATTCTCTACAAAAGTAAGTGAATTTATAGCAGCTATGGAAAAAATGAAATTACCTAGAAATATCATCATTCCAATATCTGTGATTTTTAGATTTTTCCCGACGATTGCTGAGGAATATCGAAATATTAATTATGCTATGAAAATGCGAGGTATAAACTTTTCGAATCATTTTTTTAAAATGATTGAATATAGAATGATTCCGCTTATTATATCTGTTGTTCAAATAGGGAATGATCTTTCTTTTACAGCGATGACTAGAGGGATTGATTCTCCCTTTAAACGGACGAATGTATGCGTCGTGAAATTTAAACTACTTGATATATTGTTACTCATTGTCATGGTGATATTATGGATTATTTATTTTAAGGAGAAGTTGTTTAATGATTAAATTTGATAATGTAACGTTCAACTATGCTTCTTCAGAAGAACCAGCTATTCAAAATGTCTCACTTCAAATTAAACAAGGTGAATTAGTCGTGTTCTGTGGTAAATCAGGTAGCGGGAAGTCTACCATTGCTAAATTGATAAATGGCTTAATACCTAAAGTTCAACATGGAGACATCAGTGGACATGTTTACTTGGATGGACGCAATATATCGGAAATTGAGATGTATCAATTATCACAAATGGTAGGTAGTGTATTTCAAAATCCGAAGACACAATTTTATAACGTTGATACGACAAGTGAGCTTGCATTTAATTTGGAAAATCAAGGTATTGATCAAACGGTCATTATTGAAAAGATAAAAACAGTTATGAACCAGTTTAAGATTGAGCACTTATTGGATCGCAATATATTTGAGTTATCAGGTGGCGAAAAACAAATCATTGCATGTGCGACAGTGCTTATTACTAATCCAGATGTTGTCGTATTAGATGAGCCATCTTCAAATTTAGATATGTATAGCATTAAGAAATTAAAAGAAATGATTTGTTATTTGAAAGAACGTGGTAAAACGGTCGTACTGATTGAACATCGTTTGGACTATATTATGGATGAGGCAGATCGTGTCTTTTATATGGAAGACGGCTCGTTACATGCACGTTATCCAATAGATGCATTTAAATCACTAGATCGTGATGAACTTGAAAGCATGGGTATTCGATACGGACAAGAGGATCGATTACAACATGAGCCACAGTTTGGTGATCATGTCATGGAAATGCATAACTTTACTTATACGTATGACAAATTTAGTAAAGAGAAACAATTAGATGTGAATGAAATAGTCATACCAAAAGGTGAAGTAGTCGCGATTATTGGCGATAACGGAAGCGGTAAATCAATCTTTGCTAAATGTTTATGTGGTTTGCTGAAGGATTTTAAAGGTCATGTGACGTATGACGAGAAGCGACTTAAACAGAAACAATTATTAAAGCAGAGCTATATGGTTTTCCAAGATGTAAACACACAATTATTTACGGAAAGCTTGGAACAAGAATTACAGCTATTAAATGTTCAAGTAACGGAAACACAAGTTGATGACATGTTAGAAAGTATGAATTTGTTAGATAAAAAACATGAACATCCATTGTCACTTTCTGGTGGCGAAAAACAAAGAATGGCCATTGCTACGGCAATATTGAGTGGTAAGGAAATCATTATATTTGATGAACCTACTTCAGGGCTTGATTTATATCATATGAAAAAAGTCGCGAAAATGATTAATGACATCCATGACAAAGGAAAGCAAATCTTTATCATTACACATGATAAATCATTGATATTAGAGATTTGTACATATGTCTTACATTTTGGAGATGGCCGTCTTATTAATCAGTTCGCATTGAATCATCAAGGCATCGATCAATTAAATCATTACTTCGATGTATAAATCGCATCAATGAGAGGAGTCAGTAAAGTATGAACACCGATGAACATTGGATAAAATCATTACTCATATTTGGACAAGATGCTAAATGGAAGATTGTCTTATCTGTTGTATTGTCTATTATTAGTGTGTTTTCAGGATTAGTGCCTTATTGGACGGTATATAAAATCATACTATTAATGATTGATGGAAATACAGAGATGAATCAAGTTATTTATTATATAAGTATCGCAGTAGGTGCTTATGTGATACAGGTTATTTGTTTCGGAAGTTCGACGATGTTATCGCATGTGACAGCTTATGATATTTTATCTAATATTAGAAAGCAATTGGCACATAAATTAATGCGTTTACCTTTAGGTGTAGTAGAATCTAAAAAAATTGGTGAACTTAAAAGTCTATTTGTCGATAAAGTAGAAACGATTGAATTACCGTTAGCGCATATTATTCCAGAAGTAGTAGGTAATTTATTACTGTCTATTTCTATATTTGTTTATATCGTTATTATCGATTGGCGTATGGCTTGTGCCATGTTGATTACGGTGCCGATCGCATTTTTTGCTTTCAAAAAAATAATGTCTGGATATAATGAGACTTACGAAGAACAAATGGCATCGAATAATTACATGAACAGCTCAATTGTTGAATACATTGAAGGTATAGAAGTCATAAAAACATTTAATCAATCTCAAAACTCTTATAAAAAATATAAAGATGCTGTTAGTGCATATAAGACACATACTTTAAATTGGTTTAAAAGTACATGGGGCTATATGAACTTAGGAACTAGTATTCTTCCATCGACTTTTCTAGGTGTGCTACCACTAGGTATGTATTTAATTTCAATTGACCAGTTGAACTATGCAGAATTTTTTATTTGCTTAGTACTGTCTTTAGGTGTTGTCGCACCAATCAAGAACTTTACGAATTATGTTAATCAATTAAAATCAATCCAATATGCGATTACTGAAGTACGCCAAGTATTGAATTTAGAAGAACTTGAAATCTCGAAAGCATTTAAAGAACCTAAAAATCATCAAATCACATTTAATGATGTTGGGTTCTCTTATTCAAATGATAAAGATAACTTAGTATTTAATCATTTGTCGTTTGATATTCCGGAGAAGACTTTTACAGCAATTGTTGGTGCATCTGGTAGTGGTAAGTCTACGATTGCGAAATTATTATCAAGATTCTGGGATGTAACGTCCGGAGAAATTGATATCGGTGGTGTAAATATTAAAGATATTGAACCTAAGAAACTGAACGAATTAGTTGGTTTTGTAGGGCAAGATAACTTCTTATTAAATCTTACGTTTAAAGAAAATATTAAATTAGGTAATCCGGAAGCATCGGATGAAGCGGTTGAAGAAGCGGCTAAATTAGCGCAATGCCATGAATTTATTACGAAATTGCCAGAGGGCTATGATACGAATGTAGGTTCAGTTGGTGATAAATTATCGGGCGGTGAAAAACAACGTGTCACAATAGCGAGAATGATCTTGAAAGATGCACCGATTATTGTATTAGATGAAGCGACAGCTTATGTTGACCCAGATAATGAACAAAAAATTCAAGCTGCATTAAATGCTTTAACTCAAAATAAGACGCTCATTGTGATTGCCCATCGATTATCTACCATTAAACAAGCAAATCAAATTATTGTGTTAGGTCATCAACAAATTCTTGAAAAAGGTGACCATGCAAGATTATTGGATATGAACGGTCACTATAAACAAATGTGGGATATGCACATCGGTGCGAAAGATTGGGGGGTCTCTTCTTAATTTGTAATGCATTCAAATATAAAGGAGGATTAACATGTTTCAGATTACATTTAAGATTTTAAAGTGGGCGACACCTTATAGATCAAGAATGATTTTAGGATTTGTAATGTCATTTATTAATTCTATTTTTATCGCCTTACCAATCTTCTTAGCTGCCCAAGTGTTTAACCGTGTGCTATCTCATAAACAAATTGAAATGTATGAAATTATGAGCGTGTTAGGCATCATGATTTTATTAGTATTAGCAAGATTTGTGACAGCTTATTTAAAGAATAGACTTCAAGAAAGTATCGCCTATGAAATGAGCGCGAAAGAACGTTTAAATATTGGTGATAAACTTAAGAATGTAAGACTAGGGTATTTTGAAGACCATCAAACAAACGAACTCGCAACGGTTGTTACAACAGATTTAACGTTCTTAGAAAATTATGCCATGAAGATGATCGATATTGTCGTAAACGGCTATATATTAATTACTGTATTAATTTTGTCGCTTTTAGTTGTATCTTGGGAAGTGTCACTATTAGCACTTATTGGCGTAGTTCTATCTTTACTTTGTATTCATTTATTAGAAAAGAAAAGCCACCAAAACGCACCTCATTATCATCATGCTCAAAATCAACTTGTTGAAAAAGTGCTAGAAGTCGTTCGAGGTATTCAAGTTATTAAATCATTCTCAAAGGAAAATACAAGTCTACAAAGTTTTAACAAAGCAGTAGATGAAAGTAAACGCGTGAATACAAAAATTGAATTACAATACATACCGTTTAATTTATTACATTTGTTGAGCTTAAAGATTGTTTCTATCGTCATAGTATTAATCGCATGCTTATTATATATTAATCAAAGCATTGATTTACCAACACTCATTATGATTTCAATCTTTTCATTTGTAATATTTGAAAGTGTGGAGAATGTAATCAGTGCAGCACACGTGTTAGAAATGATTGATATGACGTTAAATGATATTGAAGAAATTAAGAATGCACCTATATTAGATGAAACAGGAAGAGATATCGAAATCGATAACTTTGATATTGAATTTGATCATGTCAGCTTCTCGTACGGAGATCACCAAGTGATTAATGATGTGAGCTTTAAAGTAGGGTCGCAAACATCTACAGCAATCATTGGACCGTCAGGAAGCGGTAAGTCTACCCTCTGTAATTTGTTGTTAAGATTTTACGATGTAGACGAAGGTACGATTCGAATAGGCGGTATCGATATTCGAGATATGACACTAAGTACACTGATGTCTCATATTAGTGCCGTGTTTCAAAAAGTCTACTTATTTAATGATACAATAGAAAATAACATTTTATACGGTAAGCCAGATGCAACTAAAGAAGAAGTTATCGCAGCTGCGAAACAAGCATGCTGTCATGACTTCATCATGTCACTACCGGATGGCTATCAAACAATGGTCAATGAGAAAGGGAATAATTTATCTGGTGGAGAAAAACAACGTATATCTATTGCAAGGGCAATATTAAAAGACGCACCAATCATCATACTAGATGAAGCAACTGCGAGTATTGATCCAGAGAACGAACATCTTATACAAAGTGCAATTGATGAATTAAGCAAAGGTAAAACAGTTATCACAATCGCACATAAAATAGGAACAATTAAAAATGCCAATGAAATCATCGTATTAAACGAAGGAGAAATCATACAAAAAGGGGATCACGAAACACTCGTGAATCAATCAGGCACTTATCAGAACTTCATCCAAATCAAGACACAATCAGAAGGTTGGAGATTGTAAGAATAAACCAGTAGCATCCCATATGTGGAATGCTACTGGTTTTGGTGTTTTAGGAGAAAATACATTCCTATTCTATTTAATATAATCAGATTATGTTGCAATAAAAAAATAAGTGTGATAGTATTTATTTAACTTTTAATAGTTGAGTAAACGATTACTCAACTATTAAAAAATATCATTTGAGTAATCGTTTACTCACAAGGAGGGGTTATTTTGAAATTAGCATTATTTCCATCTATGATGTGTGCCGATTTTAAAAATTTAGAAAAAGAAGTTAAAGATTTAGAAGATGCTAATGTAGATGGATTTCACATTGATTTCATGGATGGTCAATTCGTTCCTAATTTTGGCATGGGACTACAAGATTTAAATATTATAAGAAAATTGACTCATAAGATAGTTGATGTGCATTTAATGATAAAAAATCCGGGAGAATACATTGATTTATTTGTCAAAGAGAATGTGGATATTATTTATTTTCATCCTGAAACAGATATGCATCCAGCTAGAACGATTGAAAAAATAAAAAATAATAATATTGAAGCTGGTATCGCAATAAATCCAGATACATCTATTAGTACAATTGAACCACTTTTAAATATTGTGGATAAAGTAATGGTAATGACTGTTAATCCAGGATTCTCAGGACAAAAATATTTAGATTTTGTAAATGAAAAAATTGATGTTTTAACATCTGAAGATTATTCAAAAAAATTTAATTATGAAGTATTTGTTGATGGTGCAATATCGCCACAAAAAGTAAATGAATTAAATAAAAAAGGTGTTAAGGGATTTGTTTTGGGTACTTCAACTTTATTTGGGAAAGATGAATCCTATAACGAGATTATTAACAAATTAAGAAAGGTTGCTAATTAATTATGAAAATTGCTATCGGAAATGATCATGTTGGATTTGAATTAAAGCCAACAATTAAAACATATTTAGAAGAATTAGGTCATGAAGTCATTGATATTGGAACAAATAGTTCAGAAAGAACTAATTATCCTGATTATGGGAAGCAAGTTGCAACTAATGTAATCGAGAAAAAGGCGGATTTAGGTATATTGATTTGTGGTACAGGTGTAGGGATTTCTATAGCTGCTAATAAAGTGAGTGGCATAAGGGCTGTAGTATGCAGTGAACCTTATACTGCTAAATTGTCTAAAGAACATAACAACACGAACATCTTAGCATTTGGCTCACGAGTCATTGGAAGTGAGTTAGCAAAAATGATTGTTAAAGAGTGGCTAGATGCTGAATTTGAAGGTGGACGACATCAAAACAGAATAGACTCAATTAGAGATATTGAAAGTGATTATCTATGCTAAATAGAAGCATTATTATGATTAGACATTGTTACATTTCTTTGTCTGATCGTAATAATTAAATTAAAGATGAAGGTGATGTTATGAATTATAAAGAAATTGCTGATTTTGTATTGGAACAAATAGGTGGAGAAAGTAATATATCATCTGTAACACATTGTGCAACTAGATTACGCTTTAGATTACGCGATGAAACAATTGTTAATGAAAATGCTTTAAATGAATCAGATGATATTATTCAAGCATTTAGTAAAAGTGGTCAATATCAAGTTATTATTGGGACAGAGGTTCCAAAAGTATATAATGAATTAATTAATAATTCTAATTTAGATGAGAGTAAAGAAGAATCTCCAGAAAAAGAAAAAGGTAATTTAGTAGCAAGGTTTTTTAATACAATTTCAAGTATATTTACCCCATTATTACCAGCGTTAGCAGGTGCTGGTATATTAAGAGGTATACTACTTTTGATAGAACAATTGGGTTGGATAGACAATAAATCTGGTACGTATGTTATTTTAACTGCTGCTTCAATGTCTGTCTTTTATTTTTTACCAATTTTGTTAGCGTTTACATCTGCGCAAAGATTTAAAGTGAATCCTTATATTGCAGCAGTTATTGGTGCAGCATTAATTCATCCAGAGCTTATCAATTTATTAGGTGATAGTGGTAACGGGAAGATGACTTCATTTATGGGAATCCCTATTATTTTAATGAATTACTCATCTACTGTTATTCCAGCTATTTTAGCTATATGGGTATATTCATATTTAGAAAAGTTTTTAGAAAAACATATTTGGAAAAGTGTCCAAATTATATTTGTACCACTAATTTCTCTGGTTATAATTGTTCCTATTACAGTTGGACTATTTGGTCCATTTGGCGTGTATGTTGGAGAAGGAATTGCTAATTTAATTAATTGGCTAAGTGAATCTAATGGTTGGATTACTGGATTAATTGTTGGTGGAATTTGGAATGTATTTGTTGTATTTGGTTTACAATGGGCAGTTAATCCAATCATGATAAGTAACATTAGCGCAATGGGATTTGATAAAATTGTTCCATTAACAGGTGCCGCTAATTTCGGTATCGCAGGTGCTGCATTTGCTGTACTTTTAAAATCCAAGAATAAAAAAATGAAATCATTTAGTTTATCAGCTTTACTTTCAATCTTCTTCGCAGGTATCACAGAGCCAGCAATTTACGGTGTTGGAATGAAATTGAAAAGACCATTTATTGGTGCATTAATAGGTGGTGCAGTAGGTGGCGCATACATTGGAGGAATGGGCGTAAAATCTTATGCATTTGTATTTGGTGGATTAACAACTCTACCAGCATTTGTTGGTACTACTTTCGTTCACTATGTTATTGGTTTAGCTATTTGTTTCGTTGTAGGTGCTATCGCAACTTATATGTTAGGGTTTAAAGAGCAAGAATTAGATACTAGTAAAACACAAAATATTAGTAATGAAAAATCAGAGAATACCATCAAAACTGTAGATGTATGTAGTCCGATAAATGGAAAAATAAAAGAACTGAAAGATATTCAAGATGGTGTTTTTTCAGAGGGAATGTTAGGAGAAGGCATAGCAATCATACCTGAAAAAGGAGAAATATATGCTCCAGCTGATGGACAATTGACAACGCTATTTCCAACGAAACATGCCTATGGTCTAACGTTGGATAACGGTGCAGAAATACTTGCACATATTGGAATTAATACAGTAGAATTAAATGGAAAGTATTTTGAAACTTTTGTAGAACAGGGACAAAGAGTAAAGAAAGGTCAATTATTAGCTAAATTTGACATAGATCAAATTGGTAAAGATTATGATATTTCAACCCCTATATTGTTAACAAACAAAGATAATTATAAATTAGAATTAACGAAGCATGATAATAAGGACGTTTCCACAAATGATATACTTTATAAAGTAAGTAAAATATAAGTCCTTATACAAAAGTTTTATAATTGAGGAGTAATTAATTTGGATAAGAAAAACCTTTCCATTAAAGAAATTGCTGAAATAAGCGGTGTATCCGTGGCAACTGTTTCAAGAGTTATAAACCAAAATGGTAGATTCTCTAAAGAAACAGAAAAAAAAGTATTAGAAGTAATTAAAAATAATAATTATAAAACGAATTTAGTAGCTAAAAGTTTGAGAATGAAACAGACGAATACTATTGGTGTAATCGTTCCGGACATAAAAAATGAGTTTTTTGCATCTATAGTTTCTGAAATTGAGGAATATTTTTTTGAAGAAGAAAATTATACAGTATTTATTTGTAACTCAAATGGTGAAAAAGAAAAAGAATTAGATTATTTAGCTAGTTTAGATTCTAAAGGTGTAGATGGTTTAATTTATATTTCTGGTTATGATGATACTTTGCATACCTCGGTAAGAAGAAATATCCCAGTGGTTTGTATAGATAGAAAGCCTAAAGAAAATAATGAGGTAGCAATTATTGAATCAGACAACTTAGATGGTGGTTATCAAGCTACTAGTTTACTTATTGAAAAAGGTTGTAAAAATATTGTCATTTTAAAAAGTGAAAAAGACACTTCTACGAATCTAGATAGATTTGAAGGATATCGAAAGGCTATAGAGGAATCAAGTAATCATCTAAATGAAGAATTAATTATTAGTTTGAAAAAGACACATTTTAATTATGCTAAAGATGCTATAAACAAGTTGATTGAAAAAAATATAAAGTTTGATGGTATATTTGCAATTAATGATTGGTTGGCGTTAGGAGCACTTTATGCTTTGAAAGATAATAACTTTAAAATTCCTGATGAAGTTAAAATTGTCGGATTCGATAATGTTTCAATATCTAAATACAGTTATCCTAATATTACAACAGTAAACCAAAATAAAAAATTAATGGGTCGAACAGCAGCAAAGACGTTATTGGATCTGATTAATAATAAACAAACAAAAAATAAAATCCATACTAAGTTACCTATAGATATTGTCTATAGAGGTACAACTTAAGTAAAAGCTTAATAAATAAGAAAACCAGTAGCATCCCATACGTGGAATGCTACTGGTTTTTGTTTGGGAATGCACGATATCTCGCAGTCTTCGTGCACACTAAGTGAAGTTGAATAGTTAATATAAATGACAGAAGTCTCGATAAGAGATTTCTGTTTTTTGTGGATAGAAAGTCTTATCCTACTGTAAAATCTTTACATAATGTCATTGATAATGATTATCAACTAGGTTATTATATTATTGTAAGTTTCTATAAAAATTTAATAATAACATTAAAAAGATAAATATATTCATTGTAGTAATGAAATGTTATATAAAAAGAGGTGAATTATTTAATTTTTAAATCGTAATGATTACACTTTTGATTAATTTATTTGTTAGTAATCGATATTAAGATATGGCTGTGCTAGTACGAACAGCCGGAATAAACGGTATACCTATTAACAGGAAAGGAGGATGTGTAATTTATTAACTAAGTTACATACTGAGACTATGAAGAATAAAAATCTAACTAAACTTACAAAAATCATGGGGAATTATGTTTATCTGTTTTATGCTTCTATCGCAATATCTATCATTTCAAGTGTAGTGAGTCTTGGCGCTTATTTGAATGTTTATTATGTAGTGAAGGAAATGTTGACTGCAAAAAATGGATTAACTGAGCCAGTTTTTGACAATATGACGCAGTATGGTTGGAATGCAGTATTATATGTGTCGATAGCTTTTGGTTTATATGGTCTTGCACTTTTATTGTCACATATAGTTGCTTTTAACACAGTAGCGAAATATAGAATTCAACTCATTTATCACATGAAATCATTACCGTTAGGATATTTTCAAAAGCATCAAACTGGTAAATTGAGAAAACTTGTAGAAAAAAATACAGAAGAAGTTGAACATTACATAGCCCATCAAGTGCCTGATATGGCACAAGCACTTACGACACCTATAGCGTTTTTAGTACTTATTTTTATTTTTGATTGGAGATTATCACTTGTTTGTCTCATACCGGTCATCATTGGATTTATGTTGCTACGCTTTATGATGGGTGGAGAAAGTGAAAAATTCCTGGAACAATATCAAGCAGCATCTACTAGTATGGGTAATGATGTTGTGGAATATGTTCGAGGTATTTCTGTTGTAAAAGTTTTTGGACAAACAGTATTTTCATTTAAAGTCTTTAACAAGGCTATAGAGAATTATCGAGATTTTACTATAAAATACGCACTTTCAATGAGAAATGCGATGAGTGGTTATATCGTTTGTGTTTATGGAATATTTGCATTCTTAATTCCAGCTGCAATTATCTTCTTTAATTATAAATATAATCAAGTTGATATGTTATTAAGTTATATATTCTTTGCGATTTTCACACCTTTAGTTGCATTTATGTTAATGCGAATTATGGAAAGTTCGTATAAAGCAATGATTATTTTTAATGCAATGGATAATTTAGAATCAACTATTTATAGCGCACAACCTCTACCTACACGTAATAGCTTAAGAATAGACGAAAACTACGACGTAAAATTTGAAAATGTAACATTTACTTATGAAGGTATGACTAATCAAGCCATTCATGAATTAACATTTAAAAGCCCTTCAAACTCTGTCACAGCTATAGTTGGACCCTCTGGAAGTGGGAAATCGACGATATTTAATTTGATTACACGATTTTATGATATTGACGAAGGCAACGTAACCATTGGAGGTATTGATGTACGTGATTTAGAATATGATGATTTAATGTCAAATATTAGTTATGTATTTCAAGAAACAAAATTATTTAAGATGAGTTTGCTTGAAAACATTAGATTTTATCGACCTGATGCAAGTATTGAAGAGGTAGAACGTGCAGTAGACCAAGCACAGTGTCGTGAAATTATAAACAAAATGCCTCAAGGTTTAGAGACAGTATTTGGAACGAAAGGTGTATACCTTTCAGGAGGAGAAATTCAACGTATTGCAATTGCTCGTGCAATATTAAAAGATGCTCCAATTGTACTATTAGATGAAGCTACCGCTTTTAGTGATGCAGAAAATGAATACAAAATACAAAAAGCATTAAATTCAGTAATGAAAGGTAAGACGGTATTAATGATTGCGCATCGACTATCCACAATAACTCATGCGGATCAAATATTAGTAATGGATGCTGGATCTCTTGTCGAAAGAGGAAAACATGATGAGCTGATTGCACTAGATGGCGTCTATGCCAAGATGTATCGAAATTATCAAGAAAGTGTGAGCTGGAAGATAGGAGTGACAGGATGAATATTCAGCAATTATTTTCATTAACTCAACAAGGTAAGAAAGACTTATATAAAACGACGTTCTTAACAACATTACATCAAATCTCAGTTGTGTTGCCCGTTATTTTATTAGTCATGTTGGCTGAGGATATGATTAAACACATTCAAGAGTCACAAGAAGAACCCATTCTACTTTGGGGCTATTTAATTGCTTGTATTATCCTATTAGCCATAATCTTTGTTATTTATTTAGTAACGTACCAACAAATGTATATTAATTCTGGGACAGAATCAGCGAAAATGCGATTGAGAATGGCCGAGAAGTTTCGTAAATTGCCACTATCATATTTAGGAGAAAAAGATTTAAGTGATTTTACAAGTACATTGATGGATGATGTTTCTGTTATAGAGAAACAGTTAACAAGTGATTTTGCAAACTTAGTGTCTGGTATTCTATCTAGTGGTTTTATTACAGTGATATTGGCATTTTATAATTGGCAGATGGCTTTAGCACTCTTCCTATGTATGCCTGTTTCTTTACTTTTTATTATACTTTCGAAATTTGTTACAACACCAACTAATAAGAAAAATAGACAACTCAAACTAAATATTTCTGAAAGTTTGCAAGAGTTCTTTGAGAATATCAAAGTGATTAAATCTTCCAGTCAAAAAGAACAATATATTCAAAAATTAACACATACAATTAAATCTGTAATTCCATGGGCAGTCCTATATGAAGTTCTAGTAGGGATCTTTATCTCTATCTCTTATAACATTTTAAGAGTTGGTTTAGGTATCGTTGTTCTACTTGGAACTTATCTATTAGTACAACAACAGTTGACGGTACTTGGATTTATACTATTTATCTTTGTAGCAGTACGTATTTATGACCCCTTAACGAATTCGTTATACAAAATTGGTGAATTTATTTATTCACTTGTTAGTGCAAGGCGCATTAAAAATATTTTTGAGATTGAAGAACAAGGTGGTTCTTCAAATGTTGAATTAACAAAATTTGATATCGAGTTCCGAAATGTTGCTTTTGGTTATAACGATAAAGAAGTTATCCATGGCGTTTCTTTTACTGCAAAGCAAGGTGAAATCACGGCTTTAGTCGGTCCATCTGGTTGTGGTAAGAGTACATTGGCTAAATTGTCAGCACGCTTTTGGGATACCCATAGTGGAGAAATTTTAATTGATGGTCATAATATTAATGAAATTCATCCAGAAAAATTATTATCTTACTATTCCATTGTATTCCAAGATGTCATCCTTTTTAACGATACAGTATTTAATAACATAAAGGTTGGTAATAGTAATGCAACGGATGAGGAAGTTTATCAAGCTGCCGCAATGGCAAATTGTACGGACTTTATTACACGTTTACCAGATGGATTTGAAACCGTAATTGGAGAGAATGGACAAACTCTATCTGGAGGTGAGCGTCAACGTTTATCGATTGCGAGAGCTTTCTTGAAACAAGCACCAATCGTGTTGTTGGATGAAGCGACTGCATCACTCGATCCTGAAAATGAAATATTGATTCAAAATGCTATAAGTGAATTAATTAAAGATAAAACCGTCATGGTAATTGCACATCGTCTTAAAACGATTGAACACTGTGATCAAATTGTAGTGCTTAAAGAAGGAATAATAGAAGAAAAAGGTAAACATGAACAATTGATGGCAAATGAGCATTTATACCATCATCTTGTATCCCTTCAACGTAAAAGTGGTGATTGGCAAGTAAATGAAGTATAAACAAAAGATTAATTAATTTTTATAATAATAAAACTGAGTCAAATAAGGACTAGTTGAAAAGAAAAGAGTGAGTAAAATGAAGAAAAAAATGAATACGAAAGATTATATTTTTGCCGGTGCTTTTGCTGCAATATATATCGTAATCTTAGTGGCAACTGGCATGCTTTTTGGTCTTAATCCGGTTACGTTCTTATTAACACCTTTAATAGCTGGAATTATTTTAGGGCCAGTATTTATACTTTATATTTCTAAAGTTCCGAAGAGAGGTGCGGTGTTTATTTTAGCTATATTATCTGGATTAACATTGTCATCTTCTACTATAGCACCTTTATTTATTGCTATTGTCGCAGGTATATTAGCTGAAATTGTATTAAAAGACAGAAGTAAATATACTAAGCTCAAAAATATAGTTGCTTATAGTATCTTTAATATTATTGTAGTTGGTCCTTTTACAATGCTAATATTTGCTCGGGATCAATTTATGAAGTCTTCGGAATATTATTATGGAAAAGATTATGTTGAACAATTTTCTGCACTTACACCAAATTGGATTATCCTCGTAATAGTTGCTCTTGCTATTATTGGCGGTATCATTGGAGCAATTATAGGTAATAAATTAAATAAAAAACATTTTGTGAAGGCCGGCATTGTATGAATATGATGAACACTGTAAATGTGCCATTGTATTTTAAAAAAGATGCTTTCGTAGATATTTCACCTATTACAAAAATTATCGTTTTTATTATTTCATCTATAATAATGATGCGAAGTGGATCGATACTGGGAGAATGTATTGTAGGAGGACTAACATCATTATTTTTATTGAATACTAAAGAAATGATGAAGTGTTATCTATTTGTCGTGATATTCTTTGGGACGATTGCTTTAGAAGGAATTGCTGAATTAGTTCATTTAAGTCAAAACTTTTCTTTTATTTTTATAATATTTAATGTTGTTAGAGTATTTTTACCAGCGATTGCAATGTTTTATATTTTAGCAGAAAAAACAACTACTAGTGAATATTTGGCAATGTTTAAAACCATACATATTCCAGATGCTTTTGCAGTCGCTTTTGTAGTAATGTTACGTTTTATTCCAACATTATTAGAGCATTTAAAAAATATACGACAAGCATTGGTTTTTAGAAATATTAATATCGGTCCAATTTACTTTTTGAAACATCCAATCTTATCCATAGAACGATTGGTAGTTCCGATGTTGATTTCATCCGGTAAAGTGATGGAAGAACTCTCGGCAGCTGCAATGACACGTGGATTAGATGTCGGAAGAAAGCGTACGACCATCATCAAATTCCGACTAAATATTGTAGATTATCTTGTGATATTTATAGCTATTGCACTCGTCATTATTTTTAAAGGGGGATGAACGTATGAATGCGATAGATCTTCAAAAGATTAGCGTAACAACATCTGATTCTACTAAAATTATTGATGAGTTTTCACTACAAGTAGCACAAGGTGAGTGTGTCGTTTTATGCGGAGAAAGTGGTTGTGGCAAAACAACGATTACCCGGGTAATAAATGGGTTAATACCTGAATTTTACGATACCTTAAGGTTGGAAGGTGAAGTAAAGCACTTTGGTGCATCAATTAACGGCCAGACTATTAGTGATATAGCTAAAAATGTTGGTTCTGTATTTCAAAATCCAAAATCTCAATTTTTCAATTTAGATACTTCTAATGAATTGATTTTCGGATGTGAAAATTTAAATTTAACGCGAAAAGAAATTCTAGAGAGAACAGAAGAGACAATAGCTGATTTAAACTTAAAAAATCTAATTAATCGAAGCATATTTGAACTTTCTGGTGGAGAAAAACAACGTGTTGCCTGTGGCTCTATAATTTCTATGAAGCCTAAAATACTGCTTCTTGATGAACCTACTGCTAATTTAGATTATGAATCAATTGAATTATTAAAGATATTACTGACTAGTTTGAAGAAACTTGGCTATACAATTCTACTATCTGAGCATCGGCTATTTTGGTTAAATGGCTTAGCAGATAGATTTATATATTTGAAATCCGGACAACATCAAGCAACTTATACATTTGATGAACTATATGTGAAAAGTGAACAAGAGTTATCTACAATGGGTCTCAGAAGTATGAATATTGATTCTTTATCTAAAAAATTGAACCAATTAACAAATGAAAAATCATGGGAATTATGTCAAATTCAAAGAAATGTTGACGAAGATTCCTCACTATCTATTGAACTTGAAGAAGTAGAAGTATCTTATCACGATAAGACTGTGTTTTGTATTCCTCACCTTCAATTTTCAGGTGGCAGTATTATCGGTGTTATTGGAGAGAATGGTGCAGGAAAAACGACATTTATAAATACATTATTAGGGTTTATCAAGTATAAAGGTGCTATCAAAGAAAATAAACAGATATTAAAGAAGAAAATGTTGAATAAACAAGGATTTATGGTCATGCAGGACGTAAATCAACAATTGTTCTCAAATACACTTTTAAATGAAGTTCGTTTAGGTACAGATGCAACAGAAGAACAAGTACAACAAATCTTAAAGCAATTAGGTTTGTCTCATTTAGAGACGCGGCATCCTGCTTCTCTCTCGGGAGGAGAAAAACAACGTACAGCAGTAGCATCTGCATTGCTATCTGATAAAAAAATCATCGTATTTGATGAACCAACTTCAGGGCTCGATAGAAACTCATTAGATCAATTTTGTAATGAGATAAAGTCACTATCTTCGCCAGATAATATTATTTTTATAGTGACTCATGATATGGAAATGATATTTCAATTAGTAGATTTTGTACTACCTTGTACTAAATATAATCAATAATTTGCTTCATTGTGAAAAGTGGCGGGTAATGATACTAGAATAGTAGAAACAGAGGTGAATAATGATAACATGCAACCTATAATAAATTTATCAGATTTAGAAGAACGTATACCGGAAAATGACGTAGCACGTATAATGAAAACTTAATAAACAATATTTTCTAGGCGGCTTATTCTATATGATCTATAGAGGATAAGTCGCCTAATTTTAATTTAAATACTATTTACCATCATTATTATATTTGATTAATAATATGAATTTTCTAAACTTGCGTATTCATTTTAAAAATGTTACTTTATTTATATCGTTAAATAGTAATTATTACGATTTAGGAAGTGTTTAAATGGAAAAATCAAATAAAGTAGTGATTATTGGTGCGGGTCCTGCTGGTATAGGTATGGCTATTGCATTAATTGAAATGGGATTAGATGATATTCTTATATTAGATAAAGGACAAGTTGGTGAATCTTTTAAAAATTGGCCATTATCAACTCGTTTTATCACACCTTCGTTTACAACAAATGGATTTGGAACACCAGATATTAACGCAATCACACCTCATAGTTCTCCTGCTTTTACTTTTAAAAAAGAACATATTTCAGGTAAAGAGTATGTTCAATATTTAGAAGCACTTGTACAGATTTATAACTTGAAAATTGACCAACATACAAATGTATTAGATGTATCCAATAATATAGCCAAAGACACATATAAAATTTATACAGATCAAGGGACTATTGATGCTGAATATATCTTTGTTGCGACAGGGAATTTTTCATATCCTTATAAACCGTTTAACCATGGTAGACATTATAGTGAGGTTGAGAAATTTTCAGATATAAATGGTGAACTGGCTGTCGTAATTGGTGGTAATGAAAGTGGGTTTGATGCAGCAATCAATTTAGCATTATCCGGTAAAATTGTTGATATTTATACTAATTCTACAAGTTATAAACAAGAAGATGCTGATCCGAGTATTCGACTTTCTCCTTATACACACCAACGATATGAAGAATTAAAGGAACTTGGTTATCCCATACGTATTCATACCGAACATGTGGTGAAAGAAATAGAGTATAAAAATGGTCAATATGTTATTCAATTTAACGGCGTACATGACGATGTGAAAATTTCCGAAGAACCAATACTTGCTACTGGATTTAATCCTGTTCAACATAATCGACTAACCCGAATATTATTTGAAAATGATGGTACAAATTTTATGCTAACTGACGATGATGAATCAACAATTAATCCTAATGTCTTTATGATAGGAGATACGGTTAAGCATCAAGATGTGATTCTTTGTTATATTTACAAATTTAGAACGCGTTTAGCTGTTCTAGCAAAATTAATATGTGATCGAGAAAGCTTTGAAGCAAATGAGGATGCTATTGAGTTCTATCAATCAAATCAAATGTTTTTAGATGATTATACTTGTTGCGATGTGAATTGTTCATGTTAAAAGTTGAATATAATATTAAAAATGGAACTTGTTCACCGATACCAGACGGTGAACATTATATTGTGATTAAGCAGCTAAAAAAACTATCAACAGAACAGAAGTTGCAGTTCAAAAGGTATATCATTCAAAAGCAATTAAAGCTGACTATAGATGAAAACTTTAAACAAAAGATAGATGATCCTGACGAATCAAAATATATTATCTCTGAATTGGATATCTTAAGACAGGAACAAGCGAAACATATCCCTAAAATAAAAGATATGTTTTTAGCTTTTGCTTTAATTATATTAATGTTTATGTTGCCAATATATATTTCATATTATTTATCTCAATATATTCAAAATCATTGGGTAGAGCAGTTTTTAGACTATGTAATACATACTGTTCAATTCGAAGAAAAGGCTTTGAATGAATTATTATTTGGAGATTATGGGTTATTGTCTCTCGGTATATATTCAATCATTTGGGCATTACCCGTTGTCGTTTTCATTAGTATTTCTACAAATATTATTAGTGAAAGTCATTTGAAATCTTATATCGTTTGGTCAATCGATCCAGTTATGACAAAAGTAGGATTAACTGGTTACGATATTGTGCCAGTTATAGAGGGATTTGGTTGTAATTCTGCAGCAGTATTGCGCGCCAATCATGATTGTAGTACTTGTACTAAAAATAACTGTATAAGTATGGTTAGCTTTGGATCATCATGTAGTTATCAAATTGGCGCAACACTTTCACTGTTCAGTGTAATCAATGCCCCATGGTTATTTATTCCTTATTTAATAATCGTATTTATCGGTGGTTTAATACATATTAAACTATGGTCCCCAAAAAGTATGATACCAACTCATTATTTTGTGTTAGATAAAGTTAGAAAGCCTTCAATTAAAGCTGTTTGGAAACAATCCAAACAGACTATTCTGTCATTCTTAGCTCAAGCTTTACCAATATTTATGATGATTTGTGTATGTGCGAGTATCCTTTCTATGACACCTATTTTACTGTGGACTGCAAATATCTTTAATCCAATTTTACAGTTGATGAATGCACCTCAAGAGATGTCAACGGGTATTCTATTCTCAATGATTAGAAAAGATGGTATGTTGTTGTTCAATATGAATCAGGGTTCATTATTGCAAGCAATGCCATTAAAAAGCGTATTCTTATTAGTATTATTTAGTTCAACATTTTCTGCATGTTCTGTAACAATCACTATGATAATTAAAAATTTAGGGTGGAAACAAGGTCTAGGAATTGTCGTAAAACAAATGATAACAGCGACAATTTGCTTATGTATAACTGTATTGATTATGAATTTTTTGGAGGGATTTAATTGATATTATCAGATCAAGATATTAAACAGTCTATTAGTGAAGGTCAAGTGAGTGTTACACCTTATCGAGAACAACTTATAGAACCAGCTTCTATTGATTTAACATTAGGCAATCATTTTCTACTACCCATTTCACCGAAAGATAATGTGCAATCGTTGAAAGATCCTATTCAGTATGATGAAGTTGTTGCCAAAACTTTTACAATACCAGGTAAATCATTTGTATTAGCGACTACACAAGAATATGTGAAACTTTCAAATATGATGACGGGTTTTGTAGAAGGGAGGAGTTCAATTGGCAGAGCGGGTTTATTTATACAGAATGCTGGTTGGGTAGATCCGGGGTTTGAAGGTCATATTACTTTAGAATTATTTAATGCGAATGATTTTTCATTAAAAATTGAAGAAAATCAACGGATATGTCAACTTGTAATAGCACGTACACATTTAACTGCTATTTCTGGGTACAATGGAAAGTATCAAAGACAAGTCAACACAACAGGTAGTAAAGTGTTTATGGATTTTGACAAATATTAAAGGTGGATTTGGTATGGAAATTTTTATCATTACTGGATTTTTAGGAAGCGGGAAGACTTCTTTACTGAATCATTTAATTAAAGATGTCCATAAAGAAGGTAAACGAATTGCTGTCATTATGAATGAGTTTGGTAAGAGGACAGTCGATTCTGAGTTAATTCAGTCAGATGTTACAGTGAATGAAATCATCAATGGCTGTATATGTTGTGAAATGAAAGATGATGTTGCACATCAATTGCATATGTTATATATTGAACAACAACCAGAAATAGTTTTAATTGAATGTAGTGGTATTGCACACCCATTAGAAGTACTAGATGCATGTTTGACACCTGTGCTTTCGTCATTTATAACAATAAGAAGTATCATCGGCATCATAGATATACCGGAATATCAAAAAATAGCAACCTATTCAAAACAAACACAACAACTTATCGATGTTCAACTAAAGTATTGTCAGGATATTATAGTAAATAAGCTTGATTTAATCGATTCGTGTGAGGCAATCAATGTTATTAAATCTATACAAGAACAATATCCAAGAGCAGAAACATTTTCAACAACTTATGGAAAAGTAAGTTATCATCACTTATCTAAAAAAGTTGAAAACATCCCATTTAAGAATCAAAATCAAAATTTTCATAATCATATTTACCATAAATACTACTCAATTGAAAAGCCAGTTCAAATGGAAAAATTCAAATTATGGTTACAGAATTTACCCCAAAAGGTATATCGTGTAAAAGGATTTATAACATTCGAGAATAGTCCTAATAAATATTTAGTTCAAATTTCTAATAGTAATGTGCTTATTGAAAAGTATGATATAGACATAGATGATTATCTAATTTTAATTGGAGAAAAGATAGACGAAGAGAATATCTTTTTTAGTTTATATTGAGGAAGAGAGTACTCACAAAAAAACACTTTTGTAGAAATTCACATTATGTGAATTTAACAAAAGTGTTTTTTATCAAATGGGCCTAACTCAATTAGAAATTTCAAAGCGACAGCTGTTTTTTGATTAGATTATTTGAAAGTACACGATATCTCGAAGTCTTCGTGCGCCAAGGTACTATTTTAGGGCATAACGCACGATATCTCGTAGTCTTCGTGCGCCAGGGCACTATTTCAGGGTATAACGCACGATATCTCGAAGTCTTCGTGCGCCAGGGCACTATTTTAGGGCATAACGCACGATATCTTGTAGTCTTCGTGCGCCAGGGTACTATTTCAGGGTATAACGCACGATATCTTGTAGTCTTCGTGCGCCAGGGCACTATTTCAGGGCATAACGCACGATATCTCGAAGTCTTCGTGCGCCAGGGCACTATTTCAGGGCATAACGCACGATATCTCGAAGTCTTCGTGCGCCTTCACCTCACCGCCTTAGCTCTCTTAACTCACCAAACTCTACCATCCTACACATTCACGACTTCTGTATCTACAACTTTTGTAAATGTTGTTTGATTGATGAGCTCGGTGAGGATGCTATGTTGTGTTGGGTGTAGGTTGGGGTGGTCGCGATCATCTATGATTGCCCATCCGCCTGATTCATACACTTCTAATGCATCATCTATTATATTCTGTCGATCACCTATAAACTTTACGTACTCGACTTCTTCTTTACTTGATATATCTTCAACTAAATCTCTAACAACATGACCTACGATTGTGATGCCGGGTCCTGGTATATGTGAGAGTGACTGTACTTTTTCGACGATATTAGATACGTTGCCTGCGATGACCGTTTGTTCTGGTCGTGTTGCACTGAAGATAACGGCTACTGGTATATCGTCTGTTATTTCTGCTTTAATTTCTTTAACTAAAGTTGGTAATCTCTTAACACCCATATAAATGGCGAGCGTGCCACCATTTTTGAGTGTTGTGATATCAATGGATTGTTCTTCATTATCTTTGAAGTGGCCTGTTGTAAATGTAATATTAGTTGAAATGTTGCGTTCTGTTAACCCTCGATTGAGTTCGCTCATCGCAGCTGAAGCGGCTGTTATACCAGGTACGACTTCAAATGTAATGTTGTGTGATTTTAATGTGGAAACTTCTTCTGCAAGGCGTCCAAATATTGCTGGATCGCCGCCTTTTAGACGGACGATCGTCTTATTTGTGCGTGATTTTTCGACAAGTAATTGGTTAATATCTTCTTGTTTCATAGATTTATAATAAGGTCGTTTACCAACATGAATCCATTCCGTTTCTGGTGATGAAAATTGTAATACAAATGGATTTACGAGTTGATCGTATAAAATAACATCTGCTCGCTTAATGCATCGTTCTGCTTTTTTAGATAGTAATAAAGGATTTCCTGGACCTGCACCGACTAAATATACTCGAGGTTCTGCGATTATAGACATACGTATATGTCTCCATCGACCACTTCTACAGGATAAGTTGCGACACATCCTTCATCTGGTTCTTGAACTTGACCAGTTGATAAGTCGATTTTTTGGTCATGAAGGGGACAGTATACATAATCTCCGCTCACTGTACCTTCTGATAATGGACCTTGTTTATGAGGACAAACATTATTAATCGCACGAATGTTACCTTCTTCAGTTAAAAATAAACCAATTTGCGTATCTCCAACGATGACTTTCTTACCGATTAATGGTTCAAGATCTGAAATATGCGCGACTCTTACTTTTTCATTTGTTAATGTCATAGTTACACCTTCTCCACTTCAAAAATGTGACGTTTATCTTTATTGAGCACGACTTCATGCCATGGCTCTGTATCGTATGCACGTTTTGCATCCATTATGCGTGCGTATAGTTCATCTTGTTTTTCAGGATCAAGTACAACTGATTTCACTTGATCAAAGCCAAGTCTCTTGAGCCATGGTGCTGTACGTTCTGCATAAATACCTGTTTCACGATAGTATTGCATGTATGCACCACATAGTTTGACAACGTCATCTTCAGTTTCAACAGTTGTCAGTAATTCACCTGCGACGACATCTGTACCACCATTACCACCAATATAAATTTGGAAGCCATTTTCTACACAGATGACACCGAAGTCTTTGACACCTGATTCTACACAACTACGTGGACAACCTGAAACACCCATTTTGAATTTATGTGGTGTGTCGATATATTCAAATGTTTTTTCTAAGCGGATACCTAATTTTGTTGTGAATTGTGTACCAAATCGACAGAATTCTTTACCGACACAACTTTTAACTGAACGTGTCTTCTTACCATAAGCAGATGCTGAACGCATATCTAAATCTTTCCAAATTTGCGGTAATTCTTCTTTTTTAACACCGTATAAACCGATACGTTGTGCACCCGTGATTTTGACTAATGGGATGTTGTATTTCTTCGCTACTTCACCAAGTCGAATCAGTTGATCGGCATCAGTTACACCGCCACGCATTTGTGGGATGACAGAGAATGTGCCGTCTTTTTGAATGTTGGCATGGTAACGTTCGTTCGCAAAGCGTGAAGCTTTTTCATCTTCGTGGTCATGAGGATATACCATGTTTAAATAGTAGTTAATCGCAGGACGGCATTTTGGACAGCCACCTTTATCTTTAAAGTCCAATACGTGTCGAACTTCTTTAGATGTTTTTAAACCTTTCGCTCGAATTTGCGTAACGATTTGATCTCTTGTAAGGCTTGTACATGCACAAATACCTGTTGGCGCTGCAGCAACAAAGTCATCACCAAGTGTATATTCTAAAAGTTCTGCAATTTGACCTTTACACTTACCACATGAGTTACCAGCTTTCGTCACACGTGTGACATCAGCTACAGACGTTAAACCTTGGTCTTTAATCGCTTCAACGATGACACCTTTAGAAATACCGTTACATCCACAGATTGTTTCATCGTTATCCATTTCAGCAACGCTAATCGCATCAACTTCTCCTGCTTTATGAAGAATTGAAACGAGTGTATATTCATCGATTGTATCGCCTTTTTTCATCATATTATAAAAGCGATTGCCTTCTTCTGTATCACCATAAAGTACTGCTCCGACAATCGTCTTATCTTTGACGAAGATTTTCTTATAAATGTTATCGACACCGTTAAAAGTTTCAATACCACGGACACCTTCACTTTCAGTAATCCAACCAGCACTAAATAAATCACAGCCTGATACTTTTAAAGAAGTAAAGGTTGTTGAACCTTTGTAACCTTCAGTTGGAATGCCTGTAATATGATCTGCCAGGACTTTACCTTGGTCGTATAGTGGGGCAACAAGACCGTATACTTTTGAACGGTGTTCTGCACATTCTCCAACTGCGTAAATATCTGGGTCACTCGTACGCATGAAATCGTCTACTACGATACCGCGTCCAATTTCTAATCCAGCGGCACGTGCTTCTTTCGTTACTGGACGAATACCAACTGCCATCACGACCATGTCTGTTGCGATGACACGTCCATCTGATAAACGAATACCTTCAACATGGTTTTCACCAATGATTTCTTGTGTATTGGCTTGTAATTCAAATTTAATACCTTGCTTTTCAAGGTCTGCTTTTAAAAGTTCACCGGCTTTACGATCCAGTTGAACTTCCATCAGCCATTCTGCTAAATGTACGACTGTAACGTCCATACCTTGATCTACAAGACCTCGTGCGCATTCTAGACCGAGTAAACCGCCACCTATAACGATGGCACGTTTTTTAGTCTTAGCTGTTTCTAACATCTTTTCAGTGTCATCGATGGTTCTGAAACCGACAACACCTTCTAGACGAGAACCATCAATTGGTAGTATGAATGAATCAGAACCAGTCGCAATAATCATTTGGTCATATGATACTTTTACCCCATGTTCTGTTTCGACTTGTTTCAGGTCACGATCAATTTTTACAACTTTATCACCTGTTATTAATCGAATGTTATGTTCTTCATACCATTCATAAGTGTTCATAATTGTTTCTTCTTTTGTCATTTTATTTTGAAGAATGTTTGATAACATGATGCGGTTATAGTTTGGATAAGGTTCTTTACCGATGATTGTGATTTCAAAGCGGTCTGGATCACGTTCTAGAATTTCTTCAATTGTACGGACACCAGCCATACCATTACCGATCATTAAAAGTTTTGTTTTACTCATGCATATCCTCCTTCGTTGAATCTAACCATGCTTTAATTTTCGCTGCATAGTGTTGTGTTCGTTGAATATCTTGGCCATGTGAGCTAATGCTGATTGTTAGGCAATTATGTTCAATATCTAAGCTGTTATAAAAGTCGGATTGTTTGCGATCCCCGGTATGATTGACCCATTGAGAGGGTAGGGCGTCTTGAGCAACTCGGTCATTCGTTTCGGGATGGTTTGTTGCGATAATAATTAAATCTGCATGGGCAATATGTTCTCGTTGATAGTCCGCTTGAATAAGGCGAATATGTTTCGTTGGTTGAATCGTATCAAAGTGCTCATGAAATTCACGTGCGATAACATCGATTGAGCAAGGCTCTGATTTCAATTTAGAGAACTTTCTCCATGCAATTTTGCCGCCACCAATGATTACGACATGTTTACCTTTAAGGTTAAGTTGAACTGGATACATCCGGCACCGCCTCACATTCAGCAATTCTTAAATGTACGATGTCTTTTAATAAAGGATGAAAATTAATAGCCGTCGTATATGTGATAGGGTTCGGTAAACCGAGTGATTCTATTTGACGTTTCGACTTGTTTACAAGGAAACCATCATAGAAGAAAAATGGAATAATTAATAATTTACGATGCTTTTTAGCAATTTTCGGTAACGTTTCTTTAAAGCGAAGTTCACCATAGACCATACTTGGGTAACATGGATTTTGAGCCGTTGATAGTTCGCGACAAATGCGTGTAAGTGCAACATCTGGTTCATCAAAGCGTGCATTACCGTGAGCAAGTACGACAATGCCAGTTTCATCATCAATGTCATCTTTATAAGCTTCAAGTTGAGAAGCAACCCAGTTTGTCATAATCGGGTGTGTGCCTAGAGGTTTACTTAATATAAACTGCACGTTCGGGTTATTTTCTTGAAATGATTCATATAACGCTTCGATATCTTCGTAATAATGAGAAGCGGTAAACAATAATAACGGCACAAGATGAATACGAGAATATCCAGCATCAACCGTTTGTTGAATCACTTCATCTAATAAGATTTCTTCACTTTCTAAAAAGGCCACCTCATAATCAATCTCATCACTATTAAAAGTTTGATGAATAAAATTTAATAACGTTTCATTTAACTTTCCCTTTCTCATACCATGAACAACTAAAATCGTCTTTCGCATGACAATCCCTCCTACATCTTTATTCTAAAACAATATAACGAAAGTTTGTGAATTTTTTCTCAAAAAGAAGAAAAATAGGGAATTCCCTATATAATAACGTGAAAAATAATTTGTGCATATGATTTTTTGTAATAACTGACAAAAATATTTTTTAAATTTTCTGATTTGTATAATTATAAATTTTCCTAAACGTGATAGCATGAAATTGTTTATCAAAATAAGCAAAGGGGTCGTGCACATTGGTAAAGGAAAATGATAAGGTAAAGAACGAAGATAGGTCGAACAAAAAGTTTAGTATGCCACATATATATGTGATTTTATTTGTTTTCGGTGTGATTGCAACTATTTCTACATATTTAATTCCATCAGGCGAGTTTGATAGGGTTAAAGGGCCTGAGGGTAGAGAAATGGTAGACGCAGATTCATTCCATTACATAGATTCCGCACCAGTTGGTTTGGTTGATTTTATATCGATTATACCACGAGGTTTAATTGAAGCAGGAGAAATTGTCTTCTTTACACTTATCATCGGTGGGATGTTTATGGTGTTAAGACGTACAGGTATTATTGAAATCGGAGTGGATAAACTTGCACGTCAGTTTATAAATAAAAGTATTTTGATCATTCCAGTGTTAACCACAGTATTTGCAATTATTGCTACATTAATCGGTACAGCAGAGTTGTCACTCGTTTATATTCCGGTTATTATTCCGCTCATTATTGCATTAGGTTATGACTCTATAACTGCTACATCTATTGCATTGTGTGGTACTGTAGTCGGCTTCACGGTCGGTGTGTTAAACCCGATCAATACTGGATTAGCTCAAAAATTATCCGGTATTCCAACATTCTCAGGACTTGGATTACGTTTAGTTATTTTTGTGATTGTACTATTTGTAACGGTATTATTTATTATGAAATACGCTAAAAAAGTTAAAAAAGATCCTTCAATCAGTTTAGTTTATCATGATGATACTGAGAAGCGACATATGTACAAAGATATTACGAATCAAGAACCGCTCGTTGCGACTAAACGACAAAAAATTGGTATTGGTGTCGTGCTCTTATTCTTTATCATTCTTGTATACGGGGTTATTACACAAGGATGGTTTATGGTAGAAATGTCAGGTCTTTTCATAGTTATGGGTATTGTAGTAGGTCTCGTAACTGGATTGAATACGCGTGAAATATGTGAGTCTTTTAATGATGGTTTCAAAGATGTATTAATGGGTGCGATTATTGTAGGGCTCGCACGTTCAATCGCTGTTGTACTTGAAGACGGAAAAATTATGGACAGTATCGTTCATGGATTAGGTTCTGTTATCGATGGAGCAACACCAACAGTAGCAGTAGTCGGTATGTATATCGTGCAAGTGCTGATTAATTTCATTATTTCTTCAGGAAGCGGACAAGCTTTAGTGACAATGCCAATTATGGCACCATTAGCGGATATGTTAGGTATTACTAGACAGACCGCAGTCTTAGCCTTCCAATTAGGAGACGGCTTTACACATGTCTTCTATCCAACTAGTGGATACTTTATGGCAGCATTAGCAATCGGAGGCGTATCATATACAAAATGGATCCGATTCTTCTTCCCACTCTTTATCGTATGGGGTGTCATTTCAATCATTTCACTAATCTTTGCACAGTTGATAGGTTGGTCGTAGGGAGAAGGACTTAGTAGTTAAATTATAAAAGGTAGACATTCAATTTTGAAATTGAATGTCTATTTATGTATGAATAAATGTTCTATCTTATTGGAAAAGTGAATATATAGGGACTGGATATTGCAAGTGAGGTGTGACAAGCAATGTTGGAGCCCTGAATGTTGCAAGTGAGATGCGACAAGCAATGTTGAAGCCTCGAATGTTGCAAGTGAGGTATGACAAGCAACATAGAGTGTCCGTATGTTGCAAGACTGACTAAACAAGCAACATAGAGCCCATCTATTTATCAAGACTGACTAAACAAGATAAATACAGCGTCTCTATTTATCAAGACTCATCAAACAAGATAAATACAACCCTTCTATTTATCAAGACAGCCCAAACAAGATAAATACAGCGTCTCTATTTATCAAGACAGACCAAACAAGATAAATACAACCTCTCTATTTATCAAGACTGTCCAAACAAGATAAATAGGCGCCTTGAATTTATCAAGACAGACCAAACAAGATAAATTCACCCGCCCTATTTCCAACTCCACGCCATCATCCAATAAACAAAAGCAGTAGTGGCCACCACAGCCACTACTGCTTTTTCATATTTACACTTAATCAAATGTAATCATTTCTGACACATATAATGCGATGCGTATGTTTAATGATTGTGATGGGTCTTCGATGTTTGTACCAATAAGATTACTACATTTGTTTATACGATATTTAACGGTATTTCGATGGATATATATTTTCTCTGCTGTCTTGGTAATATCGCACTGATTATCCATATAGACTTTTAATGTTTGTTTTAATTCTAAGTCTTTTTTAGTCTTTGGATAGCTAAGTGGACCGAGTGTATGTTTCACAAATGGTAAAAGTTTCTCTTGTGGTATGAGTTGCAATAATTCTTGTATATCTTTCGAATGGTACTGAGAAATGAACGCTCTCTCATTGTTGAATAAGCCGTTCTCGAATGCTTCGTTTGCTTCGAAAAATGATGAAGGTAATTGCGCGAACTCAGTTACTTCATTGCCGACACCGAAAGAAATTTGGTCTTCGAAATAATCATTGTAGTTGATTTGTAATTGTTTAATCATATCCAGAT
Organism: Mammaliicoccus sp. N-M50; assembly: GCF_022386995.1. Taxonomy (NCBI): domain Bacteria; kingdom Bacillati; phylum Bacillota; class Bacilli; order Caryophanales; family Staphylococcaceae; genus Mammaliicoccus; species Mammaliicoccus sp. N-M50. The sequence continues at coordinate 148,690 of NZ_JAJNJA010000005.1, read as the reverse complement.
GATTGTCTTGTTTGTTCTGTATTAAAATGGCGAATCGATCATTACTCGGTAATCGATAAACGCTGATGTATGAGTCGATTTCGGATAATTTATCTGTTAACCATTGAAACGTTAATTGGTGTAGTTCGTTTAAATAATAACTATTTTCTAAATTATTTTTAGCATCTATGCCACAAATGATGATTTGATAATAGTCTGACGGATAGATGTAATATTGTCTTAATAAATCTGCATGTTTTTTAATAGATAATGCTTGTTCACTCTTGTTGTAGACGAGTGACTCGAAGAAGCGGTTAATGTCATTTTTTTCGACTTCTTGAATTTTAGTGTTTTTGTACAAGGCGAAACTAAGCACGCTCACAACTTGTTCGATTGTTAAAAGGCTAAATGGATAAGACAGCTTATTCACTTGAGATACCATTAAGTAATATGGGAAGTACGTGTAACCCAATACTTTAAAGATCACATGGTCTTTATTTTCGAATACTAAGTTATTTTTATCTTGCGAGAGTTCCTCTTGTTGATGTGCAGTGAAATAAGCGACGTGTTCAGATAATAATGACTGACTTTGTCTATAATGATGGCTGATCGCCTCAGGTTTCTTAAACGGATTAAATAATATGATAGGTACACCAAGTAATTTACTCATGCGTTCGATCATATTATCAATGCTGAACCCTTTAATTAGCAGTTGGTTCAGTTCTTGTTGAACTTGTAATGCATAATTTAATTTGCCTGTTTCAGAGTCAGATATAAAGGATGAAATTTCATGCGTAATCTCACCTAAGTTCCAACTTTCAGGAATTTCTATTAACGGAAACTGCAATTCGTCTGCAAAATCAATCACATCTTGGTCAATTTTATGTAAAAATCTTGAGACTTTAATACCAAGACCAGCTGTTTGAATGTCACTCAAGTCTTTAATTAATTTCTTTAAATTCTCCTGATTATCTTGAAAAAGTACGCCCGTTGTTAAGATGAAGGCATTGCTAGAAGTGAAATGTTTAATGTCATTGTTCTCAGTAATGTCTAGACTTGTTACTTCAGAAGATAAATCTCCTTTTCTATTAATTAGCTCTAAACCTTTAAATTGAGGTATAGATAATATTTCGTTTAGAGTTGTCATCATAAGACCTCCCGTTTTTGTTTATCTTTCAATGAAGATTATATAAAAGTGAAAACGATTTTTTAATAAATGAAACCGCTATTTTTTGTCAAAATGTTATGTGTTTTGTTCAAAATGACCAATAATTTTTATTTCTAAAATTTATTATACACAAATTTTGTACGAAACCTATAATTTTAAATTCTATATATGTTAAGAACTACAAAGAAAAACGCTTACATAAGTCTTACACTTGTATATGAAGAGTTCATAGCTAGTTATTAGCTGATTAAGTCAAAGGAGACATATAGAATGGCAAGAGAAGCAAACGAGGTGGCATTAACTCCAGCTGAATTTGAAAAACGTGGCTATAACAAAGATATAATGCCCAAAACGTCAGCACAAAGAAATAATTCGGCATTTAACTTTTTTACATTATGGATGGGTGCCGTTCATAATATACCGAACTATACTGCAGTAGGTGGATTTTTATTAATCGGATTATCACCATTACAAGTTATATTCGCATTAATTTTAAGTTCATTTATTATTGCATTATTATTAGTAGCAAATGGTTATGCTGGTTCTAAATATGGTATACCTTTTGCGATGCAATTGCGTCATACATACGGAGATGTAGGTGCAAAGTTACCAGGTATTCTACGTGGTGTTGTAGCTGGTATTGCTTGGTTTGGACTTCAAACCTTTGCTGGTTCACAAGCACTATTAATCTTATTGAATAAGATTTTCCCTGGATTCGCTGATATCGGAAGCGGTGCGACGATACTAGGTATTTCAATTCCTGGATTAATCGCATTCTTAATATTCTGGGCAATCAGTTTCGCAATTGGATTTGGTGGTGGAGAAATTCTTAATAAATTCACTGCCGTATTAAACCCACTGATTTACATTGTATTTGGTGGTATGGCAATCTGGGGCGTTATGGCTGCAGGAGGCGTTGGCAACATTTTAGATTATGAAATTTCAACGAAGTCTAGTGGGATTATTTACCCAGCGATTTTATCATTTATTTTAATCTTTAATTCATTATTAGGTGTATGGGCAGGACCTGGTGCAAGTGTATCTGACTTTACTCAAAATGCGAAATCTACGAAGACGCAAATTGTTGGTCAAATTTCAGGTATTGTTGTTGCACATATCTTATTCGCGATTGCGAGTGTATTCATTATTATCGGTGGTTCTATTTATTTAGGTCACCAAGAGTGGAACATCTTAACAATCATTAATGAATGGGATAGTTTCTGGGCAATTCTCATATCAACTGGTGTATTATTAATGACAACGATTTCTACAAATGCGACAAGTAATATTATTCCAGCGGCGTATCAATTAAGTGCGCTATTACCGAAATGGATTAATTATCGCCGTGGTGTAGTCATTGCTTCAGTATTGAGTGTTGTGATTATGCCATGGAAAATGATGGAGAACGAGGATAGTATCTTCGTATTCTTAAATGCTATTGGGGCAATACTTGGTCCTGTAGCCGGTGTCATGATTGTACATTTCTATATTGTGTCTAGACGTCACATTGATATAGATAAATTGTATTTTGATTTACGTGTAAAAGATCAAAAAATACCACGCATTAATATTTCAGCATATATCGGAACGATTGCTGGTGTTGTGATTTCATTACTTGGATTCTTACCAGGATTCACAGTGATTTCAGACTTTTCATGGTTTATCGGCTTTATTGTAGCCGGTGGTGTTTATATCATTTTACATTATGTATTTCATGCAGATAAAAGTAAAAAAGAAGGAGTGGCATATAATGAAGTATGATTTAATTATCAAAAATGGTTTAGTTATTTTAGAAGATGGCGCGCAAAAAGTTGAAGTTGGTGTCAAAGACGGGAAAATTGCAGCAATCGGACAAGAATTAGGAGAAGCTGAACAAATTGTTGATGCTAAAAATCAAATCGTTTCACCAGGTATGGTAGATGCTCACGTGCATATTACTGAACCAGGTGGCGGTTACCGTGACGGATGGGAAGGTTACGTGACGGGTACAAATGCAGCTGCTAAAGGTGGAGTGACATCATTCGTTGAAATGCCATTAAACCAAGTACCCGCTACTACAGATAAAGCTTCTATCCAAGCTAAATTTGATGCAGGTAAAGATGAGTTAGCCGTAGATGTTGCAAGTTACGGAGGATTAGTACCTTATAACTTAAACGGCGGTATTCAAGAATTAGATGAAGCGGGCGTTGTTGCTTATAAAGCATTCTTAGCAACTTGTGGTGACCGTACAATCGAAGGTGATTTTGAAAATGTTGATGACTATTCATTATATGAAGGTATGAAACAAATTGCTAAAACGGGAAAAATCTTATCTATCCATTCAGAAAATGCTACAATTACAGATCGTTTAGGTGAAATCGCTAAAGAAAATGGCGAAACAACATTAAGTGCATATGTGGATTCTAGACCAGTATTTACAGAAGTTGAACCAATCCGCAAAATCGTATTATTCGCTAAAGAAACAGGTTGTCGCGTGCATATCGTACACGTTGCTTGTGAAGAAGGCGTTGAAGAAGTAATCAAAGCTCAACAAGAAGGTGTAGATATTACATGTGAAACATGTACACACTACTTATACTTCTATAAAGAAGAGTTAGATTCAATCGGACCAGTTGTTAAATGTTCACCACCAATCCGTGAACAATCTCGATTAGAAGGTATGTGGGATCGCGTATTAAACGGAGACATTAACTTCGTAACATCTGACCATTCACCATGTACGCCAGACTTAAAAGATACTGACAATGCATTCGAAGCATGGGGCGGTATCGCAGGATTACAAAATAACGTAGACGTACTATTTGACGAAGGCGTTCAAAAACGTAATATGTCATTACAAAAATTTGCTGATATTATTGCAACAGCACCAGCAAAACGCTTTGGACTAGATACAAAAGGAAGCATCGCACTAGGAAAAGATGCAGACTTTGTATTTATTAAACCAGAAGCACCATATACATTACAAGCAGAAGACTTAGCATATAGAAATAAAATGAGTCCATATATTGGTCGTGAAATCGGCGCACAAGTTACAAAAACAATATTAAGAGGACAAGAAATTTATGATCAAGAAACAGGCGTAACAGAAGAACGCTTAGGACGCTTTATTTAAGAATTATAAATAAGGAAAGGCAGGGACCATCGTGGTGTCCCTGCCTTTTTTCATGTTGGATGGGGTGGATGGTATGAAGATGTGAGTTAAAGAGGTAATAAACTCACGAGATTGAGAAAGATGTGAGTTAAAGTTGTAGTAAACCCACGAGATTGCAAAACATGTGAGTTAAAGTTGTAATAAACTCACGAGATCGCCAAAGATGTGAGTTAAAGTTGTAGTAAACTCACGAGATCGCCAAAGATGTGAGTTAAAGAGGTAATAAACTCACGAGATTGCCAAAGATGTGAGTTAAAGTTGTAATAAACTCACGAGATTGCCAAACATGTGAGTTAAAGTTGTAGTAAACTCACGAGATCGCCAAAGATGTGAGTTAAAGAGGTAATAAACTCACGAGATTGCCAAAGATGTGAGTTAAAGTTGTAGTAAACTCACGAGATCGCCAAAGATGTGAGTTAAAGAGGTAATAAACTCACGAGATTGCAAAACATGTGAGTTAAAGTTGTAGTAAACTCACGAGATCGCCAAAGATGTGAGTTAAAGAGGTAATAAACTCACGAGATCGTGAAACATGTGAGTTAAAGAGATAGTAAACTCACGAGATCGCCAAAGATGTGAGTTAAAGTTGTAGTAAACTCACGAGATCGCCAAAGATGTGAGTTAAAGAGGTAGTAAACTCACAAGATAGCCAAAGATGTGAGTTAAAGCATAAGTAAACTCGCATCTCCGAAAACCCCGCAACCAATCCCCGCAACCAACTCCCAACCAACACCCCCAAAACTCCCTACTCCAACACGGTGTCGAGCTTGGCTAGTTCGATTGTTGTTTGTATGAGGAGGTTAATGCCTTTTTCGATTTGGTCTGCTGTTACGGATTCTTTTGGTGAATGACTAATGCCTTCTTTACATGGTATAAAGATCATACTTGTTGGACATACGGGTGCGATGATCATAGCGTCATGTCCTGCACCACTGTACATATAATTATATGTGTATCCTAATTGCTGACAGTTGTCTTCGTTGATTTGTGCTATTTTATGATTGAAACTGCGTGGTGCATCTTGACCTAAATCTTCCAATTCATAATGTGCATTGCGATTATCTGTTATGCGTTCGATTTGTGATGTGATTTCATCAACGACTTGTTCTCGCACGGCTTCGTTCTTTCCTCTAATATCTATTAAAAGTGTGACTTCTCCTGGTATGGCATTCATTGTATTTGGATATACATTTGCATAACCGACTGTTGTCACAATTCCTTTGTCATGATAAGCACGTCCAATTTCTTCGATTTTTAAAATGATTTCTGCGGATGTTGTCAATGCATCTATTCTCATTGGCATTGGCGTTGAACCTGAATGACTCGTCACGCCTTGAATTTTTAATTTGAAACGATGCGGACCTGCGACATCTGTCACGATGCCGATATCTTTATGTTTCTTCTCTAAAATTGGACCTTGTTCGATGTGTAATTCTAGAAATGCTTTAATATTGTTTCTTTCAAATAATGCTGCTTTACCATGCATGTCTTGAGCGAGTGGTGCGACAATATCATAAAGTACATTCCCGTCGTTATCTTTAATATATTTCATATCTTCTTTCGTCATATTACCCGTGAGATATTTACTACCTAATGTCGCTTCATTAAATCTTGTAGATTCTTCACAAGCAAAAGCAATAATAATAATTGGATGATCCGTTTCTATTTGATGTTTATTTAAATATTCTACAACTTCCAACGCACCAACAACACCAAGTAGTCCGTCATATTGCCCGCCGTCTTTAACCGTATCTATATGAGAACCTAATACGACTGGTTTAAGGTCTGGATTTTTACCTTCTCGACGCGCAATAACATTTCCGAAGAAATCAAAGTAGACGTCTAAACCAGCTTTTTGGCAAAGCATTGAGAATTTAAGTGCTGCTACACGTTCTGAATGTGTAAAAGCAATTCGGTTAATACCACCATTTTCAGGATTACGCGCAAATTGATTAAATGTTTCTAGATTTTCCATGACATTTTGAATGTTCATCATTTATCCCCCTTGAACTAAGTTTGATGATTGACTTAAAAATTGTACGGCTTGTTTATACAGTGAAATACTTGTTGGTGTTACGTCACGATCAAAATCATGTTGGTCTAAATCGAGCGTCTCTAATTGACTATGTTCTATTTGTCGGTGAATATGTTCACTTTCACTATACGGAACATCTGGATCCCCTTTGCAATGTACAATAAAAGTCGGTGGAAATTGTTTTAATTCTTTAGGTGAAATATTATACGCACTTGCTGTAGAAGATTGAATACCTAAATAAGATAACCATTTCGCTTGGCCACGTACATATAAATAAATCGGATATCTCGTTTGTAATGAGCCAAAAGTTAATGGATTAGGTTGTATAAGCTGATTTAATATCGCTGGTGTAATTTGAGTTGATAAAGCTTGGTATTGTGCGTTCGGTCTTAAAAATGCAGGAACATGTACACGTGAATAGCCATAAAAATCAATAATGCCTGCAACTTCGCGATAACGAGCAACCATTAAACTTAAGAATCCACCCGCTGAACGACCAAACGTATAGATTGGTAATGCCTCATATAAGGCACTGATTTCATCATATTGAGCTAATGCATCTGAGATAATCGTATCAATCGGGCTTTCCGGTGCCAATCGATAAGAAACGAGTACAAGATGGTAGGACTCTGTCAAAATATCTATATACGCTTGTGGTAAGTCATCACGTTGACCAAAAATTAACCCGCCACCATGAAAGTATATGATAGCCCCTTGAGGATTTTCATTTTTAGATTCGATGATGGTATAAGGTAATTGAAAACCATCATTTGATAAACACATTGAATGATTTTGAGTCAAAACAACTCAGCCTCCTAGAAGATATATTTTCCTAATCATAGTATCTCAAATTAAATTTAGGTCGTATTTGTATAAAACATATAAAAGTTAAGCTAATTATTGTATGTTTTGTGAATGATAACAAAAATGTAACCGCTTATAATAGTAAGTGACATGAAAAGGAGATGAATTATATGGACATCCGTTCTTCTTTCGAAGCGCTAGATAAACAGTTTACTTCATTTGGAGGTTTGACAGGTGGCGGTATTACACGCTTACTTTATTCAAAAGAATGGTCAGACGCTGTTCGCGCATTAAAAGAAACATTAGATAAAGAAGGATTTGAAGCACAATTCGATGACATTGGTAACTTAAGAGGTCGTATAGAAGGTAGTAAATACCCAGAAGAAACGATTATGTCTGGTTCTCATATAGATACAGTTGTTGAAGGTGGCCATTTAGATGGTCAATTCGGTGTATTAGCAGCACTTGTAGCGATGCAATCATTGAAAGCAGAATACGGACAACCATTACGTTCTTTAGAAATTTTAGCTTTAGCAGAAGAAGAAGGCAGTCGCTTCCCATTTGCATTCTGGGGTAGTAAGAACTTCTTCAACTTAGCAGGTAAAGACGATGTAGATACAATTGCTGATGCTGAAGGTGTTCAATTTAAAGATGCAATGCGTGAAGTAGGATTTGATTATCGTACTGAAGACAATGACTACAGTCGTATTAAAGCATTTATCGAAGTTCATATTGAACAAGGAAAAGTGTTAGAAACAGAACAAAAATCAATTGGTGTCGTTAACGGTATCGTTGGACAAAAACGTTATACAGTTAATTTAAAAGGTGAAGCAAACCATGCAGGTACGACACCAATGGGCTTAAGAAAAGATGCTGTCATCGCATTTAGTAAAATCGCGACACAATTGACAGAACGTGCAAGAGAATTAGGAGATCCATTAGTATTAACATTTGGTCGCGTCGACCCAGTACCAAATACCGTAAATGTTGTGCCAGGTGAAGTGACATTCTCAATCGATTGTCGTCACATTGACCAAGATGCATTAAATCAATTCGCTGAAGAAATTGATGCATGTATTAAACGCGTATCTGAAGAAGAAGGAGTTGAACACGATATTGATTTATGGATGGACGAAGCACCAACATTAATGAATGAAGATTTAGTTAAGACAATCGAACACGCTGCTGAAACAGTCGTTGGCAAATCAGATTGGAAACTGATGTCTTCAGGTGCAGGTCACGATTCACAAATCTTCGCACATTATGTACCAACTTCTATGTTGTTTGTACCATCTATAAATGGTGTGAGTCACAACGTTGAAGAAGAAACAAATGTTGAAGATTTAGTAAAAGGTATCGAAGTATTGAAACAAGTCTTATATGAACTTGCTTATCAAGAATAAATAAATTTTAAAAAATAGAGATAGAGAAAAGGAGTATTGATCATGGGTTACATTAATCATAATCAAGGTTATAGAGAAGGACTATTAGAAACACGTTCAGTTATTAAGAAAGACAACTATGCAGTTATTACACCAGACGGCTTAGTAAACAACGTTGTACCAGGTTTCGAAGATTGCGACGTTACAATTTTAGGTTCACCAAGACTAGGTGCTCGCTTTGTAGACTACTTAGTAACATTAAAAAATCAAGGCGGAAATAGACAAGGCTTTGGTGGAGACGGCGTTCAAACATTTATTTACGTTGAATACGGTAAAATCAACGCATACGCAGATGACAAAAAATATGAATTATCAGCTGGTGGATACTTATACGTACCAAGTCACCAAGTAATGACTTTTGAAAACAGCAATCAAAACAATGATAGCCGCGTATTCTTATACAAAAAACGTTACCAACCTTTAGAAGGATTCACACCTGAAGTTGTAACTGGAAATGTGAATGACATGGCTCAAGAACCTTATGAAGGTATGGAAGAAGTTACAATTCTTGATTTATTACCTAAAGAATTAGCTTACGACATGAACATTCATATCTTGTCATTTAAACCAGGTGCTTCACACGGATATATTGAAACACACGTTCAAGAACACGGTGCTTATGTATTAAGTGGTCGCGGTATGTACAACTTAGATAACGAATGGCAACCAGTTGATAAAGGTGATTACATCTTTATGGGCGCTTATGCACCACAAGCAACTTACGCTGTAGGCTTAGACGAACCATTCGCTTATATTTACTCTAAAGATGCAAATAGAGATATCGAAATTTAAGGAAGGTTGTTAAGAATGGCAGAAGAAGGATTAGTATACGTAGAACGTGGAAAGCTGCGCCAGTTATTTAAAGACAAACTGACAAATGCAGGTTTATCTGAACAACATGCTGATAAGACAGCAGATTTGATGATATTTGCAGATGAGCGTGGTATTCATTCACACGGTTCTGTGCGTACACAATATTACGCAGAACGTATTGCAAAAAAAGGATACAATTTGAATCCAGCATTAACATTCACAAAGACAGGTCCATCATCAGGTACTTATTTTGGAGATAATGCAGTTGGTCACTATGTTGCTTATGAAGCAATGGAAGAAGCGATCAAGTTAGCTAAAGAAAGTGGTATCGGCATGGTCGGTATTAAAGAAATGGGCCACAGTGGCGCGATTGGATACTTTGCTGAACAAGCGGCGAAAGAAGGTATGGTCGCTTTAACAGTATGTCAGTCAGATCCAATGGTTGTACCATTTGGTGGTACAGAGCCATACTTCGGTACAAATCCAATTGCTTTTGCAGCGCCACGTAAAAATGGTGAACCGATATTGTTTGATATGGCGACAACCGTGCAAGCTTGGGGAAAAATCCTAGATGCGCGTTCTAAAAATAAATCCATTCCAGATACTTGGGCAGTAGACAAACAAGGCGAGCCAACGACAGATCCATTTGAAGTCGCTGCGTTATTACCAGTCGCTGGTCCTAAAGGTTATGGATTGATGATGATGGTAGATATTCTAGCAGGTAGCTTGTTAGGTTTACCTTTCGGAAAACATGTTACATCAATGTATGAAGATTTAAGTCAGTATCGTAGATTAGGACAATTTCATATCGTCATTAATCCAGCATATTTTGGTGATGAAGAACAATTTTTAACACACGTTTCTGAAATGGTTGATGAACTTCATGATATTAAACCGGCTAAAGGCTTTGATCAAGTTTATTACCCAGGTGAAATTCAAGAAGACGTTAAAAAACGCTACAAAGAAAGTGGCATACCGATTGCCGAAAGTATTTATGAGTATTTAATATCTGATGACATTTATTAAATAGCTGAGAAGAAGTGAAAGAGACAATTGAATGTTATGAATGACGACTGTCGACATTTAATATCGTACGTCTTGAGTACCTTCTTTTTTTACGGCTAAAATCATGATTTTATGTATATAAATTACACTATTCGAGTAATAAGGAGGTTAAGATATGCGTGTTTCAAAGAAAGATTTATTTGATTTAATGAAGAATAAATTAGTTAAAGCGGGCTTAAACGAAGGTGCTGCAGAAGATGTATCAGACGTTTTAACATTTGCGGATCATAGAGGTATTCATTCACATGGTGCAGTTCGAGTAGAGTACTATGCTGAGCGAATTGCTAAAGGTGGTATAACAGCCAATCCGAATTATCAATTCGAACAAACGGGATCATCAACAGCTGTATTTGAAGGAGATAATGGTCCTGGTCATCAAGCGGCTAAACAAGCAATGGAAAAAGCAATCGAGATGGCTAAAGAAAATGGTGTTGCTGTTGTTGGTGTTAAGCACATTTCACATAGTGGTGCGTTAGGTTACTTTGTAGAAATGGCAGCTAAAGAGAATATGGTCGGTTTAAGTATGTGCCAATCAGATCCGATGGTTGTGCCATTCGGCGGTACTGAACCATATTTCGGAACAAATCCAATTGCATTTAGTGCACCTTCAAACGATGATCGCATCATTACTTTTGATATGGCAACGACCGTTCAAGCATGGGGTAAAGTGCTAGATGCAAGAGCGAAAAATCAATCCATCCCAGATACATGGGCAGTTGATGCGAATGGTGAACCAACGACAAATGCTAGAGATGTTCATGCACTTGTACCAGTTGCAGGACCTAAAGGATATGGCCTTATGATGATGGTAGATATTCTATCAGGTAGTTTACTAGGCGTACCACATGGTGTACATGTTTCATCTATGTATAAAGATTTAACGAAAGGCCGTGACTTAGGCCAATTACATGTCGTAATTAATCCAGCATTCTTCACAGACTTAGAGCAATTCAAAACAAACATTTCAACAATGCTCGATGAATTAAAAGCACAACCAGCAGCACAAGGATATGGAGAAATTTTCTATCCTGGTGAACGTGGCCGATTACGTAGTGAAAAATACGACGAAGAAGGCATTGAAATTGTTGATGATATATACAACTACTTAGTTTCAGACGATGTGCACTTTGATCGTTATCACGGAAAAAATAGATTTGCAGAATAATAACGGAGGAATAGTATGTTACACACAATTATTAAAGAAAACACTTACCAAGATTCGATTGTATTAATGTTATTATCGAATAAATTATCTGCTATTGATGGTATTAACCAAGTATCCATTATGATGGGAACACCTGCCAATAAAGATATTTTTAAATCTTCAGGATTAGGTACGGATGAACTAGAAGCAGCGAAACCAAACGATATTATTATCGTTGTTGATACAGAAAATGAAGAAAAAGTTGAAGAAGTAAACCAAGAAGTTGAAGCAGAATTGAAAGGGAAAGGTGAAAGCGAAGACCAATCTCAAAAACAAAACGAAGCTTCAAATTGGAACCGCGCATTAGAATTAGCGAACAATCCTAACTTAGCATTAATTTCAATTCCTGGGCAATATGCAGCGATGGAAGCTGAAACAGCATTGAAAAATAATTTGAATGTATTTATGTTCAGCGACAACGTAGCAAAAGAAGACGAAGTACGTTTAAAAGAAATGGCACATGACAAAGGTTTACTTGTAATGGGTCCTGACTGTGGTACAGGTATTATTCACAGTTTACCACTTGCATTCACAAACACTGTAAATGAAGGTGACATCGGTGTTGTAGGTGCTTCAGGTACAGGTATTCAAGAAGTAACAACAATCATTGACCGTGAAGGAAAAGGTGTTACAAATGCTATCGGTACAGGTGGCCGTGACTTATCTACAGAAGTAGGTGCGATTACGATGTTAGACAGTATTAAAGCACTTAATGCAGATCCAAAAGTGAAAGTCATTACAGTTATTTCTAAGCCACCAGCTAAAGAAGTAGAAGAAAAAGTATTGAATTTATTACGTAATATCGAAAAACCAATCGTAACGTTATTCTTAGGTTCTAAACCTGAATATACAGAAACAAACATTTACCACGCTTATACATTAGAAGAAGCGGCACGCGTATCTGTTCAACTTTCAAACGGAGAAACACCTCAATTTAGTACAGCAATTCAATCAGATATTAATATCAAATTTGCTGATAACCAAGATGGCGTTAAAGGTTATTACTCTGGCGGTACGTTAGCTTCTGAAGCAGCAATGTTATTAAAAGATACTTTAGGCGACAATTCAGATGCAGAAACACCAGAAGGCTTTTCATATAAAGGTGGTCACCACGAAATTATCGACTTAGGTGATGATATTTATACACAAGGTAGACCGCACCCTATGATTGACCCATCTAAACGTATCGAAATGTTAGAACAATCTGCAGACGATCCATCAACAGCTATTATTATGTTAGATAACGTAATCGGATACGGAAGTCATGATGACATGGCAAGTGAACTTGCGCCAACGATTCAAAAAGTGTTAGACAAAGCACAATCAGAAGGTCGCAGTTTAGCAGTTCTTGCTACAGTTGTAGGTACTGAGCATGATCACCAAGGTTACGACAAACAAGTCAATATCTTAAAAGAAGCTGGCGCAATCGTATGTGAAACAAACAATCAAATGGTGACGACAGCACTTCATTTACTAGGTAAAGATGTTGAACAACCACAATTAGAAACAAAATCATTCGAAGCAGAATCTGTTGACTTAACAGTTGATGAAAAAGTCTTGAACTTAATTAATATGAAACCAAGTGTGATTAATATCGGATTGAAGAGTTTCACAGAAGCTATCCAAGCTAATGATGCACAAGTTGTTCAGTTTAACTGGCAACCAATCGCAGGTGGCGACGAGAAATTAATGAAAGTACTTCAATTCTTAAACAATTACGAAGGAGAGACAGTATAAAATGGCTTATAAAACAATAGATGAAGCTAACCAAGCAGTCATTGATAAGATGATCGCAGCAGCACCATTTTTAGTAGATGTGGTGCCTGCTAAATCTAAAATTCCAGAACTTAAAGAACATGTATTACTACATGCTGGACCACCAATCAAATATGAAAACATGACAGACCCTATGCAAGGTTCATGTGTCGGTGCGATTTTATTTGAAGGATGGGCTGAGAACGAAGAAGCGGCACGTAAGTTGTTAGAAGAAGGACAAATTACGTTCATTCCTTGTCATCACGTTAACGCTGTTGGACCAATGGGTGGTATTACATCAGCTAACATGCCTGTACTTGTTGTTGAAAATAGAGAATCAGGTAATGAAGCATACTGTCAAATGAACGAAGGTATCGGTGCTGTATTACGTTTCGGTGCTTACAACGAAACAGTTGTAAACCGTCTACACTGGATGAAAGATGTATTAGGTCCAGTATTAAGTAAAGCACTTCAAAAAATGGATGATGGCTTAAACGTTAACGTATTAATCGCTAAAGCAATCGCAATGGGTGATGAATTCCACCAACGTAACATTGCAGCATCATTAGCATTCTTAAAAGAAGTGACACCTATCATTGCGTCATTAGAAGATGTAGAACCTGAGAAACGTACAGAAGTATTACAATTCTTAGCTGATACAGATCAATTCTTCTTAAACATCGCGATGGCTACAGGTAAAGCGATGATGGACGCTGCTCGTCAAATCGAACACGGTACAGTTGTAACAGCAATGTGTCGTAACGGTGAGAACTTCGGTGTACGTATTGCAGGTATGGGTGACGAATGGTTCACAGCACCTGTTAACACACCTCAAGGTTTATATTTCACAGGTTACTCAGCAGATGATGCGAACACAGATATCGGTGACTCAGCGATTACTGAAACAATCGGTGTCGGTGGTATGGCAATGATCGCAGCACCAGCTGTTACAAGATTTGTTGGTACTGGTGGATTTGATGATGCATTACAAATTAGTAATGAAATGACTGAAATTTGTATTGGTGAGAACCCTAACTTTGCGATCCCAACATGGAACTTTAAAGGCGCATGTTTAGGTATCGATGCACGTAAAGTTGTAGAAACAGGCATTACACCTGTTATCAATACAGGTATTGCGCATAAGATTGCTGGTTACGGACAAATTGGTGCAGGTACAGTACATCCACCAATCGAATGTTTCGAAAAAGCAATCACAGCGTATGCTGAAAAGTTAGGATTTAACGCGTGATTCTTCAAGCAACTGCAATAGGACAGGATGCTAAGAAACACTTAGAACAACATAAACAATTTTATGTGCATAGCATATTTAATAAAGGTTTCAATATCGTCAATGAATCGAATGACCTTATCTTTATAGGTACAGATGAAAATGGAACATTTCCTTTTGGTATAGTAGTCGATTCACAAACAAAGCAAAGTTTATTTAACGAAATCGAATTAAATCAACACATTGTAGTGGGTCCTACTGCTATTCAAATAAGTAAGGCATGCCAACTCGTTTGGCATGTTCCAACTTTAAAGGCATCTGACTTTTCGGAACAGACTGATATACAAAAGCTTAAAGAAAATATCGCATCTTATGACTTTGCCATGTATGAGCAAGGCGATTTTAACAAAGAGAAGATGCAACATGTATTAAACGCATTAGAATTTGGAAATGATGAACAAGTTGAGGAACAATACCGATATCTGATTGGTAGAGGACAAGGTTTAACACCATCCGGAGATGATATGCTGACAGGTATTTTATTTATTCATTTTATCCATCCTTTTATTAACAATAATCATTTAGAACGATTAAACATATTGCTGCAATCATCTCTAACCACACTTGTAGGCGAAACATTTTTAAAATGTGCTTTGCAAGGTCAATTTAGTTCAAAAATTTCTAACCTACAACATGATCCATCAATCGCGCGTCTAGACCAACTTTTAAAAGTAGGTTCTTCATCTGGAAGAGACACGTTATATGGCATGTATGTAGCATTAACATTAAGGAGTGAGACGTATGGGTAAGCGAGTTGTACTTGCACTAGGTGGTAATGCGATATTACAACCTAATCAAGAAGCGTCATACGATAATCAATATAACAACGTGATGTCTGCTACACGTAAAATGGCAGAATTGAAGAAACAAGGACATAACATTGTGATTACACACGGTAACGGGCCACAAGTTGGGAATATTATCGCTCAAAACGAAGCGGCGAAAGATATTGTGAACCCACTTCCAATTAACGCATGTAGTGCAGAATCTCAAGGATTTATCGGCTACATGATGGAAGAAGCTATTAAAAATCATTTAAACGATTTAGGTATTAGTAGTGATGTATTAACATTATTAACAATGGTAGAAGTAGATAAAGATGACCAAGCATTTAATAATCCAACTAAACCAATTGGTGTATTTTTCAGTGAAGAAGAAGCTAAAAGATTAGAAAAAGAACATGGGTTTGTCATGGTAGAAGATGCTGGTAGAGGATACCGTCGTGTTGTACCTTCTCCAGAACCACTTGTTATTCATGGCGTAAACCAAATTAAGAAATTAATAAATCAAGCGATTGTGATTTCTTCAGGTGGCGGTGGCATACCTGTTTACCGTGATGAACACGGTGATATTAAAGGTGTAGAAGCTGTTATCGATAAAGACCGTTCTGGTTTGAAACTAGCTCAACAAGTTGAAGCAGATACATTCATGATGTTAACAGACGTACCAAATGTGTGCGTGAACTTCGGGAAAGAAAACGAAGAAAAGCTTCAAACAATATCAGTTGAAGAAGCAAAACAATACGTAGCAGAAGATCAATTTCCAGCAGGAAGTATGTTACCTAAGATAGAAGCGGCAATTCAATTTGCAGAATCAGGTAAAGAAGCTATTATTTGTTCATTAGATGATGCAATCGATGCATTAGAAGGAAAAGCAGGTACACGAATTTTATTAGATCCTTCAGCAAAACCAGTTTCTTGTTAATATGAGGGGTTTGATTGAGTGTAAAAGGAGGTTGTTAGGAATTCTAACGCTCAAGAATGCAAAACAAGATCGTTAGCGGGTCAAAAAATTTAAAAAAAGTAAAAAATAGGTGCGCTAACGCTCAAGAGTGAAAAACAAGATCGTTAGAAATTCTAACGCTCAAGAAAGTGAAACAAGATCGTTAGCGGGTCAAAAAACTCAAAAAAAGCAAAAAATAGGTGCGCTAACGCTCAAGAAATCAAAACAAGATCGTTAGAAATTCTAACGCTCAAGAAACCGAAACAAGATCGTTAGCGAGTCAAAAAACTTAAAAAAAGCTAAAAATAGGTGCGCTAACGCTCAAGAATGCAAAACAAGATCGTTAGAAATTCTAACGCTCAAGAAACTGAAACAAGATCGTTAGCGAGTCAAAAACTCAAAAAAAGCAAAAAATAGGTGCGCTAACGCTCAAGAAACCGAAACAAGATCGTTAGAAATTCTAACGCTCAAGAAAACAAAACAAGATCGTTAGCCGACATACTAAACTTTATAAACCGAAAATAAACCCATCCCCCTATGGCTAACGATCAAGTCACTCAATTTAGCAGCATTGCACTCAATCATATCTCTGATATACTATTAAAAAAGTCTGGGACAAAGTGTTGTTCCAGACTCTCATATTATATACACTTCAATATGAATGAACTATACTAATGTTGCGTTGATGTTTTATAAGAAAATTTTTAGAAATAAGGTGGTATAAGATGATTGAACCCTATAATACACATAGAATTCAAAGAAATTGGGGTATCATAATTGCGATTGTATTTATCGCATCTACGCTACGTGCACCACTAACATCAGTAGGTCCGGTAGTTGATGAAATTAAAGATGTTATGCAAATTAATAACAGCCTTGCTGGTTTTTTAACAACAATACCACTCATTATATTTGCAGTCGTTTCGCCATTAGTATCTAAAGTAACTAAACGTTTGACGATGTCTAATACAATTGTACTTTCAACGATATTAGTAATTATTGCTTTGTACATACGTGTTGCTGGTGGTTTTAATTTATTTATTATTGGTACAGTTCTACTAGGTATTGCGATCGCATTTGGTAATGTTGTATTACCAAGTTATGTGAAATGGTATTTTCCATTACAAATTGGATTAGCAACAGGTATTTATAGTGGGACAATGAACTTTACTGCAGGATTAGGTGGGGGACTAAGTTTCCCAATGTCTCAATCTCCATTAGGATTTAGACTGTCCCTTGCTTTTTGGATCGTACTAGGAATTATCGCATTAATTTTATGGATTCCAAAAGCAAGTAAAGGTGCTAAACTAGAACGCCAAGATAAACTATCAGAAGCACAGAATCAACATACAAAATTGAACATTACGAAATCTAAATTAGCATGGTTAGTAGCCTTAACAATGGGATTCCAATCAATGGTATTCTATACAGTTGTTGCTTGGGTGCCTTCTATATTAGTAGATAGAGGTCTAGATCCATCAACAGCAGGTTATTTACTCATGCTTAACCAATTTTCACAAGTGCCAATGACATTTACATTCCCGATTATTGCGTCTAAATTAAAAGACCAACGTATATTAGTTGTGATCATCACAATGCTATTCTTAGTTGGATTTGGGTTATTCTTTACGCAATCGTTAGTATTACTCGTAATCGGTATTATTATTGCAGGTTTAGGTATGGGTGCATGCTTTAGCTTATGTATGACATTCTTCTCTATACGTGCACGTACAAGTGACGGAAGTATCGCATTATCAGGATTCGGGCAATCTATCGGATATTTAATTGCTGCCATCGGACCATTCTTTATTGGTTATTTACACGATGCGACAGACAGTTGGATATCAGGCATCATCGCCTTAATCGTTATGTCTATTCTGTTCTTTATAGTAGGTTATCCAGCATCTAAAAATAGAGTCGTAGAAGATGAAACGATATAAAAATACAAAAAAGTCTGAGACAAAGTTACTGTCTCAGACTTTTTGTATTGAATTTATTTTAGTACTAAGCTAATAATAAATCTAATTCTTTATTGATGATTCTATAATTTTCATCAGTAAAGTTTGTGAAGTTATACCACTCATTATCATAAAAGATTTTGATATGTTCTTTTAAAATACCTTTTTTAAATTCTTTTTCTTTAATGTTTACAATGTCCAAAGTATAAGAAAACTCTGTGCCTATACCATCTTCTTTGAAAATTAATTTTTTCGACTGTTTGTCTAATTTCAATGTACCAGGTTTATGAACATGTCTAAAATTAAAAACTTTTAATGAGCATTTTGTTGTAATCATAGCCATCACCCTTAAAAATGTAATTTTTTATATAATATGGTAATTATTAGCTAAAATCAACTTATGTAATGAGATTTATAAATAATTAATAGAATCTAAAAAACACTTTCGTCCAATTCATCTATCATGAATTAATACGAAAGTGTTTTATTTTACTTCAACTTGGTGTGACTAGATTTCATTTTGTTCATAATAGTCTAATAATGTCTTGATAGACTCTGCGACATTAAGGTGTTGCTGGCTGTCATGTGATACTAAATATGTTGAGAAGATTGATAAGAATGTTAGGATGTTTTGTTTTTGAACGCCGTAACCCATAATACCAATTCTCCATATTTGTCCTTGTAAATCTCCAAAAGATCCGGCAATTTCTACACCGTAATTTTGTAATAAGCCATTTCTAAATGCATTATCATCGATGCCTTCTGGAATTTTAACGCAAATGACCATTTTCATCTCGTTAGATTCGTCACCGTAAATTTCTAAGCCAAGTGCTTTTAAAGCTGTTTTTAAAGCTTCTTGGTGATAGCTATGTCTTTTCGCACGTGCTTCAATGCCCTCTGATAGTGCTAATTTTAATCCAGTATATAATGCATAAACAGATGTTGTAGATTCTGTGTGATGATTGAGACGTTTAGGGCTCCAGTAGTCTTGTAACTGTGTTAAATCTAAATAGTTACTGCTAATGAAGTGTTCTTTTTCGGTAGATTCATTTGAGCGAATCCCTAATTCTACACGTTTGCGTTTATTAATTTCTTCGCTGAAACGCTCGTTAAACGTAATCGGTGTAATACCTGAAGGAATAGATAGACATTTTTGAGCGCCACCAACGACTGCATCTAGTTCCCATTCATCTACAGGAATAACCATACCTTGATAAGTTGCGACCGCATCTACTACTGAAAAGATGCCTCTTTCTTTACAAGCACGTCCTAATTGATCGATAGGTTGCAATCTTCCTGTTGATGTTTCACCATGTACAATCGCAAGTACTTTAGGTTTATATTCATCTAAAGCTTCAATAATTTCTGCTTGATCAAACACTTCGCCCATCGGTTTATGTATATTGTGGACGATACCTCCTGCACGTGTTACGAGTTCAGTAAATAAATAACCAAATCGACCAATTACAGGTACGAGTACTTCATCACCAGGTTTCACGATATTTGATATAACGGCTTCTAAGCCAGCACGGCTAGTTCCATCAATTGGGAATGCCCATTTATTTTCTGTTAAGAATGACTGACGAATTAATGACATTGTTTCATTCATGATATTTACAAATTCATAATCGAATTGACCGAGTATAGAATTCGACATTGCTTGAGAAACACGTGGATCTACACTTACAGGTCCAGGTGTCATAATTAATCGTTTGTTCACTTTTAAAGTATCCACATTGCTAACCTCTTTTTCTATAAATTTTGTCATTATACATTATATCTTAGATTTTCATACAATTATTCGTCAAAAATGCTGATTATTTTATTACTTTTTGTCAGAATATTACAAAAAAACGCTATGTATTTAGTATACACTTGTAAGACAATATTAAATTAAATCAAAAACAATGGTATGATTAATGAACGAATATTACATAGATAGAAGGGCTTTTGAAAATGTTAAAAATAGCTTTAAAAAGAGCACCAATCGCAATAAGCGGATTGGCATTAGGCATCATGGCATTGAGTAATGTATTTTATCATATTAATTTTAAGACGCTCGGCCTATGTAGCTTTATTATTTCCTGTGCAATAATGTTATTATTTATCATGAAATGGATCATTTATCCTAGTATGTTTCTGAAAGAACTTAAAAATATCCATACATTTGCGATATCACCAACATTTCCTATGACTTTCATGATATTTGCATCCATTATAAAACAGGAATTTGCCGTACAATCTCAGTTGTTAAACGTGCTATGGTATGCAGCCATTTTATTACATATAAGTTTGATTATTATTTTTATAAGTCGCTATGCATTTAGAAATTTTAAATCATGGCCAAACACAAGCTGGTTTGTGATGTTTGTCGGAACAGGGGTTATAAGTGAAACATCAGCAGCATTTAATGAAACACTCGGACATGTATCAACAATCTTTGGAACGGTATGCCTAGTGTTGATTTTAGCGTATGTACTAATCAGCAAGTCGTGGCAAACATATAACCAAGAACAATTTCCGATGGTGATTATTATGAGTGCACCAGCAGCACTATGTTTAAATGGTTATATCTTAAACAATACAAGTTATTCAAATGTATATGTCATCGTCTTATTAATACTTTCCCAAGTGTTGTTTGTATTTACATTAATATTCTTACCGAAAATATTACAAAGAGATTTCAAAGTATCCTTTTCAGCAATGACATTCCCATGGGTAACAACAGCCGCATCACTTTATAATGTCACTCAACACAGTCACGCAAGTAGTAGCATCATTACATTCGGAACAATATTTTCTGTAATTGAAATCACATGGGCAGCAATCATCGTATGCTATGTGTTATATCAATATGTCGTATTCCTAGCAACAAAAGACGTCGAGTATAGTTAGGATGTGGATTTATGGACCGATAAAAATAATTATCGGTCCATATTTCGTATTTCTGTACCGATAAAAAAATTTAACGGTCCATATTTCGCATTTCTGTACCGATAAAAAATAATATCGGTCCATATTTCGTATTTCTGTACCGATAATTCGCTCGTAAACTCTTAAATAGCCAGTTAAAAAGTTTATGTTTGACTATATAGTAACTATACACCTTACCATTATTTGAGTAAGGAGGATTTATCATGAAATTTAATAAATGGTTCTCGTTAATATTGGTTTCTAGTGCGTTATTTTTGATTGTTATAGATATGACAGTTTTATATACTGCTTTACCTACGATAACGTATGAATTAGAAGCGACTGCGTTTCAAAAATTATGGATTGTAAATGCGTATCCGTTAGTTGTTGCAGGGCTCTTACCTGGTTTAGGTACGTTGGGTGATAAAGTAGGGCATAAGAATATGTTTTTATCTGGATTAGTAATCTTTACTTTAGCATCAGTTGTCGCGGCTTTTTCTCCAACATCTGGCACTTTAATTATGGCTAGAGTCATATTGGCTGTTGGTGCAGCAACAATGATGCCGTCAACACTTGCTATTATTAAACAGGTCTTTGATGACAAAAAAGATAGAGCACTTGCGCTAGGTATTTGGTCTTCTATTGCATCAGCAGGTGCTGGTTTAGGACCTTTAATAGGTGGTTTATTATTAACTAAATTTTGGTGGGGATCAGTATTCTTAATTAATGTTCCTATTACGATACTTGTTATTGTCGTTGCTTTTATACAAATTCCTAATATTAAAGGAAACAAAGATAAAAAATGGGACATCACAAGTTCAATTCTGATTATGATAGGGCTTATAGGGACTGTCTACGCTATAAAAGAAATCACAAAAGAAAATCCTTCAATTGTACTGATTATACTGACATTTGTGATTGGATTATGGTCGTTGAAATTATTTATTAATCGACAAAAACGTCTATTAAATCCTTTAATTAGTTTAGATATATTTAAAAATAAATACTTTTTATCAGGTGTGATAGCTGCATTTACATCAGCATCTATATTAATTGGCTTTGAAATGATTTTATCTCAACGATTACAATTAATTTTAAATCTGACACCTTTAAAAGCAGGATTAGTCTTAATGTCGATGGCAGCAGCTGCTTTTATAGGGGCAATTGTACAGGGAAGTATCTTAACACGATTTGATAGCATCAAAATACTCATTTATAACTTACTCATTTCATTAATCGGTATTGTAGGATTCACAGCATTTCTTCACAATGATTTATGGATTCAAATACTGTTCCTTAGCATCGCAGGATTAGGGTTAGGCGGTGCAATGACTGTAGCATCAAATGCAATCATGACAAACGTTGATGACGATAAAGCAGGTATGGCAGCATCAGTAGAAGAAGTTTCATATGAACTGGGAGGCTCAATAGGAATAGCTGCACTTGGTGGCGTATTTTCATTTACTTATACTTATTTAATGGAACGCTCAATGTCGATAGCAGAAATACCAGCAAAAGCAAAAGGTAGTTTTGAAGAAACGATGATCGTAGCAGAAAATTCAAATGGTCTTTTAAAAAGTAAATTACTAGAATTGGGTACAAATGCATTTGATCATGCATATTCATTAATCCTAATCATAACAATCACAATTATCGCTGCAATTATCCTATTATTGTGGAGAATATTAGCAGAAACAGGTAAGAAAATAACATAAAAAAAGACTACTTATTTCCCAGAAAATAGAGGGGTAAGTAGTCTTTTTTAAGTGTTGAAGTGGAATTTTGTATATAACTTTTGTTATTAATTAAAATTGAATAGGTGATGCAGTACTGTGAAGTGTTTCTTTGACTCTATTTAGGTTCTCTAATCCTTGATGTTGTAACCATTCAATGTATTCATTCCAACTTTGAGTGGCGTAAGTTTCAATTCCATCTTTCCAAATAGCTCTACCGCATAAACAACCGTTAAATTCGGAACCTGAATTTTTCGCAAATTTAAGTGTTTCTATGAACTGTTCATTTGAAACACCTCCACTTAAATAGATGAATGGTATTTTTGATAAGTCAGAACATTTTTTATATGATTTTTGTGCATCATCTTTGCTAAATACAGGGTTATAATTTTCATATATATCATAACCTTCTATATTATATATAGATATTGGTACCTCAACTTTTAAGACATCAACTCCATATATATCCTTAGAGAATTCCGACATAAAGTATTCAACGATTGCAGGTTTCACTTTAGCAAATTCTGTACTTTTAGCATCTAATCCTTCATGACTATATGCAACTGGTTCTAGAATAAATAATATATCATTTTGTTTACATTCGTCTCCCACGCGTTTTATGAAAGTTTTCTTAATTTCATTAATCTCAGTTTCTTCATTATGATCATAATATACGAGTAGTTTAATTGCATCGGAACCATTGTTTGCTAAATCTTGAATCGCATAAAAATCTACCAAGTTAGGCAATCTTCCTTTTTCCTTTGCTTCATAACCTGTTTTTTCATAAGCCATTATAAGGCCGATTTTATCGTTTAATTTTTTAGCAGCATCCCATCCAAATTCAGGATCAAGTAAAAGTGATGAAGATTCATTACCTAATATTTGAGCTACACCTTCTTTGAATTCACTAATGCTTTTATCATAAGATTTTTGACTGTTAAAGTTCTGAATCATTTTACCTAATGAGCCACGCTGATCCATAGCTGTTGCAAAAATAATGTTATTCTCATCAGTTATATTTTGTAATCCTCTTTGTTTACCTTCTGTTAAAATCATGAAAATGCCCCCTAAATTTGTTTGATTTTAATTTCATTTATAAAATACTGAATTTCTTTACTATCTATATTCGGATACCAATGCAAACAGTTTGAGAGTGAATAACTGCAAGCTTCAATTAAAGTTTCTTCTAAATCTGCTTTATCTGTTAATTTTTTTGCAAGTATACCTAAAAAAATGTCCCCTGAAGCTATAGGATTTATTGCTTTTATTTTTGGTTGATCAACTTTGTAAATAACATCGTCAAATTTTGCAATAATCCCCTTACTACCCAAAGTAACGATTAAATTATTTGTTAGTGAATATTGTTTGATAAAGCTAATCATATCGTCTTCCGAATAATCTTTATTTTCTCCTATTAATTCTAAAAACTCTTCGTCATTTATTTTTACTAACCAAGGTTTTGATTGAATACCACATTTTAGAGCGTCAGCACTACTATCTAGAAAACATTTAATGTTTTTCTCTTGAAGCTTTAATATAAGAGATTTATAGAATTCAGCGGAAACGCCAATTGGTAAGGAACCAGAGAAAATGACTATATCATTTGGTTTTGTTTGGTCTAATATTTTTTGTGTAAAAATATTGAGTTCTTCATTCTGTATTTCAGGTCCTTGTTCATATACCTGATAAGTGTTGTTTTCATTTTCATTAATAACAATAGAACAAACACGATTATTTTCAGATATGTGTGTTACTTCAACGTTTACTTGGTTATCACTAATCATTTTTTGTAAAGAATGACCAATATATCCACCAAGTAAAGTATGTACTTTGTAATCTGTGTAGTTAAGATGGAAAAATGGTCGTATAACATTAAAGCCTTTTCCACCTAATACATCCCTTACACTGTTGGGTCTAATAATCGTATTAGGCTCAAAAGAGGAAACAAATATTGATCGATCTAATGCTGGATTAGGACATATTACATGAATCATATACTAATACTCCTTTCTCATTTATTTAAGGTAATAGTAATTCAAAAGCCAAAATAATGCAAACTTTAATTTTGCTTTTTTGTTTAAATGCAAAAAAATAGTTGCAATTTAAAAAGATATGATTTATTATGAATGCAAGCGATTACAAGGAGGTGTAGTTTATGGCTAGACACGAAAGGCAAAATGAAATATTAAAAATGTTACGTGAAACTAGGACGGTAAAAATAACTAAACTGGCAAACTACTTCGAGGTGACAAGGGAAACAATTAGAAAAGATTTATATGATCTAGAAGAAGAAGGTTTAATTGAAAAAGTACATGGTGGCGCGATTTTGAGTAAAGCAAACAATGAAACTGATTATTTTAATAGAAAAACTGAGAATGATGATGAAAAAAGAATAATTGCTAAAGAAGCTGCCAAGATAATTGAAAATGGGGATACATTATATGTTGATTATGGCACGACAACTTCTTATTTTGTAAATGAAATAATGAATAAAAAGAACCTTACAATTATTACGGCATCAATACCATTGGCTTCAGAATTAGTTGATTATACAGATTTTGACGTTATTTTATTAGGTGGAATTGTTAGAAAGAATGAAAAATCATTATATGGACCAATTACCCAAGAAATAATTTCGAATTTATATGTTGATTATGGAATTTATAGTGGAAGTGGTTTTGATGTTCAAAGAGGTCTGAGTAATTTTCATATGGGAGAATCTAAAGTTTCTAAGGAAATGATTTCACATTGTAAACGCAAAATTTTATTAGTGGATTATTCAAAATTCCATACGACTTCGATGAATAAAATTGCTAATGTGAGTGATTTCGATTATATCGTTACCGATGATAAGACACCTTCTCATATAGTAGAAGACCTTGAGAAAGAAGTTAAGAATGTAATTGTTACTCATTTGAAAGGTGATAAAGACTATGAATAATGTCGTAGAAAAAGAACTGATATTTTTCAATTATAAAGCTAGTAATTATGAAGATATTTTAGAAGTACTAGGTAATAAAGCTATAGAGGTAGGAATTGCAAAATCAAATTACGTTGAAGGTTTAAAAAATAGAGAAATTGAGTTTGCAACTGGTGTCCCTGTTGAACCTATAGGTGTTGCTATACCACATACGGATTCAAGCTATGTGAATGATAATAAAGTTGCTGTTATGACTTTAGAAGAACCAGTTAAATTCAATCTAATGGGCGGCTCAAGTGAGGACACTATTGATGTTAAATTGGTTATACTTTTGAGTTTTAAAGATGGAAAGAATCATATCTCAGCTTTGCAAAATATTATTGAAAAAATACAAGATGAAAAATTTGTTGAATCATTAATAAATGCACAATCGAAAGAAGAATTATACAAATTAGCTGAAGGAAATTTAAATCAAATTTTATAGGAGGAATTTATTATGAAAAAAGTATTAGTAGCATGTGGTGGAGCAGTAGCAACTTCGACGGTAGCAGCAAATAAAATTAAAGATTTATTAAAGAAAGAGAATATTCAAGCTGATGTACAACAATGTAGAGTGAGTGAATTATCATCAAAAGCTCAAAATGTAGACTTAATTGTTACAACAGCAAAAGTAGATAGGGATTATGGAGTACCAGTTATACACGGTATTGCATTTATATCTGGTGTAGGTATTGATAAAACAAATGAACAAATTATTGACGCACTAAAATAAATAGAACTTGGGGGTGTTAAAATATGGCAGTAATTGAATATATTCTTGATCTTGGTCCAACAGTAATGTTGCCCCTTGTCATATTCATTATTGGTTTAATTTTGAGACAAGGCATAGGGAAGTCTCTACGTTCAGGTATTACTGTAGGTGTAGGATTTGTAGGTGTTAACTTAGTTATTAGTTTGTTAACAGATAATCTAGGACCAGCTGCTCAAGAAATGGCAGAAAGGTTTAATTTAGGATTATCAGTTGTAGATGTAGGTTGGCCAGGAGCTTCTCCAATGGCTTGGTCTTCTGTAATAGGAACAGTAGCAATACCAGTTGCCATTTTAGTAAATGTGATTATGTTAGCAACAAAAATGACTAGAGTTGTTAATGTAGATATTTGGAATATTTGGCATATGACTTTTACCGGAGCTATATTGTACACAGCAACAGGTAGTTTCTGGATTGGTATTGTTGGAGTAGTTATTCATTCTGCATTTGTATATAAACTTGGTGATTGGTTTGCGCCAGTTACTAAAAATCATTTTGGTTTAGAAGGTATTGCAATACCTCATGGAAGTGGCGCATGGTCAGCTCCATTTGCTGTTGTGATAGATTCGATTATTGATCGTATTCCTAAAGTAAGAAAAATTAATTTTAATTCAAATAAGATAGAAGAAAAATTTGGCGTAATCGGTGAACCAGTTATTATTGGTGCATTTCTAGGTGTTGTTATAGGTGTGTTAGCAGGGTATTCTTCACAAGAAGTATTACAACTTGCGATTCAAATGTCTGCTGTTATGGTACTTATGCCAACAGTTGTGAAATTTATTATGGAAGGTTTAATGCCAATCGCTGACGCAGCTCGTGAAATTCTAGATAAGAGATTTCAAGGCAAAGATTTCTATATTGGTTTAGATCCAGCGTTGCTACTTGGTAATTCTCAAGTAGTAGCAGCAAGTTTATTATTTGTTCCTTTAACTTTAGTAATAGCTGTTTTATTACCAGGAAATGAAGTATTACCATTTGGTGATTTGGCAACGATAGGTTTCTTTATTTCAATGGCTGTTGGTGTCCATAAAGGTAATTTATTTAGAACTTTAATTTCAGGTATATTTATTATGGCTATCACAATTTGGATTGCGAATATGACAATTGATATTCATACAAAATTAGCAAAAGATGTTGGTTCTCTTGGAGACAAAGGACAAGTTATATCACTTGATCAAGGCGGTAGTCCAATTACATTTATACTACGTGAACTTGTATCCTTAGAAAACGCATTGCCATTACTTATAATAGGCTTGTTATATGTACTTTCTGTCATATTTACTTACTTTAAATTTAAAAAAGGAAAAATCTATCCAGATCATGAAATGGAAGGTGAACATTAATGAAATCATTATCACTAGTTGATGAAGAGAAATTTGAAATAATAGAGAAAAATATTCCTGAAATTAATGAGAACCAAGTATTAATTAAAGTAGCATATTGTGGTGTTTGCGGTTCAGATTTAGACAGATACTTCAAAGGAAAGGTTCACTTTTTCCCAATTACGTTAGGGCATGAATTTTCAGGAACAATTGAGAAAGTCGGTACAGGTGTTAAGAATTTTAATATTGATGATCGTGTTACCGCTGCACCTATTGTTCCATGTGGTAAATGTGAGTACTGTGAAAGAGGAGAATTTGCACATTGTACACATTATAGTTTTATTGGGTCAAGACAAGATGGTGCAATGGCAGAGTATGTAGCTGTAAATGCAGAGAATGTAATAAAGGTTCCAGATAAAGTGACATTAAAAGAAGCGGCTTTAATAGAGCCACTTACTGTAGCATTACAC
Organism: Mammaliicoccus sp. N-M50; assembly: GCF_022386995.1. NCBI lineage: Bacteria > Bacillati > Bacillota > Bacilli > Caryophanales > Staphylococcaceae > Mammaliicoccus > Mammaliicoccus sp. N-M50. The sequence goes on along the minus strand of NZ_JAJNJA010000005.1, from coordinate 120,140 downwards.
GGTGTTGAAAGAATTAACATGCATGCAGGTAGTAATGTATTGATATTTGGAGCAGGTACTATTGGAATGATGACTTTGCTTTCTGTTAAAGCATTGGGAGTAGGAAATGTAACAGTAGTGGATCTTAACTCTGAAAAACTCATTAAAGCACAAAAACTTGGTGCTGATACAGTTATTAACCCACTAGAAATAGATTTATCAGAGTATTTCCGAGAGCATGATAACCCTGAAATAGTATTCGAAACAGCAGGAGCAAGCCAAACACAATTACAAAGTATAGAGTTTGTTAAGCATTTAGGTAAAGTTGTATTTATTGGAACAGCAACAAAAAATGTGAACTTTGATCCAAAACTGTTTGAACAAATACTTAGGAAAGAAATTATTGTTACAGGATCTTGGATGTCATACTCAGCTCCATTTCCAGGTTATGAATGGACAGCTGGTTTAAATTACTTATCGCAAGGTAAAATAGATGTAAAACCTTTAATTAGTGAAGTCTTTACTTTAGAAGATAAAAGTAAACCATTTGATAGAATGATTGATAAAGAGTTACCTTCAATTAAGTACTTATATGAAATAAAATAAGTAATATAGGTAATAAAAACATCAATGCGTAAGATTTATTTCCAAGGAAATGGTGAGGTAAGTAGTATGTTTTGATGTTAAGAATAATGACTTACGTAATAATATAGTTTATTGATTTCTCGAAAAATCAATAAAAAATAGCCGTTTATGCTCGACCATAAACGACTAATGAAATATAGCATAGACTATACGCCTTAATTTTTACACTCAGCCGACCTTCCAAAGTTGCTGAGTGTTTTTTAATACTTAAATAATACCATGGGTGTATTTTGTTATCAAGAATAAAAGGTGACACTTAGATGTCATATTATATGTTTCACTTACCCCAACAACTCCTGTACAACAGCTACCATGTCATCGTGTATAACGATGTTTGCTGTAGCATCATAAGGTGTTTCGTCTTTGTTTATAATGACGAGATTTTGTCCTTCGAAGTTTGAGATCAGTCCTGCTGCGGGTTGTACGAGTAGGGATGAACCGAGTACTACGAGTGTGTCTGCTTCTCTTATTTTGTTTAATGCTTTGAATATTGTGTCTTGATCTAGCATTTCACCGTATAATACGATGTCTGGTCTAATGGTATGATCACATGATTCGCAATGGTGTAAGTGGTTATCAATAACATAAGATTTAGTATATGTTTGATGGCATTTCGTACAATAAAATCGATTTAAAGTGCCGTGCAATTCGTCTGTTTTTAGACTGCCGGCATTGCTATGAAGTCCATCTATATTCTGTGTGATGACACCGAGTGAACGATGGTCTTTTTCGAGTTGGGCTATCCATTGATGTACGATATTCGGTTGTTTATCGGTGAAGAGTAAATATTGAAAACAAAAGTCCATAAATCCTTCTGGGTCACTTTGTAAATAATCAGTGCTTAATAAATATTCAGGGGAATAGCCGTTTTCTGAGATTTGATCATATAATCCACCGAGTGAGCGGAAGTCAAGTATACCACTAGCAACCGAAATACCTGCTCCCGTAAAAAATGTAATATTTTGAGATGAATCAATGATGTTTTTAAGTTGTTGAATTTGTGTATTCACGTTTATCACTCCGGTTATAATGAATTACTTTTCTAAGTATTTAGGGAAGAATTCTGTATATAAATCAATAAATTTAAGATAGGCATCTTTAGATACATGTTCATCTACTTGATGCGCTTGGTCTACTGTACCAGGACCGTACATTATAAATGAGAAGTTCTCATCTTTAGAAACTAATAAATCAGATGCGTCGGTAACACCTGGCGATGCTTCAGTTGGAAGTGTTGTGTTTAAATGTTTTTCTCCCATTTTTACAGCTAACTCGATCAATGAATTTTGACCAGTTGTGTAAACAGGTGGTCTAGACATATACGTATCAATTTCAATATCTGTTTTATCTGTTTCTATTTGTTTTAAAATTTCATTGAAATATGAAATGAATTGATCATTATCATGTTCGGGAATCGTACGTATATTGAATTCCGACTCTGCATGTTCAGGAATTGAGTTAACTTGGTTACCACCATTGAAAATAGTCGCATTCATAATTGGTTCGCCAAGTAGTTTATTGGTTTGATTGAATTTCGTAAAGCCTTCATCTGCTTTATAAATAAATTTTACAAGCGGTGAAATGGCATTAAATCCAAGATGTGGCATTGAGCTGTGTGATGCTTTTCCTCGAGAAGTGATGCGAATATCCATTGAGCCTTTATGTGCATAAATAATTCTATCTTGGGAAGGTTCAGCAATAACGAGTGCTTCTACATCATCCATATATCCTTTGTCGTGAAATGCTTTTGCACCTTCACCAGCAATTTCTTCACCAGCCGTTGCAAGTAGACGGATTCTACCATGCTTTAATAAACCTTGATCATGTATGTCTATCATGCTGATAACAAGCGCAGCTAATCCAGACTTCATATCAGCAGAGCCACGACCAAATAAATTACCATCTACTTCAGTTAGTTTAAACGGATCATATGTCCATTTACTTTCATCACCAGCAGAAACGACATCCATATGTCCAGAAATACCTAGAATAGGACCATTTTCACCAATTTCAGCAACTAAATTTGCACGCGTTTCACTAATTTTAATGATTTCGGATTCGATGTTATGGTCTGCTAATAATTTCTGTAAGTACTCACATACTTCAATTTCATTATCATTAACAGATCGAATACTTACTATATCTCCTAAAATGTCTACTTTCTCTTGATCAGTAAATATACTCATAACCAAAACTCCATTTCTATATAGTTTTTATCTCAATTACTATTATATAGCTGAAATCTTATACTTTGAAATTAAACACATTGAGGAGATGGAGATATGTGAGTGAAGGATTTGATGAAAGTCGTGGCTTAATGTGTGAGTAAAGCCAAGAGAAAGCTGAAGTCATGGCTTAAGTACTGAATAAAGCCAAGAGATGGCTGAAGTCGTGGCTTAAGTACTGAATAAAGCCAAGAGATGGCTGAAGTCGTGGCTTAATGTGTGAGTAAAGCCAAGAGATAGCCGAAGTCGTGGCTTAATGTGTGAGTAAAGCCAAGAGATAGCCGAAGTCGTGGCTTAAGTGCAGAGTAAAGCCAAGAGATGGCTGAAGTCGTGGCTTAATGTGTGAGTAAAGCCAAGAGATGGCTCAAGTCTTGGCTTAAGTTATGAATAAAGCCAAGAGATGAGTAAAGTCATGGCTTAATGTGTGAGTAAAGCCAAGAGATTATAAAAGATGTGAGTTAAAGGCTGAACAAACTCACATCTTTCCCAAATATAAACTTCTAGACAAACTGAATTATTACATTACTATCAGCATCATCTTACTTTCGATACCATTCTTTAGCATTTTGATAAAATATTTTATGAGCTGCGGCTTCGTCAAATGTATCTTGAACGAGTTGGATATCTTCAGAAGTAAAGCGTTTAGGTGCACGTGTTGATGGTAAATCTGTACCAAACATTAGTGCATCTGGATTAGCATGATAAATTTCTTTCAATGTATCTTGTACATTTAAATCAACTCTACTGAAACCTGTTGCTTTTACATGAACGCCTTTGTCGACTAATCTTAAAAGGTTTGGAAGACCTTCCTTAGACAGACCGAGGTGATCAATGGATACGGCTGGTAAAGATAATATCGTTTCTTCAATGTCTGGTAAATTTTTTGAATCAATATACAATTCACTGTGCCATCCTACTAAGTCATGTACACGTTTCGCGAAATCACTTAAATGTGCTAAGTCCTCTGATCCACCACGTTTAACATTAAATCTTAAAGCACGAACGCCTTTGTCATTCAAAGAAACAATTTCTTCATCTGAAACACTATAAGGCAATTGGGTCACTCCACAGAATTTAGGACCTAAGTCACTTAGTGCTTTAAGTAAATATTGTTGATCAAACCCTTGAAAAGAACCGGATACAATTGCACCACCAGCAATATTCATATTTTGTGTTTCTTCTTGATAATCCTCAGTTAGATAACTCGGTGGCATATAGCCGTTATTCTCTTTTACTTCATAATTAAAATCAATAATATGAAAATGTGCATCAAAAATCTTCATCAAAAATTCCCCCTTTTAAAATCACTATACTATACGAGAAACAAGTTAAATAATATCAATTCATTATGATAGGTTATTTGGAAACGTTATAGAAAAACATCACAATTGTTGTTTTTAAAATATAAAATCATTAAAGAAGTTAATTTGTAAATAAAAACGTTTATAAAATAAGTTTGACAAAACTAGTAATGATAACATTTTAAAAAATATTTTAAAATTTTTTCAAAAATAACTACCATTAGTTAGGTATAAATAGTATAATATGTAAACTTGAGTGAAACATAATTAACAACAGAATATTTATAAATAGTGAAGGGAAAAAGAAAGATGAGAAAAATAAAACGGGATCTTAAATTTTCTATTAGAAAGTTCAAAGTAGGTATTGGTTCAGTTGCAATCGGGGCGATATTTTTAATCTCTAGTAATGGAGAAGTAGAAGCAGCTAAACTTACGAACGAAAGCCAAACGACAATTAAGGGTACAGAGCAACAAGAAAGTAAACAAGAAGAAGTAACGGGAACAAAACAGGGAAATGAACAGACGATACAAGATACAGAGCAAGTAGAAACAAAAGAAGTACCAGAAGTGCAAGAATCTGAAGTTCAAGAACCGGTAGCAGAAGAGTCGCAAGAAACAGAAGAATCACAGCAAGTTGAAACGGCTGCTACTAAAGAAATAGAAACGACAGATGTTAATGAAAAACAAGAAGCACCAAAAGAACAAGAACCAAAAGAAACGCTTAATGAAGAAACAGAAGTGTCAGAACCAAAGGGAACTGAAACAAAAGAAACAATTACAGATACAAAACAGGGAACAGAAGAACAAAATTCATCTCAAGTAAGTAATAAACAAGAAGTACAAGAACCTAAACAAAAGCAATCAGAAACACCAGTAAGTAAAGAACAAGAAGTTTCTGAAACAACAAAACCGGAAAAGTCAGAAACAAACACTCAAGTAAGCAATACAACTCAACCTGAAGTGACAGAAACGAAGACTACTAAAAAGGTCGCAAGTGTTAAAGCGAATACGCAAAGTATGAAAGTAGCTAATGTAGCTGCTACAAACGCAGATAAATCTAACACATCAACAGTAACAAAAGATAATTTCACAGATTATTTCAAGTTAAACGGGGATGCAAAGTACGATAAAAATACTGGCATAGTAACTCTAACTACAGATGAACCAAGTAAAAAAGGTAGTTTTTCTTTAAATAGTAAAATTGATATGTCCCAAAGCTTTAAATTAAAAGGGAAAGTAAATTTAGGGAATAAGAATGCAGCTAATAAAGGTGCTGATGGAATCGGTATTGTATTCCATCCAAATTCGATTAACGATATAGGTTCATATGGTGGAGGACTTGGTATCGGCGGACTGCCTAAAGCATTTGGATTTAAGTTAGATACTTGGTATAACGGATCGGGAGAAGCTACATTTGTACCAGACCCTGAAGAATTTGGTAAAAATCGTACAAAAACAATGGGGGCATTCGTATCTACAGATAAAAACAACATGGCAGTTACAGATGAAGATACAATGCAATTTGTTGGTGGACCAATTCAAAATAAATTTACTGATATATTAGTCGAATATGACGGTAAAACAAAAATAATGAAAATTACGTATACAGATACTCAAAATAAGTCTTACGATTTCATTAAAGATATGACTGAATATATCGATCCTAATCAAAGTTATACGCTAGCTTTATCAGGGTCTACAGGTGCATACACAAACAGACAAGAATTCCAAATTACCGAATTTACATATGTAGCAAGAGGTGTTGCTAATGTGAAATATGTAGATAAAGATACAGGAAAAGAAATAGCACCTGCGATTGAGTATGAAGGTGATATTAAAGGGAAAGCAACAATAGATAATAAAAAGAATGCTTTATATAATCAGGGGTATGATTTTGTAAATGTGACAGCATCGTATGAAACTCAATTTGATAGACAAACAGATACAGTAACGTTTACAACAAGTGGTCAAAATATTGTATATTACTTTGTTAAAGCAAACGGACAAGTTATTTCTAAGTATGTAGATGAGAATGGAAACAAAATTCAAGAACCAACAACTTTAAAAGGCAAAGTAGGAGAAGACTATAGTTCGACACATCCAAGCGAAATAGAAGGATATGATTATTTAAGAACAGAAGGCAACCCAACGGGAGAATATTCAAGAGATAATCAAACAGTGACGTACGTGTATCAAAAAGCAGACGGTCATGTAACAGTGAGATATGTAGATGAGAATGGAAACAAAATTCAAGAACCAACAACTTTAAATGGCAAAGTGGGAGAAGATTATAGTTCAACACATCCAGAGCAAATCAATGAATACAATTATCTAGAAACAGAAGGTACCCCAGAGGGTAAATATTCGAGAGACAATCAAACAGTGACGTACGTGTATCAAAAAGCAGACGGTCATGTAACGGTAAGATATGTAGATGAGAATGGTAATTCGGTACAACCAGATACAGTATTGAATGGCAAAGTAGGAGAAGACTATAGTTCGACACATCCAAGCGAAATAGAAGGATATGATTATTTAAGAACAGAAGGCAACCCAGATGGTGAATATTTAAGAGACAATCAAACAGTGACGTATGTGTATCAAAAAGCAGACGGTCATGTAACAGTAAGATATGTGGATGAAGAAGGCACTGAAATTCAAAATCCAACAACTTTAAAAGGCAAAGTGGGAGAAGACTATAGTTCGACACATCCAACTCAGATTAATGAATACAATTATCTAGAAACAGAAGGTAACCCAGAGGGTAAATATTCGAGAGACAATCAAACAGTGACGTACGTGTATAAAAAAGCAGACGGTCATGTAACAGTGAGATATGTGGATGAGAATGGAAACCCAGTACAACCAGACACAGTATTGAATGGCAAAGTAGGAGAAGACTACACTTCAACGCATCCAGAACAAATCAATGAATACAATTATTTAGGAACAGAAGGTAATCCAACGGGAGAATATTTAAGAGATAATCAAACAGTGACATATGTGTATAAAAAAGCAGACGGTCATGTAACGGTGAGATATGTAGATGAGAATGGCAACTCAGTACAACCAGATACAGTATTGAATGGCAAAGTAGGAGAAGATTATAGTTCAACACATCCAGAGCAAATCAATGAGTACAATTATCTAGAAACAGAAGGCAACCCAACGGGAGAATATTCAAGAGATAATCAAACAGTGACGTACGTGTATCAAAAAGCAGACGGTCATGTAACAGTGAGATATGTGGATGAGAATGGAAACAAAATTCAAGATCCAACAACTTTGAATGGCAAAGTGGGAGAAGATTATAGTTCGACACATCCAGAACGAATCAATGAATACAATTATCTAGAAACAGAGGGTAACCCAACAGGAGAATATTCAAGAGATAATCAAACAGTGACGTATGTGTATCAAAAAGCAGACGGTCATGTAACAGTGAGATATGTGGATGAGAATGGAAATCCAGTACAACCAGACACAGTATTGAATGGCAAAGTAGGAGAAGATTATAGTTCAACACATCCAGAGCAAATCAATGAATACAATTATCTAGAAACAGAAGGCAACCCAACGGGAGAATATTCAAGAGATAATCAAACAGTGACGTACGTGTATCAAAAAGCAGACGGTCATGTAACGGTAAGATATGTGGATGAGAATGGAAACAAAATTCAAGAACCAACAACTTTGAATGGCAAAGTAGGAGAAGACTATAGTTCGACGCATCCAGAACGAATCAATGAATACAATTATTTAGGAACAGAGGGTAACCCAACAGGAGAATATTCAAGAGATAATCAAACAGTGACGTACGTGTATCAAAAAGCAAACGGTCATGTAACGGTAAGGTATGTGGATGAAGAAGGTAATTCAATACAACCAGATACAGTATTGAATGGCAAAGTAGGAGAAGATTATAGTTCAACACATCCAGAGCAAATCAATGAATACAATTATCTAGAAACAGAAGGCAACCCAGAGGGAGAATATTCAAGAGATAATCAAACAGTGACATATGTGTATCAAAAAGCAGACGGTCATGTAACAGTGAGATATGTGGATGAGAATGGAAATCCAGTGCAACCAGACACAGTATTGAATGGAAAAGTAGGAGAAGATTATAGTTCAACACATCCAGAGCAAATCAATGAATACAATTATCTAGAAACAGAAGGCAACCCAACGGGAGAATATTCAAGAGATAATCAAACAGTGACGTACGTGTATCAAAAAGCAGACGGTCATGTAACGGTAAGATATGTGGATGAGAATGGTAATTCGGTACAACCAGATACAGTATTAAATGGCAAAGTAGGAGAAGACTATAGTTCGACACATCCAGAACAAATCAATGAATACAATTATTTAGGAACAGAAGGCAACCCAACAGGAGAATATTCAAGAGACAATCAAACAGTGACGTACGTGTATCAAAAAGCAGACGGTCATGTAACAGTGAGATATGTGGATGAGAATGGAAACCCAATACAACCAGATACAGTATTGAATGGCAAAGTAGGAGAAGACTATAGTTCGACACATCCAGAGCAAATTGGTAATTATAAACTCAAAGAAGTTAATGGTAGTGAATCAGGTGTTTATACTAGAGATCCGCAAACTGTAGTTTATGTATATGAAGAAATAACTTCAGAATCATCTAGTGAATCAACAAGCGACAGCAGTTCTGAAAGTATGAGTGACTCAATGAGTGAAAGTGGCTCAGAAAGCACAAGTGAATCAACAAGTGAAAGTGATTCAGAAAGTACAAGTGAGTCAACAAGCGAAAGTACATCAGAAAGCATGAGTGACTCAATGAGCGAAATTGGAAGTGACGCTATGAATATAGATGAGACTTCAAATACAGTTGATACTAATATGAACAATGTTGTTCAAGATGATAATTATGAAGTAAATACTTTAAATAATCATATTGAAGAAGATGCAGATTCTAATGAAATTAAGGATCATAATGGTGATCAGTCTTCTGGTGATGAAAAGTTACCTGATACAGGTGAAACTAAACAGAATTCTGGTTTGATGAGTGGCTTACTTGCAGTCTTTGGTGGTGCTTTGTTATTTAGAAGTCGCCGTAAAAATAATCATGATAATCAGTAATTTTAAAAACAAGCTAAGAGATTGCACTCTTAGCTTGTTTTATTAAATGCAAATATTATATAATTATTTAAAAAGAGAATTGCGGAAGGTTAGTTTGTTTGTAATTTTTATAATTATGATAATTTGTAAGGACGGGACTTATTATGACAATATATAATATTAATTATAGTATTGGTTGGGCAAGTAGCGGCATCGAATATGCCCAATTTTATAGAGCTAAGATGCTACGTGAACAAAAGGAAAGTTTGAAATTTGTATTTTTAGACTTTATGACACGTGAGAACATTCAAACTTTAACAAGTCATATGGGATATTATGATCATGAAATTATTTGGTTATATCAATATTTTACAGATATTAAAATTGCACCTACTACTTATACCATAAATAATTTAATTGATACGCTTGATATGAAAATAACACGTCGAGAAGAAAATAAAAAAATAGTAAAGTTGTTTAGTGAAACGAATCAAACATACGTGACATGCTTTCTAAAGGAACAAGGTAAGCCATATGTGGATAGAGCAGAGTTTGTTTCTCGAGGAAAACTAATCAGAAAAGATTTCTATACTTACACTAGAACATTCTCGGAATATTACGCGCCACATGAAAATAGAGCGAAAGTTTATATGAGACAATTCTATAATGAAGATGGTTCTATTGCTTATAACGAGTATTTAAATAATAACGGTCAGTTATATATGTTTAAGGATCAAATTTTCTATTCTAAAGAGGAATTTGTAGCTTATTTCATGAAATGTCTGCATTTAACATCAAAGGATATTGTGCTTATTGACCGGTCTAAAGGAATGGCTCAACCTGTTATTCAAAATAAAAGCGAGGCTCAATTAGGTGTTGTCATTCATGCTGAACATTATAGTGAAAATTCAACAACTGATGATTATATTCTATGGAATAATTATTATGAATATGTATTTTCTCATTCAAGAGAAATTGATTTTTATATTGCAGCAACAGACCGACAAAAAACAGTTCTGAGTCATCAATTTAATCAATATTACGGAAACCTTCCAAAGATATATACAGTGCCTGTTGGTAGTATTCATGATGTGATTATACCGGATAGTAGAAAGCCTTATTCAGTCATAACGGCATCAAGATTAGCCAGTGAAAAACATATAGATTGGTTAGTAAAAGCCGTTGTCAAAGCAAAACAATCTATTCCAGATTTGATATTTGATATATACGGAGAAGGCGCTGAAAGAAACATGCTTCAAAAATTAATCGAAGAAAATGAAGCGAATGACTATATCAAGCTTTTAGGACATGTGAAGTTACAAGATGTATATGCGAATTATGAATTGTTTTTCGCAGGTTCAACAAGTGAAGGTTTCGGGTTAACATTGATGGAAGCTGTCGGCTCTGGTTTAGGGATGATAGGATTTGATGTCGATTATGGAAACACAACATTTATCAGTCATAATGAAAATGGTTATTTAATTCCATTCGATAAAAGTCACCAATCAGAACAGGAAATCGTCGATAATTTAGCTAATGCAGTTGTTCAATTTTTCAAAAATGATACTTCATCATTTCATGAGAAATCTTATGAACTTGCTGAACAATACAAGACTGACAATATTAAACAAAAGTGGTTTCACTTAATTGAAGAGGTGCTACATGATTAATCTATTTGAATCTTTCGATATAAGAACACAAAGACTTTATAAAACATTTGAGAACGCAAAGGTGAATGTACAGACCATTGTCATTGAAGAAGATGGTTTCTTACCTTCAAATGTCATAACACCTTATCAGTTTTTCGCAAATAATGATGATCATGCTTCAAAACCTTTATTCTTTAACCAAGTGCCATTGCCAAGATTTTGGGAAATTGAAGGTAATAATAATTCAGCAGAAATTAAAAATATGGGCGAAGTAAAAGGTAGAATTATATATAAGAAGAACTACGGTTTTAGAATAGTTGAGCGAATTGAATGGTTGAACAAACAAGGTAGGACGCAAGTCATTGACTACTATAATGATAAAGGTTTAAAGTATGCGCAATTAATGGTTGATGATAATCAAAGACGCATTGTTAAACGATGGTTTAATGATCGAAATGAAGAAATTATAAGTGAGAATTTTGTAACGAATGATATTATGTTGAAATGGAACGATAAAGAGTATATCTTTCAATCAAAAGTACAGTTTGTCATATTTTATTTGAAAATGAGCGAAACACCTTTAGAAAGCTTTTTAATCAATTCTTTAGCTATACCTTTTGCAGTCCTTCATGATTTAAAAGAAGAAGGACACGACTATTTGTATTGGCAAGAACAAATGAAAGATGATTTACCGGGAAATATGAAGCTTATGTTAGCTGATAAGACAAGAGGTAGTAAAATTTTAGTACCAAGTAACGAGGAATACAATAAAGTACGTGAACTTGTAGAATCTGAACATCAAAGTAGAATTGCGAAAGCAGGTTATGTATACGAGTTTAAAAATAATCATAAAGAAGCGCGCAATGTGCTCACATTAACGAACTCTGATCAGATTCCACATATTGAAGATATCGTTAAAGCTCACCCTCAATATCAATTTCATATTGCAGCTATTACTGAGATGTCTCAAAAGTTACTTCAACTTAATAAATATCATAATGTCACGCTATATCCTGTAGCAACTAAAGAGAAAATTCATACTTTGTATGAAACATGCGATATTTATTTAGATATTAACAAAGGTAATGAAATTCTGGATGCTATTAAAGTAGCATTTGAGCACCAGTTATTGATTTTAGGATATAAAGAAACAGTGCATAATGCAGATTATATTGCGAAAGAAAATCAATTCTCGTTAGAACATAAAGATCAATTAATCCATGCGTTAAAAGAGATAGAAGCGGACCCTTCATTAGCTGATACTAAACGAGAAAATCAATTGAAGCATGCAAGTTCAATACAAGCGCAAGCATTTGAAGCATTGTTTGAATAATAAATGTGTAAATAAAGAATAGAGAGTTACAGCCAAGGCATAGCACAAGCCTTGGCTGTTTTTTTAAATTTAAAACTACATTACATGCTCTAATGTAGTTTATCTTACATTTTGCCCTTAATTATCTCTACTATTTAAGTGAGTACTCCATTATCTTGTAGTTATGTCAATATAGTTTAAACTACAATCGAAATTAGGAGGAAGATTATGGCAAATGTATTGTATAAAATAGGGACTTTTATGGCTAAACATAAAGGTTGGGGGGCTACTATTTGGTTGGTTATACTTTTATCAGTATTAGTACCAATGTTACTTACGAACCCTAAGTTTGATAATGATTTAACGATGAATGATTTAAAATCAGTCGATACGAATAATAAAATTAAAGATCATTTTAATCAAGATAGTGATAAGGCACAAATTCGTGTCGTTATAAAATCAGAAGATAAAGAGGGCATTGTTAAGCCTGATATTTCAAAGGATATTCAAGATTCATTGAAGAGTATTAAAGATGATGACAAAAAAGTCGATAGAATATCTGATCCATATGAAATGAAACAAATTAGTTCTGATAAGACAACAGCTATAGCAGAAGTTTATTATGATGTATCTGCAACGGCATTATCAGATGATTCAAGAGATAAAGTACAAGATAAATTTAATGATTTAGAAGATAAATATAATGTTCAAGTTGAATATACTGGAACAGGTATGAAGACTACAGATGTAGGTGCTACTTCTGAAATAGTAGGTGTAGCAGTAGCGTTTATCGTCTTATTAATAACATTTGGGTCATTAATCGCTGCAGGTTTACCAATTCTCAGTGCAATTATAGGATTAGGTACAAGTGTGAGCATTATATCGCTATTTACATTAGCATTCGATATCCCAAATGTAACGTTAACACTTGCTGTTATGATTGGTTTAGCATTAAGCATAGATTATGCATTGTTTATTCTTTCGAGATATAAAGAGATTAAACGAGATGAACCTGACACAATAAAAGCAATCGGTTTAGCAACGGGAACTGCTGGTAGTGCAGTCGTATTTGCAGGTGTTACAGTCTTAATTGCTGTATTAGGTTTATCAGTGTTAGGCATCGATTTCTTAACGACTACAGGTTTAGTTGCAGCTATTAGCGTCATATTTGCTATGTTAACAGCGATTACGTTAGTACCTGTATTAGTTGGTATATTCCATAAGCATATTAAACCTAATAAACAGAACGTTCAAAATAAAAATGATGCAGATTCATTCTGGTCAAAATTCGTTGTTAATAAGCCGTTATTGGCTATTCTTGTAGGTTTAATCATCATTGTATTAGCGATTATTCCAGTAAAAGATATGCGTTTAGGTATTCCTGATGATGGCATGAATCCTAGCCATACGACACAACATAAAGCATACAACATTATTTCTGATAAATTCGGTGAAGGTTATAACGGTCAAATCGCGATGCTTGTGAATGTCAAAAATAAAAAAGATGATATGCAGGCACTTCAACAAGATTTACAAAGTTTAACGAAAGATGTAAAAGACATCAAAAATGTTGATACTGTCTTACCACCTATGATGAGTGAGAATAAAGATTATGCTTTAGTAATTATCGTTCCAGAAAAAGGACCAAATGATGAAACGACGAATCAATTAGTACATGATTTAAGAGACTATAATGATGATGCTAAAAAAGATTATAACTTCAAAACGGAAGTATCAAGTCAAAGTGTAATCAACATTGATATGGCAGAGAAAATCAATAAGAGTATTCCACTATTTGCGAGCGTCATAGTCGCACTAGCGTTCATTTTATTAATGGTTGTATTTAGATCTATACTCGTACCTCTAAAAGCTGTATTAGGATTTATACTATCGCTATTAGCAAGTATGGGTGTCACAACACTTATTATGCAAGATGGTGTCATGTCAGAACTATTTGGTATTGATACACCAGGTCCATTATTTGCGATTTTACCTGTTATTCTCATCAGTTTATTATTTGGACTAGCAATGGACTACGAAGTATTTTTAATGTCGAGAATACATGAAGAATATAATAAGACTAAAGATAATAAACTGGCCGTAAAATTAGGTATTAAAAAGAGTGGTCCAGTCATCGTTGCAGCAGCATTGATTATGTTCTCAGTATTTATCGCATTTGTATTCCAAGAAGATCCAATTATTAAATCAATGGGTCTGTCATTAGCTTTAGGTGTATTGTTTGATGCATTTATAGTACGATTAACATTAATTCCGGCACTTACAACTTTATTAGGAAAAGCAACATGGTTTGTTCCAGCGTGGTTAAGCAAACTGATTCCTCATATTGATATCGAAGGTCGTGATTTAGAACATACAGCTAAGCAAAATCAAACATATCATCAACCTACACCCGAAACAAATATGCATATCAATAGTCCATTAATAGATCAGCATATTGAAGTCGATGAACAAAATAAAGAAGAAATTTTGGATATATTGAAACAACAAAGTAAAAATATTGAAAGCATTAATAAAATTTTGGCAGAACTCATTAAAAAATCATAAATGCCAGAATGAATACAAAGGAGGATTTACAAATGAAATCATATAATAAATGGGATTTAAGAGTACAAAAGACATATAAGCTATTGCACACATCACTTATCACATTGTTAGAAAAACAAAGTTTCGATGAAATAACAGTACAGGCAATTTGTGATGAAGCAATGGTGCACAGAACAACCTTTTATGCCCATTTTGAAGACAAATATCATTTGTTGTCATCATGCTTAGATTACATCATAGAACATGAAGCAGTTTTTACAGATATAACACTCTCGCCAGAGAAGTGTTTAAAAGAATTGATAAAAATTGTAGATAAATATAAAGATGCATTTTCTCAAGTGATATCTAATAAGAAAGCATCTATACAAAATATATTAAAAAAGAATATGTCAGAAGGTATCAAACAACATATTAAAGAATCAGGGCATATATATGATTCATCACATATTGATATTATCATCGCAGCATATGTCGCTTCAGTACTCTCTATATTAGAAAATTACGTAGCCGAAGACGTTGAAATCAATGAAAAAGATTTAGATAACATACTCAACACCTTATCTAGAATGTTTGCGTCGTAGTAAATATTAATTTCCCATCCAACCACACTTGTTTACTATGACCTTATCTTATTTCTTGGTATGATAAGCATGATATAAAGAATATTAAGATAAGAGGTGTTTCAAATGATGTTTATTGCTGCATTCATTCCTGTATTCATTGTTGGCTTTATTATTCTTGCGATTATGGAAGAGAAAAAGAAGAAAAAATAAGTTTTCGACTTTTTATATAAATTGAATTTATCTATACCTACCAATAATTGATGTTGGTAGGTATTTTTATTTTTAAAAATAAATTTTTTGAAAATTGTAAATTGACTCTATAAATAGACAATGGTAAGATATTTCTTATTAATCCAATCGGAATAATAAATAATGGAGGGGAACAAAGATGAAAAGAATGAAATTAGGATATTTTTTAACAGGTTTTGGACATCATGTTGCGAGTAGTAGACATCCTGAGTCTATCAAAAAGGGTGGTATGAATTTAGAGAAGACGATTGAACAGGCAAAGATTTTGGAAAAGGCTAAGTTTGATTTCTTGTTTGTATCAGACAGTTTGTATGTAGATAAGAAGACACATCCTGATATGTTTTCATTTTTCGAACCTTTATCACTCATGTCTATTGTAGCTAGAGAAACGAAGCATTTGGGTCTAATTGTAACGGGTTCAACGACATATTCTGAACCGTTCAATCTAGCAAGAATCTTTGCTTCTTTAGATCATTATAGTAATGGTAGAGCTGGTTGGAACATTGTTACTTCTGGAATTAATGCGACTGCATCGAATTTCAATGGAACAAATAATGTGGATCATGATTTAAGGTATGAGCAAGCGGATGAATTTGTAGAAGTTTCTAAACAGTTATGGCATTCATGGGAAGATGTGAATCCTGAAAAGTTACACGATGAAGGTAGATTATTGCCTGATTATCAACCTAAGACGATTGATTATAAAGGACGATTTTACAGTGTTAAAGGGCCGTTAAATATTGAACAACCTCCTCAAGGTCATCCTTTACTTGTGCAAGCTGGCTCTTCTAAGAAAGGCATTGATTTTGCGGCTAAGTATGCAGAAGTTGTATTTACTGCTCAAAATGATGTGGATGCAGCTGTGCGTTTTGCTGAAAATTTAAAACGTAAAGTTAAAGAAAAAAGAGGCGATCACCAAGATGTTGTGATTATGCCTGGAATATTCCCGTTTATTGGTGAAACGAGAGAAGAGGCAGAAAAGAATTATAATGAGTTGCAAGATTTGATTCCGAAAGAAATGGGATTAGAATTACTATCTTCTTATTTAGGTGATACAGATTTAAGTGGATATGAATTAGATACACCATTTGAGGATGTTGAAATCGACCAAGGAAACAATATTCAAAGTCGTGTTGATTTGATTAAAGAAACAGCTAAGAAACATCATTCTACACTTGAAGATGTTATGAAACATGTAGCTGGCGCAAGAGGTCATCATATTATCGTTGGGACACCTGAAGATGTTGCAGATAGAATGGAAGAATGGTTTACGAAAGGTGCTGCTGATGGCTTTAATATTATGGCACCACTCAATCCTACACAATTCCAATTATTTGTAGATAAAGTGGTTCCAATATTAAAAGATAGAGGATTAGTACAAGAAGATTATAACGAAGGAACATTACGAGAAAAAATTGGATTAAGTTATGCAAAGCAACATAGTTAAGAACGATTAAAACAGTTAAAGCTGTTATTCTTCTGAAGAGGTGGTCAACAATATGTATGTAGCTTTTACACTTGTTTCATGTGCATTCTTTATCGGTATTGTCGCTTGGTATTCTTACTATAAGACGAAGAATACTGTAAATAGTTCTGGCGGATTTTTCTTAGGTGGAAGAGGGTTAACCGGCGGATTTATCGCAGGTGCCTTAATTCTTACCAATTTATCTGCCGAGCAATTAATAGGATTAAACGGACAAGGTTATCAGAATAACTTATCAAGTATGGGATGGGAAGTAACTGCTGGATTTTCAGTCATTATATTAGCGACCATTCTATTACCCAAATATTTAGGAGGCGCCTTTACGACGCTTCCTGAATTTATAAATACGCGTTTCGACCATCAAACGAGACTATTAATTGTCGTGTTATTTATGGTGGGTTATGGTTTCATTACCATTCCTTCAGTACTGTATTCAGGCTCATTAGCTGTGATACAAATTTTTGATATACCCAATATGTTTGGCATTACATATGAAATATCAATCTGGATCATCGTTTGGGTGATCGGCATTATCGGAATGCTGTATGCAGTTCTTGGTGGGTTAAAAGCAATTGCAATTTCAGATACATTAAATGGTATCGGATTGTTGATTGTCGGAATACTGGTTCCGATACTTGGATTTATTGCACTTGGTGATGGCAATATGTTAGCTGGCATGAAGACAATTGCTACAGAACATCCAGAAAAGCTTAATTCAATCGGTTCACAACAAGATGACGTGCCATTTGGTTCGATTTTTACAGGTATGATTTTTGCTAATTTATTCTACTGGGGTACGAATCAATATGTGATTCAAAGAACACTCGGAGCGAAAAGTTTAGCAGAAGGTCAAAAAGGTGCGTTATTTACAGGTTTTCTTAAGATTCTTGTACCATTTTTAATGATGATACCAGGCGTTATCGCATATCATTTATACGGTTCAGGATTAAAGAATATGGATTTAGCTTATCCAACTTTAACTAAAGATGTCTTTCCGACATTTTTAAATGGTTTCTTTTTAGCTGTACTATTAGGTGCAGTATTCTCAAGCTTTAATGCGTTGCTCAATAGTGCATCAACATTGTTTGTTTACGATATTTATAAAGTACTCATCAATAAAGAAGCGACTGATAGACAAATGATCAGAGTGAGTCAATGGTTCGGCGTCATCTTGGCGCTTATTACATTCTTTATTTCACCCATGTTAATGAATGCACCACAAGGCTTATGGACAATCATTCGTCAGTTTACAGGATTCTTTAACATACCTATCATCGCAATCGTACTGGTAGGGATATTTTCAAAAAGAATTCCAGCTATCGGACCTAAAATCGTGATTATTTCACATGTCATTGTTTATTATTTACTCATATGGGGCTTGCCGATGTTTTTCCATTATGAGATGGCGATAAACTTTATTTACATACAAGGATTATTGTTTGTCATTGAAGTACTTTTAATGATTGTTATTGGAGCAATTAAGCCATTAAGTACACCTTATCAATTCAAACCAAATCCTAAAGTAGATATGACACCATGGAAATATACCATTCCAGTGACAGTAGTCTTATTTGGGTCAATGGTCTTTACATTCGTATTGTTCTCACCGATAGGATTAGCCTCACAGGAGAATATCGTTTCACCATTATTCTGGCCAATGGTCGTAGCGCTCGTCATAGTAGTGGGCGTTCTGTATTACGTCAGTCTAAAACAATGGTCACATAAATATGAGTCAACACTAAAGCAGCAGTACAATAAACAACTCAAAGAAGAATTAAATATAGAACAACAAGGAAATGTTTTACCGAATAGCTTAGAACAGTCGGTGAAATGATGAGAGATAGTGGGTTGATCTATAGTGTAACTTTACTTGTATAAGTTAAGAAAAATGTGTTAAAATTTAGAAGTAATATAAATAACCATCAGGCTCCGGTTAGAGAACTGATGGTTAATAAGTAAAGGCTCACAGGTGGATTGTGAATACCAAACAAACCTTAATAGGTGTAAGCTAACTATACTGCGAATATAGTTAGCTTATTTTTTTATGCCATTTTTTCCATTGGTAGTATTGATACATGATATTAATCTTAGACTTCAATTTATGATCGTGTCTTAAAAAAGCAGAGCTTCTCCAAAAGTGTTTCCAACCTTTCTTTGACCAATTATCAAATGTTAGAAACTGACCTCTTGTGCGCAGTGCTTTTGGTTTATTGAGATAGAATACATTTTTAATTAAGCCAACACCAATTAATGGTCGATAATGATTCTTTGCGCTATATGGTTCTAAAGGAATGTTGATTAAAGCATGTTTGAACATCTTAGTCCAAGTCTTCGGATTTTCTTTTCGATATATACGCATCGCTTCCTGTAAATCATTAGGCAATTGATAGTTCAGAACACGTCCATCCAAGCGCTTAACTTTTACATAAAAATACATTTTAGACACAGATGAAAATTACCTCCGAGCGAAAATTAATACCATAATTATACAATAGAAATGTATGGAAGGTCTAACGAGAATGTAAGGTGGGCAGGGCGGAATGGGGGTGTTGGAGGTCTGAATATTGCAAGTGGAGTGTGACTAGCAATGTTCAGGACATTATATTTATCAAGACCACCTAAACAAGATAAATAGCGGGCTTGTATTTATCAAGACTGGCGAAACAAGATAAATAGTGGGCTTGTATTTATCAAGACTGGCGAAACAAGATAAATAGCGGGCTTGTATTTATCAAGACTGCCCAAACAAGATAAATAAGCGCTCCGTATATTGCAAGACTCCCCAAACAAGCAACATAGAACTCCCGTATGTTGCAAGACTCCCCAATCTAGCAACATAGAACGCCTGTATGTTGCAAGACTCTCCAAACAAGCAACATAGAACGCCTGTATGTTGCAAGACTCTCCAAACAAGCAACATAGAACGCCTGTATGTTGCAAGACTATCCAAACTAGCAACATAGAGCTCCTGTATGTTGCAAGACTCTCCAATCTAGCAACATAGCGCCCACTTTTCCTAATTCTCTCCGCCAACCCGCCAATCCAATCTACTGCCAATCCGCCCCAGATCCATCAGCCTCCCTAAAAGATCCACCAGCCACTCCATCTCCAGCCCCAATCACCCATCTCAAAACAGAAAAAACCGGGACTGCCATACTAGTCCCGGTTTTCTCATCATTATTATTTAATTATTTCACACGTTCCCAAACGAGTTTTTGGTTGGGAACGTTACCGTTTATGATACTTAGTGTATCGCCTTCTAATGTGAAGATTCTTGGTTGTGTTTCTCCTAACCATGTTGGGTTCATACTTACTTCCATTGTGTGGTACACTGTTGAATTTTCTTCATCTAATTCAAATTTACCTGAATATGCTACGTATCCGTGTGCTGCTGTAGCCATTTCATCTTGTGTACCTGTGTGTAAATCTCCTGATTCATATGCTGGACGGCCTTGTTGCATTAATTGTGCTGACATATAGCCGTCTGGGTTATACATGATAAATCCTGTTGCATCTTTACCTAATGGGAAAAAGATTTCTCCGTTTTCAGTTTCATCTTGATATCTTACTAATTTCCAAGTTCCAATTAATTGATCTTTTAAATTAGCCATTTGAACACTTCCTTAGATAATTTGTTTATTTATAAATTATGCGTTAGAACCGCCTGATACACTGATTGTTTCACCAGTAATTGCTGAAGCACCGTCTGATGCTAAGAATATGACAGTATCTGCAATTTCTGATGGTTCTAATAAACGGTTCATTGGCATTTTACCTGTAATGTATTTTTCCATTGCTTCTTGTTCAGTAGAATTGTCTTGTTCTGCTAAGTGTGCAAGTTGATTTTCAATTAAAGCAGTACGAACTGGTCCTGGTAATACAGCGTTTGAAGTAATACCATCTGCTACAACTTCAAGTGCTACTGTTTTAGCAAATCCAATTTGAGCGAATTTAGAAGCAACGTAAGCTGATTTGAATGGGTCTGCCATTTCACCATGTGCTGATGAAATTGTAACGATACGACCTTTTTTCTGTTGTTTCATGCTTGGTAATACGTGTTTAGTCATTAAGAATGTACCTGTTTGAATAACACCGATAACTTGGTTCCATTTTTCTAATGGGAAGTCTTCTACTTTAGAAATAAATTGAATACCTGCATTGTTAACAAGTACATCTATTGGACCATATTGTTCAGTGATTTCTTTAATTGATTTTTCAATAGTTGGTTCATCTGTTACGTCTACTTGATAAGCGACACCGTTGTTTAAAGATTGTGCTGCTTTATCAGCAACTTCTTTACTCATATCAAAAATAAATACACGGTCACCTTCTTTATCAAAAGCTTGTGCGATTGCATATCCAATACCTTGTCCTGATCCTGTTACGATTACGTTTCTCATAATGTAAAACCTCCTGAATTTTATAGAATAATTGATGCTAAAATAACAACGATAAGTGCGAGTAAGTTTGCACCTGTGTTTGTAATGAATAAATATTTAAAGCCGTTTTTGTGTGTTAAGCCTGTTAAAGCGAAGAATGTTAATACAACGCCTGTGTGCGGCATAACTGTGAATATTGATGAAGACATTGTAGCTACTCTGTGAATAGCATCTGGATCGAGTCCCATATCAACATATTGTTTACCGAATGCTTGCATTACGATACCTAGTGAACCAGATGCAGATCCTGTTATCACACCAAATAATGCAGATGCGATTGATAAACTAATTAATGGATTGCCTGGTATATTTAAGATGAAAGTCTTAATACCATCAAATCCTGGTGCTAACGTGACAACAGTACCAAATGCGATAGCTGAAGCGGTTAAGAACATTGGTAAGATAGAACTTACTGCACCATCATTAATAATTGCTTTTTGTTTAGGAATATATTGATAAAATAGTATAGCTGATAAGATAATAGACACTGCTAAACCAATCAGAATAACATTGTCTACTCTTAATATACTACCCACAATATTAATTACTATTAACACGATAATTGGTAAAATACTTAAATAAAAGTTCGGTGTTTTATTTTTAGATTGATCAGAAGCGTCTTGTTCGACATTAAAGTCATCGAATGTTTCACCTTTTTTAAGACTTTTATTTAATGCATATTTCATATACCATAACCCAAATACTATTGCGACAACTGCACCGATAATACCTAATAAAGGTGCCGCTGTTAATGTTGTACCTAAATATTTAGTAGGGACAACGTTTTGTACTGACGGTGTACCAGGGAGCATCGTCATCGTGAATGTACCTAAACCTAACATGATTGGAATACCAATTAAGTTCCAAGCGATATTTAATTGCTTGAATAATGGTTTAGCTAAAGGCACAATAACAAAGACAACAACAAACAGGCTAATGCCACCATATGTTAAAATAGCAGTAATTAAGAAGATTGCTACTAATATAGAATAAGGATTGTTTGTACCAACTTTGCTAATGATTTTTTCAGCGATAGATTGTGCTGCACCACTTTGGTCCATATACTTCGCAAGTAGTGAACCTAGAATGAATACACCAAAGAAACTAATAATAAAACCGGCGAGACCAGTCATATACGATTCTTCGGTACCGACTAAAGAATTAAAGAACGGTAAGCCATTTGTTAGAATAACAATGATTGAAGCTATTGGCCCTATAACCAAAATAGAATAACCTTTCATTGATAAATAAATAATGAAGAGGATACCTATAATGATGCCAATCGTACCTATTGTTTCCATAAAATCCCCCTATAACAATTACGATTTATGTGATTACATATACTATTATTCGCCTGAAATCGCCTGAAGTAAAAGACTTGTTTAGTTATTAGCGTGATAACTAATTAGTTATAGAGGTGTATGAAAGCAAGTATCATAAGGGGTTACGCTTATAAAGATAGACATAAAGGGGACATGAACCTATGAACAAATTACATGCTAAATCATATTTAGAGGCTATTGTGAGATTTGGAAACATTTCTCATGCAGCTAAACATTTATACGTTTCACAGCCTTATTTAAGTAAATTTTTGAAAGATATAGAATCAGAAGTAGGGGTTAAACTCATTGATAGAGAAAGTAATCCTTTAACATTAACTTACGCAGGAGAACGTTATTTAGCTTATGCAGAAGAAATGGAGAACATCTCTCAAAAAATGGCTTATGAATTACAAGAAATCGCCAATTTAGAAAAAGGACGCTTAAAAATAGGGGTGAACCCATTTCTAGCATCACATACTTTATATAATATTTTGCCTGAATTTATAAAGAACTATCCAGGTATCGAAGTTGAATTAATAGAAGACAGTGCGAATCAAATAGAAGTGCTACTTGCAGAACATAAAATAGATATTTGCATAACCATATTACCTATCAATAATGAAGAAATAGACTACGAGACGTTATATACAGAAGCATTGTACTTAGCCATCCCAGACCAGAATCCATTAGCGAAATATATACAATCTTCAGAACATAAATTACCATTTGCGATTAATAAATTGAATCGAGAAAAATTTATACTACTTAAGAACAATATGACATTACGCAGAGTGACAGATACATTTTTTGAAGATCATGATTTGAAGCCACAAACAATAGTAGAAACCATTAATGTAGATAATGCACTTTACTTAGTAAACGAAGGATTAGGCATAACAGTCGTACCAGCAAGTGTAAAAATGAAATCATCACATCAAAACGTAAAGTATTTCAAATTAAATGAGTTCGTTTATAAGAACACAGTAGCAATTGCATATAATAAGCATTTTGATATCTCTAAAGCAGCAAGTGTCTTTTTAAATTTAGCAATAATGCGATTTAAAGAGAGATAGGTGTTAAGAACTAAAAGAACATAGAAAATAGACAAAATATACCAAATTATGATATTATGTAAATGAAAAAGGACAACGTGCGCGAACACGTTGCCCGATGAGCCCGTTCGAAAGACGGTGACTGAAGTTTTTAGAACAATAATAAGTAATCATTCCAGAACTCCGTCAAAAGTTGGAATGGTTACTTTTTTGTGTTTAACTTCACAATTGTAATGACTAAGCCAATTAAGACTACGATAAAAGTACCGAAATCTATCATCAGCTTAATTGCATCAACAATTGGAATCACTAAAGGCGTCTCCTTTCTAAAGATTTTGTTGATACTTTCATAAGCACCACCTCACTCTATACTGAGATTAGCCACCATCAATCCAACTTGCTCTGTTATATTATACCAAATTACCAGTATTTGTAACATAATTTTTGGTTGTTATAGACATAATATTACGGATTATTGTATAATATAACTATAAAATGGCGACGTACACTAACACGTTGGCCAGTTAGCCCGTTCGAAAGAAAGTGGCTAGTTAGTTGATTAAAAAGTAACCATTTAACTGTCCAAAGTTAGAGATGGTTACTTTTTGATTGTTGCTTATTAATATTAAACCAATGATTGATATGACAACCATTAGAATTTCATAATCAGTCATTCTACTACTTTCAAGGATCAAAAACCAACATCATAGGCATCACCCTTGAAATAGAGATTAGCCACCATCTTTCGAACTTGCTTATATTAAAATAAAGATAATTTCAATCATTCCGTAAACTTGATTAATAGTTGGGAATGGTTATTTTTTTGTAATAATTTAATGCTCATAGCACAAATTAAAGAGTATTTAATATAATTTAGTTAAAGTACAAGAAGCGGGTGATTAACAATGAGAGTGGTTCATACTATAGAAAAGTCCAGAACATTAATGTCCTAGACTTTTTCCTACGCCTCTATGATATATCTATAAATTTCGTCTTTTACAGGTGATTCCATAGATAATGTCATTGTGACGATATTTTGTTGTTTAGCGTTTGGCATGATTGTTTGTTCTGCTGAATCTTTATTGTAGTGGGCTTTTCCCAGGTAATAAAATTCTTTCCCGTCTGCCACGTCTTCTTTCTTTACAAAGATATACATGTCTATATTATTTTCTTGATGTGCTAGGATTTTTTGGACTTCCTTTGATTCTAATGTACGATTACTTCTTGTAAACCATTTGAGTTCGTCAGGGCTTAGGAATTCATCTTCGTACTTTGTATTATCACTGATATCATCTTGTTTATGATATGTAATGAAAATTGGTAAAGTATTATTTCCGAATTTATAGCCGTTAATTGTTCCAGACTCATCAGATTTCCAGTTTAGTAATTTAACGAAGTCTTTTCTTGTATATTTGTTATACAGTAGTAGGCCGTTTTGGCTACCGTGATGAACCATATTATTGTATTTAGCTAATTCGATAATGTCATCAACGTATGTTTTGAACTCTGTTTTTTCTAGTGCTGCTGAAAATGTATCAGTCAGTCTAACTTCATCATCGATTATGTTGATAATAGGGTTACCATACGTTTTGTTTATTGTAACGCTAAAGAAACGATGGTCTAAAATTTTTAAGGTTGTTTGAATGTCATCGTTTGTAACGTTTGAATCAATTTGTTGTGCGATTGGTAGTAGCTCATGTATTTTATGAGGTCTTCTCATAATAGCTTCTAAAATTGTATAATCAACGTTTTTTAAGCCTGGTGCGATTTCTCGAGACAAGAATGTTAAGTTGAGACTTTCATTTTTAGTTAATGTGTCTTCAATTTTCTTAAATCTGACGAGGAATTCATGATAGTTATTATAAGTACTATCACTAGAATATATCACGCTAGGTTCTATAGAATTCTGTCTAATGAAATCCATTAATAATGGCGTTCGACCAATTCTTTGTTCAACTTCATTAAAAGCCTGTTTAATGTGAGCTGCTGAACTCAAATTGACTTGTTTCAGTGAATCATATATTTGTTTCTTAGCTACTTCTTCAAAATTGATAGTAGAAACACCTGTTAATGCAGTATTATCCGCTATAAATCTTCTGTAATTATCTTTATTTTGTGATTGATCACCAGATAATGCGACTGGAATGAGGTAGTTTTTCTTATAGTTACCTATGAAATCAATAACCGTTAAATATTCTTTGCTTTCCGCTTTTCTTAAACCTCTACCAAGCTGCTGAATAAAGATAATACTTGATTCTGTTTCCCTTAACATGACAATCTGATTTACAGGTGCAATATCAATACCTTCGTTAAATAAGTTAACGGTAATAATGTAATTGATTTCTCCTGATTTTAGTTGTTCGATTGCTTCTTGTCGTTTATCCATATTATCTTCACCAGTTAATGCAAGCGAAGGTACGTTAAGAGCTGTTAATTTTTTAGCGAGTTCCCATGCTTCGTCTTTTCTACTTACGAAAATAAGTCCTCTAAGCGTATCACCAGAATAGCCATAGTATTGTGTCTTTTCTAGAATATGTTTAACTCTTTCATCAGAAGTTAAATCTGCTAAACTACTGTAATCATCTGTAGATTGCCCATTATGAACGTAGTCTGTGACACCGAAATAATGGAACGGGCATAGTATTTCACTTTCCAGCGCTTTTTGTAATCTAATTTCATAAGCAATGTTGTAATCGAACATTTCAAATATATTTAAATTATCGGTTCTTTCAGGTGTTGCTGTCATACCAAGTACAAAATCAGGTGTAAAGTAATTGAATACCTTTTGATATGATGAGGCAGCTGATCGGTGTGCTTCATCGTAAACGATATAATCAAAGTAATTTTCATCAAACTGCCTAAAAACATCTTCTTTAGATAATGTTTGAATCGTTGCAAATAAATATTTAGCACTAGTATTCTTTTGTTTCCCTGTTAATAAGCCAAAGTCCTCATCTTGTGCGAATGGTAGTACTTTTTTAAATTCTTGAATGGCTCTTTTTAAAATACCTTCATTATGAACGATAAAAAGAAATTGATTAGGATTGTAACTTCTCACATCTAATGCAGAGAGAATTGTTTTTCCTGTACCAGTAGCTGAAATAATCAATGCTTTATCTTTATGCTCTTTTCTGAGTTCAGCTAATGAATGTAAAGCTTCTTTTTGCATAATGTTAGGTTCGATTCTAACTGCTTCATCAATATTTCTTTGGATTTCATTTTGTTGCTCTGTAATACGATAGGCTTCTTTTAAATTACGCGCGTCATATGTCTTCTCGTAGTCTTGAATCCATTCATCAGAAAGAGGCGTACTATTATGCCATAGTTCATCAAATTGAGCTTTAACATTATAAACGAGATCCCCATTCTTTTGAGTAGAAAGTAAGATATTATGTTCGTAGTTAACTTTTAAAGCATTAGAAGTTAAATTAGAACTTCCGACAATCATGGACGAATAATATTCATGGTCAAATACATAACCTTTAGCGTGAAATCCACTAACACCAGTTAATTTTACATCTACATTTTTAAGCTTTAATAATTCTTTATACATTTTAGGCGTGTTGAACCCTAAATAATTCGAAGTAATAATTTTACCTCGAACACCTTTTTTGTCTAAATCATATAGATGCGATTTTAAACTTGCTAATCCACCTTCTGTGATAAAAGCGACTGAAATCGTGAATGTCTTACATTTATGTAGTTCATTAATAATAGTAGAAAGTACATTTTCTTCATTATTATTAACCAATAATTTCGGCATGAAATTACCTTTATGTGAAATTGTACGATCTATAAACCCTTTGTGTAGCGACTGATTAAAGTCTTCTAATAAATTGTTCATATTTATACCTCATCTACAATGATTTTGACAGCAGGTATATCGGCTGGTGCCCATTCTAAAGTTTCAAGATCTTTAACATCAAGCCATTGAATATTTTTATGTTCAGTAAGTGTAGGCATTTTCTCTTTCAATTTACATTTATATGTATGAAGGTTAACAATTCCAAAGTCATATTCATATGAAGTAGAAGTAACTTTATCACCAACTTCAAGATCACATAACATTTCTTCACTGATCTCACGTTTTAAAGCTTCTATTTCAGATTCACCTTTTTCTATTTTACCGCCAGGGAATTCCCACATAAGAGGTAAACTCATATTTTCATTTCTTTGTGCACAAAGTATCTTATCATCATTAAAGATAATTGCACCTACAACTTCGATTTGTTTTTTCAAAATATTACCTCCAAAAATTATGATATTTGTCTATATATTTTATCAAAAATTGTTCTCAAGGTTAATAAAATGTAAAATTACGATCCATAAAAATTCAACTTTAGATAATTTCCTATGATTTATTATATGAAAACTAAGAATATGATATATTCTTAATAATTAATGACATTTGTAATGTTTACTAAAGGCGGTTATGTTTTGAAGAAGCAAAGATTAAAGTTGAGTACGCTTGTGATTATTGTGGTTTGTATTGTAGTGTTATTTTCTTTATTAATTACGTGTTTATTGATCAGTAATACGATTAAGGATACGATTCATAGTACGACAAAGGAGAAGGCGGAGGTTATTGGTAAGGCGATTGCGGGTTCTGAGGTTGTGCAGAAGTCTTTGGCTGAGAATAGTGATGATCATAAGATCCAAGATTATACGTCTAAGATTCAAAAAACAACGGACGTGAGTTTTATTGTAGTGATGGATATGAATGGCATTAGAAAGTCTCACCCGAATGAGAAGTTGATTGGTAAGCATTTTAAAGGTGGCGATGAAGGAGAGGTCTTACATGGTAAGGCTAGTTCTTCTATTGCGAAAGGTACGCTTGGTTTAACGATGCGTGCTTTTACGCCTATATATGCTGATGGCAAACAAGTTGGTGCGGTATCGGTTGGTGTGCCTATGCAGACGGTATACGAGGCTTTAGCGGATGGTAATAAGAAAATTATTATTGGATCTGTGATTGGTTTAATTGTC
This sequence comes from Mammaliicoccus sp. N-M50, assembly GCF_022386995.1. Taxonomy (NCBI): domain Bacteria; kingdom Bacillati; phylum Bacillota; class Bacilli; order Caryophanales; family Staphylococcaceae; genus Mammaliicoccus; species Mammaliicoccus sp. N-M50. Next base: position 91,270 of record NZ_JAJNJA010000005.1, on the reverse strand, counting down.
GGTGCTATTGGTGCGTATTTATTATCGATTTATATTAAGCGTATTTTGTTAGGGCTTGAACCTTCACATATCGCGAAAATTCTAGGTGAACGGAATACGATGTTACAGTCTGTTCATGAAGGGATTGTGGCAGTTGATAAAGAAGGTAAAATTAATCTGGTCAATAAGTCTGCAATGGATATTTTTAAGAAAGCAGGTCTTAAAGGAGATCCTATAGGTATGCCAATTAATGATTATATGGCTTCGACACAATTGCCTAAGATTGTTGAGCTTGGAAAGCCTGAACTTGATAAAGAACAAGATATTAATGGCGTGAAGATATTGGTGAATAGAGTACCATTGATTGTGAATCATGACATTGTAGGTGCGATATCAACGTTTAGAGATAAGACAGAAGTGCATAAATTATCAGAGCAGTTGGTAGGCGTTCGGACGTATGCAGATACGTTAAGAGCTCAATCGCATGAATTTAGTAATAGATTGCATGTGATTTCTGGTATGTTGCAGATGGAACATTACGATGATTTAAAACAGTACATACGTGAAATTGTTGAACTCGGTAGTCAAGAAAGTGGAGATATCACATCGAAAGTTAAAGATGCTGCACTAGCTGGTTTCTTAATTGGTAAGCTTAGTCTGGCACGCGAACAACAAATCAAGCTTTCTATTGTGAATCATGCTACGATACCAGAACCGAAAGATTCACATATTACACATGAAGTGATTACTATTATCGGTAATTTAATTGATAATAGTATAGACTCATTAGTATCATCATCACTTAAAAAGAAAACAATTGACGTACACTTGAACTATAAACAAGATCAGTTAATGATAGATGTAATAGATTCAGGCATAGGGCTCAATCATGAACTAGATGAACATATATTTGAAAAAGGCTTTTCTTCTAAAGGAGAGAATAGAGGGTATGGTTTACACCTCGTTCAACAAAGTGTTGAAAAGCTTGATGGTCAAATATCAATCAATGCGCATGAAGCAGGAAATGTACAGTTCTCAGTTGTTATAAACTATCCGAAAAAGGACGAAGATAAATGTTAAATATACTTATAGTTGAAGATGACCCAATGGTTGCGCAAATCAATCGTCAATTTATAGAAAAAGTAGATCCTGAAGCGTTAGTTGATTTTGCACAGAATGTAACAGAAGCAATGGAAGTCATTCAGTCAAAGACAATCGATTTATTATTGTTAGATATATACATGCCAGAAGAAAATGGCTTAACTTTTTTGAAATATGTAAGAGAGCAAGGTTATCAAGTAGATGCGATATTGATAACAGCTGCTACAGATGCTGAAGATATTCAGACAGCCTTCAGATATGGTGCAGTAGATTATTTAATTAAACCATTTGAATTTGAACGATTTAAGCAGTCTTTACTTAAATACAAACAAGGACAGACTTTCTTTAAAGGTAATCATCAAATTAAACAAGCAGATATTGATGCAGAGTTCTTGAATAAACAAGTTGTTACAGATGATTCAGAACTGAAATTGCCAAAAGGTGTCACAAAAGAAACGTTACAAAGTATCATTGAGAAGATGAATGACTTTGAAGATCATGCATTTTCAACAGATGATATTTCTAAAGCAGTTAATATTTCAAGAGTATCTGTCAGAAAGTATTTAAAATTCTTAACCGATATTGAAGTGTTAGAAGAGTCTTTAACGTATGGTATTGGCCGACCGATATACTTCTACAAGTTAAACAAAGACAACTTAAAATATTTACAAGGATATATGTCATGATATATCTCAATAAAAAACCAAACGATTCGGTTCGTTTGGTTTTTTTAATTACAAAAAGATAATTAAAATTTCATAAGCTATAATTTTTGGTTGCGTTTTCATAAAATGAATTTATATCAATTAAGGGGGATAAAAATGAATACGAAGACCAATTTGGAAGCGGTTACCGAGAGTGAGTTACCTATCCAAAATAATATAAAAAGCTTATGGGAAAAATTAATGAAAGCTAAAATTGGTGTATTACCATTACCGTTATACATTGTCTTAGCTGCAATTATATTAACAGCATCTGTATATAATACGTTACCAGCAGATATGATTGGTGGATTTGCTGTCATTATGATTTTAGGAATATTGCTTGGCGATTTAGGGCAGAGAATTCCTATATTAAAAGAAATAGGTGGACCAGCTATATTAGCATTGCTCGTACCTTCTATTCTAGTATTTCTAAATGTGATTAATACATCTTCAATGGAAGCCGTTACGACTTTGATGAAGACATCTAATTTCTTGTATTTCTATATTTCTTGTTTAGTAGTCGGCAGTATTTTAGGCATGAATAGAAAAATGTTAATTCAAGGTTTCACACGCATGTTTGTGCCTTTAATAGTGGGTACAGTATTAGCTGTCGTAGCAGGTATGTTAGTTGGATTGTTGTTTGGATATGATTTACAACATACTTTCTTCTATATCGTTGTTCCAATTATCGGTGGCGGTATTGGTGAAGGGATACTTCCATTATCTATAGCATATTCATCTATTTTAGGTGGATCAGCAGAATCATTCGTATCACAAATGATTCCAGCAGCTGTTATTGGGAATATTTTTGCAGTTGTTAGTGCGGGACTTATGATGCGTTTAGGTGAAAAGAAAAAACATCTTTCAGGAAATGGGAAGTTAGTAAAAAATGAAGATGGTAATGAAGTTCATGAAGAGAAAGAGAAAGTCATTGATTTCTCACTAATGGGTGCAGGTTTACTTATTGCTTGTACATTCTTTATTGTTGGTACGCTTGGTCAGAAATTCATTGGTGTCCCAGGACCGGTTATTATGATTTTATTTGCAACATTAATTAAGTGTCTTAAAGTGATGCCACACAAAATGGAAGACGGTGCGCATAATTTATACAAATTTATTTCAACAAGTTTAACTTGGCCGTTAATGGTCGGTCTCGGTATGCTTTATATTCCGTTAGAAGATGTTGTGAAGATTGTAACACCAGCATACGTTATCGTATGTGCGTCAGTTGTTTTCGTCATGATGTTATCTGGATATTTCGTAGGAAAATTAATGAAGATGTATCCTGTTGATGCAGCAATCGTAACAGGTTGTCATAGTGGGTTAGGTGGTACAGGAGATGTTGCGATATTATCAGCATCTAAACGTATGGCATTAATGCCGTTTGCACAAGTGGCTACTAGAATCGGTGGTGTATCTACCGTAATCTTAGCATCACTATTATTAAAATTATTAAGCTAAATATATATAAATAAGGAGTAATTAAAAATGACTGAAAGTAATGAATACGGTGAATCTATAAATTTACATCAAGAACGCGCAGGTAAAATTGAAATCACGAGCAAAGTAGATGTGACTTCAGAAGAAGACTTAAGTGTTGTCTATACACCAGGTGTTTCTGCAGTATGTAGAGCAATTGCTGAAGATGAAACAAAAGTAAATACATTGACTGCAAGAGGTAACATGATTGCAGTTATTACAGATGGGACAGCAGTACTAGGTTTAGGTGATATCGGTCCAAAAGCGGCCATTCCTGTTATGGAAGGTAAGAGCATTCTCTTTAAAAAACTTGCGAATGTTGATGCTTTTCCAATTTCATTAGACACGAAAGATACTGAAGAAATCATCTCAATCATTAAAGCGTTACAACCTAATTTTTCAGGTATCAATTTAGAAGATATTTCAGCACCTCGTTGCTTTGAAATAGAGAAGCGTTTAATAGAAGAATTAGATATACCTGTATTTCATGACGATCAACACGGAACAGCAATCGTCGTACTTGCAGCACTTATCAATGCACTTAAAGTTGTAGATAAAGCAGAAAAAGATGCGAAAATCATTATAAATGGCGCAGGTTCAGCAGGTATTGCGATTGCGAAATTATTGCTAGAAGCGGGTTATCAAAACATTACGCTCGTTAGTCTAGAAGGCGTCTTAAATAAATCAGAAGAATGGTTGAATGATGCACAAAGAGAAATTGCTGAATATACAAATCTTGATAATATCCATGGAACTTTAGAAGATGTTATTAAAGATGCTGATGTATTTATCGGCGTATCAGGTCCAAAAGCATTATCAAAAGAACATGTTCAATCAATGAACAACGATCCAATTATCTTTGCATTAGCGAATCCAACACCAGAAATTTATCCGGAAGAAGCGTATGAAGCGGGTGCAGCAATCGTTGGAACAGGTCGTTCAGATTATCCAAATCAAATTAATAATCTGTTAGCATTCCCTGGTATATTTAGAGGTGTATTAGATGCCAAGACACAACATATTACAACAGAAATGAAAATAGCAGCAGCAAAAGCCATAGCAGCAACCATTCATAAAGACGAACTCAATGCGAATTATGTCATACCAAATTCATTAGAAAAAAGAGTCGTCGATCAAGTAGCAGTATCAGTCCAACAATGCGTAGAAAATAAAACAGAAGTGTTGGTGTAAGGTATAAACGCCACGTATAGTCCGTCTATATGTGGTGTTCTTTTTGTGTTATTATATCTTTGATAGCATGATAAAGGAGTGATATCCGTGAGTGAATCGATGAACAATGAATCTGCTAAAGTATATGAAAATGACAATGGACAATTTATCAGTGTCACTAAAGAAATACTTGAAAAAGCAGGCATGAAAATTGGTGATGAACTTATCGTGAAAGTAAAACCTAATCAAATTATAGTAGAAAAACCTAATTCATATAAGGAACGTCTGAGACAATTTGTAGCAGATGGCGGAAGATATGAAGAAGAAGAGTTTGATTGGGGCGAAGATGTCGGAGAAGAAAAATGGTAAGTTAGTAATATGAGTTTATAACAATAAAGTAAACTTAAAATATATTCACCACAAACGATATGAATTACAATACATTTATAAACTTTTTATGAAAATTACAGTTCGGAGGAAGGAATTTGAAACAGATATTTTCGGGAATGATATTAGTATTACTACTTTTAATCGTTGGTGTATTTGGTTTCATTGCGTATCAATTTATTGCTGGTGATAATCGTATTGAATTTTCTAGTAATCAACAAACAGCTGATAAAGAACCGAGTAGTGAGGAAAGTCATGACAAAGAATCCAGTGATGATTCTGAGGAACCAGAAGGCGATCCACCAAGCATCGATGTCCAAACGACTCAATTTAGCCAAGGCTTTATGAATGCTGATGTAAGAAGCGGATTTTATGGAGTAGGTATTGGATTATCGCGAGATGCCATTGAAAAGAAATTCGGGAAGTCAGATGGACGTATAGAAGCTGGACAATCTCAAGCTGAAAAATATGGTAACGTAGCCGTAAGATATAATAGTAAAGATAAAGCAGAACATATATACGTAGCACCGACAAATGTAACAGTAGAAGCATTTAAATCCGTTCACGGAACACCAACTATAGAAAATAGCGATGGGTTAGTATATGATGATAATCCAAACAATTCCTTCTCAATATTAATAACGACAAAGAATGGTAAAATAACAGCCATTGAAAATGCCAATCAAATACAAAGATAATATAATGCCAGCTATGATGATGTAGCTGGTGTTTTTATAAATTTAATTGAAAGCATTTAAACAATCGTCATACTAAGGAGGACATGTTATGGATCTAGAGGAATATGCATGGAATGAGCATGAAAGAGAGCTTAAGAAAGCGCATAAAGTTGAAATACCTTCTAAATATAAAGTGAAAATTCAAGATGATATTGAAAAACGAATAACTTTGGAGATATTATTAGAAGAACTGACACAGAAAGAACTTGTCGAGTGGGCGATTACAAATGCGAAGAGATTTATTGATGATATAGATATAGGCAATGACGAAGAAAAATATACAATTATTTCAGAAACTGAACACAAATTAAAACTTAGAAAAGAAGGGCAAATTAGTGCTTATGAACTCAGACAAGCTGGATTTTTAGCGAATCAATTATCACAAAGATCACTAACAGAACAAAGTAAATTTGCAGCACGTGTATACGCACAAGCAATCGCAACAGGACATATGAGAGGACATGCAATTGTATCATCAGATTATGCTGTTAAAGTGATGAATGTAATATCTAACAATGATTTAAAGTTAGTGACTGAAGAAAGAAATAAACAAATCCATATAGCAAAAGATATCATGGCAAGATGAGTATTGTTTGATTTGAGGATTTAGTAAAGCCAAGAGATCGCCCAAGTCATGGCTTAAGTCCTGAATAAAGCCAAGAGATCGTCGAAGTCGTGGCTTAAGTGATGAGTAAAGCCAAGAGATCGTCAAAGTCATGGCTTAAGTGATGAGTAAAGCCAAGAGATCGCAAAAGTTGTGGCTTAAGTGATGAGTAAAGCCAAGAGATCGTCGAAGTCATGGCTTAAGTGATGAATAAAGCCAAGAGATTGCGAAAGTCATGGCTTAAGTGATGAATAAAGCCAAGAGATCGTCCAAGTCATGGCTTAAGACCTAAGTAAAGCCAAGAGATCGCAAAAGTCATGGCTTAAGACCTAAGTAAAGCCAAGAGACAACGAATCGTCATATCAAGATAGATAACAAAAAGGACTAGAAAATTTTCTAGTCCATTTTGTGTTATTAATATATCATTTTCTACTCTTAATTAATAAATACATAAAGAATGGTGAACCGATGAGTGCGGTAAAGATTCCTGCTGGGATTTCTTTTGGTAAGAAGAGTGTTCTACCGATTAAATCACTTAATAATAGTATGATGGCGCCGATTATAGCACTATAAAATATTCGGTTTCTAAATTGATGTGCACCGAGTTTAAGTGCGATGTGTGGTGCGATTAATCCAACAAATTGTATGCCACCTACATAACTCATGGATATTCCAATTAAGATACTCATTGATATTAATGCAATGACAGATATGTGTTGATAAGGATTACCTAAAGCTAGTGATAAATTTCTACCTAAGTAATGAATATCAAATGATCGTGCATAATATGTCAGAACAAACATAACGATAAGCAAGATGCTTCCTACAATCATGACTTGTTGATATTCTGCTTGATGAACAGATCCTGTAATCCAAATTTGAGCTTGAGCACTTCGTTTACTTGAAGTTAATATTAGGAACATCACAATTGCTTGGCAAAGTATATTAAAGCTTATACCAATGAGTATGAGACGATCTCGTTTGTAACTTTTTCGCATTGCTAAATAATATAATAATGCCGTAATAATAATCGCGCCAAGCATTGAAAAGATTGGCTGATAGGCAATTGGTAATAATAAAGCTTCGGTACTTGTTGTTAAAACAATAAGAAATACTAATGAACCAACATTAGCACCTTGTGATATACCAATCACATCAGGAGAAGCTAATGGATTCTTCGTAATAAATTGTAAGACACAACCTGCAATGCCAAGTGCTGCACCCGTTACAATTGCTAATAAGACTCTCGGCAGTCTTAAAGTATTAATGACTAAGTTTGTATAAGGATCACCAAGTTTAAATAAGCCACTTAGTACATTTTGAGGTGCGATAAAGCTGTCACCTAACATGAGTGTGAGTAAAGTCGTTAACATGAGCATGATAATAAGTATGATAAATTTCTTCATTCTGTTAACTCCTTACGATTAAGAATTAAATAAATGAATATTGGTGCACCAATAAGAGCTGTTGTAATACCGACTGGCAATTCTCTCGGCATTAATAAATATCTGCTTAAAATGTCGCTTAATAATAGAAGACAACCACCTAGAACACCTGATAAAGGTATGACGATAAAATGATTATGAGATTTACATAACAATTTCGCAACATGAGGTGTAATCAGTCCTATAAAGGCGATGGGACCAGCTAATGCCACGGCAGATCCACTTAATAGAACAACAGCAATCATCGTGAATACTTTAATGGATAATATTTTAGCTCCAAGTCCTTTTAATGCGTCATCACTTAGCATATAAAGATTAAGCGGCTTGGCCATGTAAATAGATATGATTAAACCAACGATAATAAATGGCCATATGTACATTAAAATATTAATATGTTTATTCGCTACCGAACCATTTAACCAATATATTAATTCTTCTATAGCTGATTCGTTATAGATCAGTAGACCTTGAGTGATAGCCATACAAAAAGCACTAATACTTGCTCCAAATAAAGTTAATTCCATCGCATTAAATGGCTTAAATGGTAATGTTGTGGCTAATATAATTAAAGTTGCAATGATGATGGTACCGATAAAAGCCATAATGGTTTGTTGAAATGCACCGTTCATCCCAAACGCAACAGTCGTAATTACAACCATTAAACTAGCACCACTATTAACTCCCATAATGCCAGGACTTGCGAAAGGGTTTCGTGTAATGGTTTGGATCATTACACCACTAATACCCATTAAAACACCGACAACCCCGCCCAATATTGCGCGAGGTAGTCTTAGTTGTGTCAGTACACGTTGCTCTTTAATTGTTTCTCCATGGATATAATGTTGCCATATATCTGAAAAGGTAAAATGTTTATAGCCAAGCATCATACTTAATATGAATAGTACGATAAACATACCTGAAAATAGGAGAAATAACCAAAGATATTTATTTTTCATTTAATTTTTCCTTTAAATCATCAATCATCATATTGGCAGATAATACACCACCTGAAGTGTTCCAAACAGCATCATCTACTTTATAAACATGACCTTTTTTAGAAGCATTTAATTCTTTAAAGGCAGGATCATTTACCCATTCTTTTTCTAATGCTGAAACTTTCTTATCATCTTCTTGGAAAGTAAAGTAGAAGATGTAATCTCCGTCCATTGCTTCAATACGTTCTTTTGTAAGACCTCTTTCCGCAAAGTCGTTCTTATCTTGACCTTTAGGACGTTTAATACCAAGTTCGTCTAAGATAACACCTGAGAATGTATCTTTATGATAAATTCTTACATCACCTGGCATAAAGCGAACCATTGATACTTCTGAGTTTGCTTTATCTCCAATTTCTTCTTTTGCTTTTTTAACATGATTATCGTAATTCTTTAAGACTTCATTTCCTTTATCTTCTTTATTTACAGCTTTCGCGTATAATTTAAAGTTGTTTTTCCAGTCACCACGTAGTTCTTTAGAGAATACAGTAGGTGCGATTTCAGAAAGTTTCTTGTATTGTGCTTCTTGTCTGAATTTATTACCGATAATTAAATCTGGTTTAAGTTTCGCAATTTTTTCTAAGTTGATTTCACTTTCTCCACCAACAGGTTCAATGTCTTTATATTTCTTCTCTAAATGCTTATACCACGGATCACCAGCATATGAATTAGCAGCACCAACAGGTTTAACGCCCATTGAAACGAGTGCTTCTGTACCTTCATTAGTTAATACAACAACGCGTTTAGGATTGTTAGGTACTTTAGTCGTTCCCATCGCATGTTTCACTTCATGCGTATCTTTGTCTGAAGATGCCTCTTGTTTATTACCACAAGCTGCGAGCATTACAACAAGTACTACTATAACTGATAAAAGCTTTCTCATTTCTTTAACCTCTTTCTCAAGTTGAATTATGATAATGATTTTCATTTTCAATTATAAAATATTACCTTTTTTTGTCAATATATTTTTGGAATATACTTTCAGTTTAAATAAAATATATTTAAATATACTCAATAACTGGCAGTTCATGAGATAAAAATTGTAAATGGCTAATGTCATATCCGTAACTTCCGGCATATTTAAAGACGACCCAGTCACCCGTTTGTATGCTTTCAATATCATAGGGGAGACCAAATACATCATTAGGTGTACATAGTTTTCCGGCTAATACGACCGTATCATTATTAATGGACTTTATTCTGTTAGATGTTGAATGCGAATGAATGACTTCAAAAGGTTGATGATGTTGCCACGCTTTTGGAAATCTAAAATGATTTGTGCCACCGTTTAATAAGACGAATGTTTGATCATGCATAGATTTAATATCGTAAACATGAGCGGCATAATAACCTATTGGACCTGTAATAAAACGACCAAGTTCAAAAGTTAAGCGTGGTAGGTGATGGATACGTGTTGCAAAATAATCAAAATCAAAACATGTTTGATCATCGTAGTCGATCCCTATACCGCCACCAACATTAATCGCATAGTCTTCCGGTAAATGTGATTGATATTGTTGCGTAAATTTAAGGGCACTTTCTATGAATGTGACATGCGCATCCTCATCTAAATTATTGCTCATAGCATGAAAGTGGAAACCTGTTAAAGTAATTTCTTCTGTGTCGTGACAGATTTGAATGGCTTCATCTAGATCGTTGTAGGGCATACCAAATTGTGTCGCGACACCAGCCATTTTTAATTTAGCTGTTGATTGAATGTTACTTAAATTAATGCGAATCATCACTTCGATTGTTTGTTGTTTGTCTTGAAGCAATGCTTGCAATGCATCTAACTCAAAGAGGCTCTCTACTTGAATAGATTTCACTTGTTCATCTAAAGCATATTCTAAATGTTGTTTCGTCTTTACAGGTCCGCCGTAAATGATTGGAATTTCTTTTGAAATAGATCGAACCTTTTCAATTTCTCCAGTAGAAGCAACTTCAAATCCAGAAACAAAAGGTGCGAGTGTTTCTAAAATTTTTATATTAGAGTTGGCTTTCACTGCATAGAAAATATCGTGTTTCGTGACAGATCTAATCCAATTGATGCGCTGTTTTAGTTCGGTTAAATCATATATATAATAATCGTGATTACTGTCTGTTAACACTTCTTTAATTCTTTCCATATTGATTCTCCTTATTTATCATAAACATGACACAGATGACCATGATGAGCAGTCCAACAACCATTGTTATATATACAATTTGTAAATTGAACTGTTCAAAGATAAAGCTTAGTAATATACCACCAAGTGGAATGAAACCTTTGTCCATCATTGAAATGGATAATACAGACCCTCTATATTTAGCTTCAACAAGCTGTTGAACAAGTATTCGATTGGTCGTTCTAAACGCTTGTGATGCCAATCCCATTATTAATAAGATAGCTGCATATAAATATGTATCATGAATAAACATTAATAATATGATGGTTAACGTAAATATCATTGCCCATCGTTTCAAACTTTTCATCGTGTTCATATTTTTAGTGCGCATAAACATGACTAAAATCATAATAGAACCAGCTGCAATCATGGCAGTAAAGAGTGAATAAATCATCGTACGGCTGCCAAATTGTTCATCTACAATGTTTGGCAAAATAATCGTATACGAAAATCCAAAAAGCATCGATAAGACACTAGACAACATGAGCATGACAATAACAGGTTGTTGTCTTAAGTAAGACCATATTTTATGACGTGTCTTCTTCTCATGATGGACCTCTGGCAAAGTTTGATTGAATAACATAACCATCAAACTCCCTATAATAGGTAGGGATAATACGATATTAGAATTCAGTTGAGCTAATAATATCCCACCTATAAATGGTCCAGTTAATCTAGCTATATTTAAAATTAAAGCATTTAAACTGATTGCTTTATGTAGCTTGTCTGGTGTTACAAAACTTTGTATAAGTGCATTTCTTTGAATTGTATCGATTGCTTGGAAAAATGAACGCACCATAATAATTGAAAGGATGAGGTAGATATTCCATTTTTGCCAAAAAGCATAGACGACACATACTGTGCATAACATATTTGCACAATGGATGATGTACATGAGTTTGGTAGAGCTGACTGTATCGATGATTTTACCGATTACAAAAGCAAAAGCTAACTGCGGCATTAACCGTGCAAAATTAATATATGCAATATAAACAGCACTGCCGGTCATTTGTAACGTTATCCAATTTAATGCGATAATATCTACCCAATCGATTGTTCGAGCTATAAACTGAGAACTGACAAAACGATGATAAGGATTAAACTTTAACTTCATCATTAATGAGAAGTGGGTTGGCTTTTTGGATATAAATATCTTGATCTTTATTAGATACGCGCATCGTTAATAACGCTTTCTCGTTTATAGTCTCTTTGTAAAAGGCTTTAATATCTGCCTCTGTATGTTCTATGTCTTGTGATAATAAATCTTCAAATACGGCTTTAAATGTACGGTTAATACGTAGCCATAACATGTTTGGATCATATGTATAATCTTCACTGAAATGATGCACAAGTGTGTTGAGGTGATTACTCATTAATGTGTTTTGTACTTTTTCATACATACCTTCAGTCGTTGCATTTGTTAAAGCGTTGCTAAGTTCTAGCCATTCAGGAACGCGAGAAGCATCAATTCGTAATCCGCCAAAGTCACGTACGTGTAGTCGTGTAGGCATACCGTTCATAAATTCAAATGACATATTTTGTAGATGTGCTTCTAAGCCGACACCGTATTTCGTCATAAGTGTTAACACGGTTTCAACGAGTAATGAAACATATTGGTCAAACCAAGCAATTGGCGTTGCTGTTGCACGAGCTGTTTCAATCATATCGACGTAAATTTTTTGGTGATGTTCATTTAACTCAAACAAACATGTCGCTGTATAAAGTGATGCATGAGCAGGTATATATTGTGTATTATTTTCTCGCAATATGAATGACAGGTTACGCTGTTTATCTACTTCGTCATGAATGTAAGTCATTCCGCCATATTCTAAAACAGGTAAGCTGATTTCATTAAGACGGTCGTCAGTCTTATAAATATATTTGAAATATTCACCGATATTTTTAGAGTTAATAATACTGTTGTTACTAATAGAACGTATTGTTGACGTCATTTGTGAATTGACGGGCAATTTGATAATCGGTGTTATCGTATCTAAAGGACAAACGGTTCTAAATGATGATGTACTCTTTACGAGTCCACCAGTATGTTGAAGCGGTATAATGTTTTGAGATTGAATCTCTTCCGCATAAACTTGTGGTATGACATGTTCGAATTGAAACGGATGAACGGGTATCAAATCATAATCTTCAGGAATTTCTCCTAAATAACCACTAAAGTTAGCCAATGTTTTTATCTCAGAAGCTTCTAAATTGTTATATAGAAAGCCTTTTTTCACGAATAACCAGTTTAATTTAAATGCTTGATTATATTCAGGTGAATATTGCATCACTTCTTTGAAAGACAATCCTAACTTTGTCTTTGCGCATGGATGAATGTTATGTCCTGTAATCACATATTGCTCACTATGTAATAATGGGTGGTCACTTTTAGATGTATAAGAACAGTGAATAAAGCTAATGGCTTGGTTGATGAGATGATTTTCAATTTCAACACGCAATTTGTGGTAATCGTGATGTTCATCGCTAAAATGATTAAGCCAATCTATTAATTCAAGTGGATCTTGAACAAAGCGAGTTGTTGTATCATCTGTAATTTGTACGCGATGGTTCGCTTTATCATATGTGATAAATATAGAATCGGTAATATATAAAGTAGTGATTGTTTTAATAGATTCTACATGATGTATAGGAGGTGTTACTTCTTCATATAAGCATGTTAATAATTTCTTAAATGTTGTATGAATGCTGTCTTGAATACATTGCTCGATATAGTGATGTTCATATTTATCTGTATGTTGATATACCTCTTTAGTCCAACTCATTTTATTTGGCCTCCATATATAACGGGTTATTGATATTTGTATATTGGTAATCGTAACCTTCAGCGAAAATTCTCATTTTTAACAATGATTTAATGTTAAAGGTTGGTTGTTTTAAAATATTGATGTCAGGTGCACTATGAACGTGATGATCGGCTATCATATTTCGAATGATTTGATAACCTTTTGTGCTGTCATAGCCATAAGTAGCCAACACTTGTATAAGCTGGAACAGATGATTGTATAAGACTGCATGAGAGAATACAGATAACAAATCTTCAAATGAGTCAGTAATCAAACCTGTTGAAGCATCGATATCTATATTTCTTTCGTATAATCTCACGCCACCAAAGTCTCTTATATAAATAGAGATAGGCATGCCGTCTTTAATAATGACAGTGCTATTTTGCATATGTGCTTCTAAACTAATACCTTCTTCAAGCAATAATCTATAAGTAGCTTCTAATAAATTATGTGTATACTCTGTTAAGAATAATTGAGTTGCAGAATCAAATGACATGTCTTGTGTTTGCATAATTGTTTCAATACATTCAATGAGTATAGGTTTTTTCGTAACAAAGCTATCAGTAATCAGACTGCCACATACTAATTGGTGAGCACCTTTCTGTTCGGGTATACGACTTCTTAACATAAAGCTACATTTATTAGCGTGAGCCTGATTGATATTTAAATAACTGCCTGCTAAATCTTTTTGAATATAGCTATTATCATAACCATTTGAACGATAAATGCCTTCCACAACATCACTGAGAATAATACCGTTACGTATAGAAGCGGGTGACACATTTCTTACTGCACTTGTCGCTTGTGCATTGACAGCAGTCTTAACGATGCAATTTAATTCTTGTGCTTCTAAAGTTCTAAAAGATAATAATGGATTACTTTCAACTGCTAAATCGAATAACGGAATCATGAACTGTTGTTCGAAACATGTTTCAAACTGTGGTAACAGAAAATGTTTCAATTGCCATTCATGAATAAACAGTAATGCATAGTTTTCAAATTTAATGCCATGTTCTTTACAATATGTATTAATTTTCTTTTTAAAAGTCTCTAATGCAGGTGATTGATAGATATTGATTTCATCTATAAAATCTTTATTGCACAATAGAGGAATGACATTCACCGTTTGTCTAAATTCTGGTGAAAACTTAATAACATCATCAATAGAGAATCCTAGTTTTGTCTTAGTCATAGGGTGAAAAGGATGTCCTTCAGTAACACTTTGTTCGAAAAAGACATCTGATAAATTTTCTTGTTCAACAAACTCAAAAATATTTTGATAACGGTGACCATATTGTTGATGATCACGTTCGAATTGAATATAGCTCAAAGTGAGATTACGAATAGAGTCTTGAATTTCGTGTACTAAGCGTTCATCATCATAAATGACATCTTGATCAATATCTTCAAAATTTGATAATTGATCAATACGTCGTGTGATTTCACGGTATGCTTTCTCGTATAAAGTAGTTATTTCTTCTTCAGAAAAATCTTGAAAATATTGACGTATTTCTTGTATCTGTTCGTTATATACGATTTCCAAAAAGATCAACTTCCTTTTCAAATAATTTATATAGTGAGAATCATTCTCAATTATAGGAGGTTTGAACGGTTTGTCAATGATAGAACATAATAATAAAAAATCACGATAAATTATATAAAATTATTATTTTAATACTTTAGTTAGTCTAAAAAGATTAGAATATGATAAAGACAATTGAATGAACTATTGATTTTTTATCATTTCTGTTACTATGAAGAAAAGTATGTGTAAAGTGAATTATCATATATGAGATTGAATATAAGGGGATTTAGCGATGAATAAAGTAAAGTCTTTAATGCAAAAAATGGGTCATGTACAAAATAGAATTGTCTGGCTAAATAAACCTAAAATGGAAAAAGCTTTATCTGGATATACGTCCTCAGAAGTTCATTGTATAGAAGCTATCCATAATATAGAAAATCCAAATGTTAAAAAAATATCAGATGACTTATTTATGACACGAGGCGCAATAAGTAAATTAACGAAAAAACTCATTAAGAAAAATGCGATTACGGTATATCAAAAAGATGACAATAAAAAAGAAATATACTTTGAGTTAACAGCAGAAGGAAACCGAATATATAACAGTCATTTAGCATTGCATGATCAATTTTTAGAAAGAGACAAACCATTCTTTGATGATATAACAGAAGAAGAATTTGAAACATTGAATCGATTTTTTGATAAATATAGTGACTACTTAGATCAAGTCATTGAGAAAGAAAAAGCTTGAATAGAATGTAGATAAAAGCTGAGACATCCATGTCTCAGCTTTTTTGGATTTAAGGGATAGTGGCATTTCTAAGGAACATTATTCGGGATTCTGTCTCTAACGGGGATTCTAAGGGACACAATTCGTAATTCTGTCTCTAACGAGGGTTCTAACGGACACAATTCGGAATTCTGTCACTAACAAAATTTCTGCTTATATTATTTTTGTTGACTAGGAAACAAAAAGCTCTTATAATGTTTCTGTGGAAACAAAATATAAAGGAGTTAATTTATGTATTCTCAACAATTAGAACGCATTCCTAAAAGCATAATGATAGCGGCATGGGCCATTGCTTTAGGTGCTATTATGCCCATGCTCGATTCAACAATGATCAATATTGCGATTAATGATTTAACGAAATACTTTGATACATCCCTTAATTTTATTCAATGGGGTGTTACGGGATATATTCTTGCTATGGCAGTTGCTGTGCCGTTTTCTGGTTGGTTAATGGACCACTTTGATGGTAAACGTGTATATATAAGTGCTGTTGTTACATTTGGTATTGTTTCAGTATTAACAGGATTAAGTCCAAATATCTTTTGGTTTATTCTATTTAGACTCGTTCAAGGATTTAGTGCAGGAATCATTTCAACGCTTATGGCTACACTGCTTGTTAAGACAACAGGTCAAGATAAAATTGGTAGAGTTATGGCTATTGTAAGTATTCCTATGATACTTGGTCCTATATTAGGTCCAGTAGTTGGTGGGTTTATTATTCATTATGTCTCATGGCAATGGATATTTTATTTGAACATCATTGTCATGATCATTATCACACCAGTTATGATTAAACGATTACCGTCATATGAACCTTTTAATAAAGGTAAGAGACTAGATTGGTTTGGCATAATTAATTTATCTTTAATCAGTATTACGTTAATTTACGGCATTACACATGCTACTGAAACAGCTTCGTTTACAAATATTGAAACTGTGCTCGTGCTATCGGCGAGTATTATACTTATCATGATTTATTTGATATACAATCGAGTTCAGGATTATCAAACCGTATTACCAACTAATTTATTTAAAAATCGTAACTATGCAGCTTCAAGTAGCGGCTTATTTCTAGCCAATTTAGCGATTATGGGACCGATGATTATTTTCCCGCTGTTCTTTCAGAATTTTAAAGGATTTAATACGATTGAAGCGGCTATTGCATTAATGCCTCAAGGAATTGGTATGTTATTAGCGAGACCTTTGATTGGTAAATTAACAGATCATTATGGTGCTAAAAAAGTGATATTGGTAAGTTTAATATTAACGATTGTTGCTTCAATACCATTTGTATTTGTAGACGGCAACACATCAATCATCATATTAAGTATGCTGCTTTTATTACGAGGAATAAGTGTTGGTGGGATACTTCTACCATTTACAACAAATACTTATGCAGATTTAAAAGACGAACAATTACCACAAGCAGGTATTACGATTAATATTGTAGAAAATATTGGATCTAGCTTCGGTTCCGCATTGATCGCTACAGTCGTCGCAACAATATCTATACACAATCATATAATGGCATTTCACATTGGGTTTCTAGTCCCAGCAATTGTATTTATATTATTGCTTATATGTTGGGCGATGATTCCTTCTAAAAGTGTGAAAGCATAAAAAGAGATGTTTCATATGAAACATCTCTTAGGGGATACCTTATTATTTATCAGTTTTACGTTTTCTGAAGAATAATAAACTACCTAATACTGCGAATAATGTACCGAATAATGTTGTAGTTATCGCTTCTTTTTCACCTGTATTTGGTAATTGTTTCTTATCATGCTTAGCATTTGATTGAGTTTTGTTCTGAGCATGAGATGTAGATACTTGAGTAGCAGTTACTTTCTTTTCAGTATTATTTATTTGAGTAGCTTTTACTGCTTGTTTAGTGTCGTCTACTTTAGGTTGCTCAGCCGGTTTAGTAGTGTCGTCTACTTTAGGTTGTTCCGCCGGTTTAGTAGGCTCGTCCACTTTAGGTTGCTCAGCTGGCTTAGTAGGTTCATCCGCTTTAGGTTGTTCCGCCGGTTTAGTAGGCTCGTCTACTTTAGGTTGTTCCGCCGGTTTAGTAGGCTCGTCTACTTTAGGTTGTTCAGCTGGCTTAGTAGGTTCATCCGCTTTAGGTTGTTCTGCCGGTTTAGTAGGCTCGTCTACTTTAGGTTGCTCAGCAGGTTGAGTTGGATCTTCTACTTTACCGTCTTTATTAATAATAGACTGTATCCAGTTATAAATTTCATGTGTTATAGGAGTCATTAAAGTTCCATATTCATTGCCTGTTGTATCATAACTAAATACACCAATAACATCGTCAGTACCTTCAAGAATAATAGGACTTCCAGATTGTCCAGAATATCCGTACATCGATAATTCAACTGTTCCTTTAGGTTGTTTTTGAATGATAGTACCATCAACCCAATATTGGTCTATTGATTCTTCATTTAAATCAACTGGATAACCTTGTGATTCTATCTTTTTACCAAGCATTTCTTTATTAAATGGTTTAATGTTATAAGGGTTTATTTCACTTATAGATTCTGGCATATCATTATGTGGTTCTACTTCAATAATTCCGATATCATAACGTTGCAATGGAGATTCAATGTATTGTGGCATAACATGCATTGCTTTAATTTTGTAGCGACCAAACTTTTCAAATTCACCATGTCTACCTGGTGAAACATACCCACCAGTTAAATATCCTCTTGGGTAATTATTACTATAAATAACATGACCTGCTGTTAGGATATAATTTTCTCCAATAACTAATCCAGTACCATTAGCATGTTTTAAGTTTTCGATTTGACCTTTATAATTACCATTTTCCACATAAATATAAGCAGTTCTGTTACGGACCTCATAGTTTTCTAATTTTCTACGAGTATCAATTAAAGCACCATCCTCATCAAAGTGAGGGTCTTTTGAAGTATCATATCGGAAATTAGGATCTGTGAAATATGCATCTTCTTTTTCTTCTTCGGCAGTAAGTGCTGTCGGAGTAGGTTGTGCTGTTGCATTATTTTCTGTTGAAGTAGGTGCAGGTTGAGTTGTACCTTCTTTAGTACTTGATGTTGTATTACTTGTAGTATTTTCAGTTACATTATGCTCAGAAGGTGATGCTGTTGGCTCACTATTAGCTTCGTTAGCAGCATTACTATCTGTTTCTTTGTTTGCTTCAACTGAATTTGTCGCTTCATTTGTATTTGTTGAATTGTCTTTATTCTCTATATTATTTGATTCATTTGAAGTATGTGTTTCTTCATGAGCTACAGCTGCGTTTGACTCAGTTGATGCATTGTTCTCGCTGGCATGAGTGACAGTTGGATGAGATAAGAAAAACACACCTGCTATAATAACAGGTAATTTTACTAATCCCGTTCTAAAGTTGATAAAGTTTTTATTCATGTAAAACTTCCTTTCTTGGATGATACCCATAATATACAAAAATTTCCATGCTAACGCAATACGAAATGATTATTATTCTCAATTATTTTAGAAAAATTTTACAAATTTGTGAATGAAGGTAGGAGAGGTGTGAAAGAAAGGTATGACTAGCAACATAGAACCCACGAATATTGCAAGACGAGGATGACTAGCAACATAGAAGGCCCGAATATTGCAAGACGCGTATGACTAGCAACATAGGAGCTGCGAATATTGCAAGACACGACTGACTAGCAACATAGAAGCCGTGAATATTGCAAGACGGACATGACTAGCAACATAGAAGCCGTGAATATTGCAAGACGGACATAACTAGCAACATAGAAGCCGCGAATATTGCAAGACGGACATGACTAGCAACATAGGAGCCGTGAATATTGCAAGACGCGTATGACTAGCAACATAGGAGGCCCGAATATTGCAAGACACGACTGACTAGCAACATAGAAGCCGTGAATATTGCAAGACGAGGATATCTAGCAACATTCGGGGGCATTTTTACACTCTAATTCAATATCCTATTCCAACGCGTGATTGGATATATTCGTCAGACGATATTTGATTGTAAACGAAGTCTGCTGTGTCTGGGACAGATATTTTTACAGCGTTCTCTGGTAAGTAGTTTCGTTCGACTCTGTATTGTCCGATTCTTTCGCCATCTGGTAAATAGGTTGGGCATACGATTGTCCAATCTAACTCTGAATCTTTAAGCAGTGTATAAACTTTATGATGTTCTTCTGCTGCACGTGTTGTTCGTCTTTTAGATTCATTAGATTGATAGCGCAGTAAATTCTCATCAGTTCGACTTTGTAATATACCAGCAGTACCTATTGTGATGATACGCTTTATGCCTTGTTGTGACATTGTATCGATAATGAATGGCATAGCTTCTGATAATGTAGTGGAGCCATCTGTACTTAATGCACTTACAATAATGTCATTACCTTCAGCTGCTTTTTGAATATCATTTGGATTTAATACATTTCCTTCGATTAGTCTCACAGATTGATGATCGACGCTTAATTTATTTTTATCACGAACGAGTACGGTTACGTCATGACCGTCCGATAGCGCATGTGTTAATACTTCTTGTCCAACTCTGCCTGTAGCACCTAAAATTAATATTTTCATTTGTATTGCTCCTTTTAAAAAAGTTCTTATTTTAATGATAGACAATTTCGGGTATATATACTAGACATCAAACTTTTGAAAAGGTGGTTCTGTATGAAATTAAGTAAAATAGTGAAATACGCTGGTATCATTTCAGCACCGTTAGTTGGTGGTAGACTAATCGGTAAATATGCTGTTCAAAATGCACGTAAAGATTACTCTAAAAATAAAAAACCACCATTTTCACCACCGGGTTATATATTCCCAATTGTATGGCCGATATTATATTTAAGCATGGGTATCGCACATTCGATTATAACGAAAGAACGCGCAGCTAAATCAACACAGACAGCTTATTATAGTCAATTAGGTTTAAATTACTTATGGTCAATACTGTATTTCAAATATAAATTAAGAGGCACAGCGCTGATTGAAAGTTATGTATTATTGAGCGCAGTCATATTAACAACTGTTCAATTTTATAAAGTGAATAAGACAGCAGGATTATTATTAATTCCATATGTTTGTTGGTCTGCTTATGCCTCATATTTAACAACAGGTAATTGGGCACTTAATAAAGATAACCCGAGATATACGGAGAAATAGGGAATACACCTAGTAGGAAAAATACAATTAAGCATATATTTTAAGCGGGATTACTCAATAGAGTACCCGCTTAAAATATGTCTGTATAAAAAATAAAATCATAACGATTGCCTTGATTGTCTGAGCAGTCGTTATGACGGTATATAGCGAATTATTCTGAAGATTGAGCTTCCAACTTTTCTAGGATGCCTTTAATAATTTCTTTCTCATCTGATAAATTAAACTCTTCAGATGAGATTTTTTGGCTAATAGACTGTGAAACATATAACAAATCATCACTAATATCTTCATAATAGCCTTTCCCGTTGTTGTTAACCATGGTTCTACCTCTTTCTCTAGTATAGCTATATATGTAATACCCAGAAAATATAAAATAATAACAAAAAAAGTAATTTAATTATTGGAAATACAAAATAATAATTAATTTGTTTACTTTCTGAAACAAATTATACACAAAAAGAATGGTTTTGAAAATCAATTAAAGTTAATGTGTTTTTTGATTTTGCGGAACTTTTTATAAATGATTAATCTATAAAAAAAACACACCATATCTTAATTGATATGGCGCGTTATTATAAGTTTTTATGAATTATCAGCATTGGACTGCTTCATTAATATTTTAATATGTTGATCAAATTCTTTAATGATATTCTCAGGTGTAACGTTATTTTGTACAAATGATTTTCTATAAAGCCATCCGTATACAAACATATTAATAAATAGAATGAAATCTTCACGATTTATATTGAATTCACTATTTTTATGGATATCTACTAATTTACTGTTAAATACGACTGCAAGTTCTTTATTATGCTCTAAAATCATCTCTGTAAAGTTGGATGGTGCAAATGATAATTGAATGTAGAATTTCACTAAGTACTCTGAATCATATATATATTCTTGAAAAAACTTTATAAGTTCTTCATGAGCATTATGAGGTTGTGTATCAATACTTTTGATTAATTTCATACCTTTATTCATACATCTTTCAATACATTGTTCATACAATTCATCTTTACTTTTGAAATAGTTATATAAACTTGCTTTTTTAATACCTAATTCATTGGCAATATTATTTAGTGATGTTCCATAATAGCCCATTTCAGAAAAGGTTCTCATACTTATTTGAATGAGTTTCTCAGATGTATTATTCACTTCATTTGCCTCCTTTACTTCCTATGAATAACTATACAGGAAAATACACTAAAAATCACTCGTAAAAACGTTTACATTTCACACAATAAATTACGCATTGCCTTTTTCTCTGAAAATGATATACTATTTTTACAAACTACCGTTCGTTAGGGAGAGGGATTATGGAACTTTTATTGTTATTTTTTATCGTTTATCCAATTGCTATGTCGATTTTTTGGATAATCGGGACTTTGATTTACTATGTTTTTATTGAAAGAAAGTTGAAAGCTAAGCATATTAATTATCAACCACAAGAAGGGATTTCATTTATTATCGCTTGTTACAACGAAGCGAGTACCATTGCAGAAACGATTAAGAATTTAAATGACCTCTCATTTCCGATCAAAGAGATTATTGCTGTTAATGATGGGAGCTCGGATAATACAAAGGCAGAATTATTAAGACTTAAACAAGCGTACAAAATTAAGTTTATTAATTTAGAGGAAAATAGGGGTAAAGCAAATGCGTTAAATATTGCAGCTCAATATGCTCAATACCCATATTTGATGTGTGTGGATGCAGATACGATTAACGACGATGATGCACCGTATTATATGGTGGAAAGTTTGGTTGATGATCCAACAATCGGAGCAGTAACAGGGAACCCACGTATTAGAAATAAATCTACTTTACTAGGGAAAATTCAAACAATCGAATATGCAAGTATGATAGGCAGTATAAAGAGAGCACAAACGATTAACGGATTTGTTAATACGATATCTGGTGTGTTTACGTTATTTAATAAAAAAGCACTAGAGAAGAATCAATATTGGGATACGGACATGATTACTGAAGATATTGCAGTGTCATGGAAGTTTCATTTATCAGGATACAAAATAAAATATGAACCGAGAGCTTTATGTTGGATGCTTGTGCCTGAAACATTTAAGGGGTTATGGAAACAAAGGGTAAGATGGTCCCAAGGTGGACATGAAGTGATTTTAAGAGATTTTAAGAACATGTTTAAAGTAAGAAACGTTTCATTATGGTTGTTATTTATTGAACAAATTCTTTCTGTAATATGGGTCTATGGCATAGTTGTTATCTTATGTTACACACTACTTCGATTAAACTTCTTGGATTACTACTTCTATAATTATCAATTAAATATCTTCTTAATATCAGCATTCTTACTGACGTTTATTAACATTATTCAATTTACTATTTCTTTATTAATTGATAGTAGATATGAAAGAAAAAATAATTTATTTCTTATATTTTTAAGTTGGTATCCAACTTTTTATTGGTTAATCAATGCGATTGTCGTCGTAGTTGCATTTCCAAAAGCACTTAAAAGAAAAAAAGGAGCGTTTGCTACATGGACAAGTCCAGACAGAGGGAACATAAAAGAGTAGAATCAAATTTAAATATTTTTAGAGAGTCAATCGTATTTATAGCATCATCAATATTATGGCTATATTGCATAACAGTATTATTTGTAATGGTAGGTTCGTTATTACCGATAGACAATCATTTTATACAAATTGTAAGAGTAATATTGAATCTTGAGAAAGGTGACATTGTCTCGATTTTTAATTATTTTGTGATTGGGTCAATCATCATTGCAGTATATTTGATGATTACGTTTCTATTCAACGTTAGAAGAAAGAGAGCTGTACCACATGAGAATTATTAAGATGAGTCTTAAGTGGTCGATGATGATAGCTTTGATATTATTCATGTTCATTTCTAGTGATCAATCAGTACTTGCTAAGAAACAAAAAACACTTGGTGGCGAGAAAAATGGATGTCTCGCATTAAACTATCACCGCGTACGAGAAGACACATGGATAGATAAATTATTATCAGCATTCTCAAATAGTAAAGAATTGAAAATTTATAGTGTCACTGACACGCAATTCGAATCTCATATTAAATGGTTAAAAGAAAAGAATGCTCAATTTTTATCTTTAGATGAATTCATTCATTACAAAGAAAAAGGTAAGTTCCCTAAAAATTGCGTGTGGTTAAATTTTGATGATATGGATCAAAGTATTTATGAAAATGCCTTTCCAATTATGAAAAAATACGATGTCCAAGGAACTGGGTTTGTAATAACAGATCATGTAGGTGACCCTGATTTTCATAATATTCGTATGTCTCCTAAAAAAGAATTACTCGAAATGAAGAATAGTGGTCTATGGGATTTTGCTTCGCATACACATGATATGCATACTATGAAAAAAGAAAAATCAAAATTTGTAGCATATGCTGAAAAGGGGAACATTAAACAGGATATCGATAATAGTACGAACTATATTAAAGATGAACTAGATGGAAATGAACAAGCGATCGCATATCCGTACGGTCAAGCAAACGATAAATTAATTAAACAACTTGATCACGATACATCAATCAAGTATGGATTTACATTGGAAGAAAAAGCAGTTGTTCCAGATAGTGATAATTTTTACATTCCAAGAGTTATGGTAAGTGATGACGCTTTTAACAAGCTTGTTAAGAAATGGGAAGGATTTAATCATGAGTAAAGGAAGATATATTGAATTTATATATTTAAGAACATTTTTATGTTTATTAATTGTACTAACACATGTTTTTACCGAGTTTACAAATACAAATGAACCTGATAATTTACAGTTACAAGTCTTATATTGGATCAGAATGATCTTAATTATCGGGACACCTTCATTTATTATATTGTCTCAACTATTAACGACGCTAAATTATAATGAAAAATTAAAAACAGGCTATTTAAGAACAAGATTAAAATATATATTATTACCTTACTTAATTATGGGTGCTTTCTATAGTTATTCTGAATCACTTAAATTAAATGATTCATTCTTAACGCAATACACAGAAAATGTTATTCAAGGTAATTGGTATGGATACTTTATTGTAATCATTATTCAGTTCTTCTTGTTAAATTGGTTTATCTATCGAATAAACGCAAAAATACTTTTTTCAAAATGGAGCCTTATCATTTCGTTTATGATCAATACAGTCTATTTATATAGCTATCAAAATGTTGAACCTGTCAGAGAATTTATAAGTCACTATTATCCATTTAGTCCTGAAACATTTATAATTGGTTGGTTATTTTATTACTTTTTAGGTTCTTACGTAGGTCATAATTATCAAGCTATTAAAGCTTTCGTATCGAAATACATCGCTTTAATTGTATTTTTAGCTATCGCTGCATACATAGCTTTTGTATTTGTAGGAGAACATGATTATTGGATGGTTAGTAGTATGGACTATCGTATTTTATTATATATTACTTTTGCATTTTTAATTTTAATTAACTTTAGCACACAGTTTGATGAATTTATGTTTAGTTCTGTTGAATTGATTAGTAGATATTCATTTTTTGTTTATTTACTACATCCTATTATATTGGAATATATGTTCCAATATACAAGTATATTTGAAGAACAAACATTCATCTTTATTCCAATATCTTTACTGTTTATTGTGGGATGTTGCCTCGGGATTGGAATTTTATTAAGAGAATTTCAAATTTTTAAATTTGTAATGGGCAGACAACCTTATAATAAATAAATATTTAAATAAAAAAGCAAGTTATCTCATAAACGAGGTAACTTGCTTTTATCTGTATTATGCTGTTTTGTATGATGATTTCTTAAATTGATATACGATGAAGCCGATGATAAATCCGACAACGGCTGGTAATACCCAACCCATTCCAATCGTGAAGAACGGTAAGAATTTTTCGCCAAAAGTGATGACTGCATGTGCAAAACTTGTATTTGCGATGAATTCAGGACTTGCTTTAATGCCATCAACAAATGAAGCAATCATTGTAAAGTATGTCGTAAATTGATAAACAATTTTTGAATGATTAAAGAATGAACTGAATAATGTTAGCAAAATAATTGTAATCGCTAATGGATATAAAAACATTAATACTGGAGTAGAGTATTCAATAATTTTTGTTAAACCAACATTAGCAAATATACATGAAATAATACTTACAACTGTTGCAAACATTAAATAATTTTGCTTTGGAAATAGCTCAGTGAATGTTTCTGAAAAGGCTGTGATTAAGCCTATAGCAGTCTTTAAACAAGCTACGATAATGATTAGAGATAGTAATATGATGCCGTAATCACCTAAATAATATCGTGCGATTTGAGCTAAAGCTATGCCACCATTTTCACTCGCTTTGAAATGACCTAAACTCATCGTACCCATAAATGCTAATAAACTATAAATAATACCCATTAAAATAATGCTAATCGTACCAGATTTAAACGTTTCTTTCGCAATATGATTTGGGTTTGTAATACCTAACTTTTTAATAGTGGATACGATGATAATACCGAATGCAAGTGCAGCTAAAGCATCTAACGTATTATAACCATCAATGAACCCTTTTAATAACGCGCTATTTTCATAATCAGGATTAATATTAGCATTTGATACTTGTCCAATTGGATTAATAAACGCTAATAAAATCAATAAGCCTAAAAGGACTAAAAATACAGGATTTAAAAATTTACCGATATATTCTAGAATTTTTGAAGGTTTTTTTGAGAAAAACCAAGCAACTAAGAAGAATAAAATACTAAATATCGATAAATATAATGTGACAGATGAATCTGAAATAAACGGTGTAAATGCAATTTCAAACGATGTCGTCGCAAGTCTAGGTAACGCATAGAACGGTCCAATTACAAGATAAAGTAATATTGTGAAGATATAAGCGTATTTGCGATTCACACGTGTCGTTACTTCAAAAATACCATTCGTCTTAGATATACCAATTGCGATAATACCTAAGAACGGTAAACCAATCGCAGTAATTAAGAAACCAATATTGGCCGTTAAAACATTCGATCCCGCCAATTGACCTAAATGAATAGGGAAGATTAAATTACCCGCTCCAAAAAATAAGCCAAAAAGTAAGGATCCAATATATATATTTTCTTTAAAAGTCAGTTTGTTTTTCATGATGATAAATATCTCCTATTTTTTTAATCAACTTCACTATCTTAATGCGTATTGTAAGAAGATGTCAAATGGGTATTCGGGATAAACAAAGAAAGAGCCTAGAACAACGATGAATGTTGTTCTAGGCTCTTTTATGATTTTATTGTGGCGCTAACGATCAAGACTCAAAAACAAGATCGTTAGCGGACTGAATCATAGGTGAAATATAGTGATTTTACACTAAATGAGATGTCTAACGATCAAGACTCGAAAACAAGATCGTTAGAAATTCTAACGTTCAAGAAAGTGAAACAAGATCGTTAGCGCGCCGAAATGCAGGTAGAATAGTGTGAATTTGCACTAAATGAGCTATCTAACGATCAAGACTCAAAAACAAGATCGTTAGCGGACTGAATCATAGGTGAAATATAGTGATTTTACACTAAATGAGCTATCTAACGATCAAGAATGCGAAACTAGATCGTTAGCGCGCCGAATTCCACCGAAATCCACCGAATCTCACCAATTATCTAGTTATTTCTCATCTCATACAGTAATCCTTGTGCTGCTTCTAAGTTTGGTTTATCCATATTTTTAAGTGCTTCTGTTATAAGTTGGATTTCATTACCTTTTGCACCGATTTTAATTGCTAATGATTTATAGTGTAGGTTCATATGACCTTGCTGTATACCTTCTGATACGAGTGCACGACATGCTGAAAAGTTCTGTGCGAGTCCGACTGCTGCTACAATATGTGCTAATTCTTGTGCTGTTTTAACGCCTAGCAAGTCTAACGTAACTTTAGATATTGGTAAGAGGTCTATGCTTCCGCCAATAATGCCAAGTGTTAATGGTAATTCTATAGCACCTATTAAGAATTGGTTATCTCTATCATATTTCCAAGTTGTTAAACTTCTATATTGTCCGTCTTTACTTGCATAAGCATGTGCACCTGCTTCAACACTTCTTGTATCATTACCTGAAGCTAATACAACTGAGCTAATACCATTCATAACACCTTTATTATGTGTGACTGCTCTATATGGGTCGATGTGCGCTAATACAGATGCTCTTTCCATACGGTGTGCGACTTCTGCACCACTTACATCACCTTTATCCAAATCTGAAACGGCAATTTTACCTTCAATGCGAATAACAGATGTTGTTGAATAGTTTGAAAGGATACTCATTAGTATGTTTGTATCACTTAATTGCGTTTCTAAATAGTGCGCAATACCTTCAAGAATCGTATTGATAATATTAGCACCCATTGCATCTCGTGTATCGATATGAACTTTTAAAGAAAGCATGCCTTCTTCAGGGAATTCATCTGTTTCGATTTTACGGTAACCGCCACCTCTTTTAAGAATAGAAGGGTAAACTTGATCGGCTACTTGGTGGATATCTGATTCTAAATTTAGTATATCTTTAGATAGTTGAGCAGTATCTGTAACATTATCAAATACGATTTGACCTAATTTAATATTGTCACTTTGAATGACTTTAAGACCACCAGATTTGTTGAAAAGTTTAGAACCGAAACTTGCTGCTGCGACTACTGAAGGCTCTTCAACCATCATAGGTACAGCGTATGCTTTATCTTCTACTATAATTTCAGGTAAGACACCTACTGGTAGGGTACCTTGACCAATGACATTTTCGATTAAATTCTCTAAAAGTTCTTTATCTATTTCTGAATTATTGAGTAATATTTGCTCAGATTCTTCTTTAATCCAACCATGATCTTTTAATTGTTGAATTTTCTCATGTCGTGATAAGTGTCTGAAATCTTTCGTTAAAGGTTTCATTAAAGTCCTACTCCTTTTTCTATCATTAGTGCTATGCCTAAGCCACCACCGATACAAGCAGTCGCGATACCTGTTTGCTTATCTTCTTGTTTTAAGGCATGTGCTAACGTTGTAACTAATCTTGAGCCAGTTGAGCCTAGTGGGTGACCTAAAGCAATCGCGCCACCATAAATGTTAAATTTCTCATCTGGAATGTTCAGATTCTTTTTAACTGGAATACTTTGTGCTGAGAATGCTTCTGTCATCTCAACTAAGTCGATATCTTGAATTGTTTTTCCAGTCTTGTTTAATAGTGATTCTACTGCATAGAAAGGTGCATAACCCATGTATAATGGATCACAGCCGATTTCTGCGTGCTGTCCGACAGTTGCTAAGATTGTGTAGCCGTGTTCTTTCGCATATGATTCACTCATTAAAATTAAAGCAGAACCACCGTCACTTAAAGCTGAAGCGTTACCCGCAGTCACTGTACCATCTTCTTTGAAAATAGTTTTTAATGTTGCAAGGTCTTCCATTGTACTTTCTGGTCTAATTAATTCATCTGAAGTCATTGTTTCACCATTAACATCTTCTAATGAAACGATTTCTTCGTTAAATTTACCAGCTTTAGTTGCCTTATCAGATTTTAAGTGTGAATTTAATGCAAACGCATCTTGTTCTTCACGCGTAACTTCATATTTAGTTGCAATTGCTTCTGCAGTTAAGCCCATCGCCATATCATGAAAGACGTCTGTTAAACCATCATGCATGAAACTTTTAACAGGTGCGTCGCCTTTTTTAAGAATAAGGTCTGGTGTGTTTGTCATACTTTCAACGCCACCAACAGCAACAACATTTGCTTCACCAAGTTGAATAAGTTGTTTCCCTAAGATGATAGATTTAAGTCCTGATCCACAAACTTCGTTTACAGTCATACCAGGTGTTTCGTATGGTAAACCAGCATTTACAGCAATTTGTCTAGCAGCATTTTGTCCCGTACCTGCTTGAACAACGTTACCGAAAATAACATTCTCGATATCTTTAGGATCTAGTTGAATTTTATTAATTGCAGATTTTAAAGCAGCAGTCCCTAATTCTACTGCAGAGTAGTTACTCAACCTTCCTCTGAATTTTCCTACAGGTGTTCTTTGAGCACTTACGATTACAACTTTATTCATATTTAATGTTCTCCTTAAAAATTTATTTATTAATAATTGTCAATATTTAATGTAGTTTGATATCATTCAATATATAAAATAACATATTGAGAGGAAATTATTATGGCAATAGGTATTGATAAATTAGATTTTTACATCCCAAGTTTTTATGTAAGTATGGAAGATTTAGCAAATGCTCGTGGAGTAGATCCAAATAAATTTAAAATTGGTATCGGACAAAATAAAATGGCCGTTAATCCAGTGAGCCAAGATATTATATCAATGGGTATTAACGCAGCTCAAGATATTTTATCTGAACAAGATAAAAAAGATATCGACATGGTGATCGTAGCGACTGAATCAGGCGTTGATCACTCTAAAGCAGCATCAATAGAGATTCATAACCAATTAAATATTCAACCATTTGCACGTTGTATTGAAATGAAAGAAGCTTGTTACTCAGCTACAGCAGCTATCCAACTTGCTAAAGATTTCTTATCAAACAACCCAAACAAGAAAGTACTTGTAATCGCATCTGATATCGCACGTTACGGATTAAATTCAGGTGGCGAACCTACACAAGGTGCAGGAGCAGTCGCTTTATTATTAAGTCATAATCCTAGAATTTTAGAATTAAATGACGATAGCGTTGCATATACTAATAACGTATATGATTTCTGGAGACCAACTTCTGAAAAATATCCTGTCGTAGATGGTGCTTTATCTAAAGATGCATACATTGAATCATTCAACACAGTTTGGAATGAATACGCTAAACGTACAGGTCATGAAGTAAATGATTTTGAATCATTCTGTTTCCACGTTCCATTTACAAAAATGGGCGAAAAAGCCTTCAAGACTATTTTAAACGAAAACGTAGAAGATTCAATTAAAAACAGATTAATGGATGCTTATCAAGATTCTGTATTATGGAATAGAGACGTAGGAAATATTTATACAGGTTCATTGTATTTAAGTTTAATCTCTTTATTACAAAACCATACATTCCAAGCAGGACAAAAAGTATGTCTATTTAGTTATGGTTCAGGCGCAGTAGGTGAAATATTTAGTGGTTCAATCGTAGAAGGTTATGATAAAGCACTAGATAAAGAAAAACACTTAGACATGCTTGCATCAAGAGAACAATTATCTGTAGAAGAATACGAAACATTCTTTAATAGATTTGATAACCAAGAATTTGACTTCGAACGCGAACTTAGACAAGACCCATATTCAAAAGTATACTTACACAGTATCGCAGATCACATTAGAACATATAAAACAGAAGAATAATGAATGAAGCCTAGGACAAGACGTCCTAGGCTTTTCAAATTTTTAGGTATATTTTTTGAGTATGAGTTGTATTGCTGAAAAGATGTGAGTTAAAGGTGTAATAAACTCACGAGATCGCCAAACATGTGAGTTAAAAGTGGAGTAAACTCACGAGATCGCAGAACATGTGAGTTAAAGAGGTAATAAACTCACAAGATTGTGAAAGATGTGAGTTAAAGGTGTAATAAACTCACGAGATCGCCAAACATGTGAGTTAAAGAGGTAATAAACTCACAAGATCGTGAAAGATGTGAGTTAAAGAAGTAATAAACTCACGAGATCGCAAAAGATGTGAGTTAAAGAGGTAGTAAACTCACGAGATCGCAAAAGATGTGAGTTAAAGAGGTAATAAACTCACAAGATCGTAAAAGATGTGAGTTAAAGGTGTAATAAACTCACGAGATCGCAAAAGATGTGAGTTAAAGGTGCAGTAAACTCACAAGATAGCGAAAATTGAACTTTATAAGTAACAAAGCCTAGGACAAGACGTCCTAGGCTTTTGCTTTTTGTATTAAACTTTTTCTATATATTGATCTTCGTATTCGACATCTTTACCGACTGGTTCCCACTTAATATAAGTTGTAATGATAAGTCCAACTATAGGTACTAATGCTAATAGCAGCATTGTCTTATTCAATCCTAAATTAGCTAATATAATTGGGAAAATAAATGTACCAAACATACTACCAAATCTACTTACGGATTCTACAAAGCCTGTTCCTTTACCTCGTAGGATTGTAGGGTATGATAGGGCGGCAATTGCTTTCCCTTGAGTTCCTGGTCCACCTGAATGTCCAAATAGGAAGAATGCGACCATTAACGCGATTAACCATGTATAGGTTTGTCCATAAAATAAACCTATAATAATCATGGCTGTACCGACAATACTAAACCCAGCAATTGTTAACTTACGTGCGCCGTATTTTGTTGTGAGTAATGCACCAGTTAAACCACCAATGATACCCGCGATATTAATGAGTGCAGTACCTGATAGAGATTCGATTTTATTTTCTCCGATAATATAAATTGCGATTAAAGGAATATACAGCCCGATTGCGTAGTACTGCATACCTTGTAATGTTGCAATGGAAGTCGCTAATATTGTTCTTTTTCGATAGCGTTTATTAAATAACGTACGTAAAGGATTTTTAACTTCTGTTTTACTAAATGATTCATTTTCACCTTTATTGGGCTCGATATTCACATTGATGTTGTAGTTCTTCTCGAGTTCTTTACTCGCTTCTGTTAAGGTTTTATTTTTCATTGACCATGATGGACTTTCGCTTAAATAAAATAATCTTAATACGAGTATAATCGTTGCGAACAATGCACCGAGAGCTACAGAATAACGCCATAACCAAGCGCCAGTTCCAAGAGAATATAATAAAATAACGATAAGAGCCGAAGATACAACGGCGATATACCAAACAACTTGCCAATAGTTGACGTTACGGCCCTTATCTTTTTTATTACTGATTTCTGCTATAAATGTAAAAGCAACTGGGCTATCCATGCCAATCGCAAAGCCCATTAATAATCTGAAACATAATAAAATAGCTGGTGCAGGTGATAACGCGGCACCAATCGCCCCGATGATTAAAGAGATAAGTGAGACAGATAGAATCAATTTACGACCTAATTTATCGGCGTAAAATCCACCAATCGCAGCACCAAATAATGCACCGAATGGCATTGCTGTCATAATAAATGATAAGTAAGTTGGAGAAAGTTTGAATTCTTGCGTAAGTTGATCAGTCGCTGTACCTAATATTGTTAAATCATAAGCATCTAAAAATATTGTACCTAATACGATAATCAATAATAGTGACGTACGCTTTGTCGTCTTCCGTTCGTTCACATAATCGATAATATCCTGTTTCGTATGTATTGTAATTGTTTCACTAGCCATAACCATACCCTCCTAAAAATAAGTTACACATTTTGTTGGCAATAAACAGACCATTAATGTGATAATACAGTTATGCTGATTCTACGGATGTTTGTTGTAAATATATACCCTAAGAATCAAAAAATTAACAAATTAAAAATAAAAAACGCAAGGAGAGGTAATATGTTAACAATATATGGACATAGAGGATTACCTAGTAAAGCTCCAGAAAATACAATAGCATCTTTTAAAGCGGCTTCAGAAATAGAAGGTGTAAATTGGCTAGAATTAGATGTAGGTATTACAAAAGATGAACAATTAATCATCATACATGATGACTATTTAGACCGTACAACAAGTATGTCCGGGGAAATAACAGCATTAAACTATGAAGAATTAAAAGAAGCATCAGCAGGATCATGGTATGGTGAGAAATTTAAGGATGAACACTTACCAACATTCGATGATGTTATAGAAATAGCGAATGAATATAATATGAACTTAAACGTAGAATTAAAAGGCGTCACTGGACCGAATGGACTGGCCCTATCTAAAAGTATGGTAAAACAAGTTAAAGAAAAACTAGCAAACTTAAATCAAAATCAAGAAGTACTCATATCAAGTTTTAACGTTGTACTCGTTAAACTAGCAGAAGAAATCATGCCAGAATATAAAAGAGCCGTCATCTTCCATACGACAGGATTCAAAGAAGACTGGAGAACATTGTTAGACTATTGCAATGCGAAAATAGTGAATACAGAAGATGCCAAACTCACAAAAGCAAAAGTAAGAATGGTCAAAGAAGCGGGTTATGAATTAAACGTTTGGACCGTAAACAAACCAGCACGCGCAAACCAATTAGCAAACTGGGGCGTTGATGGCATATTTACAGACAGCGCAGATAAAATGGTGCATTTGTCTGAGTAGGAGAGACTATAAAAATATAATCTTTTATACACTAGGTTGTTCAAATAGAATAACCTAGTGTTTTTTGTTTGTAATATGTAAAAAAACATATTGATAATTTATTCCAAATGATAAAATAATTTCAAGAGTAGTAAATGAAAAACAATAAACGGGAGAAAAAGTATGAAAAAATTTTTTGTTTTAGTTTGCTTATTATTGATTGTTTCTGGCTGTGGGAAATTAAACAATCATCAAGAAACGATAACTGTTTATTCTCCGTATCCTAGAGAATTAATACGTTCTTTATTAAATGACTTTGAACAAACTGAAAATGTTAAAGTTGAACTTAAGCAGGGTTCAACACAAGTATTATTAAGGGAAATACATCAATCAGATGAAGATGAACTAGGGGATATTGTGGTTGGTGGTGTTTTGTCAGAAATGATTGAACATCCAGATGATTTTGAAGTATACGAATCGAAAAATCAGAAGTATATGAAATATGCAAAACAAAAAGTTCCGTATGTATCAGATTTCATATTAATGCCAACTACGATTGTTGTGAACGAAGACTTAATAGGAAATATTAAAGTTAGAGGTTATAAAGACTTACATGCAAATGAATTGAAAGGTAAAGTGGTCTATTCTAATCCTCTAGAAACAACGACGGGATATCAGCATATGAAAGCTATTGAAAGTATCAACCATGATGTTGATGACGTAAAAGATTTTATGGCTTCTGCAAATAAAGTTGATAAATCTTCTAAAGTTATTCAAGAAGTAGCAAAAGGTAAATATTATGCTGGTTTAAGTTATGAATCGGATGCTAAAGCTTATATTAATAAAGGTTATCCTTTGAAAATGATTTATCCAAGTGAAGGTACAATGTTGAATCATGACGGCATCGCACTTGTAAAAAAAGAAAATATTAATCCGAAAAGTAAAAAACTGATTAATTATTTACAAAGTAAAAAAGTTCAACAAAAAATAGCAGATGAGTATAAAATTCAGTCTGGTAGAAAAGATGTTTTTAATCAAAATAAGCAAGTTGCAGCAAAGTTCAGGGAAATACCTGTTATTAAAGATGAGGACATTAGTCACTTATCAAGAAAGCAATTTTTGGAGTTGATTCAATGATACCAACTAAACCTTATCAACGTATGATTAGAAAATCTTTATTTATCACTACTATACTACCGGCATTTTTAATTATATTAATAGGATTTGCAACATTTTTAGGCGTATACAGAATGATTGAAATAAATAGTTTGAAGCATAATATAGTTGAAAGTAAAGATATTGTCACGTCATTAAATCAAAAAGTTACAAAAGCCATTAAGAATGATAAACACAAATTTGAATCTTTAAATCCTAAGAATGATCATGATAAAACAGAAATACGTCGTCTCATTAATGACTCGATTCACATAAAAGATGCTACCATGATTTATATATTAGAAAATCATGATATAAAAATGACGAATAATTATGAAGACAAAAATTTATCGAATTTACTTCGCATAAAAAGTCAAAATATAAAGTTTAACAATGGTTATTATAAACTTTCGATATACATAGAAGAACAACCTTATTTGAATCAATTGCATTATAAAAATAATCAACATTTATTATTAGTAGATAGTTATGATAATGTCTTGTATTCAAATTATGAAAAGATCCCGTCAAACTATAAAGTCACATTATCTAAATTTGGCTATGTTTATAAAAGTGAATATCTACCTGAGTTAAATGCACACATTGTTTTATTAAAAGATATACATGAAATATTGAATGACGGTTTTAAATTATTATCAATTATGTTGTTAACATTCGTCATTTTAACTATATTTGGTTACATTTCTTCTAGTAAAATTTCTCAAGTTCAAACGCGAGATATAGAATCAATTATTAAGCGAATTAAATACGCAAAAGAAAGAAAACTAGGTACATATGAACCTTTGTCTCGTACGAGTGAACTAGAAGAAATTAATAAGTATGTTTATGATTTGTTTGAATCCAATGAAGCATTAATTTATTCAATTGAAGATACAGAAAAATCATTGAGAGAAATTCAACTTAAAGAAATAGAAAGACAATTTCACCCGCATTTTTTATTCAATACAATGCAAACGATACAATATCTTGTAAGTACTTCTCCGAACAAGGCGGAAGAAATTTTGCAACAATTATCAGAAATGCTGAGATATTCATTAAGAGTTAAGTCTGATAATGTACTTGTTAAAGATGAACTCCTATATATAAAGAAATATATCTCTATTCAAAATGTAAGATTTGACGACAAAATAAAATTATTAATCGATGTACCTTCTGATATTAAAGAAATGAAAATCGATAAAATGTGTATATTTCCATTTATAGAAAATGCGATCAAACATAATGAACGTGAACATGATTTAACAATTAATATTCGAATAAGAGAAAACGCGCATCATCTTCTTATTATTGTTAAAGATGATGGGGATGGCATGTCAAAAGAACAACTAAGATTAACGCGAGAAAATTTAAATCTTTCTGTTTATGAAACAACACATTTAGGATTAAACCATTTAAATCATAAATTAATCTTGAAGTATGGTTTAAAATCAAAAATAAAAATTTATTCAATTGAAAATAAAGGCACAATGATTGCTCTAAGAATTCCTAGAGGTAGGTGAGTATAATGCATACAGTTATTATTTGTGATGATGAGAGAATTATAAGAGAAGGTTTGAAGTCTTCTATACAATGGTCTGATTATAATTTCAATGAAGTATTGTTAGCAAAAGACGGAGAAGAGGCACTGGAATTAATACATCTCAATCATCCACTACTTGTGATTATTGATATTAGAATGCCTAAGATGAATGGTATACAATTACTAGAGAACATTAAAGATATTTCTTGTGAGAAAATTATTTTATCTAGTTATGACGATTACGAATATATGAAAGCAGGCATTCAACATAAAGTAACAGATTATTTACTTAAACCTATTAACCAACAAGAATTAAAACAAATACTCAATAAGATTTATGAAAAGTATGATGATCAAGAAGAAAAAGTAGATATAGAAGTGTTTAAACCTTTAAAAGAGGTTGATTATGATGACTATTATGTAAATAAAATCATTCAATATATCCGTAAACATTATCATGATAAACAATCAGTGAAAGAAATGCTTAGTCAATTTGACGCAAGTGAAAGCTATCTTATGAGGATTTTTAAACAAGAAGTAGGTATTACAATATTAGATTACTTAAATAGATAT
Organism: Mammaliicoccus sp. N-M50; assembly: GCF_022386995.1. Taxonomy (NCBI): domain Bacteria; kingdom Bacillati; phylum Bacillota; class Bacilli; order Caryophanales; family Staphylococcaceae; genus Mammaliicoccus; species Mammaliicoccus sp. N-M50. The sequence goes on along the minus strand of NZ_JAJNJA010000005.1, from coordinate 53,785 downwards.
AGAGTATTTAAATCCCTTCATCTACTAGAACACCATTATAAACATTATGAAGTAGCTGACATGGTAGGATTTTCAGAATATAAAGTGTTTAGTTATCAATTCAAAAAATATTTAGAAGTATCACCAAGTGATTATATGAAAAAATAAAAAGGAATGGGTTAAAATCCATTCCTTTTTTATATTAAATATTTAATGAGCGTATTTTCTTTTCTTCATAATATGCAACGATACATAATAAAATGATACCAATGAATAAAGCGAAGTAGAAGACGATAAAGACATCTGTCCAACCGCTAAGTGTGTATCCAAATACATTTAATCCTTTTGATTTAGGGTCTGCAATAGCAGCTAGTCCTACTTTGGCCATTGAATCACCGAATAAATAAGCGAATGATCCTGTCATACCGTTAGCAACACTGATTGCTCGTTTTGGTACAAATCCTGTTAATGAAACACCAATCAATAGTTGAGGTCCAAAGATTAATGCACCTAATGCAAATAAAGCGATATTAACCATAGCAACACTTGTAGCATTTGTATAAAGTATAACTACAAATGTAATGATAAACATACAACCAACTGCTACGACAGCACGACGTCCTTTTAGTAAATCGGAAACATATCCCCATAATAAACTCGCAACAAGTGCACCTATCTCAAAGTAGAATATGGTATTGATAGCATCAGCTTGACCGAATCCTAAATGCTCAGATACGTATAAAGGTGCCCAGTTATCTATACCTATACGTACTATATAAACAAATACGTTTGAAATACATAAAATCCAAATAACAGGATTTTTTAATATGTAAGTTTTGAAAATTTCCCATTTTGACATATGAACTGAATCAATATTTTCTTGCTCAATTGGTTCTTCCCATATTTCTTCAGCACGATTCCAACCTAATTCTTCAGGATCGTCTTTACCAATGAATAAACCAGCAATACCTATAATTAAAGCAATGACTGAAGGGAAGATGAACATACCAACAACACTACCATTAAAGAATGTATGTGCACCCCATAAAGCAAGTCCACCGGCTATTGCACCACCGATATTATGTGAAGTATTCCAAAATCCAAGGTAACGTCCTCTTTTCGAACGTGGTGCCCATCTTGAGATTGTCGAATAACTAGCTGGACCACCAACTGATTGGAACACACCGTTTAATCCCCATAAAACAATGAATAGTCCTAAAATAGAACCAAAGTAACTAAGCGTAAAGCCCATTATTAAAACAGCAAGTGCTGCTAAAACAAGTAAGAATGAAATAACTTTCTTAGTGTTCTTACCATCTATAAAGTAGCCGAGTAATGATTTACCAAGACCATATGTAATACTAAACGCTAACCCGATATATCCTAATTCTAAAGTAGTCAGACCGACTTCTTCTTTTAGTAATGGCTGAGCAGCTTTAAAGTTATTTCTAATTAAATACATTGCCATATATGTAAAGAATACTACAAAGAAAGCTTTCATAAAGTGTCGAAGCCATAACTTTCTTTGAGTTGAAAGTGGAATTCCTTTGTTAGGAATTTTGTTAATTTCAAAAAATTGCATGTAATCACCCCGTGTAGTTTTGTATATAAAAATCTTAGCAATTTGTGTAAGCGCTTTATATACGAATAAATGTCATTTTATCCAAAAAAGTGAAGTGATTTTCCAAAACAAAAACAGAGGTAAGTCTTCCGTATTAGTGACGGTAGTCTTACCTCTGTTTTTTAATATTACATCATTGCTACTTTTAATAAATCTAGCACGCCGCTTGATGAGCCTGGGAATGCAAAGATGAGTTGATTGAGTTCTTTGGATGTTAGTTTTTGGTTAACGAAAAATGTGAGTAGGTTGATTAAGTTTGCTGCGTCGTCTGCGTAGATTTCTGCGCCTACGAGTTGTTTGTCTGCGTTTAATATAATTGTCATTTCTGCTTCTGTTTCATTTTTATATTCAAATACCATTTGTTTACCGAACGGTATGTCTTTTATTGTATATGCTTCGTTATCTTCTGCTTCTTTAACAGTAACACCGATTTGTGAAAGTCTTGGTAATGAGTATAGTACTGATGGTATTGCTGGATATTGAATTGGATTTGGATTGATGCCTAATATGTGAGACGCGATGTAGTTAGATTCAAATGTTGCTGTTGGTGTTAATTTAGGAATTGTTTTATCTAATACATCACCACTTGCATATATGTTGTGTATGTTTGTTCTTAAATGATCATCGACTTGAATACCTTTTTCACTATATTCAATGCCTAATTCGTCTAATCCGATATTTTGTACATTTGGTTTACGACCTGTTGCGTCTAGTACATATTCAGTGTTGATGCTAAGTCCTGATTCTGTTGTAACGTTGTAACTGTTACCAGCTTGTTGGACTGATTGAACATTTTCATTGAAATGGAATTGTACGCCTTCTGATTCTAATTTATGAATTAATTTTGTGATGTGCTTTTCATTAAAGCCTTCTAATGGTTTGTTTGTATGGTGGATGACGTGAACTTCAGCACCTGATTTAATTGCGATTGAAGCGAATTCGATACTAATAATACCGGCACCAATAAATGTGATGCTATTTGGCATTTTATCTAAAGATAAGAAGTCACGACTATCATGTGTTAATGCACTACCTTCTATATCAAGTTTATTACTATGTTGTCCAGTTGCAATAACGATGTTCTCTGCTTGAATAGGTGTACCTTCAACATCAATTGTATGAGCATCTACTAATTTACCTGCACCCATGATTACTTCAATACCTTGTTGTTCAAACATAGATTTAAGTGTATTGGAAAGGGGATTAATGACAGCTTTCTTATATTGCATCAAGTTCTTCCAGTTTACATGTAATTGATCAGATTCAATAATTTGAGGATAGTGACTAGCTTCTTCTAACACTTCATAAGGTCCTTCAAGTAAGATTTTGGCATTACAACCGTAATTCGTACAAGTGCCAGCTATCGTGTCTTTTTCTATAATAGCTACAGATTTGCCAGAATGTTTTAACGTTAACGCAGCATGCCATGCAGCGTGGCCACTACCTATAAATACAACATCAAATTTTTTCATAGTTTATCATCCTTTATATATTATTTATTTAATTGCTTTCTTAAAGTTGTTTCTAATTGATCCATAATGTCTTTCGTTTGTTTGTATAATTCTAAATCCATCTCTTCTGATACACATTTAGAGATGGCATCATAAATAGGTTGTTTTTGTTCTTTTCCTTTTTGAGTTAATGAAACAATTAATTGTCTTTTGTCTTGGTCTGATTTTTGTCGAGTAACCCATCCTGATTGTTCTAATCTTTTAAGAAGTGGGGTAAGCGTGTTGCTTGAAAGGTCCAATTTCTGACCAATCGAATGTAATGTTTGAGGATTTTCTTCCCATAATGAAAGTAAGACTAAATATTGTGAGTAAGTTAAACCAAATGACTTAAGTTCTTTTTCATAAAATTGAGCAAATAATCGACTTACATTATATGCTGAGAAACATACTTGATTGGCTAGCTTCATATTGTGATCCATAAAATACTCCTTTCTATCGTGTGCGATTGATTATATATTAAACTATCGCGCGCGATTAATCAAAGAAGGTGCTCACAAATTGAAAAAAGATACTAATGTTGATAACTTATAAATAACAAAAGTAAAGATTGTCCTTTTACAGAAATTGTAATAATATAAATTTAAAGATGAACATGTAGTCGTGGAGGGATAGTTGTGAGTGAAAATCATGACAAAGATATTAATGAGGAAATAGAGAAAGAATTGCTAGAATATCTAGAGAATAAAGACGAAATAGAAGCAGCAAAGCCTAAAAAGAAAAAATATATGAGCATGGTATTTATATGTAGTTTAATTCTTGCATTACTATATATATCAAGAATTCTTATGAATATATTTTAAAGATATAACAAACAGAGCAGCATCCAATTACGGATGCTGCTCTGTTTGTTTATTTATCAATACGATACGTTTTCTTGCCGTTATCATATAAATCGTCATACACTTTTCCTGATATTTTGGCATTGTAACTTGCCATACCTTTATCTTGTACATCTTTCACATTAATAGCCATCATCATATTTGGATTATCTTTATCATATGAAATGAACCAGCCTATTTGTTGTCCTGTCTCACCTTGTTTCATCTTGAGTTCAGCTGTACCTGATTTACCAACTAAGTTGGCATATGATCTATAAATATCTTCTCTATGTGTTTTGTTGACAACTTGTTGCATACCGTCTGTTAACAATTTAATATTTTCCTGGGAAATGATGTTCTTTTTCCAGACTTTATTTTTCGTATCTTTGAGTACATGTGGTGCATTTACATTACCTTTATTCTCTAATGCACTGTATATTGAAAGAATTTGAACTGGATTAATCAATATTTCACCTTGTCCATAACCTGAGTCAGCTAACAATATTTCATTATCTAAGTTCTTATTTGAAATTTGTGCATTATAGAATGGATAATCACTCGGGATATCTTCACCAACACCTAGACGTTTCATACCTTCTTCGAATTTTTTACTTCCTAATTCAAGTGCAACTCTCGCAAAGAAGATATTATCGGATGATTCAATAGCTTGTTTTAAGTCGATATCGCCATTAACAACCTCATATCTTGTGACGTTGTAATCACCCCAAGATTTATCTTTTTGCCAGCCTTTTCCGTTAATTTTATAACTTGTTTTGTCGTCTAACGTCTTATTATTTAAGCCAATCATAGCTGTTAATATTTTTTGAGTAGAACCTGGTGATGTCGTGATTTGGAACTTATTAAGAAGTGGCTCTTTATCATCTTCTGTTAATTTCTTATAATCTTCATCGCTCATACCGTTCATAAATGGATAAACATCATAAGATGGCGTGCTGACAAGTGCTAACAATTCGCCTGTTTGTGGATGAATAGCAGTCCCTGAACCGTAGTCATCTTTCATGTTGTTATAAATACTTTTTTGAACTCTGGCATCAATGGTTAATTTAATATCTTTGCCATCTTTTTTCTTTTTCTTAATCAATGTATCTATCACTTTATTATTATCATCAATAATTGTGACACGATACCCGTCTTTATTTTGAAGTTCTTTATCGTAAAGTTTTTCGATCCCTTTTTTACCGACGATGGCATCTTTTTTATAACCTTTAAATGCTTTTTGCTTTAATTCTTCTGAGTTAATAGGGCCAACATAACCAAGCAAGTGCGTTGTTGCTTCTTCAAGCGGATACTGTCGACTTTCTGTTTCTTGTGTTGTGAGATGATACTTCTCAACAAAATTCTTTGTATCTTGATTCATATTTTGAACAGTCTTAAGAGGGACGAATGTATCATCTTTAACCCAGTCCTGTTCTGTTTGTTGTTTAATGTACGATTCTGAAAGGTCTAATTTTTCAGCGATTGCTTTATAATCATTTGACGAAACATTATTAGGAACAATGCCAACTTCATGTGCTGTTCCTGTAGTGGCTAACTCTACATTGTTTCGGTCTAAAATCTTACCTCGTTCTGATTTCAATGGTTCAATATTGATAGATTGATTTTTCTTCATGCCTGGAATAATGACACTTTGATTCCAATCCAATTTCCAATCTTTATCTTCTTTAATAAAGTTTAATTTAACGTCGCGATTAATTTTGCCGTAATTCGTTTGAAGTTCATATTTTGCTGTGACTTGCTTTTTGTCTTTTGAAACCTTTTTGATATCACGATCTTTAATGTTGATATCTTTGACGCCGAGACTGTCATAAATCTTAATAGGACGGTCTGTCATTTCTACTTCACCATTATCGTTTTTAGATTGGTAAGTACTATTTTTGAAGACTTGCTTAACGTTTTTATCTTCAATGGCATCAATTGTTTCGTTTATTTTCTTATCTTTAGATGCATAAAAGAATACGCCTGAACCAACAGCGATGATTACTATCACGATGGCGATGATTAATTTTTTCATAAGAATCCTCCCAGAATTAGGACTAAGAATGAGTGTTTCATTTATTCTATTGAAAGAATATAGTTATATCAATAATACCTTTTCAAATTAAAACATTAAACTAAAATCATTTGTATTTTACAACTATATATTTAAAAAAGCAGAGGAAACAATCAAAAGATTGAATATTTCCTCTGCCTTTTTAATGCAATAAAACTGAAAATTAACCGAAAGTTTGAATGCAAGTCTTGATTAAATCAATAATGCTTGTAATAACACCAGCGATATCCATTTGCAAAACCTCTTTCCTTTTAAGATACATTAAGTATAAATAAACTTAACCCATTTATGTTAAAAATTCCCTATAAAGCCAAAAATCATACATAACTGTTAATTAGATAAAAAACAACGTACAAATATGCACAAAAACCCGTCACTTAGGGAATGTGAAGGTATTTAAACAGTTTGGAAACATAACTATTCAAAAGAAAAAGTAATGTTAAAATGGCTGAAATTGTATATTTACTCCTTTTTTTAACACAAAAGTCAGAAAATTCCGAAATGTTTATTTACTTTGATGTTTCTAATTGGTAATATGCTTAAATAATAAGAATTTTTATTTAAGGAAAGGGGAATTTTTGTGGGAAAAGTACAAGATGTTATGAATAGGGATAAACAATATTTTGCTAAAGCTGGGCGTATTCCTTATTATCCATTAGTCATTGAAGAAGCTCATGGCTCAACTTTGATTGATGTAGAAGGAAAGAAATATATTGATTTATTATCGAGTGCTAGTTCACAAAATGTAGGACATACGCCTAAAAAAGTAGTTGAAGCTATTCAAAGACAGGCTTCTAAAATGGTTCATTACACACCAGCGTATATGCACCATGAACCACTTACAAAGTTATCTGAAAAGCTATGTAAATTATCTCCAGGTAATTTTGAGAAACAAGTTCTGTTTGGATTAACTGGTTCTGATGCTTGTGATGGAATGATTAAATTTGCGAGAGGCTATACGGGACGTCCATATATTATTAGTTTTGAAAATGCATATCATGGATCTACATATGGTTCGATTACAGCTTCAACTATTTCTTTGAATATGAGACGTAAAATTGGTCCATTATTACCAGGGTTCTATCATATTCCTTATCCGGATAATTACCGTGGTATGTACAAAGAAAATGAACCGAAGACTGTTGAAGGATATCTTGCACCGTTGAAAGAAATGTTTGAAAAATATGTGCCTCCAGAAGAAGTAGCTTGTATTATGATTGAAACATTTCAAGGGGATGGCGGTTTGTTAGAGCCGGTGCCAGGATATTTTGAAGCATTGTCTGATTTGTGTAAAGAACATGGTATTTTAATTGCTTTAGATGATATTCAACAAGGATTTGGTCGCACCGGTAAGTTTAGTTCAATTGAACATTTTAATATTGAAGCGGATCTTATTGCTTATGGTAAATCAATTGCAGGTGGTATGCCGATGTCAGCCATTGTAGGTCGAAAAGAGATTATGGAAGCACTAGATGCGCCAGCTCACTTATTTACAACTGGCGCTAATCCAGTTTGTTGTGAGGCGGCACTTGCCACGATTGAAATTTTAGAAGAAGAGCAATTAATTCAAGAAACTGAAAGAAAAGGTGAAATTGCCAAGAAGCGCATGAAAGAATGGGCAACAAGATTTGATTGTGTAGGAGATGTACGTGGCAAAGGGTTATCAATTGGAATTGATATTGTTTCTGATAAATCATCCAAGACAAAGGATTCTGAAGCCGCATTAAAAATTTGTAATAGATGCTTTGACCGTGGTGTAGTCATTATCGCTATAGCAGGTAGTGTGCTCAGATTCCAACCACCATTAGTGATTACGGATGAAGAATTAAATACAGCATTAAATATATTAGAAGAAACAATTGAAGAATTAGAACGAGGACAACTTAACAATTACAAGGTCGAAGGCCAAGGATGGTAAGGAGTGATATAGATGGAATTCAGTTGGAAAAATGTTATTAAATTAAGTGGTGCATATATAGCTTATTTAATTGGTTCTGGGTTTGCAACAGGTCAGGAAGTTATGCAATTTTTTGCGTCATATGGACCAGTAGGGATAGTTGGTGCATTGATTTCTGCAGTACTATTTTGCTTATTAGGTTCAATGATTATGGTTAAAGGTCACGAGTTGAAATTAAGTCAGCCTGGCGATATTTTTAAAGTTTATTGTGGTAACTTTTTCGGAAGAATTATAGAGTATTTCGCTTTATTATTCATATTTAGTATTGTGGTGATTATGATTTCTGGTACAGGGGCAGTTGTGTCTGAACACTTTAAATTACCTTCTTCAGTAGGATTTTTAGGAATGGGTATACTAGCAATGATTACAGTTATTCTAGGTTTAAATAAATTGATAGATATTATTGGTTTAATCGGTCCTGTCATCGTTGTATTAACTGTCTTTATATGTGGATATGTGTTTATTACACAAGTTGGAAACATACCATCATTTGATCATTTACCTCAAGCAGCTAAAGACTTACAACCGACTAGTCATTTTTGGCAATCGGCAATACTCTTCTTCTGTTATAACATGCTAGCAGGTACAGTATTTTTCACACAATTAGGTAGTGAAGCAAATAGTAAAAAAGAAGCGGTGGCTGCAGCAATTTGTGGAGGATCTGGTTTAATGTTAACGGTTATTATGATGGTTGTTGCGATGCTCGTTTATTATAATGATGTCATTAAATTAGAAGTGCCAGTATTGTATATAGGTGGTACAATCCATGCAATCGTTGCGCTCTTCTTCGCAATTTGTATTGTATTAGGTATATTCTCAACAACTGCGCCAATGTATTGGCTCGTTAAAAATGAAGTGATGCGCTATATCAATAATAGATTTGATATCATCGTTACAATTGTATTAGGCATTATCTTTATACTAGGTGGTACATTGCCATTTGGTTCATTAGTAGCAACCATTTATCCATTTGTAGGATATGTAGGAATATTGATTACAGTCATCATTATTGCACATACAGCATTTAATAAATTTAAGAAGGCATAATCATAAATAAAAAGGCTTTTGGGAACACATTCTTTTAAGTGAAATATCTCTGTATACATTTCAATTTACAACGTATTTGTTACAATAGTAAAGAACATGTATATAACTTATTTTAAATTATTTAGCGAATATATTATAAATTAATAAAGGAGTGATTCTTTTGAAGAAGCAACTGTTCTCTGGTCTTGTACTTATGTCGGTTGTGTTGTTGAGTGGTTGTACGATTAGTATTGGTGGAGATTCAAATGATGACAAGTCATCTAAAAATGCACAAAAGAGTGAATCACAGGATAATCAGTCTAATGGTTCAGAAAATAATAACTCGAATAAAGATGAATCTAATGATGGTAATAATCATGAATCCAATCAAGACAACAACACTTCTAACGAGAATACGAATAGTGATGAATATTATGCGAAAGTATGGTTAACGGCTTTACCGAGCTATCGAAATATGGATGAAAGTGAAATGAATGCAGATCTTCAATTTCATAATCTTGAGGGTGAGTATTTGAATCCATATAATAAAGCAAATACTGTGAAATATCCTAAAGGTATGTATCTTTTAGCAGGTTCGCCTACTGCTGCTGGACAAGTTGTGTATAAGAATAATGGAGATGGTACGATTTCTATTTATAACGTACCTTCACATTTCCAAGATAGAAGATGGTTAGAAGATGATGAATACTCTCAACAAGAGTCCGAAAAGATTTTAAACAATCCGAAAGTCGTTAAGCTTTATGATGCTTCTGATGAACAAATAGCAAAAACTGTGAAAATGTTTAATGGATCAACTTCTATGAATGATGGTTCAGATTCTGATTCAGATGATGACAGTAGTTCTGAAAAAGTAACACGTGAGAATGTTATTGATAAAGTAGAATCATATGAAGGTTCACTGTTAGATACAGATAAGTATACGTATAAAGAACCTGAGAAGACTGACGAAGGTAAATGGGGCTTCTCATTTGAAGATAAAGATGGCAATTTAGCAGGTTCTTATATTATAGACGATGACGGTAAAGTGACTGAGTATGATGAAAATGGAGAAGAAGTTGGTTCAGGATATTAATATATTGAAAGACCTTTGAGCTTATAAAGTTCAAAGGTCTATTTATTATACTAATAAATGTTTTTAAAGCTTGATGTAGCGTATAACTTCTGTTTAATTGTCCTTTATTGCAACTTATTGTACACTATATGTAAGCGCTTACTAAATACAAGTATTTTAATATAGTAAATATGAGGAGAATATATATGAAGGATAAAGTGATCATTGTAACGGGTGGTAGCAGTGGTATGGGTAAAGCGATGGCAAAGAGATTTGCAGCAGATGGTGCAAAAGTTGTCATAACTGGACGCTCACTTGAAAGACTTGAAGAAGCGAAAAAGGATATAGAACAAGAAGAAGGACAAGTATTATGTATTGATATGGACGTACGTGATCCAGAACGTGTTCAGTATACTGTTGATGAAACAATTAAAACATTTGGTAAAATAGACGGATTAGTCAATAATGCAGCAGGAAATTTCATTTGTGCAGCTGAAGATTTATCTTATAACGGTTGGAATTCAGTTATAGATATTGTGTTAAATGGGACTTTCTATTGTTCGCAAGCAGTAGGTAAAGAATGGATTAAGAGTGGTCATAAAGGACGTATATTGAATATTGTAGCAACATATTCTTGGACAGCTGGTGCTGGTGTGATACATTCAGCAAGTGCCAAAGCAGGTGTACTTGCTATGACGAGAACATTAGCAGTTGAATGGGGAACTAAATACGGAATTACGGTTAATGCGATTGCACCTGGACCAATTGATAATACAGGTGGTGCTAAGAAGTTAACGTTATCTGAAGATGCCAGACAACAAACATTAGATAGTGTTCCTGTAGGTAGAATGGGCCAACCTGAAGAAATTGCAGGATTAGCAAGATTTCTATTCTCAGATGAAGCGGCTTATATCAATGGCGATTGTATCACAATGGATGGCGGTCAGTGGCTCAATCGAAATCCATTTTAATATTAAATAACCTTTCACCTCGATTATATTGTAGGTGAAAGGTTATTTTTTATACGATACTTAACATGCGTTCTAATGATTGTTTCGCAAAATGCGATGTTTCTTTATCTACTTTAATAATATTTGATCGATCTCCGGCAATGATTTTATCTAAGCACCATGCGAGATGAGGTAAGTCAATTCTATTCATAGTTAAGCATGAACACATAAGTGGATTAAGTGATTCAATTGTAATATCTGTATAAGTCTCTTTTAAACGTTGTACGAGGTTCATCTCAGTACCAATCACCCAATGAGAACCTTTTGGCGCATTTTTTATTTTGTCGATTATATATTTAGTTGAACCTGCATAGTCTGCCATTTGTACAATATCAAATTGACACTCTGGATGTACAATAACATTCACGTCTGGATCTTTTTTTCGCGCTTGATCAATGTGAATGGGGTAGAACTTTTCATGAACAGAACAATGTCCCTTCCATAAGATGATTCTAATATCTTCATCACGACCGTCGAAGTCTAGTTTCTTTTGTATTGGATCCCAGACGGCCATTTCCTCAAGTTTAATACCTAATTTATAAGCTGTATTACGACCTAAATGTTGATCAGGTAAAAATAATATACGTTTATCTTGATCTAAAGCCCATTGAATCACGCTGTCAGCATTACCACTTGTCACACAAGAACCACCATTTTCTCCGACGAATTTTTTGATTGCAGCAGTCGAATTCACATAAGTAAGCGGGAGAATATTATCACCTAAACGTTTCGTTAATATGTCATAGCCATGAAGCGCTTGTTCAATATTCGCCATATCTGCCATAGAGCAACCTGCAGATAAATCAGGTAAGTAAATATCTTGATTATCGTCAGTCAAGATGTCGGCAGTTTCAGCCATAAAATGCACACCATTAAAGACGAAATATTGAGCTTTTGTGTTCTCTTTACAAATACGTGCAAGTTCAAGAGAATCGCCCATAATATCAGCAAATTGAGCAACTTCATTTTTTTGATAGTGATGCGTTGGCATAAATAAACGATCACCTAATGAAGCTTTAATGGATTTAATTTTGTCTTCAAGTTCTTGATGAGACATTTTTATGTACTTTTCAGGAATAGATTGGGTATTCTCAATTGTGAGATTAAACATTTATATAACCACCTTTGCAGAGATATCTAATGCATGTTGCTCATAAAATAACGAACCTATAGAAATATAATCGACACCCGTTTCAGCGTAATCGACAACATTTTTAATATTGATGTTACCGGATGCTTCAGTTTGTATATGTTCAGGCACTTTCGCGATATGTGCTTTTATCCATTCTGGTTTGCAATTATCAAACATAATGATATCCACATTGGATAATATGGCTTCATCTAAACTATGTTCATCTTCAATTTCTATTTCGATTTTATCCATTGGTCCGATATGTTGTTTAGCTTTAGCAACAAGTTCACGAATCGATGAACTGAAACTAATATGGTTATCTTTTAACATTAATCCGTCATTAAGCGTTCGACGGTGATTATAGCCACCACCAATAAGTACTGAATGTTTCTCGAACATACCTAATCCTGGCGTTGTCTTTCTCGTATCTACAATTTTGACGTTTGTATGGTGAACTTTTTGGACGATTTCATGTGTAGCTGTAGCGATACCGGACATTCTTTGAATTAAATTTAAAGTGATGCGTTCCATCGTCAGGAGTGTCGAAATGCTACCTTCAATAACAGCGAGCTTCTGACCTTTCTCTATGAATGTACCGTCTTGAACGAACAAAGTGGTCGTTATAGCATCATCAATCAGTTTAAAACTTTCTTGAATGATTATTTCACCACAAAATATGCCTTCTGATTTACTTAAAAGTGTTAATGTACCTTGTTGAGTGGCATCGAATAATCTTGAAGATAAATCACCATAATGGTTATCTTCAAGGTAAAATTGTTTGAGTTTTTCTTGGACGTATAACTTGTTTAGCATGAATTGAATCCTCCATTAGTATTTCGATATCAGTATGTTGTAGTGTTGGTTCAGTATTTGGATAATCTAATCTGTAGTGGACACCGCGTGATTCTGAACGACTTAAAGCTGATATTGAGATCATTTCTAAAGTCTTTACTTCTATATATTTCTGCCAATCTGATTGAGTCCATTCAGCTAAAGTCATCGCATTGTTTAGACAATCTTGTATTGAATTTAAGTAAGCTGAGATGTCTGGACCATTACGCTCTATACCTAACACTTTAAAAGTTTGTTGACGTAGACCTTGTATGTCTTCATCACTTATTTTAGGAATCGGTCGTTGCTCATATTCGCTAACATGAATATATCTTATTTCAGATTGGTGAATAGCTTCTCCGCAAAGATGTCCCATAACAAGTGCTTCAAGTAAGGAATTACTGGCTAGACGATTTGCACCATGAAAATTTGTATTACTCGCTTCTCCAATAACGTAAAAGTGGCTCAAGTTCGTTCGACCATAAATATCTGTTTTTACGCCACCCATTGTATAGTGTGCACCAGGTGTAATTGGAATGAGATGATGCGCATATTCATCTAGAAAGTGTTCAATGACGTTTTGATAAATCGTTGGAAATCTATTAGAAAATGCTTCAACCTGTTCAATATTAATAAAGCATTGATGACCAAGTTGTTGTTGCTGAAAGATGGCTCTACTTGTCACGTCTCTAGGGGCGAGACTGCCTAAAGGGTGTTTATCTTTCATAAAATGCTCCCCAAGGCTATTGACTAAAATACCACCATGACCTCTTACTGCCTCGGAAACTAGACCGTATGTTTGTCCGGGCTTACCGAGTAAAGTGGGATGAAATTGAATCATTTCCATATGTCTTAATGGAATGCCGTGATGATGCGCGATAACATGACCTGAACTTATTGAACTAGACGCACTGGAATGAGTAGGGAATAAATTGCTGTAACCACCTGTAGCCAAAATGACATCATGGGCTATGATATCAAGTTGTTGTCCATGTTTATCAAGTGCACGTACACCACAAACAGCATGTTCTGTATCTTTCAACAAATCAATTACTTCAGTTTCTTCATAAATCTTAATATGCTTGGATGATAATTGATTCATCAAATGGTGCGTTAAATATTTACCCGTTTGATCTCCACCAATATGTAATATGCGTGGTCGAGTGTGCGCACCTTCCATCGCGAAATCTAAATCTTGTTGATTTGTAACCGTATCAAAATTCAATCCATTTTGAATGAGTTGCTCAATATAACGGTGGCTATGTTGGATGATGGATTGTATGACCTCAATATCTCCAAGTTCATTGCCAGCTTTATATGTATCTACAATATGCGCATGGCCATTGTCATGTTCATATTGAGAACAACAAATCCCGCCTTGAGCTAGGGAACTGTTATGTTTATTTAGTTTATCTTTCGTAATGCAATAAATTTCAGTTTGCTCATTAAATGACTGTATAGCTGCTAATGCAGCGATGCCAGAACCTACTACAATGACTTTTCTCAAAGTTTACACCTTACTTTACATATATGTTATCATTTTATATACAATATATTGACACAATGAAACGTAAATAACAAGAGGGGGATTATAATTGATTTATTTAGATAATGCATCAACTACGAGGATTGATAGCCAAGTGATGGATGTCTATCAAGATATACAGCGCGAAGCATATTACAATAGCGAAAGTTTACATATAGGTGGTATACATACTAGACAGTTATTGGATGAGTGTAAACAATTTATAAAGGATTACTTTTCAACAGATAAAGAAGTGATTTATACAAGAAGCGGTTCTCATGCAAATGAAATTGCGATACATAGTTTTTTGAAAGAGATGGAGGGCGGTAAAGTACTCGTTTCACCTTATGAACATCCCTCTATACATGCCGCTTTAGAAGTTTATCAAGATAAATTTGAAATGATTATGTTGCCTTTAGACAATAATGGAGAAATAGATTTAGAACATACGACTGACTTCATGACAGATGATGTCGTGCTCATCATTGCACAACATGTTAATTCTGAGACTGGATACATATTACCTGTTGAAGCATTGAGTCAAATTGCACAGGATTACAATATTCCAATACATGTTGATGGCGTACAAGCAGTTCATAAATTAAATGATATTAATATAAAATGCTTCAGTTCATACGCTTTTTCAGGTCATAAGTTTCACGGTACAAAAGGTTCGGGTGTGTTAATGATGAATCATGAATATGTAAAGCCGTTAAATCAACATTATTTTCATGAAATGTATACACAAAATGGTACAATAGATTCACCAAGTATTATCGCGATGACAAAAGCATTATCAATAACACCTAGTATTGACGAGATGCATACTTTACAACAATACTTCATCGAACAATTAAGTGACTTATCATTTACACCTATTGTTTACAAAGCGCAAGCACCACATATTATTGCAGTATTAACACCGATATATGAAGGACAATATATTATGCAATATTTGTCGAATAGAAATATATGTGTTTCGACAGGCACTGCATGTGGTCATGGCGCATTGTTAAGTAGTGGTTTACAAGTTAAAATAGATTCAATACCTGAGAAAACGTATGACCAATATATACGTTTATCTATTGGAAAATTTACGACTAGAAATGACATAGATACTTGTTTGCACCATTTAAAAACAGCTATAAGAGGAGATCAGTGAAATGAATAACCCTTTTAAAAGAAGAGAACAAATTTTACAATTACTCGAATCTTCAGATGAACCGATTAGCGGTAAACAACTGAGTCAACAATTCGATGTTTCGAGACAGATTATTGTGAAAGATATTTCTATATTGAAATCACAAAATTATAATATTGATTCAACAAGTCGTGGTTATGTTGTTAATAATGTACAATGCGGTAAAAGATATAAACGTGTCATTGTTTGCCAACATGATAATGACCGAATGGAAGAAGAGTTAAAGCTTATATTGGATAACGGGGCAATGATTGATGATGTTGCGATTGATCATCCTGTGTATGGCAGTATTAAAGCGGATTTAATGATTGAAACGTACGAAGATTTATCTAAATTCATTAGTGAAATGGAAAAGTTTGAAGGACAAATGTTAGCGCACTTAACAGATAACCTTCATTTACATACGATTTCTGCACATACTGAAAAGATTTTAGACAATGCTGTAAGGGACTTGAAAGAAAATCATTTTATTATAGAATAACTAACAATATACCTCCGTATAATTTTGCATAAAGTAAAATTATACGGAGGTATATTATTTAGATATATTAAAAAGAAAAATTAGAATTTTTTGAATTCTTACTACTATTTTATGGGAATATGTATATAATGTATATAGATTAGATAAATAAGGGGGATTTTTTAAAGTGAATTTATTTATGAAAAAATTATCATTAGCGTCTTTGAGTGCTCTGATTGCACTACCTGCATTTGCTACTCAAGCATCTGCAAATAGTGTCGCACCAAATGAAGACAGGTTACTCGAAACATTAGAAAAAGACGGTGTTATTGAATCATCTGAAACACCTGAACAGAAAAACAAAAAGATCAGAGAGTATATGGATGGTAAAGGTGAACAATATCATCAAAAATACATACCGAATAAAGGACTTTTTGATAAGAAGTACAACAAGGGGAATAATGGTAAGCGTCAAGGACAGATGAATAAGAATCAAAAAGAAATGTATAAAAAGAAAAACAACGGTAAACGTGTTGATAATGTTCAAGAAGAAAAATATAAAGGTAAAGTACGACAAGATAAAGTGTTAGTACTAGCGATGGAATTTCCAGACTATCCACACAATTCAATTAAAAAAGATGAAACGGATATGTACTATGATGATTATACAGTTTCGCATTTTCAAGATATGGTATTTGGAGAAAATGGTTATAAAGGTCCAAATGGCGAGAATTTAATGAGTATGAAACAGTATTACAAAAACCAATCTGGTGGTAGTTATGATATAGATGGAAAAGTGCATGGTTGGTATAAAGCTAAACATCCTGCAAGTTATTATGGTGGAAATGTGCCAGACGAAAGTGGCAGTGATGGTAAACCGAAAGAATTGATTAAAGAAGCGCTAGAACAAGCAGCGAAAGATCCAGATATTAATTTAAGCGATTATGATCAATGGGATCGTGATGATATTGATGGTGACGGCGTTTATGATGAGAAAGATGGTATCATTGATCACATTATGATTGTACATGCAGGACCTGGTGAAGAATCAGGTGGCGGTAAATTAGGAACAGATGCTATTTGGTCACATAGATGGTCACTTGATATTGATGATAAAGGTGAACCTTATACAATTCCAGGCACTGATTCTGGGCTTGATCAATTTGATGGGAAATTAGCAGCAATTGATTACACAGTTCAACCTGAAGATGGTGCAGCAGGTGTGTTCTCTCATGAATTCGGACATGATTTAGGATTACCGGATGAATATGATACTGAGTATTCAGGTAAAGGTGAACCTGTTTCATTCTGGTCTATTATGTCATCAGGTAGTTGGGCAGGAACTGTTCCAGGTACTGAACCGACTGGATTTGATCCATACATGAAAGAAATGCTTCAACAATTACATGGTGGTAATTGGCAAACAGGTAATGAAATCAACGCATCTGAATTTAAAGGTGAAACGTCAGAACTTATAGATGAAGCATCTACTAAAGGAACAAACAATGATGCAATTAAAGTTAAGCTCCCTGACAAATCTACTTTAATTCAAAAACCATTTCAAGGTAAGAAAGCATACTGGAGTGGCGCAGATGATGATTCACAATATTCAATGGAAACAGCATTAGATTTAAGTTCTGCTAAATCAAGTAAGCTAAAATTTAAGACTTGGTATGATATAGAACAAGGATTTGACTATGGTTATGTTCAAGTATCTACAGACGATGGTCAAAATTGGGAAAACGTAGCAGGTAATATTACGAACAATGATGATCCATCAGAGAGTGGTCAGAACCAAGGAAATGGTATTGATGGTCAGTCTGAAGGATATGTAAATGCTAAATTTGATTTATCAAAATACGATGGCAAAAAAGTAAAATTAAGATTCTTATATGTAACAGATAAATTTGAAACAAATCCAGGTTGGTTTGTCGATAAAGTTAGAGTAACTTCAGAAGATGGACAAAAAATCTTCAGTGATAATGCAGAAAATAAAGCGAAATTTGATTTACAAGGCTTTGAACAAAGTGATGGCAATAGATATGATGAGAACTACTATTTATTACAATGGAGAAACTTTACAGGACCAGATAAAGGATTACAACACATTAAACGCGGTGGCGGAACAATGTCTTACAACAAAGGTTTAACAGTTTGGTACGTTGATAAGAGTTTCTCAGATAACAACGTAAGTTCACACCAAGGACAAGGTTTCATAAGCGTTGTAGATGCTGACCAAAATGCATTGAATTGGAAGAAAAAAGGTGTAGCTGATGATCCAGCAACAACACAATTCCAAATTAGAGATGCAGCATTTAGTTTAGATCACCAACCTAAATTGAAATTGAAAAACGAAGACGGCTATAAACTTCATGATAATAAAACGAAGAAAAATCCTGTATTCGATGACAGTCAAAATTACTCAAACCAAGGACAAAAAGATGCAGGCGTATTATTACCGAATCATGGCTTGAAATTTGAAGTATCAGCAAAAAGTAAAGACAACTCAGTCGGTAAAGTGAAAATTACAAAATAAATATTCAAACAGGAACGCCTAGTTGGTGTTCCTGTTTTTTGGAATTAATCAATTACTTAACCACTCAATCTGTTTAATTTTCTTTCATAGTAAATATCCCCTATAATAAAGGTGAATTTAATCTAATGAAAAGGGTGATTATTGTGGATGTAAGATTTCCGATTGGAGAATTAGAATTACCTGAAAAAGTAACAATGAATGATATTAATCAGTGGTTAGATGAGATTGGTAACTACGCAAATCGATTAAGAAAAGTTGTTGATGGATTAAACGACGAAGCATTAAAGAAAAAGTACAGAGAAGGTAGTTGGACAGTGAGACAGCTTGTCCATCATATAGCCGATTCTCAACTGAATATGTATCAACGTTTGAAGATTGCTTTAACCGATGATAGAAAGCCGACGATAGTTGGTTTTGATCAAGAAAAATGGATTGAATTACCAGATAATGAATTACCTATCGAATGTTCTCTTAGAATGCTAGAAGGTATTAACGAACGGATTGTTGCAGTAGGACGAAGTTTGTCTGAAGAACAACTGAAACGCGCATTCATTCATGAAGATAATGGTGAAACAACAGTAGCTTTTAAAATTGCGAAATTATCATGGCATGAAGAACATCATTTAGCACATATTAAATTAGCTTTAAATAATTAATCACATTACCGCCCAAATAATATTTGGGCGGTTTTTTATATAAAATACAATAGTGTTTAGATTTTTTTATCAAACATATTAAAGTGGAATAATCTTATTATAAGTTACATTTAATTCCATAATTGGTGTATTATTGTAAGTAGATATACAATTATGGGGGGATTTGTTGTGGAATTTGTAAATTTGGAAGTTGAGGAATTTGATTTATTTGTGAAGGGGCATTTTTCGCATTATACGCAATCGGCTGAACAATATAATTATCGAAATCTTACAAATGCCGACTGTCATTTAGTTGGGGTAAAAGACAGTCAGCAAAATATCATTGCTGCATGTTTATTAACAGAAGCACAGTCTTTAAAGTTCTTTAAATATTTCTATAGTCATAGAGGTCCGGTAATGGATTACAACAATATAGAGCTTGTTAATTTTTTCTTTGAGAATTTAACTAAATATTTAAGAAAAAGAAATTGTTTATTTGTACTTGTAGATCCATATGTTATTGAGAATATTAGAAATCATAGTGGAGAAATTTTGAAGTCGAATAATAATCGGGCTTTGATTCATAATTTGGATAAACTCGGTTACAAGCATGAAGGATATAGCATAGGTTATTCAGATAAACGACAAATTAGGTGGATTTCGGTATTAGATCTTAAAAATAAATCTCTAGATGACGTCTTAAATGATATGGAATATAAGACAAGACGAAATATTAAGAAGACTGAAGAGATGGGTGTGAAAGTACGAGAGTTACCAGTTTCAGAAGTGAGTTTATTTTACAGTTTATTTCAAATGGCAGAAGAAAAACACGGCTTTTCTTTTAGAGATGAAGCATATTTCAAAAAAATGCTAGAAATGTACAAAGGTAAATCATGTATAAAGCTTGCTTATATAGACTTGAATGATTATATTAGTAATTTGATTTTTGAGAAAGAAAAATTAAATATAGAAAGAACAAGTATCGAAGAAGCTTTAAAAGAAAGTCCAAATTCTAAAAAGAATAAGACGAGAAAGCAAGAAAATGAGAAAAAGCTAAATAGTATTGAAGGAAAAATAAAAGAAAGCGAAATTTTAAGAGGTATAGAAGGTGACATACTTAATTTAGCAGCAGCACTCTATATTTATAATGACCATGAAGTGTACTATTTATCTAGCGGATCTAATCCTAAATTTAATAGATTTATGGGAGCATACAAACTTCAATGGGAAATGATTAAATTTGCTAAAGAACACCATATAGACCGTTATAACTTTTATGGTATTACGGGTGATTTTACAGAAAACGCAGAAGATGCGGGTGTTATTAAATTCAAAAGTGGATTTAATGGACATGTAGAAGAATTAATTGGTGATTTTATTAAGCCTATCCGACCAGTATTTTATAAATTATATAAACTTTTGAATAAATCGTAAAATCTAGCAAAGAAGCCGTCCAAAAAATTGGACGGTTTTTTGTATATTAGAATAAGGTTATTAATATTCTGAAAATTTTTAAAATAGTCTATTGCGAATATTTATAAAAACGCTTACAATTATAAAATACAATAGAGGGGGTACTACAACATGAATTTGGCAATACTTGGATTTATAATGGTTATCATTTTTATGATTCTCATTATGAGCAAAAAGATGTCAGCTTTAGCAGCATTAATTATAGTGCCAACAGTTTTCGGACTGATTGGGGGATTCTATTCTAAATTAGGCGAATATATGGTGGATGGACTATTAACAGTAGCACCAACGGGTATTATGCTCGTATTCGCAATTTTATACTTTGGGGTTATGATTGACGCAGGATTATTTAATCCTGTTATTGAAGCAATTATGAAAGCTGTTAAAGGAGATCCAGTTAAGATAACAATTGGAACAGTTGCTTTAGCATCACTAGTTGCGTTAGATGGAGATGGCACGACAACGTTTATTATTACTGTTACGGCTATGCTTCCTTTATATAAGAAAATGGGCATGAACTTATACATATTATCAACGTTAGCATTGCTATCTATTGGTGTTATGAATATGACGCCATGGGGTGGTCCAACTGCAAGAGCGATTTCTTCGCTACAGTTAACGACTGAAGAAGTATTTACACCAATTATTCCAGTGATGATAGCTGGGATACTATTCGCTGTATTTGCAGCTTACGTATTAGGTGTTAAAGAAAGAAGAAGAGTCGGTATTAAAAATCATTTAAGTTTAACACTTGATGAAATGCATAATTCTAACGGTACAGATGAAGATGAAAAAGCATTATTAAGACCAAAAATTGTTATTGTTAATGCACTTTTAACTATATTATTACTAATCGCATTGATTACAGGTTTCTTACCAATTCCAGTATTATTCATGATTGGTTTTGCGACTGCATTACTAATCAATTATCCAAGCCTTGAAGTGCAATCTGAATTAATTAAACGTCATGCAGGGAATGTATTAGCAGTTGTAGGTTTAGTGTTTGCGTCTGGAATTTTCACAGGGGTTATGAATGGTACAGAAATGGTAGATGAGATGGCAAAAGCATTAGTAAATGTCATTCCTGAATCAATGGGTAATCATTTCGCACTTATTACCGCAATATTAAGTATGCCATTCACATACTTTATGGCTAATGATCCATTTTATTATGGTATTTTGCCAATCTTAGCAGAATCTGCCCAACAATTCGGAGTAGCAAAAGCTGAAATGGCAAGAGCATCGATATTAGGACAACCATTACACGTATTAAGTCCACTATACGCTGCCGGTTATTTATTAGTAGGTATGTTAGGCATAGATTATGGTACAAACCAAAAAGTTGTTATGAAATGGGCAATAGGTTCCTCAGTATTTATGATATTTGTTGCTGGGATAATAGGCGTTATTTCGTTTTAATAGAATGATCTAAGATTGAACAAACTCAGAAATCTAATTTATGGATTTCTGAGTTTGTTTATGGAATAAAGTATAAATATTCATACATTTAATATAAAAATTTTGTTATGATATATAAATAAAGAAATAATAAAATCTTAATATATAATTGTTTAAAACGAGGGATGGTTTATATGTTATACGGTAAAGATTTTGTTAATACACATAGCAAAGAATTTTCAAAAATTCTTGAAACAGAAATTAAAAATTTGCTGAAACCGGATGAGATATTATTATCTTTAACATTCTCAAGTAATAAGCATTCGTATTATGTAACATTGCTCAATACAGAATCACATCAATGGATTACATTTCGTATTAGTGATCATAAAAGAAAAGGGACACTTAAGTCACTTTATAGCGTTTATTATGATCGCTATAGAGATGTGGAAAGTATGATGAATAGCATCAAACAATATTTAAAAAGTGCGGCTTGGACTTATTTTAGTTATCATCATTATTTTGTACTAAAATCAGTTAGATCTATACCACATCATAGAAGTAAAATATTAGTCAAAATTCCTAAAGGAGATTATAAACACTTTAAACATAAAGTAACATTTGAACAAGAAATTAATGAAGGAAAAATTTTTATCGAAGTAAAAGATATAGATAAATCTACACAGAAAATTTTAAGGTCACTTTATGTACAAAATTTACTTGCAAGTGAATTATATGAGCATACGAGAAAGTCAGTTGTATATGTACGAAATTCCGGGATAAAGTTATTAGAGAGATTTGATTCATTATATTATCAGAAGTATGAAGATGATTTTTCAGAAACATTATATGAATATTTTAAAGTACCTGAGAAACTTAACATTCAAAGTGATAAAGACAATGAAATACTACTGCAAATGGAGAATATTAAAGCATTTAGTCAGTATTACGTATATGGACTACTGGATAATGAACAAAATGCGCTTTTATACATAGGGTATCACCAAGGAAATTTGACTGCACAGGATATTGATAAGATTCCTATCATCAATAGTCACAAACAATCAAAGGCTTATATCGAAAATTCATCGTATATCACACCAGTCGTATTTATGACGGATATAACAGAAAGAGAAGCACAAATCACTGTAAAGACAATGCTCAATCAATATACAGTATTTAGTCCAGTCAATTATGGAGGGGTTATATCCTATAATCAAATGTATAATTATACAAATGAATATCAAGTGGACAACGATGAAATTAATGCAAAAATATATGGAGATTTCAATACAATCCAACATCATACAGATATTCAATATATTGATATTAATGAACTAGGGCACTATAACATACTCATTGTAAAGTTGCGCATAGATAGTAAAGAAAATAACATACCAGCTTCATTAACGTATTCAACAACTTCAAAAACTATAAAAAAAGAAATCGTTACACGATTAGAAATCAGTGAAAAAGTAGCTAAAAAAGTCAATTATATTATCGGCATACATCCACTTGATGGCAGAGTCGTTGCAGTATATAAAGTAAATAAAAATAAAAAAAGATATATGAAATTTAAAAACGATTCAGGCAAGTATAAATATATGTTTAACTTCTTTGCCATTACAGAAAAAGTTTCAACCATTAATAATATTAAACTGGTCAAAACGACAAATACTGTACTCACAAATTATCAATTTGTAGATCAAAACGGGAAAATGAAGCGGAGTAAACGAAAAGTAGTGTTTGTAAAAGGGAAATAATTTGAAAGTGACAGAAGTCTATTTATAAACTATTTTATTTACAAATTATGGAATGATGCATATAATAAATGCATAACATAATTTCCATAGGCATCACAAAACCCCCTTACTACGTGACTAGTAAGGGGGTTTATTTAGTGACGGTTATTTTATACTAATGCTTTAAAGTTTTCTAAGCGGTTTGCTTTTTCTTCTTCGCTAATGTTGTGTGCTTTTACGTAACGGTTTCTTTCGTGTGATGCACATTCGTGTGAGCATGCACCAAGATATTTGTGTTCGTTCTCTTCTGTAACTAAGAATTGACGGTTACATTCTGGGTTACTACAGTTAATGTATCTTTCACATGGTGTGCCGTCGAACCATTCTTTACCGACTACTGTTTTTTCAACTTGGTTTACGTCTACGCTAATTCTTTCATCGAATACGTACATTTTACCGTCCCAGAATTCACCTTTAGTTTCTGGATCTTTACCGTAAGTTGCGATTCCGCCTTCTAATTGGCTAACATCTTCGAAACCTTCTTTTAATAAGAAGCCTGAGAATTTTTCGCAACGGATACCACCTGTGCAATAAGTGACAATTTTCTTATCCATAAATTGTTCTTTATTCTCTTTAATCCAGTCTGGTAAATCTCTGAATCTTGTAATGTCTGGACGAATTGCACCGCGGAAGTGTCCTAAATCATATTCGTAATCATTTCTTGCATCAATGACGATTGTATCTTCTTCTAATAAAGCTTCTCTAAATTCTTTTGGTGATAAGTAGTTACCAGTTAATTCTCTAGGATCTACATCTTCTTCTAAGTCTAACGCTACGATTTCTGGTCTTGGACGCACGTGCATTTTTTTGAAAGTATGT
This sequence comes from Mammaliicoccus sp. N-M50, assembly GCF_022386995.1. NCBI lineage: Bacteria > Bacillati > Bacillota > Bacilli > Caryophanales > Staphylococcaceae > Mammaliicoccus > Mammaliicoccus sp. N-M50. The sequence continues at coordinate 28,908 of NZ_JAJNJA010000005.1, read as the reverse complement.
CCTTCTGCTTCGTCGATTTTGAATGTAATGCCTTCAAATCTTTCGTCTGCTTTCATTTGTTCCATGTATTTATCTGTGTCAGCTTTCGTACCTGAAAGTGTACCGTTAATACCTTCAGTTGCTACTAAAATACGTCCTTTAAGTTCAAGGTCTTTACAAAATTCTAAATGCTCTGCTGCAAAAGTTTCGGGGTCAGTAATTGTTGTATATTTATAAAACAATAGTACTCTATAATCCATTTTCTTATCTCCTCTAATTCTCTTTTTTATTTATATGATATGTCAATTTGAATGTATCTAGTTGATATGGAACAATTTTGATATGAATGCACATTTTTATCCTCATTATATTGTATCAAAAAAGTTGCATTTTTCAATTGTTTGATTTTGTAAAATAATATGAAATCGTTTTTATCTATCGTTTAATGTGAGTTCGAGGTGGAAATGGAGTTATGTTGACTGTTATTTTTTGAGAAAGTTAAATTTGTAATTCGCCTTCTTTAATTTCTTTCGCGTAATTACCGAAATGGTTGTCTAATTTATCTAAAGTTGAAATGAAACTTGTAAATTCATCATCAGGTATTATTTTTAGTAAGTGATCTAAATTGCAAATACATATGTTGTTTAATTCTTTAATTTTTTCACGACCAACTTCTGTTATAAATACATGAATCTTTCTATTGTCTTCCTTGTCCATTTTCTTTTCTACGAAGCCTTCTTTAATTTGACCATTTAACAAACGACTTAAATTCCCTTTATCCATGTCTTGAGACTCAGCAAGTCCAGCTAATGTCATACCTTCATTTTCACTAATAAAATACAATAAGTTCAGGTAATTTAATGAGTAACCATTGTTATTAGCAACATGTCCACATAGAAATTTAAAATTAGTATTTAATCGTAAAAGCTTAGTTTTAAAATCTTGTAATAACTCTTGTCTCTCTATATTTTCCATATTGTATTCCTCCATTAAATTAATTTATGCATTAAGATTTTATCAAACTTTGATTAAATAAAAAAGTAAAATTTCGCAAATTGTATGGTAATGTTTAGTTGTTATGTACAATTAATTGTTTTTGAGTATTAATGTTATTCAAAAACAAAAAGAAGTTGAAAGGGAATTTAATCATTCCCAAATTCAACTTCTGATATTATTATTTCCAGCCTTTATGATTTCTGTACTTATGAAAAGCTGAAACATCGATATTTTGTTTTTCTGCCGTTTTAATAACTTGTCCTACATTTTTAAAGCCTAATAATTTAAAATAATCAATAAGTTGCTGTTTAGTTAATGTGTCAGTATCTTTATTAAGTAGAACAGCTAAATCTTGATCAGTGTGGAAAGGTAAGCGCGTATCATCATGAAGCGTTAATCCATTTTGAGAATGTGTTTTAGCATCAGCATGATGAGAATCAGTAACACTAACCGCACCAAAACCTAGAATAACAGCAGATAAAGTAACAGGAATTAATTTTTTGAATTTCATATATAACCATCTCCATTCATTTGATAAGTTGATTATAATATATAAATTTCAAAAAAATAGGCAGTTAAAAGTTATTTAATGATAGTTAAGAATGAGTTAAGAATTAGGGGAGAATAAATCCTTCTCCATTAATTTTGTTAAGTCACCATCGTTATTTATTTCTACGCCGGTATCTACAAAGCCTAATTTAATATATAGCTCATATGCAATTTGATTTGGAATATCTACTAAGAGTGCAATGTGTTTTATATGTGGCATATGTTCTAATAAGTAATGATTGAGTTGTTGCAAGCTTTGTTTTGCATAGCCTTGTCTTAAATAGCGTTTATCTGTTGATAATGATCTTACAAAAATTGTGGATTCATCTGGTGTTGAAAAGTACTTTGTAAATTCGCTATGTTCATGTAAGACGAAGAATACAGCCAGTTTGTCATCTTCTGATAATCCCAATATGCAATGTCTATTTTTATTTTGTGCTGTCAGTTCAATATTTTCTTTCGGTGTTTTTGTAAACTGAAGTTGTGAATCATCCATTTGATATGACTGCACTTTATTATAATAATTGTCGTTATATGCAATTAATTTCATAGTAAACCTCCAATTTGATTTCTAAATTAAAATAACTCTTTTATGTCTGTTAAATTATTGTTTGTATTTTAACATAATTTAAATAACCTTTTTCAAAAGAAAACAAAGTTTAAATTGACATTTTTTTACAATGTGTAATAATAAATTTAAAATTCTAGTGGGGGATAAGATATGTCGGAGTTGAAAGGGATACCAGAATCTATGCTAATACCGATTGCTGTTAAGGCAAAAGAGACTTTAAGTGATATGCCAATTATTAATGATCCTTTATCTGTTAAAATTATAAAAGAAATAGATAATCCTGTGCTTGATACATATGTGGATTGGCTAACGCAGCTTGGTATTAGTATTAGGACAGAAATTTTAGATGAAATAGTGATTAATTTTATTAAAGATTCTAATCATCCATTTATTATTAATATTGGATGCGGATTGGATACGCGTCTCAGTCGCTTGAAATTGAATAAGATACCATGGATTGATATTGATGTACCTGAAAGTATAAATCTTAGAAGACGATTTTTTAATGAAACATATTTTTATAAAATGATTAATAAGTCTATGTTTGATTATACTTGGATTGATGATGTTAAACGTAATGTACATTTTAAAGAAGATAGTGATATTTTAATAATATTTGAAGGTGTGTTAATGTATTTTGAGAAAGTAGAAATTGAAGCTTTGTATAAAGAGATTGCTCAGTCATTTGATAAGCATCATTTAGTAATTGCTTCTGAATTTTGTTCAAAGTTTATGACTAAACATACTAATAATCATCCATCTGTCTCTAAACTTTCTAGTAAACCATTATTTAAGTTTGGTTATAATAATGTCGCAGAGTTAAAAGATATTTTGCCAGGAAGTTGGAAAGTTGTTAAAGAATATAATTACTTTGATAGATACTCACATAGATGGCGCTATTTGAAATGGTTTAAGTATATAGTCTATCTTAAAAATCGATTTAATAATAAAATTGTAATAATCAAAAACACTTAATATAAAAGTGTAGTGGGAGTTGGCTATGGAAACGATATATTTAGCAGGCGGTTGTTTATGGGGCGTACAAGCTTTTGTAAAGACGTTACCTGGTGTAATTGAGACAGAAGCGGGTAGAGCGAATGGAAGTAGCCGTACACTTGAAGGTGAATACGATGGTTATGCAGAATGTGTAAAGACTGTATTTGATCCTGCAATCGTTAGTGTAGAAGATTTGATGGCATACTTGTTTGAAATTATAGACCCATATAGTGTGAACAAACAAGGTGAAGACGTTGGGTTGAAATATCGAACAGGAGTCTATAGTGAAGAAGAGCATCATTTAGAAACTGCACGTCAATTTATAGCAAATAGAAGCGATGCAGACCGAATTGCAGTTGAGGTTAAAGCATTAGAGAATTATGTACGAAGCGCAGAAGAACACCAAGACCGTTTAGCAAAATGTCCAGACGATTATTGCCACATTTCCCAAGAAATGATGAATAAATATAAATAAAGAGGTATGTGAGATGGGGGCAGAGAAGTTGTATTTATCAAGACAGGTGAAACAAGATAAATAAAAGCGTTGTATTTATCAAGACAGGTGAAACAAGATAAATATGAGCGTTGTATTTATCAAGACTGGCCAAACAAGATAAATATGAGCGTTGTATTTATCAAGACTGGCGAAACAAGATAAATAGAGGCGTTGTATTTATCAAGACAGACCAAACAAGATAAATAGGGGCGTTGTATTTATCAAGATTGACCAAACAAGATAAATAGAGGCGCTGTATTTATCAAGACAGACCAAACAAGATAAATATGAGCGTTGTATTTATCAAGACAGGCCAAACAAGATAAATAGAGGCGTTGTATTTATCAAGACAGACCAAACTAGATAAATAGGGGCGTTGTATTTATCAAGACAGGCCAAACAAGATAAATAGAGGCGTTGTATTTATCAAGACAGACCAAACAAGATAAATAGAGGCGTTGTATTTATCAAGACAGGCGAAACAAGATAAATAGGGGCGTTGTATTTATCAAGACAGGCGAAACAAGATAAATAGAGGCGTTGTATTTATCAAGACTGATCAAACAAGATAAATAGAGACGTTGTATTTATCAAGACTGATCAAACTAGATAAATAGGGCCGCCGAATATTGCAAGACGTCCATGACTAGCAACATAGAGGCATCGAATATTGCAAGACGACCATGACTAGCAACATAGGGCCGCCGAATATTGCAAGACAGCCCTAACTAGCAACATAGAGGCGTCGAATATTGCAAGACGGCCGTGACTAGCAACATTCCCCACGGTTCCCCATATATCATTCCGAAAAAAAGCTAGGACTTGTTCAAAGTCCTAGCTTTTCTCATTTTATTGTCCGTGATAAATACTAAAGTTCAGTGGCTTAATGCCATTGCTTGACCATTCATTGTATATTTTTTGTTTATTTCTATCATTTTCTACAATTGTGATACCGCAGTCGCCACCGCCAGCTCCTGATGTTTTACTTGCGCCACCGTATGATTCTCCGATATCGCATAATTTTTTAAGATGTGGTGTTTCGATATCAATTGTAGCGAATGAATCTAAATATTGTATAACGGTACGATTCTTTCTAATTGTATCTTGAACACCTTGTATATTGTTTGTCTTAAATGCTTTAATAAGTTGTTCGACATATTTCTGTGATTGATCTAAAAATTGTGTATATATTGTTGGGTCTGCTTTTAAGCGTTTGACTTCACTTACTAAATGATGTGAAGAAGCGGGTGAGCCTGTCCAACCGATTAATACTTCCATATGCTCTGGTGCTTGAAGTGGTTCGATGTGTAAGCCTGGCCAGTTTTTATAAAGGACGTCCATTACAGATGTTTCTTCTATTTGTTGTTTGACCCAAACGTGATCAAAAGTACTATAGACTAACCAACCTGTATAAACACTTACTGCGATATCACCGCAAGAACTTAAACTTTGTAATTTCATATTAGCGATAACAGCTAACTTATAAATAAATAAATTTGATAATTGTAAGTTATAGAATTCGTTTAGAGCTTTGATAACAGATACTAATACTGCTGCACTAGAACCTAAACCATATTTATGACCGGATGCATCATCAAGGTTACTATCAATTGTTAAGTTGTAATGTCTTAATGTGACATTGGAACTTTTAGCAAATTGTTCAAAGACTTCTATAGCTTGTGTAATATATTTAAGCTGATCTGCAGCATCATTATCAGAAATGATGATTTTGTCTTGTTCTCTTGTAAATGTAATCGGCTCATGATGTAAAGTCTTAGAATGGATAAATCCTGATGATGAATTCGTATCTTCAATTGTTGCTGTCACAAATCGATCAACTGCAATTAAGACAGATTTATATCCAGGCTCTGTTACTGCATATTCTCCAGCAATATACAGCTTTCCTGGCGCTTTGACTTGAATCATTATATCTCTTCCTTACTCAATAATTTCAATTCCTGTGTTTGTAATATCACTCGCAATAACTTGTTCTTTATTAAAAGATTTAAGTAAAGCGTCTATTATAAATTGCTGGTTTTTCTTTTCGACTAATATTTTAACATTTGGACCTGCATCCATTGTAAAATAGCACGGATATCCAGCTTTTCTACATTGATGTACAATATCCATAACTTCATAACTTTCTGGTACTAAGTATGTGAAAGGTGGCTGTGCACCTAAATTAGTAGCGTGCATGCGTAAGCCATTTTCTTCGATGACTTCACCTAAATGTTTGAAGTCTTTATTACGTATAGCTTCTTTAACTGATGCAATATCTTCATCAACATGATCTAACCAATATTGGTAGAAGCGAGATGTGTCTCTCGTATGGGACATACCTGAACGACTAGATACTTTTTTAGATTGGTTATTGATGACAACAAATACCATTGATAAATCTTCTTCCCAACCTTGTGCATCGATTGCGTGTGCATACGATGTTTCATCGTCATGACCTTTTTCCCATTCAGCAAATCCACCAAAAATACTTCTAGAAGCTGAGCCTGAACCTCTTCTAGCTAATCTTGATAAATCTTTATCAGACATATTTAAGTTGAGTGCTTCGTTACAAGCTGCAGCGAGGGCTGCAAATGCGCTTGCCGATGAAGCAAGACCTGCTGCTGTAGGAACATAATTGACACTTTCAATATAAGCATAGTGTGAAGTATGACTACGTTCTCTTACAAGGTTCATAAACTGATAAATTTTCTTCGATTGTTCTTCGTTTACTTCTTCACCATTTAGAACGAGTATATCTTTTGTATATTCAGGACTAAATGTTACTTTTGTTTCTGTATAAAATTTATCAAGCGTAACGGATAAGCTATTATTCATGGGGATGATCAGTGATTCATCGGCTTTTCCCCAATATTTAATTAAAGCAATATTTGTGTGCGCGCGGGCTTTACCACTCATATTCAATCTCGTTAACCTCCTAAATTTTCAATCCAAGTATGATGAGCACCGAATTTTTCAGCACTTGTTGCAATTTTTTCAGCAATGTCGAGATTTTGAGCGAGTACAATCATGCTACCACCACGGCCGCCGCCTGTAAGTTTACCAGCAGTTGCACCTTGTAATTTACTTATTTCAAGTAATGCTTCAATATTGTCATGACTAACTGTTAACTTGCGTAAATTTTCTTGTGCACGTTCAAATACGTGTGCTAATTTTGTGAAATCATGATGTTCGATTGCTTCATTAGCATCATATACGAGCGTACCAATATGCTCTATATATTGCATATATTGTTCGTTATGATCACATAATTGGTGGACATCTTCGACTGCTTGTTTAGTAGAACCTTGAACACCTGTATCAATCACGACCATATAGCCGTTTATGGATAGTGGTTTTAAAGTTGTTACTTTTCCTTGTTGGAACCATACTGGTTTATTAGAGACAATCGTTTGAGTATCGATGCCACTCGGTTTGCCATGTGCGATTTGTTCTGCCCAATTCGCTTCTTCTATTAATAATTCGTCAGAAAGAGGCTCTCCTATATAATCATAACTTGCTCTTACAAAGGCGATAGCCATAGCAGCACTGGAACCTAATCCTCTTGAAGGGGGAAGATTTGTTTCGAATTTAACATTTATAGGCTCTTCGATATGATGTTTATCGATAAATCTTGAAATAACAGATTTAATATGTTCAGGAGCTGATTGTAACGTTCCTTCATATACATCACTATTAATATATGAAGTATCACCAGCGTTAAGAGACTGGATCGTTACTTTCACTTTACCTGTTGTAAATGGAATCGCTATTGCTGGTTGTCCAAAAGTAACAGCATGTTCTCCTATTAAAATAACTTTCCCATTTGCTTCCCCGTATCCTATTTGTGCCATATTTTCAATCACCTTTAGTATTTCTTATTTTATTTTTGTTAAACACTTTATTATTATAAAGCTCTGTCACCATATATTCAAAAACTTTAACTAATTAATGTGTAATTATTACAATTTTTAATGAAATTGATAGCTATTATGACCTTTTGCAAAGCCTTTCGCTGTAAATAACCAAGAATCGCCACCACGTTCTATATCATTGGCACAAATGATTAATTGATTTGTACCTGGTATAAATGCAGGATGTGTCGATCTTAACATATGCCCTTGATCGCGACCTGGCATTAATATTTGTCCGATAGGGTAACCACTTTTGTTAAAGACAAGTACTCTACCTTGACCATACATAGCAACATAAAGGTTATCATCACTATCAATACAACAAGAGTCCGGGCCTTCATGACCTGTAAAATGATATGGAATAGATGCACCAAATGGTTCGATTGTCACACCGTCTTCTTCTAGTGAAATACGATGTAATCTATTCGCATTTGTTTCAGTTACCCATAGTACACGTTCATCTGTACTTAATGCAATCCCATTTGCTACTGCGATATTTTGAATAATAGGTGTAATTGTTTGATGATCTGGTGAAACATAATATACGCCACCAAGTGGATTTGTAGAGTATCCTCTAAAATCAGTAAAGTAGAATCCACCTTTACTATCAAATACTAAATCATCAACGCAATATTCTGTATCGATATCTGAAACGATACTTTGTGGATTTTTGCCGTCTGCATCAGTCGCAAAAATACCACCAGAACTTTTGAAGTCACCTAAATAAGACATATATAATCGTCCGTCTTTATGTATTTTAACAGAAGCCGGGTTAGTTTTCTCAGATTTAAATACTGTATTAACTTTTTTCTCAGGTAAATCAACGTGGAAAATAGTCCCGCCAAATACTTCGCATAAGAATAGATTATGATTTCTATCAAAGCATAAACCTTCTAATTGAAGACCTTCATCAGAAATTTTGAGCCAAGGTTCAGCTGTTACAGTTTGCAAGTGTTGTTCATGCGCAAGTAGTGGGACAGCACTTTTTGAAGCTTCCGTATAATATAAAGATGGTATATGTTGATCAGCCATAATAATCTCTCCTTTAAGTTGTACAATATAGAAAAGTACACATGTACTTTAAAGATGTGTTTAATATATATGTTTAATATTATCACTTTTAACTTACAATGAAAATGAATATTAAATTGCGAAAAATATGAATGATGTAAAAGATATTATAAACATATAAAAAACAGCTTTTCGAGAAGTGGAAAAGCTGTTTTTCTGATTAAGCTTTAATTGATTTCGCGCGTTGTTCTACATATGTCTGTAATTCTGGAGACAATACATAGCTGACTGATTTTAAATCAGATACGTTTGATGCATTCAATAAATTAGCAATGACATGCATTTGTTCGATAAATTGTTTCATATGTTCAATTGTATCTTCTACGCCATAAGCATCTAAATATTTGAGAACATATCCAGATAAGCCAACAGCTTCTGCACCTAGTACAAGAGACTTAATGGCATCGAGTGGGTTTTTAACGCCACCACTTGCTAATATGTGAATATCTGCATTTAATAATTGTGCTTCTAATAAGCTTTGAACAGTGCTTTGTCCCCATTGATTTAAGAATGCCATATCTTTTAATGGTCTTCTTTGATTTTCAATGTCCGCAAAATTCGTACCGCCTCTACCACTAACATCTACGTATTGAATACCAATATCTTTAACTTTTTGAATCGTTTCAGCACTCATACCGAAACCAACTTCTTTGATTATCACAGGTATATCAATATTATCTTGAATTTCTTGAATGTTTGTTAGCCAATTTTCAAATTCAGTATCACCTTCAGGCATTATCAGTTCTTGAGGTGCATTGACGTGAATTTGTAGGGCGTCAGCATTTAGAAGTTCTATAGATTTCTTAGCTTTTGCATATTCAATATCTGCTCCGACATTACTGAATATTAGACCTTCAGGATTTTCGTCACGTACTACTGTGAAACTTGATTCAGCGTTAGGGTCTTTTAGGGCTGAATGTGTAGAACCTACTGCCATAGGTATGTTACAAGCTTTAGCGATTTGAGCTAACTCTTTGTTAATAGTTGCTGCTCTTTCACTTCCACCCGTCATCGCATTGATATAAATAGGGTATTTAAACGTGAAATGCGGAAATTTTACTGATAAATCAATTTGATTTTTATTAATAGAAGGAATGGATTGATGTATAAGCTGTACTTTATCAAAATCAGTACTAACTGGTGAATACGTATCTAATGCCAGCTGAATATGTTCATTCTTCCTTTTGCTTCTTAATGAGTCGTCCATTCATTTATCCTCCGTGCGTTTATATGTTTAATGATATATTTTATCTTAATACACATTATACCAGTTGTATAATTGAATATAAACTAAACATTGTTATACATTCCGCTTCAAAATCTTTTTCCAAATGGTAGAAAAATAAGGCAATCAATTTATGCTAATATAATACTATACAAATATACATAAAATGGAGGAGAATCGTTATCAAATTTAAAAAACTTACTTTAATTTTAATTTGTACATTATTATTAAGCGGTTGTACTTTACCAGGCTTAGGTGGCGCATCGTCTGATACAGTGAAAATTACGGCGCTTGCTACAAGCGAGTCTCAAATCATGGCGCATATGATTCGCCTACAAATCGAGCATGATACAAAAGGACAAGTCAAACCGATAATTGTAAATAATCTTGGTTCTGCGGTAATTGAACATAACGCGATATTAAATGATAATGCGCAAATATCCGCGACAAGATATACAGGTACTGATTTAGTAGGTGCTTTAAACTCTGAACCCATTACAAATACTAAAAAAGCTGAGAAAGCTGTTAAAACAGGTTTTCAAAAGAAATTTGATCAAACATTTTTTGACTCATATGGATTTGAAAATACCTTTGCATTTACAGTTACTAAAGATACAGCTAAAAAGTACAATTTAAAAAAAGTTTCAGATTTAGCAAAGCATAAAGACGAACTAAGAGTAGCAAGTGACCCTACATGGATTAAGAGAAAAGGGGACGGCTATCCAGCTTTTTCAAAAGCGTACGGATTTGAATTTAAAGATATTAGAACAATGCAAATCGGACTCGTATATGATGCATTGAAGAATAAAAGCATTGATGCCGCACTTGGGTATACAACAGATGGAAGAATAGCTGCTTATGATTTAGTGACACTAGAAGATGATCGTCACTTCTTCCCACCATATGACGCCAGCCCATTAGCAACAAATGAATATTTGAAACATAATCCAAAAGCTAAAAAATCAATAGAAAAATTGGTTGGGAAAGTATCCACTGAAAAAATGCAAGAATTGAATTATCAAGCAGACGGCCAAAAAGAAGAGCCCGCTATAATCGCAGAAAAATTCCTTAAAGCACATCACTATTTTGAATAGTTAATATAGTAAAAAGCAGGAACCACAAGTGAGGTTCCTGCTTTTTTGATACATATTGAGGGTGAAATATAAGTGAGATAGGTGATTCTTGGCTTAATAGAGTCGTTAAGCCAAGAGATGGTGAAAGTCGTGGCTTAAGTATTGAGTAAAGCCAAGAGATAGAGAAAGTCATGGCTTAATAGAGTCGTTAAGCCAAGAGATAGCTGAAGTCTTGGCTTAAGTGCTGAGGAAAGCCAAGAGATCGCTCAAGTCGTGGCTTAAGTACCGAGTAAAGCCAAGAGATGGCTAAAGTCGTGGCTTAAGTACTGAGTAAAGCCAAGAGATAGTCCAAGTCATGGCTTAAGTATTGAGTAAAGCCAAGAGATAGTCCAAGTCATGGCTTAACGCCTGAATAAAGCCAAGAGATTGTCCAAGTCGTGGCTTAAGTATTGAGTAAAGCCAAGAGATGGCTGAAGTCGTGGCTTAAGTGATGAATAAAGCCAAGAGATTGTCCAAGTCATGGCTTAAGTACTGAGTAAAGCCAAGAGATTGTCCAAGTCGTGGCTTAAGTACTGAGTAAAGCCAAGACTTCACTATTTTCATTAATACTCTATTTATTAAGCCCATCCTCTGAATCGTGTTGCTTCGGCTGTACGTCTAACACCTACAACGTAAGCTGATAATCTCATGTCTAGTTTTCTCTTTTGTGAAATGTCATATACTTTGTCAAAAGCTTCGACAATCTTAGTTTTTAATAACTGATTCACTTCTTCTTCAGACCAATAAAGTCCTTGATTGTTCTGTACCCATTCAAAATATGAAACAGTTACACCACCAGCACTGGCAAGTACATCGGGAATTAAAAGTACATCATTTTCTGTCAGAATACGAGTTGCTTCTTGTGTTGTAGGACCGTTAGCCGCTTCTGCTACTATACTCGCTTTAATGTCTCCTGCATTTTGTGCGGTGATTTGGTTTGCTAAAGCTGCTGGTACTAAAATGTCACAATCAATTCCAAATATATCTTCGTTCGGAATAATGTTATCAAATAGAGGTGTGATTCTACCGTGTTCTTTACGAAGCTCTAATAAATGATCAATATCTAAACCTTCTGGATCATATAAAGCACCACGACTTTCTGAGATACATACAATTTTTGCACCTTTATCATGGAGGATTTTAGCGATAAAGCTACCGGCATTACCAAATCCTTGAATAACAACTTTTGACCCTTCGATATTAATATGCTTACGTTTAGCCGCTTCTTCAATCGTAATTACAGCACCTAGAGCTGTTGCTTGTTCACGACCAAGTGAACCGCCTAATGAAATGGGTTTACCTGTAATGAAATTTGGCGCGTTAACTTTATGCATAATACTATATTCATCCATCATCCAAGACATGATTTGAGCATCCGTATATACATCGGGTGCTGGGATATCCTTAGTAGGTCCAACGATTTGAGCAATTGCTCTAACATATCCACGTGACAATCTTTCTAGTTCGTTTTGACTCATGCTATGAGGATCACATTGAATGGCTCCTTTACCACCACCATAAGGTAAGTTGACGAGACCACATTTTAAAGTCATCCACATAGATAATGCTTTTACTTCATTTTCATCTACATCAGGGTGGAAGCGGACGCCACCTTTAGTAGGTCCCACTGAACTATTATGTTGAGATCGATATCCTGTAAAAGTTTTTACAGATCCATCGTCCATTTTAACTGGAATACGAACTCTTAAAAATCTAGCAGGTTCTTTAATCAATTCAAAAAGACCTTCATCGTACCCTAATTTATATAAAGCTTGTTCAATTATATTTTGTGTAGAAGTTACAAGATTGCTATTTTCACTCATGATTGACGCTCCTTTGTTGATTAAAATAATGTCTAAAAAAACATATTAAATAAAATCATAATACAAATGAAAATGGTTTTCAATAAAATAAATTGAATTTACTAAAAATTCAAATATGTATAATGATAAAATTTGATGTATTTTAATGTATTGAGTGTAAGTAGTTGGTAGTAATTGGAAGACATGATATAATTCAATTACGAGCATATACAAATATAATGAAACCATTATATTTACTAGTGTGAATGAATCTTGGACAAATGAATTTTTGTCCAAGATTCTTCTTTTTTGTGTAAATTAAGAGGTGTAGTAAGGAGGTTAATGAAGTCATAGTGTATATTTTATAAATTGAGTAATGATGAAATAAGAATATTGGCTGTGATGTGAGTTAAAGAGGTAGTAAACACACGAGATCGTCAAAGATGTGAGTTAAAGAGGTAGTAAACACACGAGATAGCTGAAGATGTGAGTTAAAGTCAAAATAAACTCACGAGTTCCATAAAAACCTAATTCTCTCGCACATCCCAGCCCTAACATGATTCAAATCCTGTATTATTCTCTCACATATAGCACACGATTATTTGTAATATTAAAAAGACGCCCAACGATTTAATAAGAATGTTATGATATTACTATCAAAAACTTATCTTATACATCGTGGGGGTGTCTTTTTGTCTGAAATGCTGAATATTTTACTAACGGTTGTTGTACCGATTTTTCTAATGACGGCGTTAGGTTATGTGCTTCAAAAGCGTGTGAAACTTGATTTACGTACGCTCGCAAAATTAAATATCAATGTGTTTGTGCCTGGATTTATTTTTGCGAAGTTTTACAAAGCTGAGTTAGCGGTCAATTTATTATTATTAATCATCGTATTCTTCGTCATATACATAATTGCTTTATATATCGTCGCTTTTGCTATCGCCAAAATGCAAAATTTAGATAAAGGTAAAGAGACGACTTTAACAAACAGTGTGCTCTTCTTTAACTCTGGTAACTACGGTGCGCCGTTAAATGATATTGTATTTAAAAGTGATCCACTCGCAATGTCTGCACAAGTTATTGTATTAACACTGCAAAATGTCTTCACGTTTACATATGGTGTCTTCGCAATTCAATCTGTTCAATTAGGTAAACTTAAAGCATTACTCAATTATTTTAAGATGCCTATTATATATGCACTCGTTCTTGCTATTATTTTAAATTATAATCATATTCCAATTCCTGAGTTCATGTGGACGACTGTCAGTTATTTGTCTGATGCTATGATTGCGATTGCTTTAATTCTTCTCGGTGCACAAATTGCCAATATTAAACTTAATTTTAAATGGTCATCTTCTTATATTTATATCTTTATAAGATTAGTTGTTGGACCAGCTATCGCATTAGTCATTATAAAATGCATGGGGTTAGATGGCATTATCGCACAAACACTATTTATTGCTTCAGCGATGCCAACATCTGTGAACAGTTCAGTTATTGCGCAAGAATATGATAATTATCCAGCTTTAGCTGCAGAATTAGTCTTCATGTCTACGTTGTTTAGTTCTATTTCAGTTGTTGTTGTCATTTATTTATCTTATTTGATTTTTTAATGGACATTTAAAAGTTCTTTAAATGTCTGACTTGAATAAGCTTCTCTATAGAGTCCACGTCGTTGTAATTCTGGAACGATGTATGTTACAAAATCTTCAAGACTATGTGGTAAAGTAGGTGGCATTAAATTAAAGCCATCTGCAACACCAGACTTAAACCAAAGCTCCATTTCATCTACTATTTCTTCAGGTGTTCCTATTAATGTGAGATGCCCACCACCTGCATTGAGATATCCTAATAATTCTCTCACTGTAGGGGCGGTATCTTCTATAATTTCTAAAATTGTTTCATATCTGCCTACTGGACCATCGAACGCTTCTACAGGTGGAAGTTCTGGGACAGGTTCATCCAATGCCCATTTCGAACAATCTTGTCTAACAAACGTACTTAATTGTTTGATGGCATTTTCAATTGGTAAAGCTTTATCTAATTTTTCTTTTTTGAGCAGTGCTTCTTCTCGTGTTTCGCCAACATAAGTGACTAATCCTGGGAAGACTTTAATGTATTTCCCGGGTGTATCACTTTCGCTAATAGCCGTATTTAATTTATTTCTATAAGCTTTCGCTTGTTTCAAATTCCATGAAACTGAATAAACTGCATCTGCATGTTTGACGGCTAATGCAATACCTTGTTTGGATGCACCAGCTTGCATAGCGACAGGTTTCCCTTGTGGGCTACTTGGTGTCGATAAAGGTCCATTTACTTGGAAATAATCGCCAGAATGATGAAAAGCATGCACATGCTCATGATTAATCACTTTATTGTTATGACGGTCATGAACGAAGTCTTCTTTATGCCAAGATGTAAATAGTTTGTCCATCAATTCAGCAAATTCTTGAGCTTTATGATATCTAGCATCATGCTGAGGTAAAGCTTTCATACTATGATTTTGAGCTTCTATATCTGTCATAGATGTTACTAAGTTCCAACCAACACGACCATTCGTCGCATGATCGAGCGTTAAAATTTGCCTAGCAGCAGTATAAGGATTTGAAAATGAGCTTGATATTGTTGAAACTAGACCAATATGTTGTGTAACTTGTGATATAGCAGTTAGATTCACAATTGGATCTAACCAGAATGCAGGTAATTCGCTATCTGACTTTGCAGGGAATGATTGATTATCTGCAAAGAATACGGCATCTAATAAACCTCTTTCTGATAGTTGTGCTAATGATTGATAATAAGAGATATCACCAATCTGTTCGATAGAGGAGTCTTCCATAAGCCATGCAGCTTGATGATGGCCACAGCCATATAATAAGACACCAATATTGAGTTGATCACTTCTTAAATTACGCATTTCTATTCTCCTTATCTCTCTTTTGGAATTCTAGTTCATTGTTAAGCCGCCATCTACAGTATAATTTTGGCCAGTTATACCACTTGCTTTATCAGAAGCAAGGAAGCTCACCATATTTGCGACATCTTGTGGTGAAGTGACTTTTTTAAGAGGTGTTGATTGAGCAATTAAGTCGAACACTTCAGGTGTTGTTACAGAGCTGGCATCGGTCGTTTTGAGTAAGCCACCTGAAACAACATTGGCTGTAATGCCGTATTGACCTAATTCAGCAGCGATATTACGCGTGAAACCAATTAAACCAGCCTTCGCAGTTGTATATTCGTGATAAGGTACGACAGGATTTTGGAATAAGTTTGTACCGATGCTAATGACAGCACCTTGTTTTCTTTCAATGAATTGTGGTGCAACACTTTGCACAATATTAAATGCTGCTTTTAATGTGCCATCAATTTGTTGTTGATAGTCTTCCCATGCAAGATCGACGAATGCTTTTTGTTTTACTGGGTCAAATTTAAAGTTAACTAAAGCATTGTTGACAACGACATCAATTTTTCCAAAATGTTTCGTACCTTCATCAATTAACTGGTCAACTTCAGAACGATTTGTCACATCCGCTTGAATAGCAATCGCTTGTTCTGCACCGATTTCAGCAACTAACTGTTCTGCTAACGCTTTACTATTATGATAATTAATGATGACTTGATGTCCTTCAGATGCTAATGTACGTGCGATTGTTGCGCCTAATCCTCTGCTACTACCTGTTACTAAAATTGTCTTTGTCATATGTAACACTCCCATATAGAATTTTAAATAAAAAAATACACAACCTTCTCGTAAGAAAGTTGTGTAAAAACAAAGATATTTATAAAAAGGGCATAGTCATCCCTATAAATTCTTTTCACAAACACTTTCCTACGCTAGTACGATCTAGTTCAGGTTCAAAGGGTTCGAGTTCATACTCATCTCAGTTAAAAAAACACCCCTAGTGCATCTATTTAATTACTTTCAATGTATAGTTTTTAATAATCGATGTCAAGTTTGTATAAATGTTCAGTTGCAAAAGATAGGTAAAATCGGTTATGATATAAAACGTACTGATTACGATTTAAAAAAGAATAAAGGTGATAAGATGAAGTGGACGATAGTAGGTGGTGGTATCCACGCGATAACGATAGCATTAGAATTAAAAGTTAAAGGATTAAAAAATAAAGACTTAACAATTATTGACCCGCACGATGTGTTCTGTCATCAATTTGACCATCGAACGCAAAATATTAGTATGCCTTATTTAAGGTCTCCAATCGTACACCATGTTCACCCAAATCCTTTTCATTTAAAACAATATTTTAAGAAAATGGATTATGCAGGTGGTATTTATGGTAAGTATAAAAGACCGAAAAGAGATATGTTTATGGACCATACAGCAGAACAAGTTGAATATTATCGATTACATGAATGTCATGTTAAAGATACTGCAGTAGATATAAAGAAATATCGAGATAATTGGTGTGTCGTATTGGAATCAGGGGAGATGATATATACACAGAATGTCATCATCGCATCTGGTTGTAACCATAAGCCAAAGATTCCAAAAATGTATGAACATGCACCAGATGTACAACATATTTTTGAAGATACTAATATTCAATTTAAAGAAAGTTCTCATGTCGTTGGAAGTGGGATATCGGCTGCACATTTAGCGTTAAAATTAATTTATCATGATGATGAAAAACATGTACATTTATGGACGAACAAGCCGTTAGAAATTCATGATTTTGATGCTGATCCAGGGTGGTTAGGACCTAAAAATATGGCAAGCTTTTCAAAAGTGATAGATCCAGAAGAGAAGATGGATATTGTCTTAAAAGAACGTCATAAAGGTTCGATGCCACAAGAGTTATTCATTAGATTAAAGAAATATGTGAAAAAGGGCAGACTAACGATACATCTCAATGAATTAGATCATATTAACAATCATCAAATCATAACAGTTGATGGGAAACATATGGATTATGACCATATATTATTGGCAACAGGATTTGATAATACTTTATTAACACAACCAATATTAAATCGTTTAATTCATGAATATAAAGCACCACTCAATAAATGTGGGTATCCTGAAATTAGCAAACATTTAGAATGGCTGCCGAATTTATTCGTATCAGGTGGATTAGCTGATTTAGAATTGGGACCTTTCGCTAGAAATATTATGGGTGGAAGAGAAGCGGCACGCAAGATAGGTGAGAAGTATCACGAAATAGAGCAATGCAGTTAGACTTATAAGACATAGAAAAGAGTCTGGGACATAATGTAATGTCTCAGACTTTTTTAGTATCTTGGCAGTAGATGTCTGAATTGAAAATGCGCTTGTACCAAGCTTTTTTCAACTCTAGTCATCCTTGCCGGGGCGGGACTACGAAATCTTTTTTATCTAAATTAGATTTCTGTCCCGCTCCCTTTTTAAATTAAATTTCTTTCAAAATGTTATAAATAGCTTCTGTGCTTTCAGCGTTGATTAATTTTTCTCTAGTATCATCGTCCATAAGCGTACGTGACAGTTTTTGTAATAACTTCAAGTGTGTGTCACTACTATCATTTGGTACAGCAATTAAGAAGATGATCTTAGGTTGTGTTTCATCTAAACTTTCCCATTCAACACCTTGTTTGTTATTAAGAACAGCTACGACAGGCTGTTTGACAACGTTTGATTTAGCGTGTGGGATGGCTACATTCATGCCAATTGCTGTTGTTGATTCTGATTCGCGTTTCAATACAGCTTCTTTTAACGCTTTTTCATCGTCTATAAAGTTGTGATGTTTTAAATTGTGAATTAGTTTATCGATTGCGTCATCTCGAGACATTTCAGCGTCTTCTATTGTGATGACTTTTTCGTGAAAGACTTGTTCTGATTCTGTCTGAGTTTCATCATTTGATGATTCTTTTTGATTGTTATCATCTTCATCTAATCCCATAAATGATGTTGTCATACCACTATTAGATGATTCCATTTCAGGTGTTGCAACGGTTGCTTCTTTTTTCTTTAATAAAAGTGTGACAAGCATTGTAACACTACTTCCGATGATGACAGCAATAAAGAACCATAGTATTTTATCGATACCACCAAGTACAGCTACAATCGGACCACCATGTGCAACTCTATCGCCAACGCCACCTATAGCTGCAATAGCTGCTGCAACCATTGCACCAATCATATTTGCGGGAATAATACGTAATGGGTCTTGTGCGGCGAATGGAATAGCACCTTCAGTAATACCGAATAAGCCCATTGTAAATGATGCTTTACCCATTTCAATTTCACCTTTATTAAATTTACGTCTATTGATAAAAGTAGCAAGACCTAAACCAATAGGTGGTGTACATACAGCTACTGCAACCATACCCATAACGGCATAGTTTCCTTCAGCAATTAAAGCTGATCCGAATAAGAAAGCAACTTTGTTTACTGGACCACCCATATCGAATGCAATCATAGCTCCGATAATAAGCGCTAAGATAATACTATTTGTACCTTGCATACCTTTTAACCATGTTGTTAAGCCTTCAAAAATACTCGCAATCGGTGCGCCGATAACAAATATGAAAATAAGTCCTACAATAATTGAAGAAATAATAGGAATAATGATAATTGGCATAATCGGTGCCATTGCTTTAGGAATTTTAATATTTTTAATCCATTTAGCAATATAACCTGCTAAGAAACCAGCAACAATACCACCAAGGAATCCTGCACCAGCTTCACTTCCGTAAAAGCTACCATCAGCAGCAATTGCGCCACCAATCATACCTGGTACTAAACCTGGTTTATCAGCAATACTAACTGCAATGTAACCAGCTAGAATTGGAACCATAAAACTAAATGCTAAACTACCGATATTTTCAATGGATTTCCAGAATGAATCATCAGGAATTTTAAGACCTTCAGGTGTTGTATGCCCACCTAAAGTTAAAGCAATGGCCATTAATAAACCACCAACTACGATAAATGGCACCATGAATGAGACACCATTCATTAAATGTTGGTAGACCATTTGTAGACCACTTTTTTGTTCTTCGTCATCATGAGTTTGTTTATTGCCACCTTTTTCATGATGGATATGTGCATCTTGATCGATGATGCGTTGAATTAATAATTTAGGGTTGTGAATACCTTCTCTAACACTTTCGTTAATTAATCGTTTCCCGTCAAATCTTGATAAATCGACTTGTCTGTCAGCAGCGATAATAATACCGTCCGCTTCTCTAATTTCTTTTGATGTCAGAACATTTTCTGCACCGACACCACCTTGTGTTTCTACTTTAATATCTATGCCCATTTCTTTTGCGGCTTGTTCTAATTTTTCTTGAGCCATATAAGTATGTGCAATCCCGTTTGGACAAGATGTAATTGCTAAAATTTTCATAACGTCAGCTCCTTCTTAATTCAATTGTAAACGCATTCACTGAAACATAAAAAAGAATAATTGCCGTTAGTAGTGGCAATTATTCTTTAAAACGATCAATGATATATTGTTTGAATGGTTCATCTTCTAATTTTAGTAAATGTTTAACATCTTGTTCTGTTAATGCAGCGATACTGTGTATGATTTTCTTCATTACTTGTTTATCTTTGTCTGCAATAGATAAGAAGAATACTAAATGAACTTTATGCTGTTTCCATGATATATCTTGGCGGAGTCTAAACATTAATACATGTGACTTAAAGACTTTAGTAGGGTCACCATGTGGAATAGCGATGCCATTTCCAATATAAGTTGATGAGAACTTCTCTCTTTCTAATGCACTTTCAATATACCCACTTGATATTGCATGTTGTTGATTAAGCAAACGTTCCGCATGTTGGAATATATCAACAGTAGAATGTATGTCTGTTTCGATTGGTACCGATAGAAAGTCGATAGGCAATAATGCGTCGTTATTTAAAATAGGGTTTTGCTTTTGATTTAAAATGGTTTGAAATTTATGTGCATCTTCTTCTGAAAATAAAGGCGATACTTGAACAACTTGTACATTACTAGGGATATGTGTCATATCAATTTCGTGTGTTGTAACGAGTATATCCGTATTAGAAAATGGGTAAGTTGAAACGTCTTCAAGTTTAATCGTATCCGTAATATTAATTTTATGGTTTAACTTTTGAATTTTTGCTTCTAATAAGCTTGAAATGCCAAGTCCATAGTAACAAGTAATGACAACGTTAAATTGATCTTGTACATTACGATCTATCGATGATTGAAAATGCAATGCTAGAAAGGCTATCTCGTCTTCACTTAAATTAAGTTGTGCATCTTCTTCCAGTAAATGAACCGTTTCATATAATGCATTGAACACAAATGGGTATTGCTGTTTTATATCCTCTGTAAGCGGATTGTTAATATAAACGTTCTTAACGATACGCAAATATGTTCTGCTAAAATGTGAATAAACATTTTCACGAAGTACAGCATCTTGCATAAAATCTATACCGACTTTGGCATTCATTTGATAAATTAAACGTTCAATATAACTTTGAATAAATATTTGTTTGAAGCCAAGATCATATTTATCAAAATAATAGCTAATAAAAAATGAAAATAACTTCGCTGTTTCATCGCTTAAAGTGTACTTAAGTTGTCTATTAATATCTTCTATAATTGCCCGGGAAATGGCCAATGCCTCTTGATTAATATCCCATTGTTCTGTTGTATCGTGGATTCTTTTGAAAATAATGATCAGGTGTACGAGCAACTGTTTAATATGTACTTTTGAAGTTTGTATATGGTTATGCTCTAAATGTTGTTCCATAATATGCATCATTAATTCGCTATGCGCTTTTGGGATTTCATTCAAAATGAAGTCCTCTACCTTAACATTGTTTGTAGAGAGTTGGTTTAAATGAAGAATAGCGTTGCGAATATCCATTTCATTGCCACTTACCGTAACACCTTTTCTTTTAACAAGTTTAATCGCAACGTCATAAGATTCACACCAAGCTTGAATTTGATTTAAATGATCGATGAGTTCATTCTTCGTTAAAGCATAGTCTTCAGATAATTGTTCAAGCGTAACAGATCGTTTATACATTAATAATTGATAAGCCATCTTGATGAGTGTTTGGCCGTTCTTTTCCGTATATTGATTCAATATGGATTCTATCTCTTCAGTTTGATACAACTCGTGATTTAATTGATAACCACGCCCTTTAATACTGATAATGACATCTTTAATTTCACTATTAATATATTTAATATCGCTTCTTACAGTTCTATTTGAAACATTCAAATAGTCAGCTATTTCAGTCCCGTTTAAATAACTATCACGATTTAAAAGTAATAGCCTCATTAATTTCACATGTCTTTCTAACAATAATCCCACCACATTTCAAGTCCACATTTAGATTCATATTATATTGTAAGCATTTAATGAATGGGTGACAAATAACGATAATTCTAGAGTGTCCAATTAGTTGTGAGTGTTCTTTAATTCCACTTAAAATAACTATTTTAAAAAACTAAAAAAATAATCTTATACTGTTGATTTTGTAGTTAAGGATAGTAGGAAAATAATATAAGAACTATATTAATAAAGCTAAATTAATACGATAAAAATAAATAGTGTATAAGCAAGATTCTTTGAATAAAACTAAATTAATATACGGAAATATTTGTTTTTACATTGTTAACATTTTTTATTCATACAATTATTTATAAATAAAACAACTGTAACGTAAATATTAAATAAAATATCGAATTCTTATAAAATTATATAAAAAGTACTTGAAAATTTTTCAAAATGTATTGTATAATTTTTCTGAAGTTTATTGTGTATATTTACATCATTTACAAAGCAAACTTCATATTTTACGTTTTGATAAAAGGATGGGGAAGTTAAGGTGGAAAGGAAAATTAATAAACAAAGGTTTAGTATTAGAAAGTACTCTATTGGCACAGGATCAGTATTATTAGGGGTACTAATATTTTTAGGGGTCAATCAAGAAGCGCAAGCAGCTGAGAATGATCAAGCTACTGAAAATGTTATGACCGAAGAAAGTACAATGAGTGAAGAAAATCCTATAAATAACGCAAACAACATGACGGAAAACACAGACACTAACACTAACGAAGCGGAAAATAAAGAAAGCTTGCAAAATGATGATAAAAATACAGAATCAGAAAGTGTAAATGAAGCAACAACAGAAGAAAGACAGCCAAACAGCAATCAAACTTCAAATACAACAGAAGAAAACATGGAATCAAATATCACTCAACCAAATGAAACTGCAAATACAGATTCAAATAATGAACGTAATGAAAATACAGATAGAATGACTGCAACTTCAGCAGAAACAGACAATCAATCAATTATTCAAGACATTAGTGTTAAGATGTTATCTCCTGAGAATGGAAGTACTATTGATTACAATACAAATATTAATCTAGCTTTAAATATGACATTTAATCCTAATGCAAAGCCTGGAGATAAGTTTGAAATAAAGCTACCAGATTATATGAATAAGTATAGTGGATCAAAGATGTTAGATGTTTATGATAAAGAAGGGGAATTATTAGGAAATGTTAATTATGAGAACAACAAATTAATATTTACTGCTGATAATTACTTTGATACACATACTGACATAAATGCAAACTTAAATATTGTTACAAAAGCAACTTCACCAATTTGGGAAAACAACACTTCTCGAGAAGTTGGATTATTGATCAATGATAATTTTGTATCAACAAATAATACTTTAAATCTTAAAGTAAGCACATATTCTGGATATACAGAATCTCTTACGCCAGTTCAAGAATATAAAGAAGGAGTAAGTGATATTTTACATATGTATTCAACGCCTCAATTTAAAGAGTCAGGCAGACATACTGTAGAATTCATTTCTGAAAATTATCCAGATGCATATTATAACTGTGAAGCAATCGAAAAGTATGGATTAAATTTACACTATGGTGTTGCTAAAAATAACTATACGCTCGTAAATACAGTTAAAGATGCGGATAAATACAACATAAAAGTCGTTTGCTCTAAAGGGAAAGTTACTGTTTCTATGGATGTAGAGCAAGGTTATGGTTATACAGTAGCAGTCCCAGTTTTACTTGCAGATAATATTAAACAACAACAAAGTATGGATGAATTTTATTTTTCAAACAATTCAACTGCACCAGAAGGTACTACATGGTCTGGTAAAAAACTTTTAAAATATGATTGGCAAAAAGGTGACGGTAATGGTAACAAACCTGTGAAGCCAGAAGAGCCAGAGCAGCCAGAACAACCAGAACAACCAGAACAACCGGAGCAACCGGAGCAACCAGAACAACCGGAGCAACCAGAGCAACCGGAGCAACCGGAACAACCAGAGCAACCAATGGAACCAATGGAACCAATTAAAGCTAACAATCCAGGAAATAAAGATAAAACGATGGTTCCTCTTAAATCTGAAAATATGAATAACCAAAATAATGATAATGAAAATAATATGTCTTCTGGAAAAATAAATATGAACACGCATAGTGACAAAGATCATAAAAGTCAAATGCTTCCGAATACGGGTGAAGCTAATGTTGATAAAGGTTTAATTGGTAGTTTAATAGGTATATTTGGTGCTAGCTTCCTCTTATTCAAGAGAAGAAAAGTAACTAAATAAAAAGAAGATATGTAATTTAAAAGGTTAGTTAAAAGTGATGTTTGTATAAGTTTGAACGATAAAGAACTAAATATTGTTTAAGATTTGGTCATTTCTAAATATAGAGAAGATGAAGTAAGTTTATTCTTCTTATTTAGTGTAGGACTGAGGATAGATGTTTATTGAATCCAAAAATAATGAGCCTTTTCTTAGTGTAGAAAAGGCTCATATATTTAAATTATAGAGTATTCATTTATTAGTATATTCCATAGCAGCTAATGAATTGAAAAATATGTTTATTGTATTTGAGTTTCAATAATATATTTAGTTGAGTGCTTTTAAAGGTTAGGAGAGGTTAGTATGAAAGGCATTATACAATATGAATTACATAGAAAAGATGTTTTGAATCAAATACATGATAAGAAGAAGTTAAAGAAAATAGACATTATAACGTTGTTTTATATAAATGAAATGAATGCTACAAAAATTTATGTGCGACGTCTGAGGAAACTTATGTACAACACTTCTTCATCTGAAATTGCATCATCTTTAAAAAATCTTGAATCATTAGGGTATTTTAAGAAAAAACGAGATGTTCAAGATGAAAGAAAAATAATATTATTTGATATTGATTTAGAAGCAATAAGAGAGACGTTAGACTTTATTGAAGAAACGTTAGACGAAAAAGATTTAAAATTTTAAATAAATCTCCTACTTAATAGGTAGGAGGTTATTTTTTTAAAGGCGGTTCTGCACATAACTGATGTTTAAATTAATTGGGTAATAAGGTAATATTGGTGTAAATAATAAATGTTAGAAAATAAGTAAATTATATAAGGAGCAATGAAAATGGAACCAATTCAAGAAGTTATATCAACGGTACAAAAGTTAATAGATAATAAGGATATTAGCGCTTATAAAATTAATAAAGATATCGGAATTGCAGCGACTACTATTAAACAAATTAGACAAGGTATACACGATATCAATAAGCTTAAATTTGAAACGGTTATTGCGTTATATGAGTACCAAAAAGCATTAGAAAAATAAGGCTACAAGTTACATATCAATTATACTTGAGCTCATCATAATGTTCACTTACTATAAACAGAATGCATGTATTATATCTTTCGACATATTATACTGAACTTAGATAATAAATATAAACTTTGAAGGTGACGTAATTGGTTGAAAATATATATTTAGATGAAACGAAAATTCCATTAACATTTTTTGAAGACGAAACTGTAGATGGTTTATATAAAGTAACAATTGAATTTAATGTAACGAGTGAAGCGTATCACGATATTGCAGTTTTGTTATATAGAGGGCGTTTTGATGTTGAAGTTCCGGATAAAGATAAGAAGTTTAAAGGTGAAATCTATAATTATTCAACGTCTTTAACAAATTTATATGAGGACAATCAAGTTGCGGTGTACCGTCTTGTGCTTAAAGAAATACGAGAGGACCAAAAGGGATGAACGGTATGAAATTGAGTATACTTGATCAATCACCGATTGCACCTGGTCAAACAGCGAGTGATGCTTTTAAAGATTCGTTGGCATTAGCGCAATTAGGAGAGGCTTTAGGTTATGAAAGGTATTGGCTAACTGAACATCACGGTTTGTCCAACCTTGCAAGTTCAGCGCCAGAGGTATTACTTTCTTATATTGGTGCGCATACAAACCGTATTAGAATTGGTGCGGGTGCTATCTTGTTACCACATTATAGACCGTATAAAGTTGCCGAGCAGTTTAATACTTTGGCTACTTTATTTCCAAATAGAGTAGATTTAGGTATAGGAAGAGCACCCGGTGGCTCAGCTGAAGCAACTAATGCGTTATCGAAGCATTTTTTGAAACAAGTGTGGGCTTTACCAGAACTGTTAGAAGAATTATTGATGTTCTTGGAAGGTCAATTTCCTGTAGATCACGAATATCATAAAGTAAATGTGTTACCACAACCTGATGTACCACCAACACCGTGGTTATTAGGAACAAGTGAGAAAAGTGCTTTACTTGCTGCTAAAAATGGCATGCCATATGTGTTTGGTGCTTTTATGAGTGATCAAAATGGTCGTGCAATTGTGGATCGTTACCGTGAACATTTTGAACAAAGAAATCAAGAAACACCTAAAGTGATTGTAACGGTATCTGTCATATGTGCAGAGAATAATCAAGAAGCGGAAGCACTTGCTATAGAAAGTTTAATACCTAAAGCACAAGGTGAAGATAAAAAAGAAAAAGTACAAACATTTGATGCGTTAAGTGATCGTGAAAAAGAAATGCTTAATGACATGAAAGACAATATGATTATTGGTGATGTTGAAACCGTTCAATCAAGACTTCAAACAATTCGAACTGAATATCAATGTGATGAAATCATGGTCAGTACAAATACAATAACGCATGAGGATAGAATGCAATCTTATAGATTATTAGCACAAATATAAATACTTGTTTCAGAACTCAAATATGATATTAAAGGGTGATTTCGTATGATTTTATTAATAGGAAAAATCATCATCTCAGTCGGTCTCATAGTCGGTTCAATTATAGAAGAAACAATACGAGCTAAACGAAAAAAAACAGTCTAGAACAAAATAGGGTTCTAGACTGTTTTTTGTTAATTTCAAATATTATGACTTGATGTGTTTATTTATTTCGGATACGAGTGTTTGTACGCCTTTATATTCTAAATGCACGCCGTCATAGGCGAAGTATTCTGAATGGTCTTTTGCTTTTTGATACCAATTGACTAATTGAACATTCTTATGTGAATCTGCTGCTTTTGAAAGTTTCTTGTTGACACTTTGTTCCCAATCTCTTGGTACGTGTGTATTCACGACATATACATGCGCATTACCAAACATTTTAATGAGCTTTGTCAAATCATCATAAGAAAAATCTCCATTCGTACCAAGTTCAAGTACGACTTGTTGATTGGCTTTATTAAATGTACTGTATTTTTCTTGAACGAGTGGAATAGCGTCATTTAAATTACGACCGACTTTACCATCTATTATTGCATCTGGATATGCTTTATGTATTTCTTCCCCGATATCAACCATGACGGAATCACCGATAAATAACATTTTATCTTGATGTTTCCCTTTATAATCATGGGTTTGTTCACTATTAACATTAATTTTAGGAATAGGTAATATCAAACTATTCCTATCATCGTGATTTGAAACTTTAAAAGTCTTCTTGGCATGATGTTGTTGCGTTTGTTGTAAATAATCAAAATGTCCAGAAAGTATTGTTAACGTAAGACCAATTAATACTAAAGTAATGCTACTCTTAGCAATAAGTGATTTTAATTGAGCTTTTCCAGGTTTGAAATACGCTAGCCCGTGTATTCTAATAGGTACTTCAACATAACGATATGAACATTCAGCTAACAGTAACGTTAATATGATTTCTATCAATATCATGTAAAAAGGGATTTGCCCTTGAACGAAATGTTTATTGATAAATGTTATGACAGGGTAATGCCATAAATATAAACTATAAGATCTCTGTCCAATCCATAACAATAATCGATTACCTAATACTTTAGATAATAACGTGCTAGGATGAACAGCACTCGCGATAACAGGTAAAGAACCTAAAGATATAAGATAAATACCACCAAAGTATAACCAATTGTCACTGGATGAAACAGTCAACATAAAATAAATTAATAGCGCAATTGAAATACAACCTATCGTTTCAATTCCAATCTTTAACGGCGTTATAATATGCTGTTTCAATCTAAAAGGCGGCCATATGTATGCTAGTATTACACCTAATAGCAAAGTTTGTAATCTAGTGTCTGTTCCGAAATATACTCTTGAATTATCAACATTCGGTTCAGCAATTAAAATCATTAACAATAATGAAATAAGAGAAGCTATAAATACAACTAAAAAGAAATGTCTTTTTAATTTTTTAATGCGAAGTAATATCATTAATAAAATTGGCCAAAATACGTAAAATTGTTCCTCAATCGCTAGACTCCATAAATGTTTAAGTGGCATCACTTTGAAGCTATCAAAATAACTAACATGATGAAAAATATACCACCAATTAGATACATAAAATAAAGCAGCAAACGTATCTTGTTTTACACTTTTAATAATACTCGGTTCAAATAATAAGGTATATATGAGTACAATACTTAATAAAAATAAGACTGCCGGCAGTAACCTTTTAATACGTTTCTTCCAAAAATGTAAGAGGTCAATCGTGCCAGTATGTTGATATTCATGGATTAATAAGCTCGTAATTAAATAGCCAGAAATGATAAAAAAAGTATCCACACCTAAAAAACCACCCGATAACCACTTAGGATTAAGGTGATAAATAATGATAGCTATAACCGCAATTGCACGTAAGCCATCTAAACCATATAAATAACGAATTGGATGTGACTTTATCTCTTTCATTTGACCATTCATTTCTCATTGTCTCCTCAATAAATTGTAAAAATTTCCAATAAGAAATATTGTACCATAATTTACCAAAGATATACAAAAAAAGGATAGTGGAGAGAAAGGGGCTAACGATCAAGACTCGAAAACAAGATTGTTAGAAATTGTAACGTTCAAGAAACCGAAACAAGATCGTTAGCCGGCAACATATACGGAAAAACTCAAAAA